>CAYOAL010000158.1:0-22838 GCA_964401935.1 uncultured Polyangiaceae bacterium
CACGCCGTCCGGCGCGCTCGCTGAAACAGGGGCGCTGTCTGCCCATCGCGCCAGAGAGCGTGCCACCGTGCTCGCTCCGGGCAACGGACCGTCCTCGCCATCCTCGCCGTGCGCGACGACGCCTTCGGCGCCGTCTTTCGCGCGGCTCCGGGTGGCTCCGGGCGCTCCGTTGCCCTCCGCTGCGCGCGGTGGCCTCGCGCATGCGCGGGCGATGGGCGAGGGGTGCCTCCGGCGGGGGCTCCGAGCTCGAGGTTGCTCACGAGCGCAGCGTGGGAGATTCCCGACGCTCCCGAAAAGTCGCTGCGGGTGGGCGAATTCGCTCGCTCACGAGGCGAGGCGGTCCCTCCTGCGTGAGCATCCCTAACCACTGTTTTTTGGCCACCACGAGGCGAGGCACCCTCGCCTCGTGGTGCCTCGCGCCGTGGGCCTCAGGCAGCGAGCACCACGAGCAGGTCGCCGGCGGCGAGCTGATCGCCTTCGATGACGGCGACGCGGTGCACGCGGCCGGCGCGCGGGGCGGCGACCACCGTCTCCATCTTCATCGCGCTGAGCACGACCAGGGCGTCGCCGGCCTCGATCTCGTCGCCCACCTCGACGCGCACGTCGATCACGGTTCCTGGCATCGGAGCGCCCACCGAGCGGGGGTCGCTCGGATTGGCGCGCTCGTTGACCTTCACGGTGGAGGTGGCCGAGCGATCGCGTACCCGCACCCTCCGCGGCTGGCCGTTGAGCTCGAAGAACACGTCGCGGTGGCCATCCTCTCCGCACTCGCCGACCGCGGTGAGCTTGATGACGAGGGTCTTGCCGCGCTCGATCTCCACCGTGAACTCCTCGCCGATGCCAGGGGGGGCGAGGAAGTAGCGGGTGGGGATCACCGACACGTCGCTGAAGCTCGTGCGAAATCTCCGGTACTCGTCGAAGACCTGGGGGTAAAGGGCAGCGCTCATCACGTCGACGTCGCGGATGTCGCCGGGGTGGGTGCGCCGCAGCTCCTCGCCGAGCGCGTCGAGATCCACCGGCGGTAGGCTCGCCCCCGGTCGCCCCTCGAACGGCTCCTCGCCCTTGAGCACGTGGGTGCGCAGCGGCTCGGGGAAGCCGCCGAAGGGCTGGCCGAGCTTGCCCGCCATGAACTCGACCACCGACTGAGGGAAGCTGAGGGTCGCCGCGCGCTCGAGCACCTGGTGCTCGTCGAGGTCGTTCTGCACCATGAACTGCGCGAGGTCGCCCACCACCTTCGAGGAGGGGGTGACCTTGATGATGTCGCCCAGGAGGCGGTTGGAGGCGGCGTAGGCCCGCTTGATCGACTCCCACCGATCGGCGAGGCCGAGCGCCTGCGCCTGGAAGCGCAGGTTCGTGTACTGGCCCCCCGGGATCTCGTGCAGGTAGAGGTCGGGGGCGTAGCCGGTGAGGCCGGTCTCGAAGGGGCGATACAGGCCACGGGTGGCCTCCCAGTAGGCGTTGAGCTCCTGGATCGCCTCGGTCGTCACCTCGAGCTGTTGCGTGCCCCGAAGCGCGGCAGCGATGGCGGCGATGGTCGGCTGCGAGGTGAGCCCGGCCATCGCAGGGAGGGCGGCGTCGATGATGTCGGCGTCCTCCTCGGCGCAGGCGAGCATGGACGCCACGCCGGTGCCGGCGGTGTCGTGGGTGTGGATGTGGAGCGGGAGCTCGGGGAAGCTGCGGCGCAAGGCGCGCACGAGCTGCTTGGCTGCCGGTGGCTTGAGCAGGCCGGCCATGTCCTTGATGGCCAGGACGTGGATCCCGCGGTCGACCAGCTCGCCGGCGCGATCGATATAATAGTCGAGGCTGTACTTGGTTCCGGCTCGGGTGACGTCGCCCGTGTAGCAGACGCAGGCCTCGATCACGCCCCCCGCTTCCCCCACCGCGTCGATGCCGAGCTTCATGTTCTCGAGGTAGTTCAGCGCGTCGAAGATGCGGAACACGTCGATGCCGTGCTCGAAGGCGAGCCGGGTGAAGCCCTTGACGACGTTGTCGGGGTAGTTGGTGTAGCCCACCGCGTTGGCTCCCCGGAGCAGCATCTGGAACGGGATGTTCGGCACCAGGGCGCGGAGGCGATCGAGGCGATCCCAGGGGCACTCCTTCAAGAACCGCATGGCGACGTCGAAGGTGGCGCCGCCCCACATCTCGAGGCTGAAGAGGTGGGAGAAGAGCTCCGCGGTGGCGGGCGCGATCCGGAGCAGATCGACCGTGCGCACGCGCGTCATCAAGAGCGACTGGTGGGCGTCGCGCCAGGTGGTGTCGGTCCACAAGAGCCCGCGGTGGCGCCGCACCGCCTTGGCGAGCTCGGCCGGCCCGTCACGCAAGAGGTGCTCGCGCCAGCCCACCGGGGGCTCCTTCATCCGTCGCGCGGGAGCCACCGCCTCGAGCTTCGCCGGCGCGACGCCGGGCTGCATCCCCGGCACGTCCGGCCCGTTGACGGCGATGTCTCCGAAGAATCGGAGGAGGCGCTGCGCCCGGTTGCGGCGGAGCGGGAACTGAAAGAGCTCTGGCGTCTCTTCGATGAAGCGGGTGGTGGTGGCGCCGGTGACGAACGTGGGGTGCTGCAGCACGTTCTGCAAGAACTGGATGTTGGTGGGCAGCCCCCGGATGCGGAACTCGGCGAGCGCGCGATACACCTTCTGCGCCGCCCGCCGAAACGAGCTCGCGTGGCCGGTCACCTTCACCAGCAGCGAGTCGTAGTCGGGCGTGATCACCGCCCCCGAGTAACCCGCGCCCCCGTCGAGCCGAACCCCCATGCCCGCCGCGCTGCGGAACACCTCGAGGCGCCCGGTGCCGGGCTGGAAGTCTTGCCGCGGATCCTCGGTCGTCACCCGACACTGGATCGCGACGCCGCGCACGGTCAGGCGGTCCTGTGCCAGATCGAGGTCGGCGAGCGTGGCGCCGTCGGCGATCAGGATCTGTGACTGCACCAGATCGACGAGGGTGACCTCCTCGGTGACGGTGTGCTCCACCTGGATGCGGGGGTTCACCTCGATGAAGTAGTGGCTGCCGTCGGGCTCCACGAGGAACTCGACGGTGCCCGCGCTGCGATAGCCGACGGCGCGGGCGAGCTTCACCGCGTCGTCGCACAGCCGCTCGCGCAGGCTCGGCTCGAGGTTCTGCGCGGGGGCGATCTCCACCACCTTCTGGTGGCGCCGCTGCACCGAGCAGTCGCGCTCGAAGAGATGGATCACGTTGCCGGCACCGTCGGCGAGGATCTGCACCTCGATGTGTCGCGGCCGCTCGAGGTAGCGCTCCAGGAACACGGTGGCGTCGCCGAAGGCGGCCGCCGCCTCGGAGCGCGCGCGCTCGAACGCCTCCGCGAGGGCGCTTTGCTCGCGCACCACCCGCATGCCCCGACCGCCGCCACCCATCGCCGCCTTCACGATCAGCGGAAAGCCGGCGGTGGCCGCGAAGGCCTCGGCCTCCTCGAGGGTGGCCACCGGGCCCTCGGTGCCGGGGACGATGGGGAGGCCACAGGCAGCGGCGAGGGTGCGCGCCGCGGTCTTGTTGCCGAGCTGCTCGAGCACCGCCGGGGGTGGGCCCACGAACGCGATGCCCGCTCGTTCGCAGGCGCGGCTCAGCTCGGCGCTCTCGGAGAGAAAGCCGTAGCCGGGGTGGATGGCGTCGACCCCCGCCTCGAGGGCGATGGCGATGATTTCGTCGATGGCGAGGTAGGCGCCCACCGCGGTCTTGTCGGCGCCGATGAGGTAGCCCTCGTCGGCCTTGTAGCGGTGGAGCGCCACCCGATCCTGGTGGCTGTAGATCGCGACCGTGCGCAGGTTGAGCTCCGTCCCCGCTCGAAAGACGCGGATCGCGATCTCGCCGCGGTTGGCGCACATGATTTTGCGGAGGGTGCGCGTCATCGGCGCATCATCGGGTGGCGCGCTCCGGGCTGCAAACGCTCCCCGCGGTCGTGCGCGCTCCGGGCCGTCGCGGCCCCCGCTCACGGAGCCCACGCCCCGCTCTGCGCCCCGTAGGCGGCCAAGCGGCACGGGCTCGGCGGGGGCTCGGTGCTCGAATCCCTTGCATCGCGACCGTCCCTCGGCCAAACCAGCCGCCGGGCGGCGACTGTCGTGGCGCAGAAGAAAAAAGAGCGAGGGAGCGGAGAGGCCCGCCGAGCGGGGGACCGGGCCTCCGCCGAGCGCGGCGACGAGCGTGACACCGAGCTGTCCAAAGACGGCGACGCGCCGCGCGCTGCCGCGAGTCGCGAGCGCGTCGAGGCGAGCACCATGCCCGACCGCTCCGACGAGCAACCGCGCCCGACGCCCCCGCGTCGTCTGTGGCTCCTGGCGCTGCTCGCGCCGCTCCTCCTCGTCGTCATCGGCTTCAGCGCGGATCGCGCCCTCTACGCCGGTCGAGTGTTGCGTGGTGTCGAGCTCGGAGGGCCCGCCCAGCCCGGCGGCGGCGCCGAGCACGGTCGCAAGGCGCTCGACGGCCTCGACGCGGAGGGCGCCCGCGGCGTCCTCGCCACCTACGAGAGCGAGCTGCGCGCGGAGCCGCTGCTCGTGAAGCTCCAACAAGGGTCGTTCGAGCTGACGCCGGAGGAGGTGGGCCTGGCCCTCAAGATCGACGCTGCCCTCGACGAGGCGCTCCGCCTCGGTCGCGACGGAGGGCTGCTCACGCAGCTGGGCGCTTGGCTGACGAGCTTCACCAAGGCGCGCACCGTCACCCCCACCTGCGCGCTCGACGAAGCGGCGCTCGACGCGCTCTTCGACGGTTGGGAGGCAGAGGCCATCACCGATCCTCCCTACGAGGGCGCCATCGTCATCGAGGACGACCAGCCGGTGGCCAAACCGCCGCGCGCCGGCCACCGCATCGATCGTGCACGTGCCGCCGGCCTGGTGGTCGCAGCGCTGTGCGAGCGTCATCGCCAGCCCCTCGAGCTGCCCCTCATGCAAGTGGCGCCGGCGCGTACGGTGGCGATCACCGCGGCCGCGCTCGAGGTGGCCAAAGACGTGGTGCGGGGCCCGATCACCCTCGTGGCGGAGCTCCCGCCAGGAGCGGTGGACGCCGAGCCGGGGTCGGAGCTCGGCACCGGCCCCACGCAACCGGCCCGTGACGCGCAGAAGCCGACGACGAAGGGGGCGAACGGGAAGGGGGCGAACGGGAAGGCAGCCGCGGACGGGGACGCGCCCAAGCCCGCCGACGAGGAGGCGAGCGCTCCGCGCACCGCGCGCTTCACGTTCGAGCCGAAGGTGCTCGCGGGCGCGCTGCGCAGCAAGCTCCGAGGCACCGCCGAGGTGGAGCTGTTCCTCGATCCGGAGGCGCTCGAGCCGGCGCTCGCCGAGGCTCGCGGAAAGCTGGAGATAGCGCCGATCGACGCTCGCTTCGTGGTTCAGAAGGGCGACAAGATCCGCATCGTCCCCGGCCACAAGGGGCGCGTGATCGACGCACGCAAGGTGGCGGAGGTGCTCTTCGAGGCGGCCAAGAGCCCCCAGCGCGAGGCGGCCTTTCCGATCGAGGATGGCGACGCGCCCAAGCTCTCCACCGAGGACGCGGAGGCGCTCGGGATCAAGGGCCTGATCGCGAAGTTTACGACCACCCATCCGTGCTGCAAGCCGCGGGTCGACAACATCCATCGCATCGCCGATCTGATCGATGGTGTGCTCGTGAAGCCTGGCGACACGTTCAGCATCAACGCCCATGTGGGGGAGCGGACGCCTCAGAACGGGTTCAAACCCGCGCCGACCATCGTGCTCGGGGAGATGAAGGACACCATCGGGGGCGGGATCAGCCAGTTCGCGACCACGTTCTTCAACGCGGCGCTCAACGCTGGGCTCGAGATCGTCGAGCGTCAGCCTCACTCGTACTACTTCAGCCGCTACCCGATGGGGCACGAGGCCACGCTGAGCTTCCCCAAGCCCGACGTGATCATCAAGAACGACACCGCCGCTGGTCTGCTCATCAAGGCCGAGTACACCGCGGTGTCCATCACGGTGAAGCTCTTCGGCGACAACGGCGGCCGGAAGGTGTCGCGGAAGGTGTCGCAGATCTACGACCTCACCGACCCGCCGGTGGAGTACGCGGCCGACGATCGGCTCGAGCCCGACGACGAGAAGGTGGTCACGCGTGGGAAGCGGGGGTGGACGGTCGACGTGAGCCGGACGATCACCTTCCCCGACGGGACCGAGAAGAAAGAGGTGCGCAAGGTGGTGTACAAGCCGCGCTTGCGCGAGCTTCGTGTGCACTCCTGCCGGATCCCCAAGGGGGAGCCCGGCCACACCGGCCGCCCCTGTCCGGAGCCGAAGGAGGACGACGAGGACGGTCAGGAGACGGCGCCCGCAGCGGGCCCGACGGACGCGAGCGGCGACGAAGAAGACGCCGATTGAGCGGCTGACGCAGCCGGCGGTTCGCGTTACGCATGCCCATGAGCGAGAGCCGTGGAGGTCGTGGGATCGGGGGCAAGCTCCACAACCTCATCTTCGTGGGGATGGCGGTGGGGCTCGTTGTGGGGATCGGTCTCCATCGCATCAAGGGCTCGTCGCCCGTCGCGTTCGAGCACGTCGTGTGGTGGCTCGAGCTTCTGGGACCCACGCTCTTCATCGGCGCGCTCAAGATGATCATCGCGCCCTTGATCCTCGCGAGCATCGTCGCAGGGGTGACCAGCCTCCCCAACCTCCAGGAGCTCGGGAGCATCGGTTTCAAGACCATCGCCTACTACGTGGGGACCACGAGCGTGGCGGTGCTCATCGGGCTCGTGTTCGTGCTCACGCTCGCGCCTGGCCACAAGCCCTCCTCGCTCGAGGTGCGAGAGCAACGGGTCGAACAGCTCGCGGCCCACCGCGACGCGTTCGAGAAGAGCGGCGCCTCCGCCCACACCCCGGACGGCAGGGCCACCGGCGACTTCTTGGCGTTCGTGGCCCACGCGGAGGGCGAACAGCAAAAGGGGGGCGGTGAGGGCCACCGTTGGGCGAAGCTCGCGGGGGCCGAGGAGCGCACGCCCGGCGACATGTTCCGCGACGACATCGTCAAGCCCATCTTGATGAATCCGTTCCAGTCGCTCGCGGAGAACCCGCCCAACGCGCTCGGGATCATCTTCTTCGCGCTGCTCCTCGGGATCGCCTGCATGATCGTCGGCGAGCCGGCCAAGCCCGTGATCGCCGGTTTCCACGCGTTCAACGAGGTGATCATGAAGATCACCCACTGGTTGATGTCGCTCTCGCCCTTCGCCATCGCCTGCATCATCGCGTCGCTCACCGCCAAGAACGGCCCGGGGATCTTCAAGTCGCTCGGCTGGTACGTGATCTGTGTCATCGCCGCGATCGCGGTCCACGTGGCGTTTCTCGTGTTCCTGTGTCGGGTGCTGGGCAAGGTGGGGCCGCGGGCGCTGTGGCGCGGGATCCGCGAGGCCTGGCTCATCGCGTTCTCCACGCGCTCGAGCGCGGCCACGCTACCGGTGACGATGAAGTGCGTGACGGAGAAGCTCGGGGTGCGCGCCAAGGTCGCCAACTTCACGCTCCCGCTCGGCGCGACGATGAACATGGATGGCACCGCGCTCTACGAGGGCGTGGCGGTGATCTTTCTCATCCAGCTCTACGGCGGCCTCGACGACGTGAACATCACCATGACCGCGATGACCACCTTGCTCATTTTCATCACCGCGGTGCTCGCGTCGGTGGGGGCGGCGGCGGTGCCCGACGCGGGGCTGGTGACGATGGTGCTGGTCGCGAGCGCGGTGCACCTGCCCATCTACTACATCCCGCTCATTTTCGCGGTGGACGCGTTCCTCGACATGTTTCGCACCTCCACCAACGTGCTCGGCGACGCCATCGGGGCCATCGCCGTGGATCGCATGCTCGGCGCGGAGGCGCACGCCGAGGGGCCGGCCCTCGACACCGCCTGAGCCCTCGGCCGGAGGGCGGACGCGCGGCTCGCACGACCCGGTCCTCGCGACGGGCAGAGGGTCGTGTGGCACGCCGGATGCACGGCTCTCTTGTTGGAGAACGTCGCTTGTCCGCCAGCCCCATGACACAGCTCCTCGAAGCGACCCCGGAGTCCGGCAGGGCGCAGGCCAGTGTCGACGTGTTCGGTACGTCTGGCTACATCCAGACCTACGCGATGAGGCAGCTCCCGATGACCGTGGGGCGCGCCCCCGACTCGGATCTGGTGCTCGCCTCGCCGTCGGTGTCCAAGCATCACGGTGAGCTGTTCTGGCGCGGCGACGACCTGTTCTTCCAAGACGTGGGCAGCTTCAACGGCACCCGTCGCGACGGCGAGAGGCTCACCGAGCCGACGCTCTTGCGAGACGGCGATGAGCTGGTGCTCGGGGGCAACGTGATGTTGCGCGTGAAGATCCACAACGCGAGCTTCGGGGAGCGGCCCGAGAAGTCCCTGATGGAGATCGGTCTGGTGCCGGCGGAGCTGCCCCACGCCGAGCCGCTCAGCTTCGATCTGTTGCCGATCGTGACCAAGCTCTACAACGCGTCGAGCCACGAGGAGCTCGCCCTCCAGCTCACCCGCGCTGGCGGTGAGGTGCTCGGCGCCTCACGGCTCGCCCTCCTCGAGCTCGGCGCCGAGGGCGATCGCTTCCGCACCGTCGGCCTGTTCAACAACATGGAGCTCGATCGTCGGCCCCTGCGCGACGCGAGCTTCGTGTCCAAGACGGTGCTCGAGGAGACGGTGGCCCGCGGCCTGGCGCTGTTCGAGAGCGCCACTCGGAAGCTGAGCGCCAGCATCATCGCGTCTGGGGCGCACTCCGCCGCCGCCGCCACGCTCCGCGCCCGCGACGGGCGGGTGCGGGTGCTCTACGCCGACGCGGTGATGGGGGCGCCGCCGCTCACCGCGCGCCACGCGCAAGCGCTGGGGCTGCTCGCCGCGCACGCCTCGGGCGCGTTCGACGCGCTCCAGGCTCGCCTCGACGACGCGAGAGCGCGGGTGCGCTTCGATCAGCTGCGGCGCTATTTCTCTCCTGCGGTGGTGGAGCACATCCTCGCCGGCAGCCGCGACGTCGTCGCGAAGCCGCAGAACGTCGACGCCACCGTGCTGTTCGCCGATCTCGTGGGGTACACCAAGCTGTCCGAGCGTCTCCGCGCCGAGCCGGATCGGCTCATGTCGCTCCTCAATCGCTGGCTCGACGCGGGCGCCGAGGTGGTGATGGAGCACGGGGGAACGCTCGACAAATTCATCGGTGACTGCGTGATGGCGGTGTTCGGGGCGCCCTTCCGCCAGGACGAGCCGGAGCTGACCGCGGTGAAGTGCGCGCTCGCGATGCGGGAGCGCATCGCCGCCATTGCAGAGGAGACGGGCGAGGCGCTCTCGATCACGGTGGGCATCAACAGCGGGTGGCTCCTCGCCGGCAATGTGGGCAGCAAGCGGCGCCTCGAGTACACGGTGCTCGGCGACACCGTGAACGTCGCGTCGCGCCTGCAGGGACAGGCTCGAGCCGGTGAGATCATGGTGGGGGAGGGGATGCTGTCGGTGCTCGAGGGGCATGTGGAGCTCGAGGACGCGGGGGTGCGCACGCTGAAGAACCACGGCCCAGTGCGCGCCTTTCGCGTGCTCGGGCTCACCCGCTCGGCGTAACGCGAGGCGCGCAAAGGCTGCTCGGGCGCGAAAGACCTGCGTGCGGGCGCGCGTCACGCGACGGCCTCGGGCGCGGGAAGGACGGAGGCTTGGCCCCGTACTACTCCGCCAGGAGAGACACATGAAGACCCAACGAACCGCCCTCGCGGCGCTAGGGGCGCTGCTGCTCACGACGAGCGGCTGTGGCCTGATCAAAGTGAACATCAACGATGGTACCAGCCCTCAGAACGGCGGCGGGACCGGTCAAGGACAGGCGGGGAGCGAGGCCGGCGAGGCCGAGACCGCCTTCAAGGGAAAGGACGCCAACACCGTCACCGTGAAGCTCGACAAGGGCTTCGGACCCAACCCGCGCCTCGCGCGCATGACGGTGAAGGCCACCATGAGCCCCAAGAAGGCGGGCTTCGAGTGCGGCTTCGGCGACGAGGTGTCGTCGGCCCCGAACGCGCTCGTGACGGTGGGCCCCGGCGCCGAAAAACTCGAGATTCGGGCTCGCACGAACGTGGCCGGCATCCTCCTCTCGAAAGACGGCAAGTTCTTCTGCGCCACCGACGACGACCTGCGCTCGATGGACGATCGGGTCTCGCTGCGGCCGAACGGCCTCACCGCCGGCACCTACGAGGTGCGGGTGCTCCTCAGCTCGACACAGGGCAAGAAGTTCGTGGCCGGGAAGGGCTACGAGCCGCAGCCGGTGGACGTGGTGCTGAGCTTCTCGGATCCGAGCCGCGGTGAGGTGTACGACGGCTCGGTCAAGAAGGTGACGCTCGACGCGGCGCCTACCGAGCCGATGTTCATCGTGGGCAAGACGCACAAGGGCGAGGCCTTCCGACGCGGGGACCGCCGCTGCAAAGGCAGCTACACCGCGATGCCCTTCGCCGTGTACAGCACCGACCGACCCCTCGGCGCGATCTCCTTCCGCGAGCTGTGGGCTCCCCAGCCGGTGGAGCTGCGGATGCAGGAGCTGCCGAAGGGCGACGAGCCCGCCAAATCGGAGGGCTGGTGCAGCGACGACGAGCCGGCGCGCGTGGGCCTGCAGAACCTCGACGGTCGCGTCGCCATTCACATCGGCACGGTGGGAGACGACGCGAGCCCGCGCCCCTTCGGCTACGTGGTGCTGTCACCGGACACGGTGGTCGACCCCTTCGCGCTGTCGCCGCTCACGCTCCCGAGCAAGGTGAACCTCCCCGAGCGACAGCTCGTGAACCACTTCCCCTTCATCCGAGAGTTCATCAACAAGGGCCGCAACGTGAGCGTGGCGATGAAGTTCTCGGTCACCCCGTCCCAGGCCGGCTCGGAGACCGACAAGCTGCGTCAGCGGCTGTTCCTCGAGGCCCCCAAGCCGCTGTTCGTGGCCCCCAAGTACGACCTCGACAAGAACTCCACCTCCTCTCAGGACGGCGACTTCCCCAAGCAAGGGGAGGCCCTGTTGCTGTACGAGTGGGGTCAGAACCGCAAACACGTCACCGTGTTTCGTGCCGACGGCAGCGCCTGGGAAGTGCTCACCACCGCGCTCGTCGATCCGGGCTCGCTCGCGGTGCCGAGCACGACGAGCCGCACCTTCGACGAGAAGCACGCGTGGTCGAACAGCGGCCCCGAGGACGCCGCGCTGCGCGACAAGGTGACCGAGGCGGACAAGAAGTACGAGGCGTGCTTTCAGAAGGCGACGGCCGCCGCCGACGCGCAGATCGACGCCATCAACAACACCAACCTGCACTGGACGCGGGCGGCCAAGGCCCAGAAGGACCGCATCTGGGACACCGCTGCGGCCGCCGCAGAGCGCTCGTGCGGCAAGGCCAAGCTGAAGGCGCTTCGGGAGCAGACCGACAAGGACCTGGTCGCGGCGCGCAAGGCTCGTATCGAGCAGCGTCTCGCCGCCATCGCCGAGCGCCTGGGCAAGCTCTGAGCGCGCTCCGCAGCGCGAGCCGCAGACGGCCGCCGAGGACGACCTCGGCGGCCGCGCTCGTCGTGACGACGCTGTCGGTCAGTCGCGGGCGCCGTCGACGTCGTACGAGACGGTGCAGGGCAAGGAGTCGGCGATGGGCTCCTCCCCGGTGAGGAAGGCGTCGCAGCTCGAGCCGGCATACGTTTGATAGTCGTTCTGCAGGGTCGCCGCGAACTGCTCGTACGTGCCGTCGCGGCCGGGGAGGCCACCGAGCTCCCCTTCGATCACCAAGAGGCGCTCGATGGCGCAGCTGGCCTCGCTGTCCGCCTCGCTCTCGGGCAGATCTACCCGCATGTAGCGCGAGATGGTGAACACTCCCGAAGGGGCGATGGTGCCCATCATGATCCCGTCGCCGTGATCCCAGTGGATGCCCTGCGACCCCACCAGCCGGATCCCCACCCGCATCCGGAGGGCCTCGGGCGCCGCGAGCAGGCCCGTCTCGGCGCAGCTCGTCTTGAGCTCACCAGTGGCGTTGTACTGCGCGTAGGGCGACGCTCCCTCCTCCACGGTGCAACCGGTGAGCGAGGAGGCGAACGCGACGGCGACGGGAGTGAGGAGGCGACCGATGCCCATGCGCGAACCCTCCGTCGCCGCTCGCCCGCGGGCCAAGTTAGCCGAGAGCGGCGACCGGCTCGCGGCGCCGAGCGAGGAGGCGCGCCTCGTGGAAGCCGCCGGTGGACCAGCTCTCGTCGAGGATGAGGAGCTCGAGGTGGGGGCCGAGGCGGCGGCCGAGCTCGCCTGGCTCGAGCAGGAAGCGCCGCGAGGGGCGCTCGTGGCGCTCGAGGTTTTCGGTGGTGGGGTGCACCATCACGAAGAGGCCGCCCGGGGCGAGGCACAGCGGCACCGCGTCGAAGAGAGCGCGCTCGAGGTAGTGGCAACAAACGATGAGGTCCCACGGTCCGTCGGGGAGCCCTTCGGTCGCGAGATCGCGCTCGAGCAGCGTGACGTGGAGCCCTCCCTCCCGCGCGCGCTCCTCGGCGAGGGTGAGCGCTGCCTGCGCGATGTCGACCAGGGTTACGTCGAGCCCCCGCGCGGCGAGCCACAGCGCGTTTCGTCCCGCGCCCCCCGCCACGTCGAGGGCCCGACCGGCGGAGGGCAGGCGCTCCGCGATGGACACGAGGAACGGCGTCGGCGTCGATGAGCCATGGCTGCCGCTCGCATACTTCGCGTTCCACTTCTGTCGGTCGCTCTCGGCCATGGGGAGAGGGAACCACGCCCGGGGGGCCGGGGGTAGGTCTGTGCGCCTCCCTCGCGGTCGACGAGACAGCGATCACGCTCGGTGCTACCTCCTCTTCGAATGACGCGCCCCAGAGTGCTCACCGAGAGCGACCACGATCGTGGCTCGATGGAGCGACGCTACGTGTACGCGGTGGTGTCGCGGCGCGCGCGCGGCGTGAGCATCGGCGTCAACCTCAACCCCAACAACGCCTGCAACTGGCGCTGCATCTACTGCCAGGTGCCCGACCTGCGGCGCGGCAAGGGGCCGGCGATCGAGCTCACGCTCTTGCGGGACGAGCTCGAGGCCACGCTCGATGAGGTGCTCGATGGCGACTTCATGGAGCAGCGGGTGCCGGAGGGCTCGCGGGTGCTGCGCGACGTGGCCTTCTCGGGCAACGGCGAGCCGACCACCTCCCCGAGCTTCGCGGGGGCGGTCGACGTGGTCCTCGCCGCGCTCCGCGCGCGGGAGGGGCTCGCGGAGGTGGGCGTCACCCTCATCACCAACGGCACCATGCTCGGCCAGCAAGACGTGCTCGCGGCGGTGCGTCGCATGGGCAGCGCGGGGGGGGAGGTGTGGTTCAAGCTCGACGCGGCCACCGCCGCCGCGGCCGCGCGCGTCAACGGACAACCGCTCGACATCGAGCGTCACGTGGAGCGTCTGCTCGCGACGGGGGCCGCCTGTCGCACCTGGATTCAGACCTGCATGTTCGCGCTCGACGGGGCTCCCCCGCCCGAGCTCGAGCTTTCGGCCTACGTCGCGCGCATGCAGCAGCTCGTGGCGCGCGCGGCGCCGGTGCGAGGGGTGCTGCTCTACAGCCTGGCGCGGCCGTCCCTGCAGCCGGAGGGGCCGCGGCTTTCGCCCCTCCCGAGCGCGTGGCTCGAGGCCTTCGCCGCGCGCGTCGAGGCGGTGGGGATGCCGGTGCGGATCCACGCGTGAGCGCGCAGCGACGGCCGCGGGCCGCGGCGGCGGCGCAGGCTCACTGACAGTCGAGCCGCTCACCGAGCGGATCGGGCACCGTGGTCGGCAGCACCTCGCGCAGATAGTCGTAGTTGCGGCGGCAGAAGACGCCCGGGCCGGCGCCGATCTCTGCGCGCTCGTCGAAGGGGCGCGCGCCGCCAGCGTCCATGAGCGCGTTCTCCCAGTCGCCCACGTTGTGGAAGCCCTCACCGCCGGGATCGGCGAGGCCCAGCGAGTGCGCGATCTCGTGGGAGAGCGTGGTGCCGATGAGCGAGCCGAGGGCCCAGATCGCGCAGCCGATCTGGGTCTCGCGGTCGGTCGCCGGGCAGCGCTCCGACGAGGTGAGCACGGGCGCTTCGCCGAGCTCGGTGACGCCCACGCTTGTGCCGCCGACATCGGGCCGGAACGGGTCGAAGAGCGCGTCGAAGAGCGGATCGCCGTTGCCGGTGTCTTCGGCGAGCGCCCCCGGGTGGGTGCTGAAGGAGAAGAGTGACTCCACGAACACGCCACCGAAGCCGGGGAAGCCGTCGAGCTGGGTGAGCGCGTTCACGCCGCCGAGCTTGTCGTACAGGCGGAGGTTGCCCGTGTCTTTGCCGGGGGTGTTGTCGTAGCCGAGCAAGCCGATGCCGTTGGGATCGGGGCCACCGAGCTCCACCTCGGAGTAGAGGGCGAAGTCGACTGGCTCCTCGAGCCGCAGCTCGAGGTTCACGCCCGCGTAGTCGCGCTCTACCACCGCCAGCACCCGGTCGCGGATACGGCTCTCGGCGGCGCGCAGTCCGAACCGGCGCAGGCTCTCCACGTAGCTCGGGAGGAACCGAAGCCAAACCACCTGCTTCACGTAGCCGATCCCGAGCGTGACGGCCGTGTCCCCGCCCGTGACCTCCTGCTCTCGGAACTGCACCACGGGGCGAGCGACCCCCTCGAAGGTGCCGGCGGTCTTGCGCAGATCGATCGCCTGGCCGAGCTCGTCTTCCTCGTTCACCACGTAGCGGGCGAGCTGCCCATCGCGAAACTCGGCGATGAGCGCGAGATCGGCGGGGACCGGGCTCCCGCCGCTCGGGGTGAAGGTGCCCACGAGCTCGATGGTGGTCGAGGCGAGCGTGGGCGGCTCGTCGGGGAGCGGGCCCACGAAGCCGCCGCCGCGCACGTCCACATACTGGCCGAGGCTCGCGATCTCGGGGGAAAACTTCGAGATCACCGGCTCGACGATGCTGCTCGCGGTGGGGAGCGCGCTCGTGGCGCTCACGACGCTTCCCGCCTCGGCGCTGTGGCGGTTCTCGAGGTACACGGTGCCGGTAAAGGCGCCGGGCAAGATCCCCGCGATGTGTGGCGAGAAGGGGAACACCACCCGCGACCGATCGAAGGGAGCGAACGGCCGGGCCACCACCTCGGTGGGGCCCACCGGCACGCAGGCCGCTTCCCCCTCGCGCGTGAAGCAGCCCTCGACGACGGCCACCGTTTGACCTTCGCCGCCGCCGAGCAGGAAGTCGCCGCCGTGGGCGAACAGTGGATCGTTGACGAAGATGGCCTCGTTCTGGAGGGTGTCGAGGCGGGGGGTCAGCGTCGTGCGCACCTCGAGGGTCACCGCGAGCGGCGCCGAGCGGTGCAAGAGCCCGTCGAAGAGGTTGTCCGACTCCACCGTCACCTCCGCCGACAGGAGCCCCTCTGGAGCGGGGAGCCCCGCGAGCTCGGCGCCGGGCCACGACACGTGGAGCTCGTCGTAGTCGATGAACTGCGCCGAGAGCGAGATGTCGGTGACGAGGCCATCGAGCTCGCCCCGAAGGCGCAGCCGTGACGGCCCCGCGATGTCGGGCACGAAGGCGCTGCCGTGGAGGACGAGCGTGCTGCCCGGCACCACGAGGCCCGGATCCAGGCTCACCACCGTGATGTCCACCACCTCGGTGGGGGGAGGCGTCAGCGGCTCGTCACCGCCGCAGCCGCCGAGGCCGCAGGTGGCCACGAGCAACGCGACGACGGCGGCGAGCTTGTCGAGCATGGGGTCTCAGGGATCGGGACAGTCGGCGTCGGACAGGCCGATGCAGATGTCGTAGAGGTTCTCCGCGCCGGCCCAGCCGTGCACGACCACATAGTAGGTGCCGGTCGTGGTGATGGGCCACTCCATCTTCTCGTCGGCCGTCCCGCTCTGCCCGTTGAACGGATCGCACGCCGAGGGCGTCGACTCGCTGCAGCCGGTGAGGTTCACGAGCGCGCTGTTGTAGAGGTAGAGATCGAGATCCTCGGCGCCGCTCGCCTGCGAGAACAGGAGCGAGGCGTGCAGCGTCTCGCCGGCGTAGAGGAACACGTCGTACCAGTCGTCGTCGAGCGAGCAAATCGCTTGGGTGGTGGACACGTAGGGGCTGTCGTTGAGGTTCACGAAGCGCGCCTGCGCGGCGTTGTCGTCGTCCTCGTTCTCGTCGTCTTGGCAGCTGGCCCCGCAGCTCTGGGCGGCGGCGGAGAAGGTGAGCGAGTAGGGGTTCGCTCCCGTCCCGTAGGCGTAGACGTGTACGTAGTAGGTGCCCGCCGGCAAACACGCGCTCACCTGTTCGCTGGAGCTGAGGCTGTCGCTCTTGTCGATCACCGCGCCGGCGCCGCTCTTGAGCGCGAGATCGAGATCGGTGGCGCTGCCTCCGGTGATCGACACGGTGACCAGGCGATCCCCGGTGAGGACGAACTTGTACCAGTCTTCGTCGTCGCCCGAGGTGGGGGCGGGGCAGCTCATGAGGTTTGGGTGGGTGCCCGGCGCGATCGTCTTGGCGGCGGCGAGCGAGTCGTTCTCCTCGAAGCTGTCGTCCACACACGTGCCTCCGCTCGGCTGGCACTGGAGGCCGTCGGGGATGCATTGGCGCCCCGGTGCCCCGTCGATCGACGTGAACGTGGAGAAGGAGCAATAGTAGCCGCTCGGACACTCCGAGCTGTGGGCACAGCCGCTGAAGCAGCGGAAGGCGTTGTCGAGGAAGACGCAGTGATCGCTGGGGTCGTCGCCGCACTGAACGTCGGCAGTGCAGGTCTCGCAGAGGCCGAGGCCACCGCCACCGCCGGGGTTCTCGACGGTGATCTTGAACGCTCCCGCCTCGGGCACCTGGGTGAGGTGGTCGCAGGTGCCGTCCATGTCGTCGTTGTCCTGTGCGACGATCACGTAGTGGAGCTGAGCGGTGGCGCCGGCTCCTGCGGCCGCCACGGGGTTGGGCACCGCCACGGTCCACGTCCCGTCGGTCATGTCGCCGTCTTCGAGGCCCATGGTGAGCTGGGTCATCTGCGTCACGTCGGGCGGATCGGAGGGCGGCGTGAGGCTGTAGTAGAGGAGGGGCTCGTACTTGATGCCCACGTCGTCCGTCACCCGCGCGCGCAGGGTCACGTCGTTGACGGTCGACACGTTCATCGGCGCATGCTCGACCACCGGCGCGTCCCCAGGGCAGTCGGGTTTGTTCTCCTGTCGGATGACGAGGAGGTACTCCTTGAGGGTCTTCGGGTTGTCGAAGTCGTCGGCGGAGAGGACGAGCGTGTAGCGGTCGTCTCTGGCGAGCTGCTCCTCGGTCGGGCAGAAGCCGAACGTGCCGCTCAGCTCGCCGTCCTGCGCGAGCGTCGCTCCGAAGATCAGCGGCTCCTCCTGGCCGAGCTCGACCCCCGGGGAGTCGGGGTCCTGCACCACCACCGGGAGCTCGAGGCAGGGAGCGACGCGGGTGTCGAAGGTGGTCCCTGTGCCGAGCGGCTGCACGAACACGGGCGCTCCGGAGCCCTCGCCGGAGCGCGACACCTCGATGGCCACGGTGGCGCGCGACTCGCTCGCCCCGTCGCTGGCCACGAACTCGAACGTGTGGATGCCGAGATCGGAGGTCACCGGCGTCCAGCGGAACACCGCTCGGCCCGGTCCCACGTCTTGCATCGTGGCCCGCGCGTCCACGTTGGGCACGTCGCTCTCGAAGCGGAAGGCGAGGGGGTCGCCCTCGGCGTCGGCGGCGCTGAGCGCCACCGCGAGCTCCACGTTCACGAACGCTTGCTGATCGACGAGCGGCGCGAGCACCGGCGGCTGGTTGTCGCCGCCGCAAGCGCTCGCGAGGCCTGCGCAGACGAGCGCGGCGACGAGGTGCAGCGAGCACTGTTTCGAGGGGTGGGTCACGAGCTGGATGGAAGGAAGGATACCCTCTGGCGCGAAAAGCTACAGAGGTAGTATATTTAACCACTCTGTGTGCAAGTCAAGCGTCCGCCGGCGCTTTGGGGTCGCCCGGGTCCGCGCCGCCGAGGCGACCCCGCCGCGCTCGCCGCCGCGCCGCCACGTGCGACAGCCCGCCGAGCCCGAACGCGATCCCCGCCGCCGCCCACTGGCGGGGCAAGAGCAGCAGCACGCCCGACGCCGTCAGCCACCACGCCAGAGCCTGGAGGTAGGGGGGCCCCCCGGCACCCGTCGGGTCGTCGTCCTCCACCCCGTTCAACATGGCGGCATTGTAGCGCGCTTCGAGCGTTCGCGCTCCACCCGGTGGTCGGTGTGCGGACCGGTGCGGACCCTGTGCGCGCACCCCGTGGAGGGAGATTTGCGTCGTGATTCCGTATCCTCTCGCGTGGCACAGGGCGTGCGAAGACGAACGCCGTGGCCAACGTCGTGAACTGTGCGCAACAGTAATTACGACGACGCGAAGAGCGCTGGGTTGCATACTCCGGCGTACATGCTATGCGGCCACAGCTGCGCATCCACCCCACCCGCCGGTCCACGCGACCGCCTTGCCTGCTCGAGGTCCCCCCGACATGAAGCCAGTCTCGCTCCACGCCGCTCTGTTCGCCTCCGCGCTGTCGCTCGCCATCACCGGTTGCGGTCCGGTCGACGAGGCCGAGGAGATCACCAACCTCGACGGCGACGCGGCCCTCTCGGATCATGACAGCCTCTACGCTGGCTGGCCGGGCAACGACAAGCTGCCGAGCGAAGGCAAGGCCGACGAAGTCTTCCCGAAGCGGTACACCGATCTCATCGCGCTGCAGACGCCGGTGAAGAACCAGGCCGCGCGTGGCGTGTGCTCGATCTTCAGCGGGGTGGGCATCATGGAGCACCTCTACCTCAAGGAGGGCACGCTCACGCAGCCAGACTTCAGCGAGGAGTTCTTGCAGTGGTCTTCGAAGGTGGAGCTCAAGCGCTTCACCGACACCGAGGGCTCCAACTCGAGCGTCAACCTCGCCACCATCAACAAGTTCGGTATCGTGATGGAGGCAGACTGGCCGTACCTCGGCCGGGCATGGACCACGAGCGACGATCCGGAGTGCACCGGGGAGCGGCAGCCGACCAAGTGCTACACCCACGGCGACCCCCCCGCGAGCGCCCTCGCCGCCCAGCGCTGGCACCTCCCTCCCGGGCGCTGGATCAGCGCGCGCCGCGACAGCATCAAGGCCCACATGGTGCAGAAGCAAGAGGCGGTCGTCGTCGGCGGCACCTTCTACTACCAGTCGTGGAACCATCGCCTCTCGGAGCTCCCCACCAACAACGCCTACTGGCGCCAAGGGCTCGTCACGTACCCCAACACGGAGGACCGCCTGAAGAGCCAGGCCAAGCCGGCCGGCCACAGCTTCGTCCTCATCGGCTGGGACGACGAGATGACGGTGCAGAAGCGTGACGAGGCGGGCAACCTCCTCGAGGAGACCGAGAAGGGCTTCTACCTGTTCAAGAACAGCTGGGGCACCACGAGCTTCGGCATCGAGAACGAGCACGGCGCTGGCTACGGCTGGATCTCGATGAAGTACGTGGAAGACTTCCTCACCGCCTACGTGAGCGGCGTGCCGGAGCTCGATCTCGCCGAGGTGTGCGGCGACAACGTCGACAACGACTACGACGGCGAGGTGGACTGCGACGACGCCGACTGCGCGGGCGAGGTGGCCTGCGCCGAGGGCGCCGTCCACACCTACGTCAACGACGACGCGCTCCCCATCCCCGACAACAACGCGGCCGGCGTGTCGAGCGCCATCGTCGTTGACAATGGCGGCACCATCAACGCCCTGGCCGTCACCGTCGACATCAGCCACACCTACCGCGGCGACCTCCGCGTGAAGCTCGTGCGCGACGGCGGTGGCGAGGTGACGCTGCACGATCGCAAGGGCGGGAGCGCCGACGACCTGTCCCAGACGTTCGTGGTCACCGACTTCGACGGTGACGACGCGGCTGGCACCTGGCGCCTCGTCGTGTCGGATCACGCGGGCCAGGACGTGGGCACGCTGCGGTCGTGGAGTCTCGAGATCAAGACCGGCGGCGAGTCGAACGTGGACGTGTTCACGAGCGACGACGACCTGCTCATCCCCGACAACGACCCGGCCGGTGTGACGAGCGTCATCGACGTGACGAGCGCTGGCGCCCTGCGCAGCGTCAAGGTGGTGGTGACCATCGAGCACACCTACAAGGGCGACCTCACCCTGAGCCTCCGCTCGCCGAACGGCACCTCGGTCACGCTGCAACAGGCGGACGCGTCGAGCGGTCCGTTCGGCACCAAGAGCTTCTCGCTCGTCGACTTCGACGGTGAGGTGCCCACCGGTGACTGGACGCTCGCGCTGAGCGATCACGCGGCCCAGGACGAGGGCACGCTCACCGGCTGGAGCCTCGAGCTGAGCCGCTGAGGCCCCGCCTTCGAGGGCGCTCTTGCACCAGGGCTCCCGCGACGGGGACGAGAGGATCGACGGGCTGCACCTCCTTGGTGCGGCCCGTCGTCGTTGAGGGGCCCCCTCGTTGAGGCGCCCCGTCCTTCAGGGCCCGTGGGCGAGGGAGCGAGCGCGCGGGAGCGCGCCTTGGACGCGAGCCGGTCGGGAACGCCTAGTCGTAGTCGACGACGCGGACGCCGCGGCGCTGCTTCTCTTTCTCGGTGGCCTTGCGGAGCGCCTCGTAGAGCTCGCGCACGTCGGTCTTCAGGCCATCGAGCCGCATCTGCGGGGTGCTGGCATCCATGGCGTTGAGCACGATGTTGCCGGTGCCCATGAGGCGCTGTCCGAAAGGCAGCTCCACCACGTAGTCGTTGATGCGGTAGATGTCGATCTGGTCCATGCGCTTCGAGAAGAGGCCCACCTCCACCACGATCCGCTCCGACGTGATGCGGTAGTGGCGGCTCTTCTGCTGGATGAAGAAGTAGAGCCCCGCGAGGCCGAGCGTGATCACCGTGAGCAAGAGGCTCCCCACGGAGGGAAAGAGCGCCGGGTGTCCGTGGAAGAGGACGCGTTCGGGGGGGTCGGCGGTGGGGCTCGGGTCCACGAGCGACGGCTGATTCACGCTCATCCGTTATCACGGCGGCGTGCCCGGGTGGAGCGGAGTGGCGCGCGGGCGCGGGAGGGGTGGACGCGGGGGGGCTCCGTGCGTCAAGATTGGGCCATGCCCTCGTGGTCCCTCGGCCGGCTCTTCGCGCTCGGCGGTGGCGCGGTCTTCTCGCTCCTGCTCGTGAGCCAGGGCTGCGAGGGCAACACCAGCCAGCCGGTGGCCGCGGGGGTTGGCGGCAGCGCGTCGAGCTCGAGCGCGAGCGGCGCCAACGGTGGGACGGGGGGACTCGCCGAGTGCGCCGGGCCCACGGTGCCGAGCGAAGCCTACGGTGCCGAGCCCGGACCCGTGCTCGGGATGGGCGGGGTCGGGGGCGTCGGGGGGATCGGCGTGGGGGGCGGCACCGGCGGCGGCACGGGAGGCGCCGGGGGCGCGCCCCTCGCGCCCACCGAGATCGGCGCCGCCGCGCCGGTGTATCAGCTCGACGACGTGCACCCGCTCAGCTGTGGTTTCAAGGCCACCTACGGCCTCGAAGCCTTCAAAGGGAAGGTGACGGTGGCCGCCCTGTGGGCGGGCTGGTGAGGCTACTGTCGGTCCCAGGCTGGGGCCATGGAGCGGATGCGGCTCGAGCTCGAAGCCGACGGCTACGACTTCTACCTCGTGGGCATCAACAAAAGCGACGCCGTCGACGACCAAGGGGAGCTCATCAAGCGCGGCACCTTCCCGATCCTGCAAGACCTCGACGAGGTGGGGGCCTGGACGGTGCACCACCAGGGCGTGAAGGACGACTTTTACATCTACGACGAGGACGGCAAGCTCGTCGACTACCTCTACGCTCACGACCCCGAGCGCAGCACCAACCTCGGCACCGATGAGGGCTACCAGAACGTCAAGGACGCGATCGTCGCGGCCTTCGAGTGACTGGCGGCGCCTCGCGCCGTGGCTCTTGCTCGTCGCGGCATGCGGCGACGACGACGACGGTCGCGCGGCCCAGCTCGCGCGCGGACGCGCGCTGTACGCCGACTACTGCGCGCTCTGCCACGGAGACGACGGCGAGGGCTACGCGGCCGACGCCGCGAACGCGCTCTCGAACCAAGACTTCCTCGCCCTCGCCAGCGACGAGTTTCTGCGGCGCGGCATCGAGCGCGGGCGCCCGGGCACGCCGATGTCGGCGTGGGGCGCGTCCCGGGGGGGGCCGCTAGCTGCCGACGAGCTCGACGCGCTCGTGGCGTTCATCCGCAGCTGGCAGACGGTGCCCTCGATCGATCGGAGCGGCATCTCGGTGGGCGCGGGCGAGCCGGCGCGCGGCGAGGCGGTGTACGCCGTTCACTGCCACGACTGCCACGGTGAGGAAGGGCGGGGCGGCGAGTTCATGAGCGTGGCCAACCCCGAGTTCCTCGCCTCCGTCGACGACGCGTTCCTCGCCCACGTGACGCGCGAGGGGCGCGGGGGCACCCAGATGACGGCGTTCGGCGCCGTGCTCACCGGCCAGAACGTGAACGACGTGGTCGCGCTCCTCCGCAGCTGGGAGCGGCCGATCGACGACTCGATCTGCGAGCTCCCCAGCACCGACATTCGCGACGTGGTCATCAACCCTGACGGTCCCCCTCCCACCTTCCCGCAGGACGGGGCGTTCGTGAGCGCGGCCGATCTCTTCCTCGCCTACGACGGGGGGGCCCGCCTCCGCCTCCTCGACGCGCGGCCGCCGTGTGACTACGTGGACGAGCACATCGCGGGGGCGGCCTCGGTGCCCTTTTACGCCGGCGCCGACTTCGTGGGCCAGCTCGCGGGGGACGACTGGCTCGTCACCTACTGCGCCTGCCCCCACGCCGAGGCCCAGGCCCTCGCCGACGTGCTGAAGGCGAGCGGGCTCACGCGGGTGAAGGTGCTCGACGAGGGGCTCCCCGGCTGGCTCGAGGCCGGTTACCCGGTGACGACCGGACCCACCCCCTGACCGCCGCCGCGGTTCTACCAGGCCAGGCGGGTGC
>CAYOAL010000159.1:0-22762 GCA_964401935.1 uncultured Polyangiaceae bacterium
GCGCGCCGCGAGCCGAGGGGTGCCCGCGGTGACTCCACGGCCCGGGGGGCGGCCCCGAGCCCTGCCCCGCCGCAGCGCCCCCTGCCGCCGCCGCCGCCGCGCGCGGCGCCACCTCCGCCTGCCCCTCCGCCCCTCGAGCTCGACGACCACGCCTCGCGCGCTGCCCACGCAGAACCAGCCATGAGCCTCGAGGAGCCCTCCTCCGACGCGGACGATGGCGCCCTCGAGTTCGGCTCGCTCGAGCTCGAGGAGCCGAGCAGCGGGGGCGACCGCGCTCTGCGCACCGAGGAGGAGCGCGCGCCGACCCAGAAGGGGCTCATCCTGTGGATCGACGACGACGAGCAGTTCCTGCGCTCGATGGCGCGCTCGATCACCACGCACGAGACCTTGCTCTGTGGCTCCGTCGAGGAGGCCAACGAGATCTTCGAGGACCTCGAGTTCTTGCCCGACCTCGTGCTCTGCGACGTGGTGCTCCCGGACGGCACGGGGACGGACCTCCATCAGGCGGTGCCCGCCGAGCTCGCAGAGCGCTTCGTCTTCGTCACCGGCGGCGTCATCGCGAAGGACGTCGCCGACTACCTGAAGACCTGCGGCCGGCCCACGCTCATCAAGCCGATCAGCGTGGACGAGGTGCATCAGCTCCTGCAGCGGGTCTCCCGAGAGCCCACGCCGCGCGACGACGACGACACCGGCGCCGACCACCCCGACCCCGCCGATGACGACACCGACGCCGATGACCCCGAGGTCGACCCCGACCGCGGCGACGCGCGGGCACGCTCGGACGGGATCGAGACCGAGTCGTCGCTGTACGAGGGCCTCGACGTGGAGTCGCCGGGGATCGAGCTCGAGCTCGACGATCAGCTGGAGGACCTCGAGTGGTAGGGGCGCGTGGCGCCGCGCTCGCGTGGTGCTCCGCGGCGCTGCTCTCTGCGGGAGAGGCCCAGGCCGTGGAAGACACCCTTCACCTGGGGCTCGACGCGGGCCTCGCGACGGTGCGCTTCCCCGAGGTGACGGTGGCCGGCTTCAACGGCGGCTTGCACGCGCTCTACGGCGTCACGGACGCCGTCAACCTGCGCGCGCACCTCGACATCAGCGTCTACGACCTCCCCGATCCCGACACGAGCGCGCTCATCTACGGTGGCATGCTCGGCGCGGAGTACGTGCTCGATACCATCGACTGGGTCGTCTACGGGGGGGTGCAGGTGGGCCCATTGCTCGTCGCGACGCAGGCAGGGAGCGACACCTGGCAAGGGGGCGTGGAGATCCCTCTCGGCGTGAGCTACCTCCTCTCCCGGCGCTTCGCGCTCCGCCTCATCGAGGGCCGGATGCGGCTGCACTTCTTCGGCGACGAAGCGAGCCCGCTCGATCAGCTGGTGCTGAGCACCGGGCTCGAGCTCACGCTGTGAGGCCCCCCGCGCTTCACAGCCGCAGCGCCTGCAGGAGCTCGGCGACGTCTTCCCGCTGCGACAGCGCGGCCAGCCGCCGGTAGCGCTCCCGCCAGCGCTCGGTCGCCGCCTCCTCGCCGCGCCACGCCGCTGCGCGCCAACGCGCGAAGGTCACCTGCCGCAAGGAGAAGCGACGCGCATCGAAGGCGCTCAAGGCGTCGAGCCACATCTCGGTCTGCTCCGGTGTGAAGTGGCTCGAAGCGAGCTTGCTCCCCAACCACAAGAGGCCCGCGAGATCGTCGGGCCCGTCGCCGCGGTGCGCGAAGGCCTGATACCGGCTCTCGCGGCGCCGGTCGCTCGCCAGCCAGCCGGCCCAGGTGGCGAGCGTGTCGTCGAGATCGAGGACCCTCACCTCGGGAGGGGTGAGCGGGCTCGCCCGGCCCACGAAGCGATGACGGGGGGGAGCCACGACGGCGCTCGGCTCGAGGACCGCCTTTCCCCGCGTGGGCACCCCGAGCGCGAGCAACAGCCACCGCAGGCGCTCGATCACGCGCGCGTCCTCCGCTTGCGCCAAGGCCTCTTTGGCGAGGGTGCGGGCCGCTGCTTCGTCGGGCAAGGTCAGCTCGGCGCGCAGGGTGAGCAGCCACGGGTCGGACGGCGCATCGATCGCGAGGCGCTCCCGCGCTACCCCCCGATCGCCGGCCACGAGGGCCGCCTGAGCCCGCAACCCCACGCGCGTCACCTCGTCGAGCGGGGCGCGGGCGAGGCAGCGATCCGCCGCGCCGAGCTCGCCGCGCTGCGCGTAGCCGATCGCGGCGCGGACGAGCAGCCCGCGGACGAGATCGCGGTGGGTCGCCGGCGCGTCGAGCCCGGCGACGTGGTGGGACGCGCGCTCGTAGCGCTCGGCGGTGACGAAGGGGGCGTCCGCGACGTGCTCGAGCCAGTCGTCCACGAAGAGCGGCAGCGCCTCGGCCCACGCGGGCTCGTCGGGGCGAGGCGTGGCGAACCTCTCCGCCACCGCCGAGCTCGTCACCGAGTCGGCGAGCGACGCGAACAGCGCGAGCCGGTGCGCGCGCGGGCGCTCCGCGCGGAGGATCGCGCGAGCGTGGTCGAGGTTCTGCCCCACCTCCTCGGAAGCCGGGCAGGCCAGCGGATCGCTGAGATCGCACGCGGGGTGATCGCGCCGCACGTGCCGCAGCCTCATGCTCATCAGCCGCTCGCGGTGATCCCACGCTCCCGCGTGGCCGTGGAACGGCACCGGCGGCGCGGGGAGGCGCCCCGCCCGGGCGCAGGCCTCGAGCAGCACCCGCACCTCACCGAAGTGACGCGCGACGTTGGCGGTGCGGTGCTCGGCGCGGGTCGCCTCGACGTCGGCGAGGTGCTCGAGGCCCCGCTGGTGCTCACCGCCCACGCAGAGCAGCGCGCCCACCCGCAACGCGAGGTCTTGGCTGGGGACGACACGGAACCGCTCGGCGAGCTCGATGGCGCGCTCGAGCCGCCCTTCGACGAGCACGGCCTCCAGGGTGCGGATCGCGACCGCTGGCTCGAGCCAGCCACGGGCTCTTTGGTCGAGCGTGGCGCGATCCCCGACCCCGAAGGCGAGGGCTCCCGGCTGAGGCACCGGCATCGGCGGCCCCACCTCGTCCATACGCAGCCGCATGCTGCCCTCCCAGATCCGACGCGCGGCCGGCTCGAGACCGTCGAAGTGCCGGGCCAGCGCCTCGCGGTTGGGCTCGCCCACCGCGGCGTCGACGTAGCGCCACACCGCCATGCGGCCCACGAGCTCCTCGCGGGCGCGCAGCGCCGGCCGGCCGATGAACGGCAGCGCTTCGAGTGGGGCGAGACGCTCTTCCTTCGCGTCGCACTCCGGCAGGCTCAGCTCGTCACGGAGCGGGATCGACGCGAAGCAGCGCTCGGCGTCGGCGACGGTGACGTGCAACAGGAGCACCGGCCCGCCGAAGACGACGAGCGTCGCCAGCGGGCCGAGCAGCCACAGGGTCTTGCCCACCCACGCCGCCGCCCGTCGCCACCTCATGCGAGCGCTCGGGCCGTGACGGCGCGCAGGATGCGCTGCTGGGCCAGCGCGAAGAGCGCCAGCACGGGGAGGCTCAGGATCACGTTGCCAGCCATCACGATGTGCCAGCGCACCCCCGTCCCTTGCTCGCGCAAGAGCGCCACCGCGAGCGGCAGCGTGCGCACCGAGTCGTCGGTGGTCATCATCAGCGGCCAGAAGTAGTCGCTGTAGTGGAACACGAAGCTGAACAGGAACAGGGCCGCCAGCGTCGGCTGCACGATGGGGCCAATCACCCGGTACACGATGTAGAGCTCGCTCGCTCCGTCGAGCCGCGCCGCCTCGATGATCTCGTCGGGCACCGCGAGGAGCGCCTGCCGCACGAGGAAGGTGCCGAAGGCGCTCACGGCAAACGGGAGCACGAGGGCGGCCATGGTGTTCACGAGCCCGAGCGGCCCGAGCATCGTGAACACGGGCACGAAGGTGACCTGAGCGGGGATCATCAGGCAGCTGAGCACGAGCACGAGGGCGGTGCGCCGCCCCACGAAGTGGAGCTTGGCGAGCGCGTAACCCGCCGGCAGCGCGAGCGCGATCTGCAACAGCGCGATGGCGACGGCCATGACGAGGGTGTTGAAGAGATAGCGCCCCACCGGGAGGGTCTGGAACACCTCCCGATACGCCTCGGTCTCGAGCGCCGCCGGCAGCGGATAGGCCGGCGCCGACACGATCTCGGGGAGGGTCTTGAGCGAGGTGGACACCATCCACAGGTACGGCCCCACCCACAAGAGGCCCACCACGACGAGCACGGCGGTTCGCGCCCACGCCCCCTTGGGCATCACGCCTCCTCCCCTCCCCTCGAGCCGCGCCGAAAAGCGCGCAGCTGTAGCACGGTGACGCCAGCGAGGAGCGCGAAGAACACGACGGTGAGGGCGCTGGCGCGACCGACGCGGAGGTTGATGAACACTTGCTCGTAGATCGCGTAGACGAAGATGGTCGTCGCGTCGACGGGCCCCCCCTGTGTCATGACGCGCACGATGTCGAAGGCCTGAAACGACAGGATGAGGCTGGTGCTGCCCACGAAGGCCGCGGTGGGGCGCAACAGCGGCCAGGTGACGTGCACGAACCGCTGCGTCGGGCTGGCCCCGTCGAGCGCCGCCGCCTCGAGCACGCTCCGGGGGATGTCTTGGAGGCCGGCGAGGAAGATCACCATCGCGTAGCCGGTGATCTTCCACACCGTGACCGCGGCGAGGGTGTGGAGCGCCACCGCGGGATCCGAGAGCCACGCTCGTGGGGTGAGGCCGAGGGCCACGAAGGCGCGCGAGAGCGCTCCCGCGTCGGCGTCGAGGATCCACAGCCACAAGAGCCCCACCGCCACCCAAGACACCACGTAGGCGCTGAACACGGCCCCGCGGACGAAGGCGTAGAGCGGGTGGTCGCGATTGAGCGCCACCGCGAGCGCGAGGCCGAGGCCCATCGAGAAGGTCACCACGATCACGCTGTAGGAGAGCGTCCGCGTGGTGATGGCCACGAGCTCGCCCGACGACCACAGCGCCTCGTAGTGGGCGGTGCCCACCCACCTGGGCTCGGTGAGCAGATCCCAGGCGAAGAAGCTGCGATAGCCCGCGAGCAGCAGAGGATAGATGAAGAACAGCCCAAGCACCGCCACCGTAGGGAGCAGCATGGCGTAGGGGTGCCACTTTCGTGCCGGCTTCATCGCTCGCAGAGCTCACTCAGGGTTGGAGCGCGACCTCGCGTGCCGCGGCGAGGGCCACGCGGGCGTCCTCGCGGCTCTGCACCGCCGCCTCGAGTCGAGGCTGCACCGCCTCTCGTTGCACGCGAAAGAGCTGTGGGGCCCACGGCCACGGGATCGCGTCCGCGAGCTGGGCGACGGTGACCGCATCGTTCGGGTGCGTGCGGTAGAAGCCCTCCTCGACGAGCTGCTCGTGCCCGCGCCGAGACACCGGCATGTAGCCGGTGCGCGTGGCCCAGTGGTTGGCCGCCTCGGGCTGCATCATCCAGCGCAGAAACTCGATGGCGCGCTCGTGGTGGCGCGGATCGCTGCCGCGCGGCATCACGAAGAACGTGCCGCCGGTGGGCACCGCGCGCCGCACGTCGCCGGGGAGTGGCGCGGTGACCACCTCGAAGCGCGCGTTGTCCTCGAGGTAACGGACGAAGGCGGTGGAGGTCCAGATCATGGCCACCCGCTGCGCCAGGAAGTCGTTGTTGGTCGCCTCCCAGGCGTTGTAGTCGCGCCCCGGCGGTGGCTTCATGGTGCGGTCCTCGTGAACCATCACCTGCCAGTGCCGGAGGGCGCGGACGCCGGCCTCCCCGCCGAGGCTCACCTCGCCGCTCGGCTCGATGAGGCGCCCCCCCGCCTGCCCCACGAGGGCCACCCAGAACCACCAATCCACCGGACACTCGAAGCCCCACCGATGGGTGTCGCCCCCGCTCCGGGAGGTGGCGGCCTTGGCAACCTCCCGCATCTCGCTCCAGGTGGTGGGCGCGCGCAGCCCGAGTCGCTCGAAGAGGGTCTGGTTGATGAACGCGATCGGCGTCGAGCGGTTGAACGGCAGCGCGACCAGGGGCTGGTCTTCGGCCCCCTCGAAGGCGCCGGCCTGACCGAGGGCGGGATGGATGTCGGCGATGGTCTCGGCGCCGATTTCGGAGAGCGGCAAGAGGGTGGACGCGCTCGCGAGGTAGGGGATCACCTCCCCCACCACGTGGGTGAGCGCGGGTACGCGCCCCACGAACAGTCCGGTGCGGAGCTTGACGAGGCCCTCGAAGTAGTCGCCCTGAAACACCGGGCTCAGCGGGCGGCCCGGGTGCTCGGCCTCGAAGCGCGCGGTGAGCTCCAAGAGCACCTTGCGGTTGTTGCCGCCGTACGTGTACCAGAGCGACATGCGCTCGTCGGCCGCGCAGCCGACGCCGAGCGCGAGGCCGGCCCCCGCGCCGAGGAGCTCCCGGCGCCGCATCACGTCGGCACCTCGAGGCGCGCACCGGTGTCGGGGTCGAAGTAGGAGAGGCACGCGAGCGGGATGCTCGCCCGCACCCGAGCGCCGCGCGCCGGCCCGCCGAACCCCGCGATCCGCGCCCTGAGCACGGTGGTGTCGTTGCGAAGGTGGACGAGGGTCTCGGGTCCGAGCGCCTCGACGGCGACCACCTCCGCCTCGACGCGAGCGCCGCTCTCCGTCGCGAGCGAGACGTGCTCGGGGCGAAAGCCCACCGTCACCCGCGCACGCTCGAGACCGGGGGGGAGCGGCGCCTCGATGCCAGGGCCGACGGCGGCGCCGTCTTCGCACGCGAGGGGGATCAGGTTCATCGGCGGGGTGCCCACGAAGGAGGCCACGAACGTGTTCGCCGGTTCCTCGTAGATCACGCGCGGCGGCGCCACCTGCATCAGCTCGCCCGCCTCGAGCACGGCGACCCGGTCCCCCATCGTCATCGCCTCGGCCTGATCGTGGGTGACGTAGAGGGAGGTGACGCCCAGCCGTTTGACGAGGGCGACGAGCTCGACGCGCAGCTCGGCGCGCAGCTTGGCGTCGAGGTTGCTGAGGGGCTCGTCGAAGAGGAACACCTTGGGCTCGCGTACGATGGCCCGACCCATCGCCACGCGCTGGCGCTCCCCCCCCGACAGCTCGGTCGGGAAGCGCGCGAGCTTGTCGCCGAGCCCGACGATGTCGGCGATCTCGGCCACCTTGGCCTCGCGCGCGGCTCGCGCCACCCCCCGCATCTTCAGCGGGAACGCCATGTTGTCGCGTACGGTGAGGTGGGGATAGAGGGCGTAGCCCTGGAACACCATCGCCACGTCGCGCTGCTGGGGTGGCACGCCGGTGATGTCGACGCCGTCGACCAACACGCGCCCGCCGCTCGCCTCCTCGAGGCCGGCGACGATGCGCAGCGCCGTCGACTTGCCGCAGCCGCTCGGGCCCACCAGCACCAACAGCTCGCCGTCGGCGACCTCGAGATCGAGCCCCCCGAGCGCCGGCCTCGCCCCCCCCGCGAAGCGCTTCTCCAAGCCCGCGATCGTGATCGCCGCCATCGCCCCTCGCTCAGCCTCGCTCGAGCACGAACCGATCGTCCAGCTCGGCCATGCGCTCTCTGAGCCGTGGGTTGGGGACCACCGCCACGCCTACCCGGGCGGTCTCGATGAGCGCCAGATCCCAGTAGCTGTCGCCGAAGCCAGCGAGGAGCACGGCGCTGGTCCGCGCGCGCAGGCGCCGGAGCTTTCCGTCGCGGTAGGTGGCCTCGGTGGCGAGCTCGGCCGCGATCACACCCCCTTCGACCTTCGGCTCCATCGCCACCACGCGGTCGTCGGGGACACCCATCCGGCGGGCCGCGGCCGCCACCACCGACCACGGGGACGCCGAGACCAGCCACAGCGGCACCCCGCGCTCGAGCGCCCACGCCCGCATCGGCGCGAGCTCCGGGCGCAGCCGCTCCTCGAAGCCCGAGCGCTCGAGCAGCCGCTCGCTCAGCGCGTCGAGCTCCGCGGGGGTGAAGCCCGCGAAGGCCCACGCCATCATCGCGAACGCCGGGCCGTTGGGATACCGTCCCTCGCGATGGGCCGACAGGAGCACCGCCGCCACGTCGCTTGGATCTCGGGCCTTCTGCGGCTCGACCGCGATCGCGTGGGTCGACGCCTCGCGCAGCAACGCGTCGAGCGCAGCCGGCCGGAGCAACCGCTCGGTGACCGCGAGCTCGAAGAGCTCCTCCCCCACGTCGCCGCGCCACAGCGTGCCGTCTCCGTCGGAGGCCATCACCACGGGACCGCCCACCGACGCCAGCGCATCGTCGAGCACCTTCACGAGCTCGTGGGGGGTCACTCCTCGCGCCATGCGCGATGGCTTACCGACCTCGGCCGATCTGCGTCAACCATCGCGGTGCTCGCGGCGTGCTCACCGGCCCCGACCTCGGTGGGCGGACCGGTCCCAAGCCCCGTCTCGCAGTCGACGTCTGCCGCGGTTGCGACCGGTTCGACGCACCCTGTCCCCGGGCGCCCCGCGCCGCCGCGGCCTCCGCCCGAGGGCGCCGCGCCGCCCTCCCACCCCGTGGCGGCAGCGGCGGCGGCGGGGCCTCGCGTCTGCGCCCCCTCGCTCGCGAGACAGCACCCTCGGGACGCGCGCGACGCAGCCGACCTCGCGACCTGTCGCTTCGAGAAGAGCGGGCACGACGCCCTCGGCGACGCGTGCGGCGCGACGCCTCACGAGGTGTCGCTCGACCGGCTCGACGAGGCCGTGCTCCCCTTCGACGAGCCCACGAAGGACAAGCTCCGCGCGCAGTGGAACAAGGGTCGGGCGCGGGGGCTCGCGCCGCGCGTCTTTGGCCTCGTCGGCGACAGCATCACCGCGTCCCCGAAATTTCTCACCCCGGTGGTGCAGAGCGGGAGCCTGCTCGCCCCCGACGTGGCCACCCGCCTCCGCGTGGGCGACACGAGCGTCATCGACGTCTACCGCGACGTGCCGGTGGTGGGAGGACTCGACAGCTTCCGCGCCCCGCGCGCCGCCAAGGTGGGCGCGCCGAGCGGCTGGGCCACCCCGCCGGGCATCACCCCCGCCGCCAACGTGGTCGGCGGCCTGCTCGCCACCCACCGCCCCGCGATCGTGGTGCTGATGTTCGGCTCCAACGACGCCGCCACGCGCTTCGTCTCCCACGCGGAGCTCGTGAGCGGATACCGAGCGCGGATGACCCGCCTCCTCGAGCAGCTCGACGAGGCCGGCGTCATCGTGATCCTCAACACCGTGCCACGACACATGCACGATCCGGCGCGGCCGAGCTGCGACAAGAACGAAGGCGATCTCTCGAACTGGCGCATGGCGGTGCAGACCAGCGCGGTGAGCGCGGTGGCCGCCGAGCTCGCCTGCGCGCGGCACCTGCCCCTCATCGATCTGCGCCACGCCTTCGACGCGCTGTTGAACCACGGCATCGGCCCCGACGGCGTGCACCCCAACGCCCACCCCGCCGGGGCGGGGAGGCTCGACGCCGAGGGCCTCCGCTGCGGCTACAACGCGCGCAACTACGTCACGCTGCGCATGCTGCGACAGATCCACGCCACCCTCGCGGAGCGCTGAGCTTCGCCGCCAAGGGCTGTCGGTGAGCGCCGCGCGGCGAGCGAACCGAGCGCGCCGCCCCTCCCCACCGCTACCGCCCCGTCAGCCCGAGCGCTCGGTGGGGGGGACGCGGGGCACCTCGTTCGCCTCCGCCGCGGGACCTTGCCCTTCGTCGGCCGCGCTCCCCCCGCGCGTCTCACCCTCGCGAGCCGAGGTGCTCGTCGGGCTCGCAGCGTGCGCGTCTTCGTCCTCGCGAGCCGGGCCGTCGGGCTCGCTGGCGGGGGGCCGAATCGACACCGCCATGGCCCGCTCCAGTCGCAGCGAGATCTTGTGGATGAGCATCTGGATCTCGGCGCGCTTGAAGCCGAGCACTTCGCCGAGGCGAACCAAGGTGTTCTGCTCGGTGAGCGCGAGGCGACGATCCGCGAGCGCGAGCAGCGTCGCGAAGCCGAGCACCTGCTCCCGTTCGGCCCGCGTGTCGAAGCTCTGCGCGATCTTCGCCATCCGAACCTCCGGGCCGTCGCTGCGGAGGCGCTCGTCGAACCAGTCGAGCACCTCACACACCGCGTCGGGGGCGGCGCTGCCCACCAGGTGGGCGATGAGCGCGCTCAGCGCTTGCCGCTCCTGCGGCTCGAGGCCATCGCTCGCGGCCACGAGGTAGGGCGCCTCGAGGAGGGCGAGCGCGCGGGTGTTCTCGTCGACCCCCTCTCCCACGACGACCTCGCGCCCCGCCTCGCGGAGCTCGCGGCTCGAAGGCAGGCGCCCGTCGAGGCTCCGGGCCGCGGTCGACTGCGAGCCGTCCTCGATGGTGCGACGCACCGCCGCCGCCAGCTCGAACGGCGAGCAGAGAGGGAGCTCGGGGATCAAGAGAGCCACCCGCAGACCTTAGCAGATCGTGCGCTCCCGACCCATCACCCCCCGCCCCCCCGTCACCGATAGGTAACACCACGCGTCGCGCCCGTGCCGAACTGAAGAGGGCGGCTGACAAATGGGGTCTCAGAGGGTATTGCTGGCCACGAGGTAAGCTCATGAGACCATTTATTTACAGCTTTGGGGCCCTTCTCATCGGCGCCGTCGCGACCCTCGGTTGCGATGGCAGCACCAACAATGATGACGGAGGGGGTGGAAGCGGCAATGCCGGCAACATGGGCGGCCAAGGCCCGGGCGGCCAGGGAGGCAGCGGCCCCGGCGGCCAAGGGGGCACCGGCGGCATGGTCCCTGGCGCCTCGGTCGACTTCGAAGCGGCGACCTACAGCGCCACCGAGAACGAGGCCGGTCAGGTGACGGTCAACGTGGTGTTGACCCTCCCCACGGGGGAGACCCTCGGCGACGCCCTCACCGTGAGCGTGAACGTGGGCAGCGCCAGCACCGCCACCATCGGCGAAGACGTGGTGGATCCCGGCGCCTACGAGGTGACCTTCCCCGCCGGTTCGGGCGACGGCACCGTGGCCTCGTTCACGGTCACCCCGCTCGCCGACGTGGAGCGCGAGGGCGACGAGGAGCTCGTGCTCGAGTTCGCCGCCAACGCCATGGCCACCACCGGCAACGACGCGACGGTGACCATCACCGACGACGACGCGCTGATGATCGGCCACACCCGCTTCATCGGCGGCGGCGACACGGCGGTCAACATGAACGTCGACGTCCACGATCCGGGCACCCCGCTCACCGACGTGGGCAACGTGGTCATCGGCATGATCGACGTCGAGGGCGCGGCCTACGACGAGGTCAACGACGTGACGTACATCGTGTCCGACGGCAAGCAGGAGCTCCTCGGCCGCGTCGACGCGGCGGGCCTGGTCACCATCGTCGGACCGGTCGGCTTTCAGGAGGTGCAGTGCCTCGCCTTCGATCCCGCCACCGGCACCCTCTACGGCGTGGACGACGACGCCGACACCCTCATCCAGATCGACACCGCCACCGGCCACGGCACGGCCATCGGCGCGCCTGGCGCGCTCGGCGCGGCCAACGTCGAGGCCTGTGAGTTCGACTCGACCAACAACGTGCTCTACGCGGTGAACGACGCCAACAACACGCTCCTCACCATCGACACCACCACCGGGGTCGGCACCGTGGTGGGCACCGGCCTCGGCACGAGCGCCATCGAGAGCCTCGCCTACGATCCCGGCGCGGACAAGCTCTACGGGGCCAACGTCTCGGGCGGCGGCACGCTGGTCGAGATCGATCGCACGGCCGGCACGTTCTCGAACATCGGCGTGTTCGACGACGGCGCGACGTTCATTCAGGCCCTCACCTTCGACTCGACCAACAACGTGCTCGTCGGCGTCGACAACAACGCCGAGTCGCTCGTCGAAGTCGCAGACGACACCGCGGCGGTCACCCACGTCTCGATCGTGGGCGCCTCCAACGTGGAGGGCATGGCGTGGGACGCCGCGAACGGCATCCTCTACGGGGTGGCCAACAACGATCCCACCTTCGGCACGTCGACGCTCGTCTCCTTCGACAGGACGACCGGCGCGTTCACGCCCGAGATCGTGCTCGCGGATCCGGACGCCGTCATCCTCGCCCTCGCCCACGATGGCACCACCCTCTACGGCTACAACGCCGACAGCGCCTCGATCTGCACCATCGATCCCACCACCGGCGCGGTGACCAACGCCAACAGCCCGCCGGGCACCGTCGGGGACGCGATCATCACCGGCATGACCTACGGCAACGGCACGCTGTGGGCCTCCACCGCCGACCGCCTCTACACCGTCGACGGCGCGAGCGGCGCGGCGACCTTGGTGGGCGCCTACACCGTCGCGACCGACGTGGAGGGCCTCGCCTACGACGCCACCAACGACCTCCTCTACGCCATCGAAGACTTCAACGGCGCGCAGTTCTTCTATTGGATCGATCCATCCGACGGCAGCGACGTCGACGTCGGCTTCCAGCTCGGCACCCGCAGCGCCTACGCCCTCGCCTTCGACGGCACCTCGCTGTTCGCGCTCGACGACGGCTACGTGGGCCGCGGCGCCCTCGCCACGATCGACGTGGACGACGCCACGGTGACCCTGCTCAAGAGCCGCGCCGTCGTCCCCGACGGCATGGCCTACGACCCCAACACCGGCACCATCTACATCAGCGAGTGGGACTACACGTGGCTCTGGGCCCACGATCTCGCCAGCGGCAACACCACCCTCGTCGGCCCCCTCGAGGACGACTTCGGGGACACGTTCGTCAACGGGCTTGCGTTCGATCCGACGTCCAACACCCTCTGGGGCGCGAGCGAGTTCAACGAGCTCATCGCGATCGACGTCACCTCGGGCGTGGGCACCATCGTCGACGCGTTCGATCTCGCCGCCCTCGTGCAAGGCCTCGCCTGGGACGACGCCACCTCGACGCTCTACGCGGCGTCCGGCGACACCCTCTACACCGTGAACACCCTCGACGCGAGCCAGACCGCGGTGGGCGCGTTCACCAACCATGACAACGTGCGGGGCCTGGCCTGGGATCCGAACAGCAGCACGCTCTACGGCGTGGATCAGGGCCTCGGCGCCGGCGAGACGTCGAGCGCCATCACCATCGACACCACCACCGGCGAGTCGACCACGCTCCGCCGCCTGGGTCGCGGCATCGAGTGTGACGACGTCACCCTGGCGGAGTGCAGCGTGGCGCGCGGCGCGACCTTCGCCTACTAGGTCCCCCACGAAGCCCACCGGGAGAGTGGCCGCTCCTTCGCGAGCGGCCACGCGCTCTGCACCTCCGACACCTGCTCCGGCGGGTGTCGTCGTTTTGTGATCGCGGTCCCGAGGCGAGCGGCTTAGCCTCGACCGGCTGGGTCTGCGAGCCGCGCTCCACCGCCTCCGCCCCACCGCATCCCGCGCTTGCACGAGGTCACATGGTCACCACGCTCGAGGTCGAAGGGGCCGAGCCCCTCCGTGTCGTCCGCTACGAGGGCAACGAGGCTCTGAACGAGCTCTTTCATTTCGACGTGTGGATCACGTCGGACGACGCCTACCTGAAGTTCGCCGACTTCGTGGGCAAGAAGGCCTCCCTCGTGCTCGGCGATCCGCGCTTCGCGGTGCGACGGGTCCACGGCATGGTGCGCCGCTTCGAGCTCACCCACCAGACCGGCCGCCGCGCCTCCTACCGCTTCGAGCTCACCCCGCTCGCCCACCGCCTCACCCTCAAGACCGACTGCCGCATCTTCCAGGGAAAGACGGCGGTCGACATCATCTCCGAGGTGCTCGGGGGCTGGGACCTCGAGAGCGTGAGCTTGTCCGTCACCGGGAGCTACGCCGTCCGCGAGTACTGCGTGCAGTATCGTGAGAGCGACTGGGCCTTCGTGAACCGGCTGATGGAAGAGGAGGGCATCTTCTTCTATTTCGATCACGGGGAAACCAGCACCAAGCTCGTCATCGGCGACGCCAAGAGCGCGCAGAGCCCTATCACCGGCGATCCAACGGTGACCTTTCGCCCGGAGAGCGGCGCCCTCGGCGACACCCACGAGCACGTCACGCGCCTCGCCTTCGGCGAGGAGCTCCGCACCGGGAAGGTGGTGCTGCGCGACTACAACTTCAAGATGCCGAGCGTCTCGATGGAGGGTGAGAGCGCCGCCGAGCGCGACGACGACCTCGAGGTGTACGACTTCCCCGCCAAGTTCGACGATCCGGGCGTGGGCAAGGCGCTGGCCCAGCGCTGGCTCGAGGCGCGTCAGGCCACCAAGAAGAGCGGCCAAGGGTCGAGCACGTGCATGCGCTTCATGCCCGGCCACACGTTCCTCCTCGGCGACAACGCCGACAACGACATCCGCGACGATCTCAACATCGAGTATCTGCTCACCCGCGTGCGTCACCGCGGCGCCGAGCCGGATCAGGCCGCGGCGAGCGACGTGATGGCCTACTCGAACGAGTTCTGGGTCATCCCCGCCGAGGTCCCCTTCCGGCCCGCCCCACGCAGCGACAAGCCGCGCGTCTTCGGCGCCCAGACCGCCGTCGTCACCGGCCCCGGCGGCGAGGAGATCCACACCGACGAGCACGGCCGCATCAAGGTGCAGTTCCACTGGGACCGCCTCGGCAAGGGCGACGAGAACAGCTCGTGCTGGGTGCGGGTGCAGCAGCCGTGGGCCGGCGCGGGCTGGGGCTCGGTGTTCATCCCCCGCATCGGCATGGAGGTGGTGGTGGAGTTCCTCGAGGGCGATCCCGACCGACCGCTCGTCACCGGCTCGGTGTACCACGCGTCCAACGTGCCGCCCTACGGCCTCCCCGGCGACAAGACCAAGAGCACCCTCAAGTCGAACAGCTCCATCGGCGGCGGCGGCTTCAACGAGCTCCGCTTCGAGGACGCGAAGGGAAGCGAGGAGATCTTCATCCACGCCCAGAAGAACTGGATCATCGTGGTGGAGAACGATCGCGGGATGCTCATCAAGCACGATGAGGTCAACAAGGTGGAGAACAACCGCACCCGCGATGTCCTCCACGACGAGACCATCGCCATCGGCGGCACCCGGGCCAAATCGGTGGGCGCCGACGAGGTGTACACGATCACCGGCAAGAAGACCGAGACGATCGGCGACAACCACGGCTTGAGCGTCGGCGGTGATCAGTCGGTGACCGTGGGCGGCACCCAGACCGTGGGCGTCGGCAGCCACGCCACCGTCGGCATCGGGGGCAACCACACCGAAGGCGTCGCCGGCAACCAGACCATCGCGGTGGGCGGCGCCTTCACGCAGAACGTGATGATGGGCATGACCACGACCGCCGGAGCGAACGTCTCTCTCACCGTGAAGAAGAACTACACGGTGAAGGTGGAGAAGGATCAAACCTTCCAGATCATGAAGAAGGCGACCACCAACGTCGGCGAGAGCTGGACCATCGTGGTGGGCAAGGAGCTGGAGGTGACCTGTGGGGACGCCCGGCTCGTCATGAAGAAGAACGGCTCGGTCAGCGTCTCGGGAAAAGACGTGTCGATCAAGGGCACGGGCCCGGTGAAGATCGAGGGCAAGAAGATCGACGTGAAGAGCAGCGGCGCCACCAACGTCAAGGCGAGCGGCGCGATCAAGGTCAAGGGCTCGAAGATCACCATCAACTGACGTCATGAGCACCGACAACGAGCCCGAAGACACGGTCGTGATCCTCGAGCCGACCGACGGCGCGCTGGAGGACGAAACGGGGGAGCAAGCCGGGGCAGCGGAGGGAGCGCTCACCGCGGAGCTCGTCGGGGCCCTGCTCGAGGCCCAAGAGAGGCGCGAGGCCCAGAGCCGCGAGGAGGCGGCCGCCCTCGCTGCCGAACGGATCTCGGGCGTCATCATCGGTCGCGTGGTCCGCCTCACCGAGCTCGGGCCGCTCGTGCGTTACCGTGGCTGCCCCTCGCTCGATGGCTTGGTCGCTCGCGCGGCGGCCGTGGTGACGGAGGCCGACGTGGGCCGACGCGCTGCCCTCCTCTTCGAAGATGGCGACGTCAGCCGACCGCTCCTCACGGGCCTGCTCCACTTCGACGACGAGCGCGAGGGCGACCACCCGGCGCGGCCGAGCCTCGAGGTTCGCGAGGACGAGCACAAGCTCGACATCAGGCTCAACAAGGCGATCTCGCTCCGTTGCGGCAAGGCCACCATCATCATCACCCCCGCCGGGAAGATTGTGCTCCGCGGCAAGTACGTGCTCTCCCGGGCCTCCGGCGTGAACCGAATCCAGGGCGGCGGCGTGCGCATCAACTAGGCGCGCAACCCTCGAGCGAGCCCGAGGGCAACGCGCTGGCGCCACGCCGGAGCGCGGATCTCGAACAGGCCTTCGCCTCCCCGCACGCCCAGCCTCCATGCCGCCACCTCGCGTTGGGGTTGGGCCCCATCACGGAGCACCGCCCGCAGCCAGGCCGGCTCCACGGGCTTGCCCAGCAGGAGCGGTGTCGAGACGTCGAGTCGGAGGGTGGCGAGGTAGCCCTCGGCGTGCGATGCGCTCGGCCAGGGCAGCGCGTCGTCGGGGTCGAGCTCCACCTCGTCGCCGTCGTCGGTGGCCTCTTCGTCCGGTTCATCGTCGAAGCCCTCGGGGGGCTCGGCGAGGAGGTCGCCGTCGATCGCCTCGCCGGTGATGGCGAAGAACGCGTGGCCCGCGAGCCGCGCGTGCGTCTCGTCGTGCATGCACCCGACGATCCATGGCAGGAGCCCCGCGTCGCAGCTCGTCTCGGCGGCAAACAGGGCGATGGCGCGGCGCTCGGCGGCGTCCATCTCGGCGACCCAGCGGCGGAGCGCGGCCCCTTCGAGGAAGCACCCCACGAGGCGTGCGGCGTGTTCCGCGAGGCGACCTCGCGCCGTCTCCGCGATGCGCTGGAGGCCGGCGAGCGCGCTCGTCTCGCCGAGCAACACGAGGGAGCGGCAGGCCCAATACCGCTCCTCCTCGCCCTCGGCAGCCGAAGCCCCCTGCAGCGCCTCGAGGTGCTCACGAGCGCCGAGCTCTCCAACCGCCTTGAGGGCTCGCACGCGCACCGTCGGATCGGCGTCGGCGAGGCCCCTCCCGAGCGCATCCCCCGGATGCCGCCGGTGCGCTGCGTATCCCGCGAGACCCATTCTCCGCAGCGGCGCCGGCACGCTGGCCACCGTGAGCGCGCGCAGCACCTGCTCCACCCGCGGCACCTCACAGAACCCCACCGCCGAGGGCATCGCCCGCCACAGCGCCGGATCTGCCTCGACGAGGTCGAGCACGCGCGCGAACCCCTTGGCGTCGCCGCGCTCGAGCACCAACGTCGCGGCCACGAAGGCCTCTCCCGGCTCCATGGCCTCCTCGAGCAGCTCGAACGCCACGTCTGCACCCACCTGTTCGGCGATGCGAAGCCCGTCGAGGTGCGCCGCGATGCGTCCGTCGAGCTCCCCCAGATCGAACAGGTCGTAGGCTGGGCTGTGGGTGGCGTCGTCCCGCGTCGCCCAGAGGAAGGCGGCCTCGATCGCGTGATCCTCGATCAGCGGCCGCACGGCTCTTGGTATGAACGACATGGGGCTCCCGCGTCCTTCCAAACGCCGGCTCACCATGCCATGGTCGCCGGGGATTTCGAAGTGATTCCGAGTCACCAAACGCCATTCGTGGCGGGCAGCACCGTGCTCCCCGACAGGGACGGGGCCGAGCAGCTCATCGTTCTGTTCAAGGCGACCTTCGACCTCGGCGAGGGGGCCGCACCGGCGGTGTCGCCCGAACAAGACCCCATCGTTGCCGCCGACCGCCACCGCGGTGACGCGGCGACGACGAGCATCGCCGCCCCCGCGGAGCATGCCGCGCCGCTGCCGCTGGGAACGGATGTGTTCCTCGTAGGAGAGGCGGTGGCGCCGGCGCCTGGAACCCGCGAGCTGGCGGTGTCGTTTCGGGTGGGGTCCGTCCGCAAGGAGGCCCGTGTGTTCGGCGCGCGCGCCTGGCATGGGGGCGCCCTCGGCGTCGCCAGCTTCAGCGGCCCCGAGCCGTTCGAGCGGGTCGCGCTCGTGTACGAGAACGCCTTCGGCGGTGAGGACACGAGCCCCGAGGATCGCGCTCACTGGGAGCGTGAAGCCCGCAACCCGGTCGGTCGCGGCTTCCGCGCCAAGCGCAGCCGGACCCCATGGGAACGCACCCTCCTGCCCAACCTCGAAGACCCACGGGCGCTGATCGCGCGCTTGGACGACCGACCGCAACCGATCGCCTTCGGGCCGATCGGACGCCACTGGGAGCCGCGGATCCGCTACGTGGGCACCTATGACGAGGCGTGGCTACGCGACCGCATGCCGCTCCTGCCCGCCGATTTCGACGACCGCTTCTTCCACGCTGCGCCGCCCGATCAGATCGTCACCGGCTTCGTGCGTGGTGGCGAGGAGGTCGAGGTGCGCGGCTGCACGCGGTCGGGACAGCTCGGCTTCTCCCTGCCCGAGCTTCGTCCGCACGTCGCAGTTCACTTCTTCATGCGCGACGCGGAGGTCGCCCTGCGCTGCGAGTCGGTGGTCGTCGACACCTCGCGGATGAAGCTCGTGATGCTCTACCGGGGCCTCGTGCCGCTGCACGGCGACGTGCTCGACATCCTGGAGCTGGACGTCGTCATGGAGGGCGGCTCGTGATCGTGGTGAGCGCGGTGAGCGCCTGCTCTCCGGTCGGCTTGCACGCCGCGTCGACCTGTGCCGCCCTCCGGGGTGGCATCGCCAATATCCATGAGCTCTTCACGCATACCGTCACCGGCGAAGTGCTCGACCGCGAGCCGATGCGCGGCGGGCGGGTGCCCACCGAGTGGCTCGACGGCGCGCCCGAGGAGGAGGAGTGGCCAGGGCACGAGCGCTTCGGCCTCCGTCCGCCGCCAGCGCTCGCTGCGATGGTGGCACCCGGCGTCGAGCGCGTGCTGGAGCTGCTCGGGGTGAGCCTCGCCGAGATCCGCGAGCGCGGGCTCGCAGAGCTCGACCCCTCGAGATACCGCGTCTACGTCGGGCTCAACGAGGCCGAGCCGGTGCTCCCGGTGCGCGACGCCCTCGTCGAGCAGCTCGGCGGCGACGAGAGCCGGTTCGTGCTCGAGGCCAGCGGGCGCGCAGCCGGCCTCTCGCTCCTGCGGCGCGCGCTCGACGACTTGGCCGCCAACCGCACCGAGGGCGTGCTCCTGGGCTCGGTCGACTCGCTCATTCGCGCGCCCATGGCGCAACGGCTCGACGCCGCGCGGCGCCTCAAGTCCGACACCGAGCCGCAGGGCATCATCCCCGGAGAGGGGGCCGCGTTCGTCTACCTCGAGTCGGCTGCCAAGGCGCGTGGCGCAGGTCGCACGCCCCTGGCGCGGGTGCTCTCCGCGGCGATTGGGGCCGAGCCGAGCGCGGGGCGCGACGTCCCCAACCGCGGCACCGGCCTCACCGACGCGTTGCGTGGCGCTCGGGAGGACGCGGCGCTCACCGCGATGCCGCTCTTGGTCTGCGACCTCAACGGCGAGCGCCCTCGGGCGCTCGAGTGGATGTTGGCGGCGACGCGCGCGCTCGGCGAGCTCCACGGCGACCACGAGGTGTGGCACGCCGCGGACTGCATCGGCGACGCCGGCGCGGGCGCCGGAGCTCTGAACCTGGTTTGGGCGGCCACCGCGCTCTCGCGCGGCTACGCACCGCACCCGCGCGCGCTCGTGTGGGGCGCCTCCGACGGCGCGCTGCGGGCCGCCGCCGTCCTCGAGAGGGAAGGATAAGCCGTGGGTACGACCGTCATCGTCAACAACATGACCGTCTCGCACAAGGGCTCGAGCGGGATCTCGACCGCTTTCCCCGACGTGTGCAAGACGCCAGCTCCTCCTGCGCCACCGGTCCCCATCCCGTACCCGAACGTGGCGATGTCGGGCGACGTGGACAAGGGCTCGAAGAAGACCAAGTTCGACGGCAAGGTCGTCTGCCTGAAGAAGAGCAAGCTGAAGACCTCGACCGGGGACGAGGCCGGCGCGCTGAAGGGGATTGTCAGCAACAAGATCAAGGGCAAGGCCGCCTTCGTGAGCTACTCGTTCGACGTGAAGGTGGAGGGCAGCAACGTCTGCCGCCTCGCCGATCCCACCACGCAGAACATGGGGTCGATCAACGCCGCCGCCTTCTTCCATGCCCAAGCGCCCAACGTGGGCGTCGTCGGCGAGGACAAGATCATCGCCAAGGCGTGCGAGAAGGTGAAGAAGAAGGCCAAGGAGCAGAACAACAGCGCCCAAGCGGTGAGCGGCGTGAGCGGCATCCACCCGCCGCACGTGTCGGCCATCCAGAGCGTCGTGAATCGGCTGAAGGAGTGGACGCTCTACTTCCGGAAGACCAACCCGCTGTGCCTGCCTTGGATCGCCACCCACCAGAATCAGCCGAAGCCGCACTCGCTCACCGCGGGGAAGACCATCAGCGGTGGCGACGTGCCCGCGGTGGAGGAGTGGCTGAACAGCCATCCAGGCACCAAACAGTGGAAGCGCGTCCCCAAGACCCCCATCCCCGGCCAGGAGGGGCGCCTCTATGCCCACGCGGCCACGCTCACCGGCGTCGTTCGCAGCACGCTCGAGGGCGACATGAAGAACATGCCGCACCTCGGGACCGGGAAGCTGTTTCGACGGGGATGGATCACCGGCGACTACGACCTGATGGACGTGCAGCGCGTCGGCGCCCGCTGTCAGCGACCCACGGGCAAAGAGTTCGCGATCATCCAGTACGAGTGCAACAAGGCGATGCGTTGGCCAGGGATCCAGCACGGGCCCCAGTCCGACTGGGACACCAAGACCGACCACGAGTTCAAGGGCAAGGAGCACTTCAACGCTCGCTCCATCCTCAACGACTGGGCCAACACCGATCGCGGCAACGCGGTCGCGAACATCCCCAAACGCAACATCGCGCCCGGTCGCCCCGACTTGGCGATCGTGGACAGCCAACTCACCATCATCGGCCCCGGCGGCGCGGCCTATCTCGACACCCACGCCGATTATTGGGACGCGCTCGCCTGTTGCGGCTGTCGCTCCGACGCGCAGCAGCTCAAGCAGACCACGGGCCAGAGCACCAAGAAGTCTGCCGGCGGCAAAGGGGGCCAGAAGCGACGGATCACACGGCGGATGTGACGGGGGCTCGAACGCGATGACGTTGACACGCGATGAACGGGACGAGCTGGTCGCTGCCGCGATCGAGGTGGAGGACAAGCGGTTCCCCGCACCCGGCGCGCCGCTGCCGAGCGAGCGCGAGGGCTACGTGCTCGCGGAGCAGTTCTACGTGGCCGTGGGCCGCTACTTCGACGAGCTGCCTCGGGTGGTGGTGAGCGCCTGCCCCCACTGCGGCGAGCCCCTGCGACGCGCCTTCGATCCTTGGGGTCTCGACGGCCCTTGGTGGGGAGAGCACGATCTCTGCGAGTACGGCGAACCCAGCGCATGCGAGCACTTTCGCGTGTTGCTCGGTGCGCTCCGGGTGGGCCAAGGCGACGTGCCCGCGCGCACGTTGATGCAGTCCTATCCGGGCCCCGAGGTGCCCTTCGTGGTGCCACGGCTGCTCGAGCTCCCCACGATGATCGCGGTCGTGGGCGAGCTCACCATGGAGCGCGGGGGGCCGGCCTATCCCATCGCCTACTTCTCGGAGCAGCCGATCGAAGGCGCCGAGCTGCACCAGCCATGGCGTCGCACGATGTTCTGGTATCAGCGTGACGGCCACGACGCGTGGTCGGCCCGGAACGACGTGTGGGATTTCGAGCTCGGACCGTGGGTCGACCGAGACCTCTTGCGGTGGGTGATCCTCCGCGACGACGATCCCGTCCCGCGTGTCCACAAGGCGAGCGACGGGGCGAGCTGCCCCCTCGTCGGCCTTCCCGGAGAACGCGCCCCTCAGGTCGTGCTCGACGGTGACCGCGACTTCCTCCCGGTCCCTGACGGGTCGTTGCTCAATCCCTTCGAGGAGGACGGCGGGGCGTGACCGCGCGCGGGGGGGTGGCGGCGTCGGCGCTGCCGCAGTCGCGGCTCGCGGCGTACCTGTGGCGGAGCGGCGGCGCGCTCCGGCTCGGGGTGGTGGTCAAGGCCACGTTTCGGATGCACCACGAAGCGCGCATGGAGCAGATCGCGCCCGAGCCCTTCCTCACCGGCGACGAGAGCGAGCCGGCGGACGACCTCATCCCCTTCCGGCAGACCGCCGACGTGTGGGTGGTGGGCTACGCGCGCCCACCGCGGCGTGACGACGAGGCGCTCTTGCGCCTGTGGGTCTCCCGCGGCGAGCTCCCCGAGATCGATCGGGTGGTGCAGATCGATCGCGCGCTCTACGCACGCCCCGGCCACGCCGCGCGGCTCGACGTAGGGGCCACCGGGCTCGGGCCGGTGCGGCACCCCTCCGCGTTTCGCGCGCGCGACGCCATGATCGACGAGCCCACCCAGCTCGATCTCGAGCGCTACCAATGGGCTCCCCCAGGGCAGCGCCTCTTGGCGCTCTCGGGCAAGGAGTGGGTGGGGCTGTCGGGCGCCGTGTTGGATCCGCAGGCGGTCATCAGCCAGCTCCCCGACGTTGCCGCGACGGCGCGGGTGTTTCACCGCGCGGCCCCCCGCGACCCGCGAGAGATCGTCCTCGCCGCGGATCTGCTCGCGATCGACGCTGGCGCCTGGACCTGCTCGGTTACCTGGCACGGCCAGCTCACGCTCGAGGCCGAGCCCGCCGACGGCGCCCTCCACGTGGTCGGCGGGGTGACCCTCGACCGCGAGGAGCCGCTCATCGGGAGCCCCTTCGTGGGGGTCCGCGAGACGCTGGACGAGCCCTCCCCACAGGCCCGGACGACGCTGCCCTTTCGTCGCCCGAGCCCCACCCCCGCCGCGCCCGGCGCCCCGAGCGGCGCCTCGGCCGTGCCCGCGCACCTCCGCCAGACGCTGGCGGCGCCGGGCGCCACCCAGCCGCCGGCCACCCCCTTCGAGCCCGCGCCTGCACCCTC
>CAYOAL010000160.1:0-22715 GCA_964401935.1 uncultured Polyangiaceae bacterium
CAGGCGCGCACCATCCGCATCCCGGTGCACATGATCGAGACGATCAACAAGCTCATCCGCACCTCGCGTTACCTCGTGCAGGAGTATGGCCGCGAGCCGACGCCCGAGGAGATCGCCGAGAAGATGGAGCTGCCCCTCGACAAGGTGCGCAAGGTGCTGAAGATCGCGAAGGAGCCGATCAGCCTCGAGACCCCCATCGGGGAAGAGGAGGATTCACATCTCGGCGACTTCATCGAGGACAAGAGCGTGCTCTCGCCCTCGGAGGCGGTGATCAACATGAACCTCGCGGATCAGACGCGGAAGGTGTTGAAGACGCTCACCCCTCGCGAAGAGAAGGTGCTGCGGATGCGGTTCGGCATCGGCGAGAAGAGCGATCACACCCTCGAGGAGGTCGGCCAGGACTTCGAGGTCACCCGTGAGCGCATTCGCCAGATCGAGGCCAAGGCGCTGCGGAAGCTGCGCCACCCGAGCCGCAGCAAGCAGCTCAAGAGCTTCGTGGACACGTGAGGCCCGCTCGAGCCAGCGCGATGGGCCTCGTGCTCGTCGCGCTGGCGCCGTCCTGCCAAGATCGCACGCTCACCGAGGCCGACTGCAGCAGGGTGAAGGCCCGCCTCGAGGCGGCGTGGGAGCGCGACGCGCTGTCGGCGCAGCGGAGCGCCACGAGCGAGATGTTCCTGCAGTTCGTGCGCGAGGAGCGCGACCGCGTCGGCTCGGACTGGATGGCGCAGTGCCACGCGTGGGTGGGCCGCCCGCTGCGCCCTGCGGAGCTCTCGTGTCTCGACGCGGTCGACACGATCGACGACGTGTTCGAGTGTGAACGGTAGCGCGGGCAGGCTGTACGGCAGCGCAGAAAGGCACGGTTGGCGCGCTCAGCGGGGGCGGGGGGCAGCGACGAACTCGTAGCGTGAGCGCTCCTCCCCCTCGATGCACACGCGCACGTGCGGCGGCTCGAGGTGGATCACGGCGTGGGCTCTGGCGGCGCGGCCAGGGGCGTCGTCGTCGAGGTTTTCGATGAGGCTCTGGAGCGTGACGTAGGGGATGCCGTCCATCACCGCCAGGTGATTCCAGTGCAGGTGCCCGTTGAGCACGAGGAGGGTGCGGCCGTGGCGCGCGAAGAGCTCGCGCAGGCGCTGTCGCTCGCGCACGAGGCACAGGTGCGGGGAGCCCTCGAACCAGCGATTGCCGCCGAGGCTCTGCTCGGCCGCGCTGTGGTGCATCAACACCACGGTGGGGAGCGTGGTGGCGGCGAGATCGGCCTCGAGCCACGCGAGCTGCGAAGCGTCGACGCTCACCGCCACGTCTTTCTGCTCATGGGTGGCGAGGACCACCAAGTGGATCCCTCCGCGATCGAGGCTGTAGTGGAGCGTGCCGCTTCGGCCCCAAGCGTCGAGGAGCGTGGTGTCGCTCAGGTGGACGCGGTCGTGGTTGCCGGCCACGTTCAACAGCTCGCAGCCAGAGGTGGCGAGCAGCTCGAGGCAAGCTCGGTAGCGCTTCTCGTCGCGCTCGGGGGACTCGTCCTCGATGCAGTCGCCGAGGTTGACCACCAGATCCGGCCGCACCGACTCGCGCATGCGGGTCGCGAACCGGCGGCAGAGGAGCGGCGCGTCGGCGGTGAGCTTGCGGAGCTTCCCGCCGAAGCTGGCCTCCGGCCCGAAGTGCACGTCGGTGATGGCGCCTAGAGTGAGCACGTCAGGGGGTGACCACGTCAGCGTTCAGCGTGAGCACGTCAGCTGGGGTCGCTCTTGGAGCCGCCGAGGCAGTTGGGGCTCGCGATGTGTGCCCCGCCTTTGGCCTCGAACTCGCTCGGCGTGAGCAAGGTGAGGGTGAGCGCGTGCAGCCCGCGGTCGAGCTCGCTCTCTAGCAGGCCATGGATGCGTCGGTGTCGCTCCACCCGCAGCATACCGTCGAAGGCGGCGCTCACGACGGTGACGTTGAAGTGCGACTCGGCCCCGGCGGGCACGCTGTGGCGATGAGACTCGTCGACGACCTCGAGGTGGAGGGGCGCGAGGTCTCGTTGGATGCGTTCCTCGATGACCTGTTTGCGGCTCACGTGAGGAGCGTAGCACGTTGCCGAGACGTGGCTGAGAGGCTAGAAGGTCGGGCGGTGCTCGCTGCGTCGCGCGCGCACCCCACCTCGTCGGTCGTGGTGGCCCCGGTCCGCTCACCCACCCCCCGCTGTCATGAAGCTCTCCTCGTTGGCCCTCCCGCTCGCCCTCGCCGCCCTCGGCGGCTGTGGCGATGAGGCCACGACGGTCATCGATGTGGGGCCGACCGGTCCTCCGGCGCTGCGTTTTGCGAAGCCGTCGCCGGCCGATGGGGTCGCCTGCGCGTCGATCGGCGAGGACGCCAACACGCGGGTGCCGCTCTTGGTGGCGATCGAGCAGGTAGAGCTGCGCCCGCCGCTCGGGTGCGACACGCTCAAGCAGTGCGGGCACCTGGTGCTTTTCGTAGACGGGGTGCTGAACAACGCGACGGCGGTGCCGGCGATCGACCTGCTCGTCTTCAAGCTCGGCGATCCGTACCACGACGGCTCGATCCACGCCGGCACCGGCGAGCCCGACGTGCTCGAGCTGACGGTGCAGGTGTTCGACGACGACGAGGAGCCACTCCTCGACCGTGACGGCGAGCCGCTGCTCGATTCGCTCGAGCTGGTGACCGTCGTGTCCTGCGACGACCTCGAGTCGCAGGAGTGAGCTCGTTGGCGGCGCGGCGCGAGCCGGGCGCGCTCAACTGTCCGACCGCTCTCGGTGAGCCGGCCGGTCGTGACCGGCCGGCGCTCGGCTTCAGAGCTTGAAGTTGATGGCGCGGGGACGCGTGAGGTGCAGGAAGCCGAGCGCGGAGAGTGTAGTGCCCTTCCCGCTGTCCTTGACGCCCGTCCACGGGAGGGCCGGGTCGAGGGTGTCGCACTGGTTCATGTACACCGTGCCCACCTCGAGGCGGCGGGCGAGGGAGGCGGCGCGATCGCGATCCGCGGTCCACACCGAGGCGGTGAGGCCGAGGTCGCTGTCGTTCATCAGCGCGAGCGCCTCCTCGTCGGAGCTCACGGCCATGATGGGGAGGATGGGTCCGAAGCTCTCCTCGCGCATCACCGCCATCTCGTGATCCACCCGCAGCAGGAGGGTGGGCTCGAAGAAGCGCCCACGGCCCTGCACGGTGGTGGGGCGCCCGCCCGCGAGCACCTCCGCCCCCCGCGCGCGCGCCGCATCGATCTGAGCTTCGAGGAAGCGGGGCGCGTTGGGCTGGGCCATGGGCCCCATGTCGACGTCGCCGTTGGGATCGCCGAGTCGGAGCTTCTTGAGCTCACTCGTCGCGGCGGCGACCAGGTCGTCGTAGCGCGAGCGGTGCACGTAGACGCGCTCCACCGCGCAGCAGCTCTGGCCGGCGTTGTAACAGGCGCCGTCCACCACACCAGCGGCGGCCTTCGCGACGTCGGCGTCGCTGGCCACGTAGGCCGCGTCTTTGCCTCCGAGCTCGAGGCCCGCATCGCTGAAGCGGCTCGCCGCCACCGCGCGGTACACCGCGTGCCCGCCCGCGACCGAGCCTGTGAACGCGACGTAGTCGGCCTGCCGGGCGAGATCGGCGGCGGCGTCGTGGTCGCAGTGGATGGCGGTGACGAGCCCCTCGGGGGCGCCGGCGGCGGCGAAGGCGTCGGCGAAGTGCTCGCCGCATAGCGCGGTGCGGGTGGAGTGCTTGAGCACGACCGCGTTGCCCGCGAGCACCGCCGGCACCAGCGCGTTCACGCAGGTGAGCAGCGGGTAGTTCCAGGCCGGCATGTTGAACACGACGCCGAGGGGCACGCGCTCGATCCGTCGCTCGAAGCCCTCCTTGCCCTCGAGCACGGTGTCGGCGAGCGACGCGGCGGCGATCGCGATCATGTGGCGCGCGCGCCCGGCCATGCCGGCGAGCTCGTTCTTCGCCTGGCGCCGAGGCTTGCCCATCATGCGCGTGATGTCGCTGACGATGCGCTCCTCGTCGGCCACCATCGCGTCGACGGCGGCGGCGGCGAGGGCGGCGCGGGCCTCGACGTCGCTCCCTCGCCAGTGCTGGGCGGCGCGGCGGGCTCGCTCGAGCGCGGCGTCGAGCTCGGCGGGCGACGCGAGGGGGCGCTCGACGGTGGGCTCGAGGGTGAAGGGGTCGTCGATGACGAGGTGGGGGGAGCCGCTCTGGGTCATGATCGGGGGGGCCCACCGGGGAGGTCGGGGGTGGGGGAATCGAAGATTATCTGATCTCTGTGGCACATCATTGTAAGATTCGAGAGTACATGCGTGCGATCGCGGCAGGCGTCACGGACGTTGGCAGGGAGCGCGACCACAACGAGGATCGTTTCGTCCTGCTCCCTGAGTTCGAGGTGTTCGTCGTTGCCGACGGCATGGGGGGACACCAGTGCGGTGAGGTGGCGAGCCGGATGGCCACCTCCGTCATCGCCACTTATTTTCGGGCCCATCGGGAGTCGCGGCACAACGGCCCGTTGTCGGAGGTGCTCGCGCGATCGCTTCATGAAGCGAACGAGCGCATTCACCGGCGCGCCACGATGAGCACCATCCACCGCGGGATGGGCACGACCGTGGTGGCCGCGGCCTTCCACCGGCAGGAGAGCAAGCTCTACGTGGCGCACGCGGGCGACAGCCGGGCCTACCGCCTCCGCGGCGAGGAGTTCTCCCAGCTCACGCGCGATCACTCCCTGGTCGAGGAGGCCATCCGCACCCGCCCGGACATCTCGGCGAGCGAGCTGGCGTACCTGCCGGCCAACGTGATCACGCGCGCGTTGGGGGTGGAGCCGAGGGTCGACGTGGAGCTCACCGTGGACGACGTGGTCCTCGGCGACGTGTTTCTGTTGTGCTCGGACGGGCTGCACGGCTTCGTGACCGACGAGCGAATCCGCGAGATCATGCTCGGTCGGCCGGTGCTCACGAGCGCCTGTGCCGATCTCATCGCCGAGGCCAACAACAACGGCGGGGGAGACAACATCACCGCCGTGTTGATCCGCATCGAAGAGATCGACGAGCCATGGGCCGTGTCGACCTCGGTTCCGCCGGCGCCGAGCAGGAGCGTGGACGTGCTGGTGCCCTCGTCACGACCGCTCGGCCTCGCCGACGTCCACCGCGGGATGCCGGAGGTGGTGATCGACGACCCAGCTCGAGCCCAGCTCGAGGTGGAGGACACGGCGCGTTTTCAGGCGGTCACCGATCCGGACGCGGTGCTCGCAGCCCTCGCGGACGAGGACACGTCCGACTCTGCGACCGACGAGCCCGGCACCGACGACGATCCGGGCTCCTGAGCGGACTCCCCGCGCGAGACGCCCCGAAGGAGGACGAGGCTTGGCCGCTCCATCGGCCCGCTCCAATGCGCCGCTCGAGGCGGGCGCCGCTCACTTCTCGGACTTCGGCGCCTTGTTGCCGCGCTTGCTCGCGGGCCGCTTCGCCGGCGCCTTTCCGCTGGCGCGCTTGGTGCCGCGGGCACCGCCCGCCTTGGGGGCAGCAGGTTTTTCGGGGGCGGCCTTGGGAGCGGCCTTGGGTGCGGGGGCCTTGCCCTTCGGGGCCGGCGTGTTGGCGGCCGCCTCGGCGTTGTACATCTGCACGACGCGATCGGTGATGTCGAGATCGGAGCGGAAGAAGGGCACCGCTTCCTTGTTGAGCACCATCTCGTAGCCTTGCTTGGAGGCGAGCTGTCGCACGAGCGCCAGCATCTGTTTGATGATGGGCTGCATGAACTGATACTCCTTCTGCTGCATCTCGCGGCGGAAGTTGTGCTGCGCCACTTGAAGCTCGTAGGCCATCTTCTCGAGGGTCATGAGCTTCTTGCGCAGCGCGGCCTCCTTCGTCTTGCCCGCTTGCACGGCCTGGTCGTATTCCGCCTTGGCGTCGGCGAGGGCCTTCTCCTTCGTCTCGTACTCCCCCTGCCGCGCGTCGAAGAGCTCGGTGAGCTGCGCCTTCACGCGGATGCCGTCTTCGGTGTCGGCGATCGCGCGCGTGAGATCGATGACCGCGATCTTGGGCGAGTCGGCCGAAGCCACGCTCGAGAAGGTGCACACGAACGCCGTCGCGATCGCGATCAGCAAGGTCTTGGCCCGGGTAGCGGATGTCCAGCTCATGCAGTCGCTGTAGCTACAAGCACTTACACCGTCAAGCTTACGGCCCGATTTTTGCGAGAATGCATTGAGCCGGCTGCCGGGCGGCGGTCGGCTCACGCGCGTCCCGGCGGGGACCTTCACGCTCGTGGCAGGCGGAGGCCGAGGCGCTCCTCGGCGAGCTCGAGCAGCTCGCGCACCTCGTCGTTCCGCGTGACGAACGACTCCCGGAGCTCGGGGCGCTGGAGCGACGCGATCCGCGCTGCGAGCGTCTCGAAGGCGGTGCGGAGCACTTGGTTCGCCTCGTCGTCCTTGCCGGACGCGATGAGGGCGTGCGCGTAGGTGAGGCGAATCTGCTCGTCCCACTCTTCGACCGGGCCGTCGTCGAGGCGGCGATAGGCCTCCGAAGCTGCGGCGAGCGCCTCGGGAACCTCGCGGCGCGCGAGCTGCACGTAGGCGACGGCGAAGAGCGCGATCACCTGCTGCGACAAGAGGGTGCGGCTGGCCTCGGTGACGTGGGTCGCGAGCTCGAAGGCGCGCCGGAGGTCGCCGGGTTCGCCTCGCCACACGAGCATGGTCGCCTCGTAGATGCGGCTGTTGATGCCGAGCCGCGCTCCTCCGCACTCGTCGGCGATGCGGGCCGCGTCCCGCTGCATCTCCACCCCGTGGTCGAGCGAGCCACGCCGAGCGAAGGCCATCCCGACGTTGTGCAGGCAGGAGGCTTCGAGGGGCCGCAGCCGGAAGCTGCGCACATCGGGCAGCGCACGGTCGAGGAGGCGCTGGGCGTGCTCGTACTGGCCGAGGTAGTTGAGCGCAGAAGCGGAGTTGATGCGCCCGCGGCTCGCGAGCTGCACGTCGCCGGCGCGATCCGCGGCCTCGATGAGCTCCTCCCCCGCGACCACCGCGTCCTCGGGGCGGTTGGCGATGAGGAACGCGAGCAGGCGAGCGTCGAGCGCACGCAGCATGGCCGTTTCTCCCCGCCCGCCGGCCTCCTTGGCGGCGACGACCGCCTCCTCGGCGATCTGCAGGGCCTGGCTCGACTGGTTGAGATCGATGAGTCCGCGCACCCGGGCCGCGAGCAGGAGCGAACGGCTCGCGGGCGAGAGCTTGTCGTAGAATGGTTCCCCGAGCGCCCAGCCGAGGCGCGCGTCGCCCTCTGCGGCGCGGCCCGATTCGATGAGGCACGAGGCGTGGAGGCGCTGGGCTTCCACCCACATGTCGCTCGTCTCGGGCACGAGGCGGGAGGCATCCTCGGCGGCCGCGATGGCGTCGTTGAGTCGTCCGATCCGGTTGTAGACGTGGGCCTGGGTGAGCAGCAGCTGCGCCCGCTCGCCGCCCGCCGCCCCACAGGCGAGGCCGCGCCGCGCGAGCTCGAGCGCGGTCTCCATCTGGCCGAAGTTGCCGAGGGCCTGCTGCGTGGCGCGGGCGTAGATGCCCGCGGCCCGATCGAGATCCGCCCCGATCTCGAAGTGATGGGCGATGAGGCCGAGATCCACGTTGCCCACCCCCTCGAGCCACTCGCCCGCCGCGAGGTGGAGCGCCTTGCGATCCTCATCGAGCAGCGAGGCGTGGGCCGCGTCGCGCACGAGGGCCTGTCGGAACGTCCACTCCGTCTGCTCGGCGACGCGCGAGCTCGGCTGCTTCACGATCACCTCGCCTTGCTCGGCCGCCACCAGATCGACATCCACCTCGCGGTCGAGGAGCACCGCGACCCCTCCCGTCCAGAAGGTCTGCCCGAACACCGCGGCCGCGCGCAGCACCTCGCGGACCGAGCGGTCGAGGCGGTCGAGGCGAAGCTGCACCATGGCCTGGACGGTGAGCGGGAGCTCGTCGCGCCCTTCGCCCACGCAGCGCACCAGCTCCTCGAGCACGAGCGGGTTGCCGGCGGCGCGGCGCACCAGCTCTCTGCACTTGGTCTCGTCCACCTCGGGGAGGGCGGTGTGCACCAAACGCTCCGCCATGCCGTCGGCGATCGGTCCGAGCTCGAGGCGCGACAGCCGCGCCGACGCCCACATCTCGTTGCGCTTGTGGCCGAGCTCGGTGTCGGCGAAGGCGAACACCGCGAAGCGGATGTCGGGACAGGCCAGGATCCAGTCGACCAGCTCGATGGTGGTGTCGTCGGCGGCCTGTGCGTCGTCGAGCATGAGCACCTGAGGGATGCGCCCCGCCTGGGTGCGGAAGAACGCCTCGAGCGCCATGCGGATCCGCGACTGCATCAGCTGGTCGTTGGCACGCGCCGCGCGCAGGGGCTCGTCGTTGTGATCGGGGAAGGGGACACCGACCAGCTCGCCCATGAACGCGGCCAGGAAGTGGAGGCTTCGCGGCAGGCGCGAGCGCACGTAGCGCTTCACGAGCTGCACCTGCTCTCGAACCGGCGCGCCGTCCTGAACCCCCATGCTGGCCCGTAGCGCTTTGCCGAGGGCAGACACGCTGGTGCCGACCGCGCTGTCGCCGCGGCAGAGGAGCACCTCGGGGGGGACGGGGGCGAGCTCGAGGCGCTGGGTGAGCTCCGACAAGACGCGGGTCTTGCCGATCCCGGTGGTGCCCACGACGACGGCCGCGCGCGGGAAGGAGTCGCGGAGCATCTGGTGGTAGATGGCTTGGAGCTCCGCGATCTCCTTTTCGCGACCGACGGTGGGGGTGGGCTTGCCGAGCACCTTGCGCGGGGCGAGGTCGCGCGGATCTTCGCGCAGGAGGATGGCGCCGTCCCCTTCGCGTTGGATCTCGAAGCGTCGCTCGAGCGCCGCGGCCGCGTGCAGATCGAGGCGCACCGTGGTCGGCTTGGCTTGCAAGAGCTGCGCGGCCGCACGGTCGAGCGCCTCGCCGGCGAGGTTGGAGCGTGCCATCACCGCGTGGCCGGTCGACACCACCGCGCGGGCGTCCGGGTACTCGGCCAGGATCTGCAGGGCGGCCCGAGCGGCCCGCATCACCTCGTCGCCACGCGAGTGCTCGACGCCGAGCACCGCCACGGTTTTTCCACCGGCGAGCGGCTCGATGCGGACGTCTTCGCCGGCGATGTCGGTGAGGCTGTCGCTGAGGCTACGATCCATCGACGTCTCGCCGAGATCGTAGAGCATCACCGCCACCACACGGCGCATGCGCAGGCCGGGGCGGGTGGGACGATTGCCGGTGGTGTTGGTGTCTTCACGCGCGCTCGGTGTGCGCGGACGCACTTGGGAGGCGGAGCGCTCGGCCTGGGGCGGGTCGTTGTTGAGCGGGCCGACGCGCGCGAGCGCGCGCGCGAACTCGCCCGCGTTGTCGTAGCGCTCCTCCCGATTGCGTGAGATCGCGCGGTGCACCACGGCGTCGAGCTTGTCGGGGATGTCGAAGCGGAACTGCGAAGGTCGTGGCGGATCCTCGAGCACCAAGCGGCCGAGCAGCGCGATGACGTGCTCGGTCTCGAAGACGTTGCGGCCGGTGAGCAGGCGAAACAACACCGAGCCGAGCGAGTACACGTCGGCGCGGGGGTCGACCGCGACCCCACGGGCCTGCTCCGGGGCCATGTAGTGGGGCGTGCCGAGGATGGTGCCAGCCTCGGTGTTGAAGTCGTCGGGGCCTTGGGGTTTGACTACGCCGAAATCGATGAGCTTCACGGCGGTGCCGCGCCCCGACACCAGGAACAGGTTGGACAGCTTGAGGTCGCGGTGGACGATGCCGCGAGAGTGGATGGCGGCGAGGGCCTGGGCGGCGCGGCGGATCACCTCGACCGCGTCGCGGGTGCCGAGCGGGGCGCGCCGCTGGCGCTTGGCGAGATCTTCGCCCTCGAGCCACTCCATGGCGAGGAACGTGCGGCCGTCGGGCCACTGCCCGTGCGACACGTAGTCGACGATGTTCGGGTGACGAAGATCCGCGATGACCGCGATCTCGCGCCGGAAGCGCGCGGCCTCGGCTTCGGACGCGGTCCGCCGCAGCACCTTGACCGCCACCTGGCCGCCGGTGCTCTGATCCCGTGCTCGGAAGATCTCGCCGCTCGCACCACCGCCGACTCGCTCTTCGATCGTGAATCGATCGTGGGCTTGGGTGCTGGACGGCGACACTGTTCCTCGGAGTGGGGGCGCACCACACCTGGTGATCTGGTGCCAGCTCCAAGAAATAACACGATTTGGAGCGCCTCGCCTGCTTTCGGTGGCCCCTCCGGGGGGGGCAGGGGGCCCCCGGCCAAGGGGGGCCTGCAGCGTGTAAGCACCCTCGTCGTGCGCCGTTCAGTTGGAAACCGACACGACGACCGACCACCAGGGGACCCATCATGACCGAGAAGCCGTTTCGCACCCTCAAGAGCGCTCTCTACACCAGCCTCGCCTTCGTCCTCGTGGCCTGTGGCGCGGCGCCGGCCCACGAGGCGCCGCACGCGCCCGCCGACGCGGCCTACCCGCAGCCAGCGCCGATGGGTGCGCCGCCGAGCGCCGAGGCCGCCGCGCTCGACGCCGCCGTGGGAGGCGATGGCGAGAGCGAGGATGCCCCGGCTCCGGCGTCGGCCCCGGCCATGAAGTCGGCGGGAACGCCGAGCCCGACCGGCGCGAAGCCGAAGACCGCCGAGTCGGCCTACACCGTGCCGAGCAGCGGGGTGAAGGCCGGCGAGTGGGACGACAACGCCAACTACCGAGAGTTCATGAAGTACCTCGGCACCACACCCCTCAGCGCCCCGTTCCGCTCCGACGTGTCGAAGCGCCGCTTCCTCGTGGTGCGCGACAAGCAAGGGAAGGGCGTGCCCAACTGCGAGGTGCTCATCCACGACGCGCAACAGAAGGCGGCGAGCCTCGCGCTCACGACCACCGCGTCGGGGCGTGCGCTCTTCTTCCCGAAGGCCGAGGGCTTCGCGGGCACCTTGATGGCCTCGACCAAGTGCCAGGGGGGGAGGGCGAGCGCCCAGTTCGACGTCTCGGCCGACGACGGCGTCGTGGAGCTCACGCTCGACAAGCAGCGGGTGCTCCCGACTGACAAGACCATCGACATCGCCTTCGTGCTCGACACCACCGGGTCCATGTCCGAGGAGATCGGCGCGGTGAAGACCACCATCCGCAAGGTGTCGGCGGAGCTCACGAAGCTCAACGTGGATGTTCGCATCGGCCTCGTCGAGTATCGCGACGTCACCGACAAATTCACGACCCGCGTTTATCCGATGACCTCGAACATCTCCGACTTTGCGCGCGAGGTGGACGCGCTGAAGGCCGGCGGGGGCGGCGACACCCCCGAGCACATGAACGAGGGCCTCCGGGTGGCCGTGTCGCAGCTCGCCTGGAGCGACCAGTCGGTGGCTCGCATCGCCTTCGTGATCAGCGATGCGCCGCCGCACCTCGACTACGCGAACGACACGCCCTACACCACGACGATGAAGCAAGCGAACCGCGCCGGGATCCAGCTGTTCACCATCGCCGCGTCGGGGATGGACGCCACCGGGCAGGCGGTGCTCCGGCAGATCGCGCAGTACACCGGCGGCACCAACATGTTCGTGTTGCGGGGCGGCGCGGGAACGCAGTCGGTGGGCGGTGGCGACCCCACCTCGAGCTGCGGCGGCACCCACAAGAACTTCTCGAGCGGCAACCTCGACGCGCTCATCACCGACAAGATCAAGCTCACGCTGAAATCGCTCGAGCTCGATCCGATGCTCATCGCCGGCCTGCACAAGGACGAGCTGGCGAAGCCGTGCAAGGAGCGGCTGGTGATCGCCCACTGAGCGCGCGTTGCTTCCTCGGGCCGGCGCGCGAGCGCGCGGCCCTCGACCCCCTGAGACCTCGTGGTGTTGGGGGGTCAGCGCGTTGGAGGAGGCTGTGCGCGGCGACGGTCGCGAGCGCGAGGGGCGCGACGCGCGAGGGCTGCGGCGGCGGCGCCGAGGGCGAGCCACCCTGCCGTGGTGGGGCGGGGCGAGGTCGCGCAGCTGCACCCCACCGCGACCTCACCGCTCGCGTCGGCCTCGGCGTTGGGTGGGGCGCCGCCGTCTCCGCCGGAGCCGCCAGGGCCCTCGCTCTCCGGTTGACACTGGCCCATCACGCACACCTCGGCGGCCGCGCAGGGGTTGTCGCAGGCGCCGCAGTGCGCGTTGCTCGAGGACGGATCGACACAGCTCTCGTCGCAGTCGAGATGACCCGGGTTTGGACACACGCAGTCGCCGGCGGAGCAGGCGAGGTGGGGGGCGCAGCCTTCGGTGCCGGGGGCGGGCACGAAGTCTACGTCGAGCTCGTAGGGGCCTTCGAGCTCCACCGGCGTGTCGACGTAGGTGTCCACCACGAGGAGATAGCGCCCCGGCTCCACGTCCACCGCGAGCTCGGTGTGCACGCGCTCGAGGCACGCCTCTTGGTCGGGGGCGGAGAGCAGCGCGAGGTCCGGATCGCGGTCGGGGTACTCGGGCACTGCCGCTTGGATGGTGCCCGGCTGGCACACGTCGAGCGCGTACACCCACTCGCGGCCATACTCTGGCGTGCTCGGATCGCACGCATAGTAGTTGAAGTAGTGCGACGGGCCGTCCGCGGTGTTGCGTTCGTCGTGGAACGGGAGCGCGTCGAGCGGAACGGGGATGGGGTTGTGGCGGTGGCCCTCGGGGTGCTCGGCGGGCAGCGTGGTGAACTTGTCTTCGAGCACGTCCCACAGCTCCGCGTGGGGCTTGTCGTAGTTGAGGGCCCACATGCCCACGCCACCGAGATCCTGAGCGATGGCGAGGTCGTACTTGGCGGCGAGGCTGCGCTCGTCGTCGTAGTACACCTGACGCCAGTTGCCCCCTGCCTGCCAGCGGTACCAGGGGTTCTCGATGCCTTGGTGGTAGAGCTCCTCCACGCCACCGGCGGCGATGTCGCTCCGCGCCCCGGAGTATGTGACCGCGCCGAGCTGGTCGATAACATTAGCGCCAAAATTGGGTGAATTGGTCACCCACTCGCGGCCGTAGTAGGGCACGCCCCAGATCACCTGGGCGCGCTTGTCGGCGCCGATGATGCGCGAGTAGTAGGCGATGCTCCGCAGCGAAGATTGAGACTGCGCCGCGGCCCAGTCTTCGGTGACGCGCAGCATCCCGGTAGGACCGGCTTTGCTCGAGCCACTCCAGAAGTAGCCGTAGCCCATCACGAAGTACCAGTCGGCGTAGTCGAGGAGCGTCTCGAGATCGATGGCCTCGGCCCAGTCGACGGCGGGGCCAGCGATGGAGATCTGCGCGTCGGCGTGGCCGCGGGCGTCGAGCTCGGCGCGGAGCTCTTGGATGAAGGTGACGAAGGCGGCGCGGGTGGCGGCGTTCACGAACTCGAAGTCCACCGAGATCCCGTCGGCGCCGCCTTGCTCCATCAGCGACACCATGTTGTCGATCGCGGTCTGGCGTCGGTCGGCCGAGTTGCAGAGGGCCTGGATGCTGCTGTTGCCGAAGAGTGTGAACGTCAGATCGACGCGCACGTCGGCCGCGTGGGCGACCGCCACCACCTCCGGATCCGGCCAACCGTTCAGCGCGTCCACCTCACCGAGGCTGTTCATGTCGACGCTGAACCACGCGAGGTGGGTGAGCGCCGACCAGCGGATGGTGGACAGATCGGCGACCCAAAACGGGTAGTAGCCGTACACCACACGGGCGAGGCTCTGGCCCTTCGGCTCGGGCAGGGTCTTGGGGAGCACGCGCTCGGCGAGCCGCTCGCCGCGGTGTTGCTCGAGCTCGTAGCGATGAATCGATATCGGCTCCGGTGGGCTCGCGAACGCGGGGGTCGTTCCTCCTACGACCAGCGCGAGAGCGAGCCCCGCCGCGCACGCAGCACGTCGCGAATGGGCCATGGTCACTCCTCCTCGGGCGGTGCGACAGTGTACGGCATTGTGGGAGCCAGGCAAGCGCAAACGCGCGCCCTCGACGCGCCGCGCTGTGTCACGATTCTCGCTTCGAGGAGGAGGCAGCGGGAGGACGGCTTGGTAGGATCGCCGGGCATGGCCGACGTGCGCTTCGTCCCCGCCCACTCGAGCGACGCCGATGCGCTCGCCGATCCGCGGGCCTACCTCCAGCGCGCCGTGGTGACGTACGCGCGAGCGATCTTCGTGCTCTTCGTGATCATGTCGGCGCTCATGATCGCGATCTTTTCGTTGAACGCTCCCCCCACGGAGGACTTCCACCGCAAACCGATGACCTGGCTCGTGTTCGGCGGACCGCCCGCCGTGGTCGGCGCGCTCTGGCGGTTCGCCTCGCGCGGAAAACCGAGCGCCCTCGCGCTTCGGATCGTGGAGGTGGTGGCCACCGCCGTGCCGTGTGGTCTCCTCCTCACCGCCCCGCTCACCGTTCCCGCCGAGACCTCCGATCCGGCGAGCGGCACGACGGGCATCGTCCACCTCGCCACCTTCGCGGCGTGCATCCTCGTCATCCGCGCCGCGGCAGTGCCCTGCCGTCCGGTGACGACCTTCTTCGTGACGCTCGGGTGTTTCTCACCCGTGGTCCCGCTCGCCCACCTGCGCTGGAACTCCCCCCACGTGATGGCGAACCTGACGGTCGCCACGACCGGCGCTTACACCTTCCTCCTCGTGGTGGTGTTCATCGTCTTCGCTGCCACCCTCGTGACCCGCGTGGTGCATCGACTCGAGACGAGGGCGCGCGAGGTGATGCAGCTCGGCCAGTATCGCCTCGAGGAGAAGATCGGGGAGGGCGGCATGGGGCTGGTTTACAGGGCTCGCCATGCGCTGCTGCAGCGCCCGACGGCCATCAAGCTGCTGCCTCCGGATCGGGTCGGCGACGCGGCGGTGGCGCGCTTCGAGCGCGAGGTGCAGCACACGAGCCGCCTCACCCACCCCAACACCGTCGCCATCTACGATTTCGGCCGCACGCCCGACGGCGTCTTCTACTACGCCATGGAGTATCTCGAGGGCATCGATCTCGAGGAGCTGGTGGAGCTCGATGGGCCGCAGCCCGAGGCGCGCGTCATCCACGTGTTGGCGCAGGCCGCGGATGCCCTCGCCGAGGCCCATGAGGCCGGCCTCGTCCACCGCGACATCAAGCCGGCGAACATCCTTTTGTGTCGTCGCGGCGGGGTCGCCGACACCGTCAAGGTGCTCGACTTTGGCCTCGTCAAGGACGTCGCCACCCCCAACGACTTCTCGCTGACGGCCACCGCCACCATCACCGGCACACCGCTCTACCTGGCCCCCGAGGCCCTCGCGGATCCGGACACCATCGATGCGCGCGCCGATCTGTATGCGCTCGGCGCGGTGGCCTATTGGCTGCTCACCGGCGAGCAGGTGTTTGGCGGCAAGACCTTGGTCGAGGTGTGCAGCCATCACCTGCACACGAGGCCCATGCCCCCATCGAAGCGGGGTGGGGTGGCGGTCTCCGCCGAGCTCGAGGCGCTGGTGCTCGCCTGCCTCGAGAAAGCGCCGGACGATCGCCCGGCGAGCGCCGCCGCGCTCCGAACCGCGCTGCTCGCGTGCTCGTCGGCCGGCGCGTGGACGCGCACCGAGGCGACCGCGTGGTGGAGCCAGCGCGGCGAGCGCGCGACCGCGGTGCGGAAGAGGCGTCACGACGCCGCGTGAACAGCGGCGCTGGGGCTCGCGAGGCGCCACGGCCGGAGCGCGCGCCTCGTCGAAGCACGATCCCGACAGGAGAGGAGGGGGATCATCGTGGAGCACGCTCCGTATCCTGTCCCACGGCGCCATGCGATCTACGACCTCCGCTCTGGTGATGCTCCTCGTTCTCTCCGGCTGCACCTCGGGAGCCGCCACCGCGCGAGCGCCCGGAGCGGCGCCGCCACCGCCGCTCGAGCCGGCGGCGATCGCCGTGGCCGCCCCCGCGTTTCCGCTGGCCGAGCAGGCCGGATGGCCCGAAGATCCTCACGCCGCCGCAGACGTCGCCCGCGCCCTCGATCCGGATCCGGAGATCTCGCGGGCTGGCGTCGCCGCCCTCCAGCGTCGGGGTCAAGGCGGTCTCGACGCGCTCCTCGCTGCCCTCGGGGAGCACGCAGCGGCCGAGCCCCGGGCTCGTGAGGTCGTCGCCCAGACGGCCAGGCAGCTCGACGCTCACGCCTCCGGCCTCTTCTGGCACACCGACCGCGCCGAGGCCCTGGCGCGGGCCAAAGCCGAGCACAAGCCGGTGCTGTCGCTGCGCCTGCTCGGCCGCCTCGACGAGGATCTCTCCTGCGCCAACAGCCGCTTCTTCCGCACCGCGGTGTACCCGAACGCCGCGGTCTCCGCCTACCTGCGAAAGAACTTCGTGCTTCACTGGTCGAGCGAGCGCCCGGCGCCCCGGATCACCATCGACTACGGCGATGGCCGCAAGCTCGAGCGCACCATCACCGGCAACAGCCTCCACTACGTGCTCGACGTGGACGGCCACGTCGTCGACGCCTTGCCCGGACTCTACGGGGCCAAGGCCTTCTTGGAGCTCCTCGAGCGAGCCCGCTCGCAGACGCAACCGGGCACGTCACGCGACGAGGGCGCTCGCGTGGCCATCTCGCGCGCGTTTCACCTCGAAGCTGCGAACCTCCTCCGCGCACGGTGGCGCGACGACCTCGCCCTCTTCGGCCTCACGCCGCCGGTCCCCGTGAACGCCGGTCTCGCGCCGTCCGCGGCGGTGGCGGCGCCCATCGCCTTGACCAAGATGGCCGTCGAGGGGCCGGTGGTGGCCTCGCTCCTGCCGACGGACGCCGATCTCGCGCTGCGCACCGACGACGCCACGTGGCGCCAGCTGGCCATCCGCGCGCTCGACCGCGCCCGCCTCGACGGCGTGAGCCGCGCCCTCATCCGCGCCAAGCGGCCGATGGCCCCGTCCGCGGACGGCGCGCGCCTCGTGGAGGGCCCGGAGCTCGAGCGGCTCTACCTCGCGCTCGAGCTGCGGATGGCCGAGGACACGGTGAAGAACGAGCTGCTCTTGCACCTCCGCGTGCACGACTGGCTCGCGAGCGCGCCGCTCGCCTTCGAGGCGCTCAACGCTCGGGTGTACGCCGAGCTCTTCCTAACCCCCATCACCGATCCGTGGCTCGGCCTCATGCCCGCCGACGCCTTCAGCGGCCTGGAGCACGACGGCGTGGTCGTGCCGCAGGAGCAGCCTCCAGCGGAGAACGAGCGACATCGACTCCTCGTCGAGCGCTGACGCTCGCGCAGCGCTCAGCCGATGAGCTCGTCGACGTGCCCGCTCACCTCGCCCAGCGTCTCGTCGACGCCTACCGCCTGCATGAGCGTGTTGAGCACCGCCGACGGGTGCACGCCCGGGGCCTTGATGTGGCGGCCTGGCGTGGTGTGGAGCCCGCCGGCTCTGCCGCCCACGAGCATGACCATGTTCTCGGTCGAGTGGGGGCTCGAGTTGCCGCCGCCGGACGGATCGAAGCCCCAGCCGCCCTCGAAGGCCAGCGCCATCGCGGTGTTGTCGAGCAGCGAGCCGCCATCTACGTCTTCGGTGTCGCGCAGCTTCTGGACCAGCCTCGCGAAGTGCTTCACGTGCCACGCCGCGCAGTCCGCCAGCGCGTTCTGCGCCTCGACGGCGGTGCCGCCACCGATGCTGCCGTGGCTGATCTCGTGCAGGTCGCTGGCGTGCCCGAGGAGCGGGAACATGTTCATGAAGCACTGGGCGTGGGTGAGCATGAAGGACGACACACGCGATAGATCGCAGGCGAACGCCATGTGGATGAGGTCGGTCATCAGCTCCGCGCGCTTGTCCTCGTTGCTGTAGCTGTTGCCGTTGGTGAAGTTGTCGTTGTAGTCGCCGCTGCCCGAGGGATCGACGGCGTCACCGATCGGGGGATCGGTCGCGTAGGCCGCGGCGTCGGGGATCACGCAGCTCCCTGCGCCTGGGGGCGCCATGGCCTCGAGCTGGGTCTCCAGCGAGCGCAGCTCGCTCAGGTGGCGCTCGAGGCGGAGTTTGTCGGCCTTGCCGAGCCGCTTGGCCAGCGCCTGCGTGTCGTCTGCCACCAGATCCACGACGCTCTTGCGCAGCGCGAGCAGCCGCTGCGCCTCCTCGGAGCCCTCCGCGTCGGGGACCACGAAGTTGCCGAACAGGGCGTCGTACGCGACGTGTGGGCTGGCGATCGGGGTGACCTGCTCCAGGTGTCCGCTGGCGTTGAGGCGCGCGGAGATCCTGCCGTCGGTGGTGCCGGCCTGGTCGACCCGGTAAAAGGATGGCTGCGCGCGATACGCCAGCACCGGCAGCGCGGTCCCGGCACCGATCGCGTTGGCGACGACCCAGTCCGAGGACACGCCCGGCAGCTCGCCGAAGCTATCCATGGCGTAGCGCTGGCCAGTGGCGATCACCTGGTGGCTCGTCGAGTGGAAGGTGAAGGGCCGTCCGCCCGCCGGCGGCGTCGCGCCGACCGGGATCTCCAGCCCGGACACGAGCGACACCTCTTGCGTCACGCCGAAGGTCCCGAGCGGCGCGAGGCCGGTGGTCAGGTTGCCCTCGAGGGGCCCCTCGCTGGCGGGGGCCATCTTGTCGAGGCCGTGCGAGCCGATCGACATCCCGCCGAACATGAACACGTAGCGCTGCGGCGCCGTCGCCGCGAGGGCTCTCCTCGAGGAGAAGATCTCCAAGAACGGCAGGGCCAGCGCCACACCGCCCAGTCCGCGCAGGAACCCCCGGCGGGTGCCAGGAGCGAAGGGTCGACGTCTGCTCATTGTACTTCCTCCTCACGGCGGAAGCGAAACGCCTCCGACTGCACGTAGCGCTGCACGAAGTCTCCGACGACCAGACCAGCGGCCGTGGAGGCTTGCTCCACCAGGAACTTCACGAGCGCGAGGTCGGCCCGATCCAGCTCCGTGTGGCCCACCGCGAAGCGATAGAGCTGCTTCGCGACGCACTCCTCGACGAGGCCGGATTGCACCGCGAGGTCGGCGAGCTCCGCGGGGCCGTTGAACGTGCCCAGCCCCACGAAATCGCCGTCGCCGGTGATCTCGCATTCGGGTCTGTTCGGCTCGAACGCACGGAACTGGCCGTTCGCGCCGTAGGCCTCGAGGCCGAAGCCGATAGGGTCCATCTGCAGGTGGCAGCCCGAGCACTCGGCCCGCTTCGCCATGAAGTAGCGCTCGGGCTTACACGCGTCGGGGTTGCCCGAGTCGGGCGGCTCGTCGGCGTTGACGACTGGCGGCGGAGGCGGGATTTCCTGGCAGAAGAGGCGCGCGCGCACCAGCAGCCCGCGCTGGGTCGGGCTGGTGTCGCCGAACTTCGAGACCGCGGAGAGGAACGTGCCGTGGGAGAGCAGCCCCTTGCGGCCGGAGTCGCCGTAGCTCACCCAGCTCGCCTCGGCGCCCGGTGAGTCGAGGCCGTAGTGGGCGGCGAGCTCTTCCGTGAGGAACGTGTCCGTGGACGTCAGCATGTCCGTCCAGGGGCGCTCCTCCTCGAAGACGACGCGGTTGATCAGCGCGCGCGTCTCGGCGTGCATCATGGCCGAGATGCCGGTGTTGCTCAGCGTCGCGTAGCTGAGCCACATGGCGTGGAAGCGAGCGATGCGCTCGCGCGCCGCCTCGGATTCGAACAGCTGTGCTGCGGCCGCACCCAACCCCTCGGGCGTCTCGAGCGCGCCGCTCTCTGCGGCGTCGAGCAGCCACCGCGGCGGCGTGCTCCCGATCAGGAAGTACGACATGCGCGTGGCCAACTCGAAGTCGTTGAGTCGGAACACCCCGGGATGGTCCGACACCGGCTCGCCGAGCTCGACGCGGTACAGGAACTCCGGGTGCTGCAGGAACGCCCGCAGCGCCGCGCCCACACCCACGCGAAAGTCGGCGGCCTCGGCGCCGAGCGCGGAGAAGGAGGCGAACCTGTCGATCTCGGCGTCGGCGAGCGGTCGGCGGAGCGCGCGCCGACCGAAGCTCTTCACGAACGACCGGAAACAGGCGTCGTCGGTCGCAGCGACCGGCTCGCAGCCGAGCACCGAGGCCACGAGCGCGTCATCGGCGACGACCGTGTCGGCCAGCGCGCCGGCCAGGAGCTCGGCGCCCTTGATCAGCCCCTCGGACGGTGTCTGCTGCGTGTAGTCGTTGTCGAACGGAACCAGCGTGTCCACGGGCAGGATCTCGCGGGCGCCCTCGGCGTCGACGCCGAGCAGATCGATCACCGTCTGCTGGTACTCCGCCACGGACAAGCGCCTCAGCCCCGTGACGCCGATGTGCTGCGCGGCCTCGCCGCCCGGACCGTTCGGATCACCCGGCCCTCCATGGCCGTTGATGTCGTCATCACCGCCGATGGCGCCAACGCAGCCCGCAGCCGCGCAAAGAACGAGCGCAGCGATGCCAGCACTTCTCATCGTTTCGTGCTCCTGTCGAACGACACCTCCGCTCCCCGGCGACGTTCACGGCGTGGGACGGTGTCAGCTCGTGTCGTCGGCTCGCGTGGAGCCTCAACGACACATCGGTTGTGGGTCAACGGTCGCGACACGCGATCGCTGTGGCGGGGTTCTATCCACCACGACGCGACGCGCCAGAGCAAAGTGCGATCGCGCCGCACCCGCCCCGCACATTCGTGGGACGCTCTCCCACACCCGCTCAACCAGCCAACGCCACGCCGCGAGCCGCGCCCGAGTCGTGTCGAGCATCGATCACCGATGGGTTACGGAGTAGCCTCAGTGTGAGGTGAAGCGCTTCAAGAGCTTCGAGCATCGCGTCTACAAGACACCAAGTGGTCCCCGGTTGATGGACTTCGCCCGGGTGGCCTGAACGGCGAACGAGCCGCCCATCTACGACGTCAGCTCAGTGCCTCGCGACGGACGGTCTCCGCCGGCAGGAGTGGCCAGCCCGGGCACCGTGCGAATGTTCTGCGCCTCGGGTTGGCGTGGGGCTATTGTCGCGGCGCTGAGGCGAGCGGTGACTTCAGGTAGCATGTCGATGCAGTGGACCGACGTTGTGGTGCGTCGCCGTGCCGTTCGAGTGGCCCGTGGGGGCTCCGGTCCCGCCGTGTTGCTCGTTCACGGGGGGTGGGCCGGCGCCGAGATGCATTGGCGTTCTATTTGGCAGCGACTCACTTCGAAGCACGACGTGGTCGCGCCCGACCTGCCCGGGCTCGGCGCGTTGCAGGACCCACCGCTCGCGTCCGTGTCCGACTATGCCAGGTGGCTTGCGGAGCTTGCCGAGGCCCTATCGCTCGAACGCATGGTCTGTGTCGGAAACTCGTTCGGCGCAACCGTGGCATGGTCGTTCGCCGGTCGATATCCCAACCACTGCGGCGGGCTCGTTCTGGTGGATGGGTTTCCGATGCCCAAGACGCCTGCGGTGCTGGCCTGGGCGAGCAAGCTACCCGGGGCCCGAGCGTTGGCGTGCCGGGCGCTACGGCGCTGGATCTACACCGAGACGATGTTGCCGCGGGCCTTCGCCGACATGGCGAACGTACCCGCCAGTCTGCGCCGGGCGATGGTCGAAGACTGGCCCGTGATCATCCCGCGCTACGTCGATGTTCTCGTGGCGGGAGACGGCGGCCCGACGCCGTCGGTGGCGCCGCTCTTGGTGTGGGGTGTGCTCGACCGCCTTCCGGGCTCGAGTCCCCGCGACGCGAAGCGCTGGGAAGAGCGTCTATCGGGAGCCACCCTCCGAATGATCGAGCATGCTGGACACTTCCCTCAGGTCGAGGCGCCGGAAGCTTTCGTCGACGCCCTGGAGGAGTACTTGCAAACGGCGCTCTGAGCGAACACGAGCGTGGCGTCCCCAGCGGGATCTTCTCGGAACGGCCCATGGGCGACGGGTCCGCGGACGATGCGGACCGTTCTGGTGGCGTCCCCTGCGGGATTCTCACAGAACGGCTCGCGAGCTGGACGCTGCCGATCTCGGTCGCTTGCTGAGCGAGGCCCTCATGGGGTTGTCTCGCCAGTTGTCGATCGTCAGCTCGTACCCGAGCGCCTGAATGCGTTCGTTGTGGTCGACATTGCCGGTGGCGAGAACGACCCCGTGAACCACGGCAATCCCGGCGATCATCGGATCGGCTCTCGCGATAGGCTGCCCAGTTCGCTCCAGGTCGCCGTAAATCCGGCCGGCCACGACGACGGCCTCGTCGGGTCCGAGGTTGATGGTCTCCACGGCGGCCAGGCTCTCGACGAAGCGGTCGAGCGCATCCCTTCGCCGCGCCTTCTGGACACCCTTCGCGACCTCCAGCACGGTCACCGAAGAGATGAGCAGCTTGCCGTGCTCGGCGGCGTAGGCGACAGCTCGTGCTCGCACCTGCTCATTCTTGTCGCGGATCACCTCCGAAAAGATGTCCGTGTCGAGCAGCGTTCTACTTGCCACGGACTCTCAGCCGGTCTCGCTCGCGAGCCTCCATCGCGGCACGGCAGACCTCTTCGATCAGCTCGGGCTCGTCGGCAAATAGCCCGATGATCGCCTTCGGATCTCCCGCGGGGACCGCACCATCGGCAAGCTCATGCATCGCCTGCTCGACGAGGCGCACCCTGTCTTCGCGGGGCAGCGCCCGGATGGCTTCGAGGATGGCTGCCGAGTCGCTACTCATGGTGACCGAAGGAAGCTTAGCACGCGCCGTCTGAAAGGGGCGGGGGCGAACCCAACGCAACATCTCGTGGCGCCGCCGGACCTCGGGGCATCCACCGCCTTGTCACGGACTCTCCGCACGTGCAGCCTCGCCCATGTGCCCAGCCCCGCTGATCTCGCTCTCCCTCTGACCGACGACGACTGGGAGGCCCTCGAAGACTTCCTCGATCAGCCAGGTGGCCCCGACCGCGACACCGCGGCGGGCTTCCTGACGGCGGTGGTCACCGCGCCGAGCCACATTCCGCCAAGCGCGTGG
>CAYOAL010000161.1:0-22329 GCA_964401935.1 uncultured Polyangiaceae bacterium
GGGGGGTGGGGGTGTGGGGTGTGTGGTGTGGGTGGGGGGTGGGGGGGGGGGGGGGGCCGGTGGGGGGGGGCGTGGTGGTGGTGGTGGTCGTGGTGGTGGTCGTGGTCGTGGTCGTGGTCGTGGTCGTGGGGGTGGGGGTGGTCGTGGTCGTGGTCGTGGGGGTGGTCGTGGTCGTGGGGGTGTGCAGGGCGACCGCGGGGCAGGGCTGCGCGGCGCTCTCGCAGCCAGTCGAGCCAGGTGTCGATGCCGTCGCCGGTGTCGGCGGAGACGGTGATGACGCGTGGCTCGGGGTTGACCTGCGCGAGGGCGCGCTCGAGCTCGGAGAGATCGACGCGGAGGTGGGGCAACAGATCCGTCTTGCTGATGACCACCAGATCCGCGACCCGGAACATGACCGGGTACTTGAGCGGCTTGTCGGTGCCTTCGGTGACGGCGAGCACCACCACGTTGGCAGCCTGGCCGAGGTCGTAGATGGCGGGGCACACGAGGTTGCCCACGTTCTCGATGAAGAACAGATCGCTCGACGGCCAGTCCACACGGTGGAGCGCGTCGTGGACGAGCCGCGCGTCGAGGTGGCACGCCGAGCCGGTGGTGATCGCCTCGCTCGCGATGTCGACCGCGCGAAGGCGTGCCGCGTCACGATCGGTGGCGAGGTCGCCGCTCACCGCGCTGATGCGCCAGCGTGGGGCGCCGCCGGCGGGGGCCAGCTCCGTGAGCCGCCGCGAGGTGGCCTCGAGCAGCGCCGTCTTGCCCGAGCCGGGTGAGCCCATCAGGTTGATCGCCAGCACCCCGGCCGCCTCGAAGTGAGCGCGGTTGTGCGCCGCGCGGCGATCGTTGTCGGAGAGGATCCGCTCGGCGACGTCTACGGGGACGATCTCGGGATCGCCGCAGCCACAGGTCTTACACATGACTCACCTCCAGCTCGATTCGGTCGAGGATAATTTCGTCGCCCGAGAACAGGCGCGCGGGTAGCTCGCACTCGCTGCAGCGGAGCGTCGCGCCCCGCTCGATGGCGCGGTCGCAGCGCGGGCAACGCCACTCGGCCGCGACCCGTTGCACCAAGAGCTCCGCGCCGTCGCAGATCGAGCGCTCCCGGACCATGGCGAACGCGGTCTTCAGGAGGTCAACGTCGACGCCGGCGAGCTCGCCGACCCGCACCGTGAGGCGGTGCACGCGCGTCGCCGCCCGCTCGGCGGCGCACTTCTCTACGTTCTCGAGCAGCGCGGCGACGATGGAGTACTCGTGCATCACCCGCTCCCGGTGAAGCGCGGGGCGCGCTTCTCGAAGAAGGCGTCGATGCCCTCGCGAAAGTCGTCGCCGTCGGCGGCACGGATGAGCGCCTCGAGCTCGCGATCGAGGTGGACGTCGAGTCGGTCCGCGCCGGACGACTCGTTCATGAGCCTCTTGGCCGCGGCGTAGGAGGCGGTGGGACCGGTCGCGAGGCGTCGCGCGAGCGCAGCCACCTCGTCCTCGAACCGCTCGTCGGGGAACACGGCGCTCACCAGACCCATCGCGAGCGCGCGCTCCGCGTCGAGGCGCGGCCCAAGGAGCGCGAAGTCGAGGGCGCGCCGCAGACCCACGAGCTTGGGCAGCAGAAACGTGGAGCTCTCGGCGCCGGTGAGCGCGGTCTTGAAGTAGGCGTACTCTACGGTCGAGCGGCGCGAGAGCACGACCAGATCGCAGCACAGCGCGAGGCCGAGGCCGCCGGCGGCGGCCACCCCGTCGACGGCAGCGATCACCGGCTTGCTCGCGCGACGGATCTCCGAGATGGTGCTGTGCAGATACTCGAGGATCTGCTTGAAGCGCTCGCCGTACCCGTCGGGGATCGTGCGCGCCTCCGGGTGGAGGTAGCCGAGCTCCTCGGGGTCGCCCCCGCTCCGGATGTACTTGAGATCGGCGCCGCTGCAGAAGACGCCGCGCGTGCCCCGCAACACCACGCAGCGCACGGCGCGGTCGCGGCAGAGCTCGAGGCCCGCCCTTCGGAGGTCGCGGGCGGTGGTGACGTCGAGGGAGTTGTGGCGCTCGGGGCGGTCGATGGTGATGACCCCGACCGCTCCGTCGCGCTGGGTTGTGATGTGCTTCATGATCGTCGCTCGTGCTCGCCTCCGTCAGCAGATCCGTGGCAGCGGCTCGCCCTCCGGCTCGGTGACGAGCCGCTTGCCGAGGCCCGTGTTCAGCACCACCGAGCCCACGCGCTCGCAGGTGGCCCGTCCGATGATGGCGGCCCGCGCGCCGAGAGGGTGGGCGCGGAGGGCCTCGAGCACCGCCTCCGCGGCGTCGGGGCGCACACCGATCACCGCCTTGCCCTCGTTGGCGACCACCAACGGATCGACGCCGAGGAGCTCCGCCACGGCGTCTACGGCCTCCGAGAGGGGGAGGGCCGCTTGTTCGAGCTCGATCCCGACCCCGGCCTTGTGGGCCATCTCACAGAGCGCGCTCGCCACGCCGCCGCGGGTCGGATCTTTCATGGCCACCACCCGGTCGCCGCCCACCGCGAGCACGCGCCGCACCAGATCGCCGAGGGGCGCCACGTCGGAGCAGAGCTCGCCGTCGAGCGCGATGTTCATGCGCGCGGCCATCACCGCCATGCCGTGATCGCCGAGGGTGCCGGTGATGAGGAGCACGTCGTCGGGCCGGAGGCCGGCGTCGGTCACGATGCGGTCGGCGAGCGCGAAGCCGGTGGTGTTGAGCACGAGGCCGTCGAGCTCCCCCCGACCCATCACCTTGGTGTCGCCGGTGACCACCGCCGCGCCGGCTTCGCGGCAGGTCGCCGCCATGGAGCGTTGTATCCGCTCGAGATCGGCGATGGGGAAGCCCTCCTCCACGATGACCGCAGACGTGAGACCGAGCACCTCGGTGGCGCCCATCATGGCCAGATCGTTGATGGTCCCCGCCACCGCCAGGCGCCCGATGTCGCCGCCGGGGAAGAAGATGGGGTGGATGACGTGCGAGTCGGTGCTCACGACGAGGTAGCGGTCGCCGATGCGGAGGGCGGCGCCGTCGTCGAAGGCGGAGAGGCCCACGCCGTCCACCGGGGCCGGGTCGCGGGCGAGCACCGTCTCGATGAGCTCGCGCATGGCCCGGGTGCCCGCGCCGTGCCTCATGCCGATGGCGCCGCTCATGCGCGTTGCTCCCGTCGCGCGAGGGGATGTCCGCCGTATTGGTGCCAAATTTTGCAGGTGCCCTCGCTCGACACCATGCACGCGCCCACTGGGGTGTCGGGCAGGCACTCACGCCCGAAGAGCGCGCAGTCGGTGGGCGAGGCGATGCCGGCCATGATGTCGCCGCACAGACACTGCGCGACGAGCGTGGGGGGGGCGAGGTCGGCGAGGCTCCGGATGTCGATGTCGAAGCGACGGCGCGCGTCGAACCGCGCGTAGGCCTCGGTGAGCCGGAGGTTGCCGTTGGGCACGTGCGCGATGCCACGCCAGCGCCCTCCGATCGGGCGGAACACGTCCCACAGCGCCTCCTGGGCCGCGAGGTTGCCCTCGCGCGTGACGCAGCGTGGGTAGGCGTTGACCACCTCGGGCCGCTGGTCGCGCACGAGCTCGAGGAGGCGCAACAAACCGGCGAGGATGTCGAGCGGCTCGAAGCCGGCGACCACCACGGGGAGGCCGTGCCGGGCGACGAAGCCCTCGAAGACGCCGGCGCCGGTGATGGTGGCCGCGTGTCCGGCGGCGAGGAAGCCCTCCACCCGCGCCGCTGGCATCTCGGCCACGATCTCCATCACCGGCGGGATGTACTTGTGGGCCGACAACACGAAGAAGTTGTCGGGCGGCTCGCTCCGCAGGACCGCCGCGGTGGCCACCGCCGTCGTCTCGAAGCCGGTGGCGAAGAACACCACCGGCTCCTCGCTCCGTCGTGCGAGCTCGGCGGCCTGGGTCACGCTGTACACCACCTCCACCCGCCCGCCCTCGGCACGGGCGTCGGCCAGCGAGCCCGCGGTTCCCGGTACCCGCAGCATGTCGCCGTAGGTGGCGACCTGCACCCCCGAACGGGCGAGCGCGAAGGCCTCGTCCACCTCCGGGAGATCGGTGATGCACACCGGGCAGCCGGGGCCCATGATCACGTCGAGCCGGGGCGGGAAGGCCGCGCGCAGGCCGAAGCGCGCGATCGCCTGCTCGTGGCTTCCGCACACGTGCATCACGCTGACGCGCTCCCGCCCGATCTCGTCGACCACGCGATCGATGCCCGCGGCGAGGGCCTTGCCGCGGGCTGGATCGCGGAAGCGCAGCCCGCGGGGGAGGCTATCGCTCATCGTGCTCTCCGGTGGCTTCGACCTCGCCGCGCACGTCGGCGGCCATCGGATCGTCGGCGGCGGCGGCGAGGAGCTCGTCGAACAGCGCGAGCGTCTCTCTCACCTCCTCGGGAGGGATGCGGCGGATCGCGAAGCCCACGTGGTTGAGGATGTAGTCGCCGGGGGCGACCGGCTCGTCGCAGATGTCGAGCCTCACCTCTCGCTTCACCCCCCAGAAGTCGACGGTGGCGAAATGCTCACGCACCTCGATCACCTTCCCTGGCACTCCCAAACACATGGCGTCACTCGGCTCCCAGCTCGGTGTTGTCGGTCGTGGCGGCGGCGCTGGCCACCCAAATCTGTCCCAGCGCGATCCCACCGTCGTTGGGCGGGGCCTGGCGCGGCAAGAGCACCCGGCGCGATCCAAGGCGCGACAGGACGGCCGCGGTGAGCGCCGCGTTCTGAAAACAGCCCCCGGAGAGCACCACCGGCAGGTCGGGGGCGCTCGCGAGCACGACCCGCGCGGTGGCCGCGGCGAGCGTGTGGTGAAAGCGCGCCGCCAACACCCCGGTCGGCACGCCGGCGAGCAGCTCGTCGACGAGGTCGCGCAAGGCGGCCCGCAGATCGAGCTCCGCGCGGTCACCGAGCGTGCGCACCTCGAACGGATAGGGGGCGTGCGCGCCGTCGGCGACCGCGTGCTCGAGGGCCATCGCGAGCTGGGCTTCGTAGCTGGCAGAGGGGCGGGCGAGCACGATGGCGGCCACCGCGTCGAAGTAGCGACCGGCCCCGTGCGCGGGAGGCGCGAGCCCGGGAGCGGCGAGCACGGCGCGGAGCGCTGCCACGCGGGCCTCGGGGATGGCTCGGAACAGCGCGAGGCGGTCGAGCGGAGGCCGCCCCTCGAAGGCGTCGTCGAGGAGCGCGAGGGCCAGACGCCACGGCTCGCGCACGGCACGGTCTCCTCCGGCGATGCGGATCGGCCGCAGGGCGGCGACGCGGGTGAACCCTTCGCGGCGGGCGAGGAGGATCTCGCCGCCCCACGCGGTGCCGTCGGTGCCGAGCCCGACGCCGTCGTAGGCGACGCCGAGCGCCGGACCTTCCACACCGTGCTCTGCCATCACCGCCGCGATGTGCGCGTGGTGGTGCTGGACCCCGACCCGCGTGCCCGGACGAGAGCGCGCGTAGCGGGTCGCGAGCAGATCGGGGTGAAGATCGTGGGCGACGCGAGTGGGGTGCACGGCCAGCATCGACTCGAACCGGTCGACGGTCTCACAGAAGCTCTCGTAGCTCGCGAGGCGGTCGAGGTCGCCGATGTGGGGTCCGAAGTAGGCGGCGTCGTCGACGGCGATACAGAACGAGCTCTTGAGCTGTGCGCCGCAGGCGAGGATGGGCTCGGGGACGGGAGCGGAGAGGGCGATGGCCCGCGGGGTGAAGCCACGGGATCGGCGGAGGAGCATGGGGGCGCCCGCGATGACGGTCGCGATCGAGTCGTCGACGCGTAGCGCGATGCGGCGGTCGTGGTCGAGGACACCGTCGGCGACGCGACCCGCGAGGAGCGCCGCGTCGGCGTCGCGGAACACGGTCGGCTCGTCGGAGAGGTTGGCCGAGGTCATCACCAGCGGACGTTCCACCGCCTCGAGCAGCAGGTGGTGGAGGGGCGTGTAGGGGAGCATGAGCCCGAGCCGCGGCGCATCGGGAGCCACGCCGTCGGCGAGCGTCCAGCGCGTAGGTGCGGGGTGGCGTCGCAGGAGCACGATGGGACGCTCGACGCTCTCGAGCAGGGAGCGCTCGGCGGGGGTGAGGAGGGCGATGGCCTCGGCGTCGCGGAGGCTCCCCACCATCACCGCGAAGGGCTTCTCCTCGCGCGCCTTGCGCTCGCGGAGCCGCGCCACCGCGAGCCGATCGGTGGCGTCGCAGGCGAGGTGGTAGCCGCCGAGACCCTTCACGAGCACGACCGCGCCCCTCTGGAGCGCGTGGGCTGCGGCCTGCAGCGGATCGGGCTCGGCCGCCGGCTCCCCCGTGAGCTCGGGCGCCCACCAGCGGAGCCGTGGACCGCAACGGGGGCAGGCGTTGGGCTCGGCGTGAAAGCGGCGATCGGTCACGCTCTCGTACTCCGCCGCGCAGTCGGGGCACATCGGGAACGCGACCATCGTGGTCGTCTCTCGGTCGTAGGGGACGTCCTCGGCGATGCTGAGTCGAGGGCCGCAGGCGGTGCAGTTCGTGAACGCGTAGCGGTGCCGGCGATCGCGCGGATCGTGGAGCTCGGCGACACACGCCGGGCAGGTCGCGAGATCCGGTCCGATGGTGAGGCGGCGGGGCCCCTCCGAGCTGCTCGCGTCGATCGAGAAGTGTGCCGGAGCGGGGCCGGGGAGAGGGCTCGCCGACAGCGCCTCGATGTGCGCGGCAGGGGGGGGCTCGGCGCGCAGGCGCCCAAGGAACGAGCGGAGCGTCTCGGGCGTGCCGAAGGCGTCGATGGTGACCCCGCGCGGGCCGTTCCTCACGCGGCCGGTCACCCCCGTCTGCACCGCGAGCCGATACACCCAAGGGCGGAAGCCCACGCCCTGCACCACCCCTCGTACGGTGAGGCAGAGGCCCGACGTCGCCGCTTCATCGATCTCAGCGCTCATGGTCCCGACTCGCTCACGGACAACACATACACCGTCAGATCGGAGATGGTAGCGTCCCCGAGCGCGGCCCAGGCCGCCATCGAGGTGCCGGGCCTCCCCTCCCGGACCACTTGCTCCACCGCGCTGCCGACGGCGCCGCGCCGCCAGCCGCGGCTGGTGAAGTCGACCGGCGGGCTGGAGAGGCTGCTCTGTCGCAGCCCACGACCGTCGGCGCGCTCCCCGTGGCACAGCGCGCAGTGCTCCAGGAACGCCGCGCGTCCGCGGGCGATCGCCGCCGGATCCGGCGCGGGGGCCGGGGCCGGGTCACAACCCGAGCACACGAGCCACATCGTGAGGTGGAGGGTAGGGGATCGCATCGTCTCGCCGGCGGGGGACGAACCCCCAGTCGGAGGCTTGGGTGACCGCCGCGGCGAGCAGCGCGTCGAGGGCCGCGTCCACCGGGGGCGTGAGGGCGCGCCCGAGCTCGACGTGGGAGGGCACGAGCCCGAGGAGCACGATGCGGCGCGTGTCACCGTCGAGCAGTCGCGCACCATCGAGCAGATCCGCGACGCCGATCTGGTGAGGCGACAGGCGCGCCGCCACCGCGGGGCCGACGTCTGCCCCGGCGATGCGGACGAGCGAGCCGGCGGGGAGAGGGGCGGCCACCGCGTCGAGCAGCAGCACGCTCTCGGCCGCGCGGAGGTGGGGCAGGAGCGACAAGCCGAGCGTCCCCCCGTCGAGCAGGAGCGCGTCGTCGGGGAAGTGGTAGCGACGGGCGAGGCGCGACACCGCCACCACGCCCACGCCGTCGTCGGAGCACAGCACGTTGCCGAGGCCCAGCACGAGGAGGGAGGTCACCGCTCGTCTCCTTCGGGGCGCTCGCTCTCGTCGAGCTCCTCGGGGTCGACCCACTTGAACCCAGAGAAGATGGAGTCGACCGTGCCGTTCTTCTCGGTGACGCTCATGAGCAGGGCGCTGAACACGTGGTGAACCGAGAAGCCGATCAAGAGCCACATCACCACGTGATGGATCCAGCGCGCGCCCTGGGCCCCGCCGAAGAGGGGCAAGAGGTTGGAGAAACCGGCGACCACGCCATCGGCGCCGATCGCGTAGAGGGCGAGGCCGGTGGCGATCATCACGAGGTAGAGGCCGAACACGGCGAGGTAGCTCAGCCCGGCCAACGGGTTGTGCCCGCGCACCGCGGGGGGACGGTCTCGCAGGAACAGGTAGAACGCGAGCGTCCCCCCGAGCTTGCGGCGACGCGCCGCCGCCACCGGCACGAAGGCGCGCCAGCTCGCGTCACCGCGTTCGAGCAGCGCCCACGCGATACGCGCGAGCACGGCGAGGGTGAACACGATCGCGCCGTAGAAGTGCACCGCCTTCATCGTCCCCATGATGAAGTGCTGGGTGGCGGGACCAGGCGCGAGCAAGAACGGGTCGCCGATGTAGATGCCGGTGACCGACAACACGACGAGCGAGCCTGCGATGAGCCAGTGGGTGCTGCGCACGACGAGATCCCAGACGTAGATCCGCACCGAGCGACCCCGGCCCACGGCGGCTGCGCCGGTCGCCCCCGCCTCGCGTTCGGACCTCGGAAGCGTGGTGTCGCTCATGGCGTCCTCACCACGGTCACCTCGGACCCGCTCGGGTCGACCACGTGCACCGCGCAGGCCATGCACGGATCGAAGGAGTGGACGGTGCGGAGGATCTCGAGGGGCTTGTCGAGGTCCTCGACGGGGGTGCCGACGAGCGCGACCTCGTAGGGGCCAGGCTTGCCGGCGGCGTCGCGCGGTCCAGCGTTCCAGGTGCTCGGCACGACGCACTGGTAGTTGGCGATGGCTCCGTTCTCGATGCGCACCCAGTGACCGAGGGCGCCCCGCGGCGCCTCGTGGAACCCTGCCCCCGAGGCCTGCTTGGGCCAGGTCGACGGCTCCCACTTGCTGTTGTCGGCGATCCGCAGATCGCCCTTCTTGATGTTCTGCGCGAGCTCGGTGACCCAGTCGCCCATCTTCTCTGCGAGCACCTGCGTCTCGATGGCGCGGGCGGCGATGCGGCCGAGGGTGGAGGAGAGCACCTCGGGGCCAACCCCCAGCTTGGCGAGCACCGCGTCGACCAGGCCCTTGACCGCCTCGTGGCCGCGCCCGTAGGCGACGAGCATCCGCGCGAGGGGACCCACCTCCATCGGCTCGCCGTCATAGCGGGGCGACTTGAGCCAGCTGTACTTCTGATCGGTGTGGAGCCGCTCGTAGGGGGGCTCGGGGCCGGTGTAGCTCGGCTTGGTCTCCCCATCGAAGGGGTGCAGGCCCTTCGCGTCGCCGGCGCCGTATTCGAACCAAGAGTGGCTGACGTACTCGGTGATCTTGGCCGGGTCGAAGGCGGCGATCGCGTCGAGCTTCCCGCTCATGACGACTCCCGAGGGGAAGTAGAGAGACGGGGCGTCGCTGTCGTCTTCGGGGTACTCGCCGTAAACGAGGTAGTTGCCGACGCCGCGCCCGTGCTTCGCCCAGTCCAAGTAGAACGGCGCCACCGCGAGCACGTCGGGCACGTACACCCGCGTCACGAAGTCGCGGGCGCGGGTGATGAGCGCCGCGATCGCGGCCAGCGTGCCAGCGTTGATCGAGGCCTGCTCGTTCGGATCGACGGGGGTGGCCATGCCCCCTACCAGGAACGACTGCAGGTGCGGGTTCTTGCCGCCGAGGATGGCGTGCATGCGGATGAACTCGCGCTGCCAGTCGAGCGCCTCGAGGTAGTGGGCCACCGCCATGAGGTTGGCTTCGGGCGGGAGCTTGTAGGCGGCGTGACCCCAGTAGCCCTTCGCGAAGGGGCCGAGCTGTCCGCGCTCGACGAAGTCTTTGAGCTTGCTGCGGACGGAGGCGAAGTTGCTCTCGCTCGAGGTGGGCCAGTCGGAGATCGACTGCGCGAGCTTGGCGGTGGCCGCTGGATCGGCGTCGAGCGCGGAGACCACGTCCACCCAGTCGAGCGCGTGGAGGTGGTAGAAGTGAACGACGTGATCCTGGACCATCTGCGCGGCCATGATGAGGTTGCGCAAGAGGCGTGCGTTCGGGGGAGGCTTGGCCCCGATGGCGTTCTCCACGGCCCGGATGGAGGCGATGGCGTGAACGGTGGTGCAGACCCCGCAGATCCGCTGCGTGAACACCCACGCGTCGCGGGGGTCGCGCCCCTTCAGGATGATCTCGATGCCGCGGAACATGGTCGAGGAGGACCACGCGTCCTTGACCTGCCCGTCCTCCACGCGCGCCTCGATGCGGAGATGCCCCTCGATGCGGGTGACCGGGTCGACAACCACGTGTGCCATCAGGGCGCCTCCTCCTCCCTCTCGTCGTCGATCATCTCTTCGGCGGCGGAGCGGCCGTGGCGCTCCTCGGTGGCCACGGTGGCCCCGTCTTCTGGGACCCCGTCCTCTGGGGCCACGTCTTCGGGGGCCACGTCTTCGGGGGCCACGTCTCGTGCCGCCGTGTCCAGCGCGGGGGTTGTCGCCGGCGGCGCGGGGGCCGTGGGCGTCGCCGACGCCGCGGCGGAGCGCTTGCGCTTGCCGAGCTGGATCAGCGCGTGGGCACCGAAGGCGGCGCCTACCCCAGCGGTGGCGAGGAGACCGATGGTGTCGATGTTGGAGTGGATGCCGAAGCCGGGGACGCCAGAGAGGTGGGCGTAGAACGGGGTCATTCGATCCCAGAAGTCGGGCTCCGCGCAGCCGATGCAAGGGTGCCCGCAGCCGATCGGCCAATTCGTGCCAGAATTCCAGCGAACGACCGGGCAGTTCTGGAAGGTGACGGGGCCCTTGCAGCCCATCTTGTACAGGCAGTATCCGGTGCGGTGGCCCTCGTCACCCCAGAGCTCCACGTACTGGCCGGCGTCGAAGTGAGCGCGCCGCTCGCAGCTGTCGTGGATGCTCTTGCCATAGGCGAACTTGGGGCGCCGCTGGGCGTCGAGGGCGGGCCAGGTGCCGAAGGTGAGGTAGTGCACGAGGAGCGCGGTGAGGTTCTCGACGTTGGCGGGGCAAGCGGGCAGGTTGATGAGGTTCTTCACGCCCTTGACCGCGTCCTGGACGCTGACCGCCCCGGTCGGGTTGGGCGAGGCGGCGGGGAGCCCCCCAAAGGCGGCGCAGGTGCCGATGGCGATGGTGGCCGCCGCGGCGCGACAGACCTCCTCGGCGATGTCGAGGGCTGAGCGGCCGCCGATGGTGCAATAGGCGCCGCCCGCCTTGGTGGGAATCGAGCCTTCGATCACCACGATGTAGGCCCCGACGTTGTCCTGGATCGCGGCCTGGAGCGCCTCTTCGGCCTGGTGGCCGGCGGCGGCCATGAGGGTCTCGTGGTAGTCGATGCTCAGCGTGTCGAGGATCACCTCGGCGGCGGTCGGGCGGCTCGCCCGCAGGAACGACTCGGTGTTGCCCGCGCAGTCCTGAAACTCGAGCCACACGAGCGTGGGCTTGTGGGCGCGCTCGACGGCGGCGGCGATCTGCGCCGCCGCCTCCTCGGGCAGCGCCAGCGTCCCCGCCATCGCCGCACAAAACTCGAGGAACTCGCGTCGGCCCACGCCCCGCGCTGCGAGAGCCGACCGCAGCCAGTCGCCACGCTCGCTCTTCATGACACGATCTCCTGGGGGGCGTGCGAGCAACGTCCATGCCGCGCGAAACGCGGCGATCTCGGGCCCAATGTCGCGTCGGGTGCGTCGTGGCTCGCTCGTGCCGCAAGGTGTGCGCCCGAGGGGGGCTCGGCTCGGGTCGTCGACGACGACGCGCGACCGCGGGGGCGCGCGGCCGCCGGCCGCCAGCCCGCGCCCGGCAGGGGGCCGGCGGCGGCGGGGCGCTCGGTGGACACCGTGCCGGTCTTGCGTGTCGGCGCAGCTCGTGCGATTCCACCGGCTGGGGAGCGCGCCAGGTTGAGCCCAAGCGGCGTACCGCGTGGGGGGAGGGGGGCTCGTCCGCGGCACGCGCCGTGCTTGCTCCAGCCGTGAAATGGCCACGCGTACGGAGCTTCTCGCCCTCACGGAGCAGATCCGGCACGCCGCAGCGGGGCGCGAGCTGCTCACGGACAAGCGCGCGCAGCTCCTGGGCGCGTTTCGGGACGTGGCAGACGCGGCCCTCGCAGAGAGCGACGCGCTCTCGCAGGCAGCGGCGCTCTCCCGAGCCGCGCTGTCGCTTGCGGAGGCGCTCTCTTCCCCCGAAGCCCTCCGCTCGGCGGCCCTCGCGGCGACGGGGGAGGTGGCGCTCCGGGCCCAGCCGCGGGCGGTGGCGGGGGTTCGCTTCGCGGAGATCGAGGTGGCCTCGGTGGGGCGCGGCATGGGAGAGCGCGGCTACGCGGTGGCCGCGACCAGCGCCCACGTCGACGGGGTGGCCGAGGCCTTCGAACAAGAGCTGTCGCTGGTGGTGGTGGCCGCCGCCCGCGAGCTGAAGCTGCGTCGTCTCGCCGAGGAGCTCCGCAAGGTCTCACGCCGGGTGAACGCGCTCGAGCACGTGATCCTGCCCGAGCTCTCGCGACGGCGAGGCGCGGTGCGGGAGGCGCTGGATCAGCGCGAGCGCGAGGACGTCTTTCGCCGCCTCCGGTTCAAGCGACGGCGCGAAGGAGCAGCGCGGTGATGGCCCGTCCCGCCCACGACGCCACGCTGACCCCCTTCGCCGCCATCTGCGGGCTCGAGAGGGAGATGCGCGCGGCGGTGCGACAGGCCCGGCGCCGCGCGGAGCACCGGGAGGCGGCCGCGCACGCGAAGGCGGAGGCCGTCATCGCCGCGGCGGAGGCGCGGGCCGCGCGGCAGGCGGCGGAGCGTCGCGCGGAGAGTCTGGCCGCCGCCGCCACGCAGCGCGCCGCGTTGGAGGCCTCGGCGGTGGCCGCCCGCGAGGCGCTCGTGGCCGCCACCGACGCCCGCCGGGAGGTGATCGTGGCCGCGATGGAGGCGTGGATCTTTGGAGACGAGGAGGAGGGCCCGTGCTCGTCCCGATGACCAAGGTGCTCGTGGTCGGCCACAAGCGGCTCCTGTGGCCCGTGGTCCAGGCGCTCCACCGACGCGCGCTCCTGCACGTGCTCGACTTCACGGCCGCCCCGTCGCTGAGCGCCCGTCCCCTCACGTTGAGCGAGGGCGAGGTGGAGGAGCTCGAGCGGCTGCGGCTGTTGCAGCGTCGCGCGAGCGCCCTCGACGCGCTTGCCCGTGCGCACGGGGCGCGCGCGGCGCCGCCCGAGGGGGCGCCGAGCCTCGACGTCGACGAGCTCGCGGCGCGCGTGGCCGCGATCCTCCCCACCGCCGAGCAGCTCGTTCGCACCCTCGCCGCGCTCGAAGCAGAGCAGACCACGTTGCCCCGACACCTCGCGTCGCTCCAACAGCTCGTGCCCCTCGCGCCCGATCTCGTGGAGTCGGAGAGCTACGAGACGGTGGCGTTGCTCCTCGATCGCCGCCACGCCGACGTGCTCGAAGCGCTGAGCGCGGAGCTCGAGAGCGTCTGCGAGCGCCGCTTCGAGATGGCGTCGGGGGTGGTCGACGCCGACACGGTGGGGGCGCTGCTCGTGTTCCCGAGGGCCGCGTCGGCTCGCGTTCACGACCTGCTCGGGAGCGGGCGGGTGAGCCGGGTGCAGCTCCCCGAGGCCTACCAGGGCCTGTCGTTCCACGCCGCCCTCGCGCGTATGGAGGCGCGCCTCGGCGAGCTCCCCGCCGCGCTCGTCGCCGCCCGCACGAGGCTGACCGAGACCCTCGCGCTCGACTTCGATCTGGAGCGAGCGAGCGGGAGCTTGACCGCGCGCATCGACGAGCTCGAGGTGGTGAGGCGCTTCGGGGGCTCCGACCACGCGTTCGTGTTGGTGGGGTGGCTGCCCGAGCGCTCGCGCGCCGAGCTCTGGGCGGAGCTCGCCGCGGTGGGCGACGAGGTGGCGGTGGTCGAGCTTCGCGCCGAGGAGGGGGAAGAGCCACCGGTGCTGCTCGAGAACGCCGCCGTGCTCGGGCCCTATCAGCGTCTGGTCGCGCTGTTCGGGATCCCGCGGGCCGGCTCGATCGATCCGAGCGGGCTCATGGGCGCGTTCATGCCCCTGTTCTTCGGGATGATGTTGGGCGACATCGGCTACGGCGCGCTCCTGCTCGTGCTCGCCGTGATGCTGGGGTGGCGCTATCGCGAGCGTCCGGTGGTGGGCGACGTCGCGCGCGTGCTCGGCGCCGGAGCGGTGTGGAGCGTGGTGTGGGGAGCCCTCTACGGGGAGCTCTTCGGCGATCTCGGCGAGCGCTGGCTTCACCTGCACGCGTTGTGGTTGCCCCGCGGCGAAGCGGCCGCCATCCGGCCGCTCCTCACCTTCGCGGTGGCGGTGGGGGCGGCCCACACGCTCCTCGGCCTCGTGCTCGGCATCGCCCACGCCGCGAAGGCGCGCGCTCGGGGCCTGCTCCTCGAGCGCGTGGGCCTCGTGGTCGCGCTCGCCGGCCTGTTCGGTCTCGTGGCGGTGGCCGCGCAGCAGCTCCCACGCGGGCTCATGTCGCCGGCGGTGGGAGCGCTGGTGGTGGGCACGGTGCTCGTGGGCGCCGACAAGGGCCTGCTCGGCGTCCTCATGGGGCCGCTCGAGGTGCTCTCCGGGGTGGGCAACGTGCTCTCGTATCTCCGCATCGCCGCGATCGGCCTCGCGTCGGTGTACCTCGCGCACGTGGCCAACGCGCTCGCGGCCACCGCCCCCGCCGTGCTCGGCGCGATCGTCGCCGTGCTCCTGCACGGGCTCAACCTCGCGCTTGGCGCCTTCAGCCCCACCATCGCCGCGCTGCGCCTGCACTACGTGGAGCTCTTCGGGAAGTTCTTCGAAGACGGCGGCATCCCCTACCGACCATTCGGCGCCGACCCCACGGCGCAATCATGAGGAGGACAAGAACATGGAAACCGGACTCATTGCACTGGGCGCGGGCGTGGCCGTCGGCCTCGCCGCCATCGGCACCGGCTACGCGCAGGGGCGCATCGGCTCGGCCGGCATCGGGGCGGTGGCGGAGAAGCCCGAGCTCATCGGCCGGGTGATCGTGCTCGTGGCGCTCCCCGAGACGATCGTCATCCTCGGCTTCGCGGTGGCGGCCATGATTATCCTCATGCTCGGTGGTGGCTGATGGCCATCGACGACATCCTGGCCGCGATCCGCAGCGACGCCGAGCGGGAGATCGCGCTGGTGAGACGCGCCGCGGCGAAGACACGACGAGCCATCGCCGCGGCGGCGGAGGACGCTGCTCGCCGCGTCGAAGGGGAGGCGAGAGCGCGAGCCGACGAGGAGGCGGTGCGGGAGGCAGAGCGGGAGGAGCGCGCGCTGAGGCGCGCCCTCGAGGGCGAACACCGCGCGCTGCGCGAGCGCGTCTTCGCGTCGCTCTTCGAGGAGCTCGACGTACGGCTGGCCGCCGCCCGTGAGCGGGGAGACTACGCCATCCTCTTGCGGCGGCTGTGGGCAGACGCGCTCGCGGCGCTGCCGACCGCGCGCCGAGCGCACGTGGATCCGCGCGATCGAGAGCTCGCGACGGCGCTGGCGTCGGCGAGCGGGCTCGAGCTCGTGGCGGATCTGCACACCGCGGGCGGCGTGGTGCTCGACGACGGCCTCGGCTCCCGTGCCATCAACACCCTCGAGGCGCGGAGGGCGGCCGGCGGCGACGCGCTCCGCACCCTCGCCGCCCAACTCGAGCCGACGCTCGCGGGGAGGGGCCATGCCCGGTGACCTCGACTTCGGCAACGCGCGTGTGCGGGCCCTCAAGTCGCAGCTCATCACGCGGCGCACGCTGGAGCGGCTCCTCGAGGCGAACCTCGACGGGCTCCTGGTGGGGCTCGGCGCCACCGCGTACCAGGCCGACATCGAGGCGGCGATGTTTCGGGGGCGAGGGCGTGCGCTGCTCCATGCGGCCTTGTCCGAGCACCTCGCCCGCATGTTGCGAACCGTCATCCGGTCGTACACGGGACGAGCACGGCGGGGGCTCGCGCTCCTCACCAGCGGGTGGGACGTGGCGAACGTGATCACCATCCTGCGGGGGCAGCGCGCGGGGACGGCACCGGAGGCCATCGCCGCGCTGCTCGTGCCAGCCGGTGAGCTCGATCGACCCACGCTCGACGAGCTCGCGCGACAGCCGAACGTGCGGGCGACGCTGGCGTCGCTCTACGGCCTTGGGTTTCCGTCCCGGGCGCGGGCCGCCGAGCTCCTCGAGTCCGCGCGCGACGGTGCCGGCGTGGGCGACATCGAGGCGCTCGAGCATCAGCTGGTGCGCTCGCGGGCGGCCGAGGACGTGGCCGTGCTCGCCGAGTGCGCCTTGGCTCCCGAGCTCGAGCGTGCGGTGAGGGGCGGCATCGATCGGAACAACGTGGTCACCACCGTGCGGCAGTGGCGGGCACGTCGCGCCGGCGGGAGCGTCTCGGTCGAGCGTGCCGATCTGCCGGGTGGGCTCTTGCCGCTCGACAACCTCGAGCGTGCGCGCGAGGCGTCGAGCCACGCCGACGTGGTGACCGCCCTCTTGACGAGGCGCGCTGGCCACCCGTTCGCTGCGGCGCTCGCGGCGTGGGCCAGCGCGCCGGAGGTGCCGCGCCTCGAGGAGGCGCTCGACGAGGCGCTCACGCGCGACGCGGTCCGTGCCTTCGTCGGCGACCCGCTGTCGCTCGGGGTGCCGGTTGCCTACGTCTTCGCGAAGACTCACGAGGTGCGCACGCTGCGTCTCTTGGTGGAGGCCGTCGCGGGGCGGCTCGGTCGGGAGGAGGTGCGCGGGCGCTGGCTCGCGGCGTGACGGGGTGAGGGAGTGAGAGAGGAGGGGGAGGGAGTGAGACGGAGCGATGGCGCGATTGATGATTGTCACCACCGAGGAGCTCGTGCCGGGGTATCGCCTGGCGGGGGCGGCTGCGATCGCGGCGGCGACGGCGGAGGAGGCAGCGGCGGCGGTGCGCCGGTTGGCCAACGAGCGCGATGTCGCCATCATCGGGGTGCACCAGCCGTTCTTCGCCGCGTTCGAGCCGCGCTTCGTGGCCGAGCTCGAGCGGCGGGTGCTGCCGGTGGTGATCGATCTCCCGAGCGGTGAGGTTGGCGCGCGCGAGGGGCGGCGGGCGCGTCTGGTCGCGCTCCTTCGCCGCGCGATCGGGCGACGCATCGCCTTCGGTCGCGACGGAGGACGGCCATGACGCGCCGCACCGGGAGGATCGAGCGCATCGGCGGGCCCGTCGTGGAGATCGTGGAGCTCGCCGGCGCGCGCCTCGGGGAGGTGGTCCACGTTGGGCCGGCGCGCCTCCTCGGGGAGATCATCCGGGTGGCAGCGGGCCGCGCGGTGGCGCAGATCTACGAGAGCCCGGCCGGTCTCGCGGTGGGGGACGAAGTGGTGGCGAGTGGGAAGCCGCTCGAGGTGGAGCTCGGGCCCGGTCTCCTCGGGGCGGTGATCGACGGCATCGAGCGGCCGCTCGCGGTGCTCGCCCGCCAGCACGGCGAGCGTCCCTTCATCGAGCGCGGCGCCCACGCCCCCGCCCTCGATCCAGCGCGACGCTGGCGGTTGTCGCCCACTGCCCGCGCGGGCCGCTTGGTCGGCCCCGGCGACGTCGTCGGCACCGTGGAGGAGGGCGCGGTGACCCATCGGATCCTCGTGCCTCACGGGGTCGCCGGCACCCTCACCGACGTGCGCGAGGGCGAGCTCTCCGTGCACGAGCCGGTGGCGTGGGTGGACGGCGTCGCCTTCTCGATGGCGAGGCGCTGGCCGGTACGGACCGCGCGGCCTTACCGCCGCCGCCTCGATCCTCGCGAGCCCATGGTGACCGGTCAGCGCGTGATCGACACGCTCTTCCCGGTGGCGCGTGGCGGATCGTGCACGATCCCTGGCGGCTTCGGCACGGGCAAGACCGTCACCGAGCAGAGCCTCGCGAAATGGGCGGACGCGGACATCGTGATCTACATCGGCTGCGGCGAGCGCGGGAACGAGCTGACCGAGGTGCTCGAAGACTTCCCGGCGCTCGTGGATCCACGCACCGGGCGCTCGCTCATGGAGCGCACCATCCTCATCGCCAACACCTCCAACATGCCGGTGGCGGCGCGGGAGGCCAGCATCTACACGGGAATCACCATCGCCGAGTATTTTCGCGATCAGGGCCTCCACGTGGCGCTCCTGGCCGACAGCACGAGCCGGTGGGCGGAGGCCCTGCGGGAGGTGTCGGGCCGCCTCGAAGAGATGCCCGCCGAAGAGGGCTACCCCGCCTACCTGTTGTCGCGGCTCGCTCACTTCTACGAGCGCTCGGGCTCGGTGGTGGCGCTCGGGAGCGAGGAGCGCCGTGGCTCGGTCACGATCATCGGCGCCGTGTCGCCTCCCGGAGGCGATTTCTCCGAACCGGTCACCCAGTACAGCCTCCGGCTCGCCGGGACCTTCTGGGCGCTCGACACCTCGCTCGCGCGGCGCCGCCATTTTCCCGCCATCCACTGGACGCGGAGCTACAGCCTGTACGACGTGTCCGCCTCCTTTGCGGAGCGCGTCGCCCCCGACTGGGGGGAGCAACAGCGCTGGGCGCTCTCGCTGTTGCAGCGCGAAGACGAGCTGACGGCGACGGTTCAGCTGCTCGGCAGAGACGCCCTCTCCGCCGGAGAGCTGTTGGTGCTGCGCACCGGGCGGAGCCTGCGGGAAGACTTCTTGCAGCAGTCGGCGGTCGATCCGGACGACGCGTTCTGCGCGCTCGACAAGCAATACTGGATGTTGTGGACGATTCGACGGATCCATGAGCAGCGCGAGCAGGAGCTGAGAGAGACCGAAGAGCTCGACGAGGAGCAGGCGCAACGGATCGACGCTCGGCTCGCGCGGATGCGCGCGTGGAGCTCGGACTCGGCGCCGGAGCGCGCGGCGAACCTCGTCGCGCACGCACGCAGTCGACGCGCCCCGCGCGTGGAGGGAGCGCCATGAAGACCCGCCGCGCCGTCGTGGAGCATCAGACCGTGCGGGAGATCTCCGGACCGCTCCTCGTGCTCGAGCGGGTGCGTGGCATCGCGAGCGGGGAGGAGGTGGAGGTGGTCGGACCCGACGGCGAGCTCCGTCGCGGCGAGGTGCTCGAGGTGAGCGGCGACCGCGCGGTGGTGGAGGTGTTCTCCGGTACGGCCGGTCTCGACGTCGAGGCCACCCGCGTGCGGCCCACCGGGCACCTCGCGCGCGCTGCGGTGGGACGCGATCTGCTCGGACGCATCCTCGACGGCACCGGCCGACCCCGCGACGGCGGGCCCCCGATCGTGGCCGCGGAGCAGCGCGACGTGCACGGGGCGCCGCTCAACCCGGTGCTCCGCGACCACCCCTCCGAGCTCATCCAGACCGGCGTGTCAGCCATCGACGCGCTCAACAGCCTCGTGCGGGGGCAGAAGCTGCCGATCTTCTCCGGCTTCGGCCTCCCAGCGGACGCGCTGGCGGCGCAGATCGTGAGCCACGCGTCCGTGCCGGGCACCCCCGACGACGAGTTCGTGGTGGTGTTCGCTGCGCTCGGCATCACCGCGCGGGAGGCGAGCTTCTTCCGTGGTGCCCTCGAGGAGGGGGGCGCGCTCGATCGCACGGTCATGTACCTCAGCCTGGCCGACGACCCCGCCATCGAGCGGCTGCTCACCCCTCGGGTCGCGTTGACGGCCGCGGAGTACTTCGCGTTCGACGCGGGCATGCACGTCCTGGTCGTCATCACCGACATGACCAACTACTGCGAGGCGCTGCGCGAGGTGGCGACGGCCCGTGAGGAGGTGCCGGGTCGGCGTGGCTTCCCCGGCTACATGTACAGCGATCTCGCCTCGCTCTACGAACGCTCGGGCCGGATCCGCGGGCGTCGAGGGTCGCTCACGCAGCTGCTCGTGGTGTCGATGCCCGACGACGACATCACCCACCCCATCCCGGATCTCACCGGCTACATCACCGAGGGGCAGATCGTGCTCTCTCGTGCGCTGCACCGCCAGGGCGTCGAGCCCCCCATCGACGTGCTGCCCTCGCTCAGCCGCCTGATGAACGCGGGGATCGGGCGCGGTCGGTCGCGCGAGGACCACCGCGCGCTCGCCGATCAGCTCTACGCGAGCTACGCGCGTGGCCGCGATCTGCGGCGCTTGGTCGCGGTGGTAGGCGAGGGGGCGCTCTCCGAGGAAGATGGTCGGGCCCTCGCCTTCGCCGACGACTTCGAGCGCGCCTTCATCCACCAGGGGGGGCAGGCGCGCACGGTCGAGGAGAGCCTCGACGCGGGGTGGCGGCTCCTCACGCGCTTTGCGGACTGGGAGCTCAAGCGGATCCCCGAGCGCCTGCTCGTGTGGGCGCGCGCCGAGGGGCGCCGTGGTGGCGACGTCGCGAGGGAGGCGCCGTGAGCGTGCACCGTGCCGGCGCGAGGGACGGCGCGACCGCTTGGGGCGAGCGTCGTGCCTCGCGTGCGCCGTGGCTGTCGCTCGGTCGGCTGGAGGGCGCGCTCGCGGCGGCGCCATGAGCCACGCGGTGCGGTTGCACGTCGTGACGGGTAAGGGCGGCGTCGGCAAGTCGACGGTGGCGGCGGGGCTGGCTCGGGCGGCGGTGGCGGCAGGGCACGAGGTGCTGGCGGTGGAGCTCGGGGCGCCCGCCGGCCTCAGCCGCATCCTCGGCGTGCACCCCGCGATTCCCGGCTTCCCAGCACGGGTCGGGCCCGGGCTCTCGCTGAGCTTCGTGGAAGGAGGGGCCGCGCTCACCGAGTACCTCGGTCGCGTGTTGCGCGCGCGGCAGCTCAGGGAGCGGGTGCTCTCTCACCCGCTGTACCGTGCCTTCGTGGCGGTGGCGCCGGGGGTGGGCGAGCTGATGGCGATGGGTAAGATCCGCGACGAGCTGATGCAACGCGACGGCCTTCGTCATCGCTACGGCGTGGTGGTGGTGGACGCCGGCTCCTCGGGTCACGCCCTCGCGCACCTGAGGATGCACCACGCCGCGCAGCGCACCTTCGCGCGGGGGCGCGTGCGTCGCGAGGTGGACAAGATCGACCGTCTCCTCCGCGACCCCGACACGACCGCGGTGCACGTGGTGGCGCTCGCCGAGCACATGCCCCTCACGGAGGCGAACGACGTGCTCGAGAGGCTGCGCGCGCCGCCCGCGCTGCCCGTGGGCGTGGTGTTTTGCAACCGCGCTTTGGAGGTGGCGCCGCCAGGGTTCGACGCCGCCCTCGCCGAGACCGCGGCGCTGTTCGAGGCCACCGACGAGCGCCGCGCGCTCCGCACTGCGCTCGCGTTTCGTCGAGAGCGGGAGCGCCTCCAGGAGGAGCACATCGCCCGCTTCGAGCGCGCGACCGGGCGTCGCCTCGAGCGCGTGCCCGAGGTGTCGTTCGAGCCGGCGGTCGGCCGCGACGAGCGACGCCTCGACGCGATCGCGGCGGTGGTGGGGAGGGCGTGCTTGTGAGTCTCGGGGGGCTGATCGAGCAGAGGAAGCTCGTGGTCTGTGTTGGGACCGGGGGCGTGGGGAAGACCACCATGGCCGCTGCGCTCGCGTTCGGCGCGGCAGCGCGGGGGCGCCGGGCGATGGTGCTCACCATCGACCCAGCGCGACAGCTCGCGCGCGCGCTCGGGCTCGCGACGCTCGAGGCCGGCGTGACGCACCGCATCCCTCCCGAGGTCCTCGCGACGTCCGGCGTTGCGATCGAAGGAGAGCTCTCTTTTGCGATGCTCGACGAGAAGGTGGCGTGGGACGGCTTCGTGAGGCGACACGCACCGAGCGCGACGGTGCGGGACGCCATCCTCGAGAACCCGTTCTATCAGCGGCTCTCGACGTCGTTCGCGGGGACCACCGAGTACATGGCGGTGGAGGAGCTCTGCCGCCTCGACGCGTCGGGGCGCTACGACCTCATCGTGCTCGACACGCCGCCGGCCGCGCACGCGCTCGACTTCGTGCGCGCGCCTGCGCGCCTCGAGCGCCTCCTCGAGCCGCTGGTCGTGCGTTGGCTGGGGAGCATGTCCACGGTGGTCGCGGAGGGGGGCGTGGCGGCGTGGGTGAGCAAGCGCCTCGAGCGCGCCACCGGGGGTGACGTGCTGCGGGAGATCGCGGCGTTCTTCAGGGCGATCGTGGGCCTCCTCGACGCGATCGAGGCGCGGGCGCGGCGGGCGCGGGCGCTCCTCCGCGACCCACGCACCGCCTTCGTGCTCGTGGCCGCCCCCCACCCGGAGGTGCTCGCCCAGACGGCGGCCCTCACCGACGAGATGGCGCGCCTCGGGACGCCCCTCGCGGCGGCGATCCTCAACCGCGTGCTGCCTGTCGACGTGAGCCGGGCGCTCGACGGCGACGCGCCGAACGAGCTGCTCGTCGCCCTCGCGGCGGCGGCGGTGCCGGCACCGGTGGTGGAGCACGCGCGGCGAAGCCTCTTGTCGCTCGCGCTCCGCCACCACGCCGAACGCGCCGCGCGGTCGCGCTTGCAGTCGTCGCTCCCGCAGGCCACGCCGATGGCGCTGGTGGCGCAGCACCAGAGCGACAGCCCGTCGCTTCGGGACGTGGCGGCCATGGCGAGCTCTCTGCTCGACTGAAGGTCCGACCGACATTGCCTCGCGGGGCTCCTCGAGGCGCGGTCCG
>CAYOAL010000162.1:0-22099 GCA_964401935.1 uncultured Polyangiaceae bacterium
CCACCGCGTTGCGCTTGGGGCCCCAACGCCCAAGCGCGCTACGCGCGAGCCCCGGTTTTTTCGGCTCAGGTCTTGAGTGTCTTGGAGGGTGCCGCCGCACGCTCCCACCGTATTGCGCTTGGGGCCCCAACACCCCTGCGCGCTGCGCGAGAGCCCTTTCATTTCCGGCCAGATCTTGAGTCTCCTGGAGAGTGCTTCCGCACCCTTCTGGGAGGGATCGGGAGGGATCGCTGACCACGCACGACGAAGGAGATGCGCACGACGCGCCGAACACGACCGCGGGAATAGGTGAGGCGCCGCCCCTCGTTCCTCCGCGCATGTCGACACGAGGCGAGCTCGCGCGTCACGACGGCTCGCCCACGTCGTCGGGCGGGGGTCCGGTCGAGGCCTTCGAGCCGCCGTGGCGTGACCTCCGGGGCGCCGCCGCGCACGCGCGGGGAAGCCGCCTGCGAGGCCTGGTCGTGCTCGGCGTCGCGTTGGTGCTCGCCGCGGCCGCGTGGTGGCTCCCCTGTTGGCGCGGGCGCATGGCCAGCTGCGAGCTGTGGTGCTCCCTCGGCGCGAACCAAGCCTGCAACGTGCTCGCCCGCAACCACGACGAGGGGGATGGCACCGACATCCGCGACGACCTCGCCGTCGAGCTCTACAAGAAGGCGTGCGACGGCGGCTACGCGACCGCCTGCGTCAACCTCGGCATCATGTACGAGCACGCCGAGGGCGTGGCCCCGAGCCCGATCGACGCGGCCGTGCTCTACCGTCGCGCCTGCCCCGAGAAGTTGGGGGCGTGCCGGCGCCTCGCCGCCCTCATGGTCGACGGTCACGTCGCCCACGACACCACCGTGGTCCCCTTCCTCGAGCGCGCCTGCGAGGGGCACGACGAGGAGGCCATGAAGAGCTGCAACGCGCTCGCGCGCATGTACGACACGGGGCGCGGCCCCCCGCTCGACGACCGCGCGGCCGTCAAGCTCTACACCCGGGCCTGTCATGGCCACCTGGGCGCTGCCTGTTACAACCTCTCGCTGATGTACCGGCGCGGCGAGGGGGTGGCGCGCGATCCGAGGCGCGCGGCCGAGCTCGAGCAGCTCGCCTGTCGCAACGGCGAGCGCTCCCACTGTCGCTGAGGCGCGGCGCGGTCGGGTGGGGCTCCAGCGCGGCGCCGGCCGAGACGGTTGGCGCGGCGGGAGCTCCAAGCCCGCGGCCCGCGTCAGGCGAGCGCGGCGCGGAACGCGTCGGCGAAGCGCTTGGCGCGCTCCACCTCGAGAGGCGCCCCGGCTCGGCCTCCCTCGCGCAGCGTGGAGCCGACGATCACGCCGTGGGGCCGTCGCCCGGCTGCGGACACCGCCATCACGCCGCCGATGTTCGTGGGGGTGCAGCCGCTGGCCACCAACACCGGGCAGGCCACGGCGGCGAGCACCGCCTCGAGCGCGGTGACGTCCACCGCGGCGCCGGTGCCGCTGCCGGTCACGAGCACTGCGTCCGCGAGCGCTCGCCCGGCGAGCTCGGCCGCCTGCTCGCCGAGTGGCCGCGGCGCGCCGAGCGGGGCAGCGTGCTTCACGGCCACGTCGCACCACAAACCGACGTGGCGGAGCTCGAGCGCTCGCCGCTCGCGGAGGGTGACGTGGGCCCGCCCCTCGAGCACGCCTTGATCCGTCACCTGGGCCCCCGCGTGCACGTTGACGCGGATCATCCTTGCGCCGGTCACGGCCGCCACCGCGAGCGCCGCCTGGGCGTCGTTCCGCAGGACGTTCACGCCAACCGAGAGGCCCACCACCGCCGCGGACACCTCGGCCACCACCCGCGTCATCGACGCCACGGTGATCGGCGCGACCTCGGCAGGCATGAACGGGGCGTCCCCGAAGTTCTCTACCATCACCGCGTCGAATCCGGCCTCACGGAGCGTGCGGGCCTCGCGCACCGCCACGTCGATCACCTCCCCGAGGTTGCCTGCGTAGCGTGGGCTCGACGGGAGCGGTCCGAGGTGGAGGACGCCCACGAGGCGCGCCGTCATCCGCCCTCGCCACCGTCGTCGGGGGCGGTGGCCTCGTCGTCGGAGCCCTCGTCGGGCGTGGCATCGTCCGGTGCCTCCTCGGGACCGGGCTGGGGATCGTCGGGGGGGTCGTCGGGCACGGGCTCCACCATCGGCCCAGGGTCCGGGGCGGGCGTCGGCCGCCGCACCGGGGTGCGGACCGGGCGCGGCGTGGGGGCCGGCCGCGGGCTCACCGGGTCGTCGTCGTCATCGTCGTCGCCCGCAGCGCCTCGACGGGTGGGGGTGCGACGGCTCGTGGCGGCGTCTCGGCGAGTGGTGCGCGGGGCCCGGAGCCCAGCCGCCGAGCCCGCTGGATCGAAGTCGAGGTTGCCGAGCGCGCCGTGGATGCGGAAGCGATAAAAATCGTCTTCGGTCTTGGCGCGCTTGATGTCGGGGGAGCCGAGCTCGATGAGGGGGCTCTTGTCGCCGGGCTTTCCGAGGAGCGACGTCGCCGCGGGGCTCTTGGTGCGATACTCGTCGGTGAACTTGAACTTGATGAACATCTCCGCGCGCGACTTGTCCCACGCTTCGTTCAGCTTGATGTTCCCTTCGCCGAGGAGCTCGAAGTCGGCGCTCTTGGCGCTCAGCTCGGCGAGCGTGAGCGCGCCGTCTTTGGCGGTGGCCTGGAGGCTGAGGGTGCCGAGCACCACCGATGGGATGGCGATCCCCTGGATCTCCACCACGTCCTCCATGGCGCCGTCCTCACCCTTGCGAGGCTTGCCGAGCTTGACCGCGCTGATGGTGACGTTGAACCCGCCGTCGGCCTTGGAGAGCTTGCCCTCTTTCGGGGTGAGCTTCAGCGAGCCGTCGGCGGTGCCCGAGAGCGGCACGCCCTCGAGCATCGCCTGCAAGGGCTGGACGTCGAGGAGCTGCAACCCGGCGAAGCTCACCTCGACGTCATCACCGGCCGTCCCCACCGGGATGGTGCCCTCGATCTCGCCCCCGAACGCCTCCGCGTCGAAGTCGACGACGACCTTGCCCGTGAGCAGCGGCAAGAGGCGCGCGCGCGCGGTGAGCTTGTTCACCCGGACCACGCTCTCTGCGGGAGCGGGCTCCTCCTTGTCCGCCGCGGCGCCGAAGCCGCCGAGGCTGTTGCGGGCCGACTTGCGCTTGGGCTTGGGAGGGATGATGAGACGCGCGCCCGTGATCTCCACGCCGGTGAACCAGTAGCTGTCGAGCTCGTCGATCTCGAGCCGCATCGGTCGTTCGCCCGGTCGGCGCACCTCTTTGGCCTGCGCCTTGTTGAACTCGGCGATGACGCGGTCTTTCAGCTGATCCCACGGGAACGACAGGTAGCCGAAGAACGCGAGGCAGAAGACGTAGAAGAACGGGTAGGCGAGGAACTTGCCGACGCGAAGCCAACGCCGACGCGACGCCGCCCGCGTGGGCGGAGGGGAGGCGTGAAGCGGAGGAGGGGTGGATGTCACAGCTCGCGACCCTTGTTGGCTTTCGTCGGCGTCTTGGTCGGCCCCGAGCCCTTCGGGGCGGCGTCCCCCTCAGCTTTCTCGTCTCCGCCCTGCCTGTCAAACGCGGAGACGGCCAGGGTCACGTCGTACAGATCCGGCCCCCCTGCGCGCGGCTTGATGCTCAGCTGGCTGATGGCCACCGGATAACCGGAGCGCTCGATGTGCTCGAGCATCCTCACCAAGTTGAGGAGGCCCACCTTGCGCATCTTCACCACCGTGACGCGCTCGGTGTAGCCCTTGCCCACGTTCTCGGGACGGTCGGTCGACTCCGGCACCTCGAGCCCGTTGGCCCGCGCGGCCCCCTCGATGAAGGAAGCGAGCGCCGGCGCCTTCTTGTCGTACTTCCGACTCTGCGCGTCGCGCTCGCCGCGTCGCTTCTCGAGCAGCTCGCTCATGCGATCCACGTCGCGCAGCACCTCGCGGATCGACTCGTTGTGCTCGCGCGCGTCGGTGAGGCGCAGATAGATCGAGGCCGGCACCGCGACGAACAAGACCGCGCCGAACACCGCGCCGAGGATGCTCAGGAGCCGCTGCTCGCGCGGCGACATGTTCTCGAGCTGCTCGCGGAGACCCATCACTGACCTCCCTTGGGCGCGGCCTTGGCTTTGGGCTTCGCGGCTGGCTTCGCTCCAGGCTTCGTCCCCGCCTTGTCGGCCTCGCCCTTAAGGCAGTCGATGGTGAGCTCGAGCGTGTACTTCTGCTTGTTCTGCGCCTCGATGCGCGTGGTGTGGGTCCGATCCACGTCCTTGAAGCACTCGTGCGGCGAGAGGTTGTTCTTCACCGTCTCCGCGTCGTCGATGCTGTCGACGAGGCCCTTGACGGTGACCTTCTCGCGGTTCACCTCGAACTCGGCGATGTCGTGCGTGATCTCCTTGGGCACCGCCTTGGAGAACTCCACCATGAAGTCGAAGGCGTCGAGCTTGGGGAGCGGATCGTCGGTCTTGCCCTGGATGGCGTCCTCGAGGAGCTGCCGCGCCGCCTTCACGTCGCGGGTCTTCTTGCCGAGGCGCGTCTCGGTCGCCACCTCGAGGCGCTTGTGGAGGGTCTCCTTCTCGGCGTCGAGCGCGCGCAGCTCGGCGAACACCGAGAAGCCGAAGCTCACGAACACCGCCGCGGCCAAGCCGGCGAGCACGGGCACCTTCTCGCGCAAGAACTGGTAGCTCTGCTGCGCCTCGAGCGGCCCCTGCCGCAGGTTGAGATCGGGGCTGCGGCGCGAGAGGCTCAACGCCAGGCACAGCGCCTTGATGAACCGCGGGAGACGGGTCGTCTGCTCTGGCGTCAGCCCCTCGAGCGCGAGCTTCGGCAGATCCCGTGGGGTCACCCCCACGAGGTTCTGGAGGAATCCATCGAGGCCGGGCGTCTGCCGCCCGGCGCCGACCACGAACGCTTGCTCGATGGGGTCGCCGCCCTGCAGGCGCCACGCCCCGAGCGACTGGCGCAGCTCGCGCGCGATGGCCGCCGCCGAGTCGGGGAGGCCCACCGTTCCCCGTGAGATGCTCCGGGCAAACCGAGGCTCCCCGCGCCGCAAGACGAGCACGTCGGTGCTCGTCTCCCCGACGTCGATGAACGCCGTCGTGTCGGCGCTCGTCACCTCTGGGAGGAGCTGACCGAGGTTGACGAAGGGGAGGGGGCCCACGCCGATGCGCGCCGGCTCCTGCCCCGCCCCGCGCAGCACCAGGCCGACGCGGTCGCGCACCTCTTCGGTGAAGGCCACGCCGGCGAGGATGGGGAGCTGGCCATCCCGATCGACGCCGGTGATCCGCGTCAGCACGCGGTGATCGAGGATCCCGTCGTCCATCTCGAAGGGGAGGGTCGACTCGACCTCGAAGCCGAGCACGCTCTCGAGCTCCTTCTGCGCGGCGAGAGGGAGGGAAACCAGCCGAAGAAACACGCGCTCTCCAGACAGACCCGTGGCCACCGAGTCGGCGCGGAGGCCGCTGGTCGCGGCGCGGATGGCGGCGCTCGCGGTCTCGTGATCCGCCATGCGCACCTCGCGCAGGGCCTCCACCGTCGTGCGACGGTAGGCGGCCCGGATCACCGCGACGCGGACCGCGGTCTCGGTGATGTCGATGCCCATCCACCTAGCCATGCGTGCTGATCTCCGTCATTGAATCCGAAAGTACACCACCTGACCGGCGGGGTTGGTCGTGAGGGCGGCGAGCGCGTCGTCGGTGGCAGCGTCCCCGGTGAGGCTCGGTGCCGTGTCGCCGCCGCGTTGGCCGCTCTGGTCGTTGTTGGGAAACAAGCCGGACAGTCCGCCGGGGGCCATCTTCGACGGATCGGTGGCGCTGCGGTAGTCGATCACGGCGTGGATCCCCACGCGTGTCTCACGCTTGTAGCTCGGCACCACGCCTTCGGCATAGATGCTGAAGATCTTGCTCTTCACCCCGAGCACCGCGCGCATCTCGTTCTTGCTCCTGAACACCACCGGCTCCACCCCCATCGCGACGAGCTGCGGCCCGATTTGGCCGCCCCCCTCCATCGTCTGCAGGAAATGGTTGCCGGAGGTGAAGAGCGGGGCCCCGGCGGTGAACGACTTGGCGAGGGTGACGAGCTGGATGAACGACGCGGCCTGGTTCACGTCCAAGCACAGCGCCGACTCCGGCGCGCCGGCGCAGGTGATGGACCAGAGGGTCTGCGCGTTGGCGGTGTTCACGTTGACCTGGCCGCTGCCCCACACGGTGACGGCGCGCTTTCGCGGGTTGCTCGGATCTGGATCCACGAACGTGGCCCAGAACTCCTCGCTCATGCCGCGCACCATGCGCAGCTCCTCGAGCGAGTCGAAGGCGGCGTTCTTGCGGAAGTAGGGGAGGCCGATGCTCTGGTAGTAGTTGTCCTCCACGCCGGTCGCCGACTGTTGGTCGGCGTAGGGGTTGCAGGCCTCGAGCTCCTCGTCGGAGTCGACCCAGTCGATGATGGCGCCGCAGATGGCTTGCCGGTCCGACACCTGACCGTCCATGTCGGGCCCCTCGAACAGCGGGTTGTACTCCGGGTTGGCCATGAGGCCCATGAGCTGAGACGCCACGCGGGTGCGCGAGAACACGTCGCTGCGGGCGGCTGCGTTCACGCTGATCTTCGAGTCTTCGTCCACGATGACCACCTCGAAGCAGCCGCTGCCGGTGCCGAGGCCGAGGTTCTCGCTCTGGGAGACGTCGACGCCAGCGAGCTGGCCGAAGGCCTCGGCCCGCTCTGGACAGTTGTAGGCGCCGAGCACCCCGTCCGCGAACTCCCACACCGGGATCTGGGGGAGCGCCGCCTTGCCGCCGGTCATCATGGCGAAGAGCGGCGCGATGGCCTGTCGCACCGTCGGCTCCACCGCGAGCAACATGCGGGCGAGGTTGATGGCGCTCCGCGCGTGGTACTCGGCCTTGAGGCGCTCGCGGGCCGCGATGGCCGACGACAACGTCGCCGAGCTCTGTTGCTGCACGTCGGTGAGGAACACCGTGAGCACCACGATGGCGAGCAACACCATCACCAGCGCCGCGCCGCGTTCGTCGCGTCGGCTGCGCTTTCGGCGCAGGCTGCGGTGGAGGGCTCGATCGGCGCGCATGGGGTTCGGTGTCGGAGAGGAGGGCGACGGGCTCGTCGTGGTTTGGGTCAGTTCGGGGCGGTAGCGAACGAAAGAGGCATTTGGATAGGGATCGGGATCTTGGTCTCGAACTTCACCGGACCGCCCCCGGGGCCGCCGTTGAGCCAGACCGTCAGCCACACCGCCGCCGGGAGGCGCCCGACCTGCGCGGCCGCTTGCACGCTGTCCCAGCTGTCGAGCCACTGGTTGGTGAGCGGATCGAGGTACTTCACATCGAAGCTGTCGATGTCTTCGGCGAGCACCTGAACCACGCCGCCGCGCTGGGGATCATCGTCGATGAACTTGTCCTCCCGCCGCACCAGATCGAGCGCTCCGGTGTCGGGGTTGGTCGACGCGAAGTAGGAGATCTCACACTGGTCCGACTCGTGGGTGTCGGCGCGCAGGCGGCGATGCGCGAAGGCGGTGAAGTCGACGCGGTCTGCGGGGCGGCTGTCGCCGCCGATGAAGATCGTCTGCCGCACGAACTGCAGCTGTTGGAAGGGTTGATGCGCGGAGAGGAAGGCGGAGCTCAGCTCGCGACCCATGCGGTCGAGCGCCTGTCGTCCCTGCTGGTATCGATCGGCCACCTGCTCCATGTTCTTGCGCGAGCGGCTCATCCCCATGAACGCGCCGTAGAGCAACACGCCGAGCATCGCGACGATTCCGATGGCGACCATCACCTCGAGCAGCGTGAAGCCGCGCCCTTGGGCTCGGTGTGTCCCGAGCCTCCTCACCGTCCACCTCCGCGCATCGTGCTCGGCCCGCCGGTGCTGCGGCCGCCGGGGGGGGTGGTGCCGCGCCCGCTGCCGGTGCTCGAGCGGCCGCTGGTGCCGGTGCCGGAGGCGCCGGTGCCGGTCCCGGCGCCGGTGAGACCCGAAGGGTCGGCCGCGTCCGCGTCGGTGTCGACCGCGAGCCCTGGCTGCGGCTGGGTGACCCACTGCACCAGCTCGATGTCGTAGGTCCGGTTCCCCTCGGTCCAGGTGGACACCAGCGTGATCTTCCGAGTGCTCGCCTCGAAGAGGTTCTTCAGATCGGGATACACGATCGACATCACCATCGAGGCGATGCCACCTACGCCACCGGCGAGGGCCGCGCCGATGTCGCCGTTGCCGGAGAGCTCGCTGGCCACACTGCCGATGTCGCCGCCGGCGAAGGCCTGGCCGTCTGCACCCTCGGTGCCGGTGAGCTTGCCGAGCGGGCTCGAGTCGAGATCGGTGTCGAGGTCGAGATCGCCGTAGCTGGCCTCGGGGAGCATGGGCCGGGTCACCGTCCACGCGCACACGATGTTGGGGGTGGCGTCGCCTTCGCAGCACGGCCCCGAGCCCTGGCTGTCCACCTCGGGGAAGCCCTCGGTGAGGAGCTGTTGCTCGATCTCGGTCATCTTGCAGCGGGCGAGGCCGGTGGCCACGCTCATGTGCCGAGCGTGGGCGGTGCCCGAGACCGCGCTGAACTGCGCGGACAAAATCGCCGTCAAGCCGAGCCCGAGGATGGCCACCGCCACCAGCACCTCGAGCAGGGTGAACGCGCGCGACGCGGTCTGTGCGCGGGTGGCCATCACAGCGTGTCGGCCCTCTCCGACACATCCTCGTCGCTGATGGGGCGGGGCATGTCGAGCGCTCCCCCGAGGATCATGGTCTTGCCCGTCAGGGGCGACACCGTGATGGTGATGATGTCGCCCTCGTCCACGTCGCCCTGGGTCTTTTGGATCTGGATCGCGGCCCGCTCCGTCTGTCCGCCGGGCCAGAAGTAGAGGTACACCCGGTCTTCGGTGACGGGGGCGTCCTCGTGGGCCACCTCGATGCGGCGGAAGAAGATCCCCTCCGCGAGCGTCTTCTTCGACGTCTCCTTGTCCGCGTCGTACTCGAAGCCGAGGATCTTGCCCACCGGCTGGAACGACGCGCGGCTGGCACGCGGCCCCCCGAGGATCTCCTCCGACTCCGCGATGACCGCACGCTCCATGTCGGTGGCTGCGGCCGCGCCGCCCGTGCGTTCCCCTTGGCGCAGGAACATGCGGCCGGGCGAGTCCTCGATGGTGACCGTGCGCGACTCGAAGTCGAAGACGAGCCGCGTCGGTCGGGAGGTGGCGTTGGCGTGGTTGTAGGCGATGCGGATCGCGCTCACGATCGACGTGCTCGACTCGCGCAGCCGCGCGCTCGACAGGCCGCCGAGACCCACGAACGTGCCGCCAGCGAGCATGGCGACCAGACCGACGACGATCATCGCTTCGATGAGCGTGACCCCGCGTGTGCGTTGGCGACCGCGGAGCGCATCCCGACGGGAGCGGCGGGGCAGGGCGCGTGAGGCCGACGGCGCGAGCGAGCCACGCGTGGTGACGCCGCTCGTGGCGCTCCCTCCTCGCCGATGCTCGCTCGCTCCTCTCATGTCAGCTCGCGGGGCCCCCCACCTCGGGTACGACGATGTCGTCCTCGGTGCCGTCCTGTTTGTCGGGGCCGGGTGAGGACACCTCGATGTCGTCGCCCGTGCACGCGATGGTGAACACCGAGCCCCAGGGGTCTTTCTGATTCTCGGGGTCGAGCTCCTTCTCGGCGATCAACAGATCGACCGAGGGGCAGTCGCCGGCGCTCTTGAGCGCGACGAACTGCGTGGCCACGCCGCGGATGGCGCGCGCCTGGGTCTGGGCGGTCTTCACCTGCGACTCGCGATACCGGGGCAGCACCAGGAAGCCGACGCCGCCGGCGATGAGGGCCATGATCGCGACCACGATCAAGACCTCCACGAGCGTGACGCCTCGCAGCCCGCGAAGGCTACGTGCGTGGAGCGGTCGTCGCAGGCGGGGCGAGAGGGCGCGCGGAGCGCGGGTTCGGGGAGTGTTGCACGCGGCGCTCGAGGCCTCGCAGAGTACTTGTCGTTGGCTCATCGTGATTTCCTCATTCGATCCTGTCGAGGCCTCGCAAGTCCCCCTCGGGACCGAAGCTCACCAGGTCATAGCTTTCGGGATTCTTGCGTCCTGGGCACGTCAGTTGAAAGGAGCGACCCCAGGCGTCCACCGGATCCACCCGGATGTAGCCGGCATCTTTGAGCTCTTGGAGCGTCTTGGGGCAACTCTTGCCGTGGTCGGCGCGGTAGGCGTCGAGGCCGTCGCGCACCACCATCAGGGTGGCGCGCGTGGAGCGCACGCCGATGTGTCGCCGGCTGCGAACGCCGAACAGCAGCAACACCACGATCATCGTGAGGCCCGCGAAGAACGGGCGCGACCGCGTCCACGGGAAACGAAGCAGCCCCCCCCGGCGTTCCCAGGGGAAAAAGATCGTCTGCTCTCGTCGTCGGCGGGCCATGGCGGGGTCAGTCTACGAACTCGCTCATCTGGATGAGCGGGAACAGGATCGACATCGCGATGAACGCGACGCCGGCGCCCATCACCACGATGATGAGGGGCTCGAGCAGGCTCGTCAGCATCTGCACCCGGTTGTCGACCGAGGAGTCGTAGGCCTCGGCCACGTTCTCGAGCATCTCCTCGAGCTGACCGCTCTTCTCGCCGATCGCGATCATGTGGGTGACCAGCGGGGGGAAGCGGCCGCTCGCCTTGAGGGGCTCGGCGATGCTCTGGCCCTCTCGAATCGAGGCCGTGGCCTCGTCGATCACCTTCTCGAGGGCGGCGTTGCCGAGCACGTCCCGGACGATGTTCATCGCCTGCAGGAGCGTCACCCCAGCCGCGAGCAAGGTGGCCAGCGTGCGTGTGAAGCGGGAGATGGCCACCATCGACACCAGCGGCCCAAAGACGGGCACGCGCAGCACGAACGCGTGCCAGCGGAAGCGACCCTCGGGGGTGGCCTTCCAGCGTTTGAACACCCACCAGCCAGCGCCGAGCCCACCGAGGATGAGCCACCAGTAGCCAGAAGTAAACTCCGACACGGTGATGAGCAGCCGCGTGTACCAGGGCAAGGCGCGGCCCATGTTCTCGAAGATGCTCGTCACCTTGGGCACCACGGCCACCATCAACACGCTGATGAGGGTGATGGCGATGATCATCATCAGGATGGGATACGCCATCGCCGAGCTCACCTTGCCGCGCAGCTTCGCCTGCTTCTCGATGAAGTCGGTGAGGCGGGTGAGCACCGCCTCGAGCGTCCCCGACGCCTCCCCGGCGCGCACCATGTTCACGTACATGTCCGTGAAGATGTCCGGGTGCTCCTTGAGCGCGTCGGCGAAGGAGATACCTTCGCGCACCTGGTCGCGGATGTTGGTGAGGGCGCGTCGGAGGCCCTCCTTCTCCACCTGATCGATGAGCGCGCTCAGCGCCTCGAACAGGGGGATCTTCGCGCGAATCAGCGTGGCGAGCTGGCGCGTCATGATCGCGATGTCGCCCACGCTCGGCTTCTGGAAGAGGCGCTCGAGGTTGATCCCCTTCTCTTTGGCCTTGGCCTCGGCCTCTTCGGTGGCGGCGGTGAGGAGGATGCCGTCCTTGCGGAGCTGCGCGCGGAGCGCCTTCACGTTCTCCGCGTCGCGCATCCCCTTGACGGACTTGCCGCCACCGACCGTGATCCCGCTGAACTCGTAGACCGCCATCACTCAGCTCCGAGGGGCTCGGCGGCCAGCGACGCCGGTGTCCGGGAGCTCGGGGGGGACTCCTCGAGGATGTCCTCCTGCTTGGCCTTGAGCACCTCCTCCACGGTGGTGAGGCCAGCCAACACCTTGCGCGCGCCGTCGTCGCGGAGCGAGTCCATGCCGGCGTTGCCGGCCACGCGCTTGATGGCGGTGGCGTCGGCGTTCTGGAGGATGAGGTTGCCCACGTCGTCGTCCACGACGAGCAGCTCGTAGATGCCCCGGCGTCCGGTGAACCCGTGCTGGTTGCAGTTGGCGCAGCCACGGGGCCGATAGAAGATGATCTCGTCGGGGAGGTGTTGCCCGACGTACTCGTAGTCGACCCCGTGGGGGAGGTAGCGCTGCGACATGCGGCGGTTGGCTTTCCACCGCAGCGTCACCGGATCGAGACCGAGCTGCTGCATCTCGTAGTCGGTGGGGTGGTAAGGCTCCTTGCAGTCGGGGCAGAGCATGCGCACGAGGCGCTGGGCGAGGATCCCGATGATGCTGGAGCGCACGAGGAACGGCTCCACGCCCATGTCGACCAGACGGGTGATGGCGCCGGCGGCGTCGTTCGTGTGCACCGTCGAGAGCACGAGGTGGCCGGTGAGCGAGGCTTGCACCGCGATCTCGGCCGTCTCCTTGTCGCGGATCTCGCCGACCATGATCACGTCGGGGTCTTGGCGGAGGAACGCGCGCAGGCCGCTCGCGAAGGTGAGGCCGATGCTCGGCTTGACGTGGAGCTGGCGGATGCCCCCGAGCTCGTACTCCACCGGATCCTCGGCGGTGAGGATCTTGCGCGTGGGCTCGTTGATCCGGTTGAGGCACGCGTAGAGGGTGGTGGTCTTGCCGCTGCCGGTGGGGCCCGTCACGAGGAGGATGCCGTCCGGCCGCCGGATGAGGCCGTCCATCAGCGCATACTCGCGCCGCGCGAAGCCGAGCTCGTCGAGGCCGAGGAGCACCGACGTCTTCTGGAGCAAGCGCATCACGATGCTCTCGCCGCGGCTCGTGGGGATGGTGGAGACGCGGATGTCGACGCTCTTGCCCGCGATCTTGAGCGTGATGCGCCCGTCCTGGGGCAACCGCTTCTCGGCGATGTTGAGCTGCGACATGATCTTCACGCGGGCGATGACCGCGGCCATGTGCTGCTTCGGAGCTCGCTTGGCCACGTACATCTCGCCGTCGATGCGGTAACGGACGACCACCTCCCGCTCTTCCGGCTCGATGTGAATGTCGCTCGCGCGCTCCCGCACCGCCTGGGAGAAGAGGCTGTTCACCCACTGGATGATGGGTGCGTCGTCGTCGGCGTCGAGCAGATCGACGAGGTTGTCTTCCTCCGCGTTGGCGTCCGAGGCGAGGGTCGCCCCGCCGTCTTGGCGCTCCCACACGCGGTTGATCGCGTCCTCCACCGCTTGGCGGGTGCTCACCACGATCTCCACCGGCTTGCCGAACACCGTGCGCACGTCGTCGATCGCGATCACGTCGAGCGGGTCGGACACCGCGCAGTGCACGGCGCTGTCGTCCTCCGCGAACACGAGGATGCGGTGTTGCTTGGCGTAGGTGATGGGGATGCGCTCGACGAGGGAGAGCGGCACCGAGGTGACGTCGATCTCCTTGATGAAGCTCACCCCCCACTCCTCGGCGATGGCGGCGCCCACCGCCTCGGCGGGGGCGAGCTCGGCGGCGATGACCGTCTCCGCGAAGTCTTGGTGCTTGTCGAGCGCGGTGTTGAGCAGCTCCTCGACGCGGTCTGCGGGCACCACGCCCCGCCGGACGAGCATCTCCGCGACGAACTGCTGCTCTTTGCTCATGACCTCTAGCGACTCACTCCACGCGATAGCGGTTGGTGGGGGGAACGGAGCCGGGCACGGTGGGCCGCGACCGAGTGCGCGGGTTCGGCGTGCGGGTGGCCGGACGTGGTCGCGTGGTGGGGGCGCGCGTCCGGGTGGCGGGGGTGGGGGCGGCGGCGGGCTGCGAGCTCTTGGGGGCGGCCATCGCCGGGAGCTGCACCGGCTTCACCGGGTCGTGGGTCTTGGTGGTTCCGGGCTCGAGCTCCTTGCGCAGGCGCTCGCGCTCGGCGAGCTTGAGCTGCGTCTGGCGGATGCGCTCGAGCATGCCGTTGGTGCGCCCGTAGTCTTTGGCCGGCTCCCAGGGGAGCGAGTCTTCGAACACGAAGTAGCGGTCGAGGAACTCCTGACGCTCCTGCATCTTGCGCTCGAAGATCTTCCGCAGATCGTTCTGATCGCGGATCACGTGGGGGGTGAGGATGAGCAGCAGGTTCACCTTGCGCGACTGCTTGTTGCTCTGCCGAAACAAGAAGCCGAGCACGGGGATGTCGCCGAGCACCGGGATCTTGGTCTCGGCGTGCACCTGCTCCTCGCGCGTGAGCCCGCCGATCACCACCGTCTGCTGGTCCTCCACGATGATCGTCGTCTCCGCAGTGCGTTTGTTGATGGGCACCGCGCCGAGATCGCCCTGTGGCGCGCCCGCCGTCGAGAACTCCTCTTGGATGTCCATCCGCACCTGGTTCGAGTCGTTGATCTGCGGCGTGATGGTGAGGCTGATGCCCACGTCTTGCCGGGGGGCCTGGAACCCGAGGCCGAAGCCACCGGCGAGGCCGGCGAGGCCGGCGAGGCCGCCGCCACCTTGCTGCCCGGCGAGGCCCGCGAGCTGGGAGAGCCCGCCGCCCACGTTCGTCTGCAAGGGGATGTTCTGCCCGATCGAGATGGTCGCGGGGGTGTTGTCGGTGGCGAGGATGTGCGGCGTCGCGAGCAGGTTGGAGTCGCCCTTGGTGGCGAGCGCGTGGAGCACGATGCCGAAGGCGGGGATGGAGATGCCGGTCCCCGTCAGCTGGCTGGTGTTGGGCAGGTCCGGGCCGCGCACGCCGAAGGCGAGCGCCTCGAGGCTCGCGGGCAGGCCCGTCAGCGACTGCGCTGCGTTCGAGCCGCCGTAGATGATCGTGTCGCCCCCGCCGCCGATGTCGGCGGTCCCGCCGCCGTGGAAGCCGATCCCCAGATCGGTCTGGCGGTCGACGTTCACGTCCATGATCACCGCCTCGATGAACACCTGTCGACGCGGCCGATCGAGCTTGTCGATCACGTTGCGCAGCTGCGCGTAGTCTCGCAGCGACGACACCGTGACGAGCGCGTTGGTCGCCTCGTCGCAGTTGATCTTCACCTCGCCCTCGAAGATCCCGCCCTCGCCGGTGAGGGCGCCCTGGGCCATCCCCGTCCCGGGGGTGGTGGGGGTGGTGGGCGTCTGCCGCTGCTGCTGGGTGCGGTTGCGCTGCGCGGTGTTGGTGGTCGGGCGTGCGGTGCCGCCGCCGGCGCCCATGACCTGGCTGAGGGTCGCGGAGATGTCGTTGCAGCGGGCGTGTTGGAGCGGCAGCACGTGGATGGTGCCGTCGCCGCCGCTCACCGGCGTGTCGATCCGCTTGATGAGCTCGAGGATGCGTCCGTAGTCGGGCTCGGTGGCCACGATCACGAGCGCGTTGTTGCGCTCGTCGGCGAGAATCTTCCCCTTCGAGCCGTCGGAGCCGAGCATCTCGTTCAGCTGCGTGGCCAGATCGGCGGCGGAGCCGTAGTGGATCGGCTGCAGGTAGATCGACTCCCCCGCGCCACCCGAGTCGAGCTCCTCGATGATTCGCAGGAGGCGCCGAATGCTGGCCGCGGTGTCGGTGATGATGAGCAGGTTCGTCTGGGGCCACACCGTGATGTCGCCCGCCGCGCTCTTGAACTTGCTGAGGACGGTCGAGGCCTCGGTCGCGTCGATGTGCTTGAGCCGGTAGAGGCGCGTCACGAACTGATCGGTGTAGGGCACCGGCTCCACCGGCCCGATGATCTCGGTCTGCTCGGCGTGCGACCCCTGGCTCTCCACGATCTTCAGGTAGCGACCGTGGGGCACGACGGTCATCCCGTTCTGCTCGAGCACGGCGAGGAACGCCTGGTAGGCCTCCGCCGAGGACACGTCCATCGGCGAGATGATGGTGGCCTTCACGTTCGTGCGAACCTTGCCGCCGATGATGAAGCGCCGCCCGGTGAGCTGCGAGATGGTCTTCACCAGATCGAGCAGCTCCGCGTCCTGGACGTTGAAGTTTACCCGACCGCCAGGGGGCGGCCCCTTGTACTCGATGTCGGGCTTGGTCCCCACCTTGTTGCCGCCGGTTGGGTCGAGCGTGCCTGGAGGTGTCGGCCCCTGCGGCTGGGTGCTCTGCTGGGGGGTCGTCGGCTCGCCGGGGTCGGGCTGGGTCGCCGTCTTGGGTTGCACCGGCTTGAGGGCGGGCCGCTGGGGCGTCGGGGTCCGCATCGGGGCCTGCCGCTTGGTCTGCTGCGCCTCGGCGGGGGGGGCGATCGTCAGAGACGCCGCGCTCAGGAGCGCGAGCGTGCCGAGATCGCGGACGAGACGGCGCACGCGAGGGGCGCGATCGGCGGGAGGGGCCGTGAAAGGGGGGGAGGGTGGGGTCATGCTCTTCACGCGTGCTGAGCGGCGCCGCGCTCGGGCGTCGCGCTCACGCTGGCTTTGGGAGACTGGCCTTTACAGCGGTTGTTCGGAGCCGTCATCGGCGGCGCCGGTGGCCTCGTTAGCACGGGGCCGCCGCGCTTTCGACGCTGGCTTGGGTCCGAGGTTCGACTTGGCCTTGTCTCCCTCGGGGGACGGAGCGCCGATGATGTTGGGCACGACCCCTGGAGGGAGCGCGCTCCCCGCGGCAGCGGTAGATTTCGGGGTCATGACGCTGTCCGCGATGGTCGTCAGGATGAGCGAGAGAACGCCCGCCACCGCCAGGGAGCCGAGACCGAACCCCAGCACGTAGAGCACGGTGCGTTTCACGAGGCCGCCACGCGGCGGGGTGCCGAATTTGTCGGAGAGAACCATCGGGTCGTCACTGAATCTTGAAGTCGAGGGTGACCGGTGAGCCCTTGCGGTTCACCTGCACCTTGAGCGCGTTGGCGGTGCGGAGCCGCCCGTAGGCCTCGAGCGCCTTCTGGGGATCGCTCATCTTGAAGCCGTTGATCGACTCCAGCCGATCGCCGTTCTGCATGCCGAGGTGGTCGAGCAGCGTCCCGCCGCGGATCCCGAAGAGGCGGATGCCCACCACCTCATCCCCTTCCTTCTCGGGGAGGATGCGCGCCGAGCGCATGAGCTCGGCCTGGTTCTCGAGGATCTCGTCCACCACCGAGCGCTCGATCGTGAACTCCGTGTCGCTCACCTTGGTGATCTTCGACGCGAGCTCGGGGGCGAGCTGCGCTCCGCCGCGTTGGCGTTGCCGCTCGGTGCGGTTGGGCCGCGTGGCGGGGGCCGCGGCGCGGGCGTTCTCCTCGCCGAGCTTGAGCTGGCAGGTCTTCGCCCCCTCGGCGAGCCACACCCGATCCCAGCCGAACGCGCGGATCGTGTGGCTGCCCACCTGATCGCCGACGCGACGGAGCTTGCTGCCCCCCGCGCCGTCGTCGATGGCGGCGAACGACCAGTCCGGATCGGCGTTGGCGGAGATGAGGGTCACCTTGCCGAAGGTGCAGCTGGGATCCTCGTCGCTCGAGCTGATGTCGGGCTCGGGGTCGGTGGGGTCGGTGTCGTCGTTCGGCTCGAGCGGCGCGTTGCCGATCGGACCGGTCACGCTGTCGAACGGGTTGCGCGCGAGGATGGGCTGGCCGGTCTTGCTCGTGGCCGCCGCCCCCGGCGGGCTCGCGACCGGGGTGACGGGCGCCGGCTCGGTGCCGCCGACGATCGTCGACACCACGATCTGACCGATCCCCGACGACTGAAAGTACGCAGCGATGGCGATGCAGGCGCAGAGGATGAGCGGGTAGAAGCGCTTGAGCTGTCCGTCGAGTCCCATGATCCGTCTCGCTCAGTGGTTCGTGTGGTCGGTCGTTGGCGCGCGGGGTGATGAAGGTTGGCTTCGGTGGGTGCGGCCGGCGGCGTGGGTGGCCGTCTCCCGCTTGGGTCCCATGGATGCGAACCGCGTGCCACTTGTTGATGCTTGAAATGAGTCACATTTTCAAGAAGATGGTCCTGGCTCGTCCGCCATCCTGACCAACCACGCGAGCGAAGCAGCCATTCCATGACAGACTGTCAAACGAAAGCGTCGTTCAAGAAGCGCGGCGCCGGGCGGGTGGGCGGTGCGCTGCGTTGCGCGCGGCCGCCGGGGAGGGGCGGCGGGGTTCGGTTGGGCTCGCGCGCGAGCGTCTTAAACGCGACTTAAGGAGCGCTTTCGATCCGGCGACGGGGAGTTTCGGTACACTCCACGGTCGGTCACGGCGTCCGCGCACCGCGACGCCGACGCCAAGGCGAAGTTTTCCCACGCGAATCCCTGCCGAGGGGATCCCCTGCCACAAGGAACGAGACGATGAACATGTTCAATGGGTTCAATCAGGCCCCCACCGCTCCCCTCACGCCGCAGGTGGCCCTCGTGGCTGCGCTCATCTACATCAGCGCGGCCGACGGTCACCTCGACGACGCGGAGATCAGCAACATCCTGCGGTTCGCCAAGACCCGCGCGAACCTCGACGCCGCGCTCGAGTACCAGCGGCGCAGCAACTACGACCAGTTCCTCCAGGCTGCTGGCGCCACGCTGTCGCCGCAGCAGAAGATGTTCACCATCCTCAACTGTGCCGACATGGCCATGGGCGACGGCTACCTCGCTCCGCCGGAGCAGGCGCGCCTGAACCAGATGGCCCAGGCCTTCCAGATCCCCGAGCAGCACCTCGGGCCCTACGTGCAAGCGCTCATGCTCAAGAACAACATGAGCGTGTTCGGCTGAGGCCCTCGTCACGGTTCTCGGAGCACCAAGCATGCACGACGGCGTGACGCGATCGCTCGGGGGGCGCTCCGAGCAGGTGACCCTCATCCAGGACGCCAAAGGCGCTGGCACGGGGCTCGTGGTGGGCCAGGACGGCTGGATCCTCACCAACAAACACGTGGCTCCTTCGGTGGGTCCCTATCGCGTCATCACCGCGAGCGGCAAAGACGTGCGCGGCGTCGGCATCCACCAGAGCCGACATCACGATCTCGCGGTGCTCAAGATCGATCTCGTCACCCCGGCGTTTCTGAACCTCCACACCGATGTGTCGGAAGACTTCCAAGTGGGGGACGAGGTGTTCGCGGTAGGGCATCCGCGCGGATGTCGCTTCTCGGTGACCCGGGGCATCATCTCCAACCCCCACCGCGAGATGGGCGAGGAGTACTTCGTTCAAACCGACGTGAGCATCAACCCCGGCAACAGCGGCGGGCCGCTGCTCGACGCCCAGGGACGGCTCGTGGGGGTGGTCGCGATGATGCTGTCCCACTCCCAGGGCTTGGGCTTTGCGGTCCCCGGCTACACCGCCGCCGACTACGTGCGGCACGTGCGGCGCCTCGTGCGCCAGGGGGTGATTCGCGTACCCGACGAGCTGCTCGACGGAGGCCGCGTTCAGCCCGACGAGACGATGGTGGTGCGCGACGCGGTCCACGTGTTGGTGAAGACCGGCAAGGCGTCCATCGCCGACGAGAACCTCGACGAGGGCAGCTTCCGGATCGAGTCTCTCGGGCGCTCGATCGACGTGCGCTGCGGGGGTGGACGCTTCGAGGTGCGCTCGCTGCTCGCGCGCGTCGGTCCCGCCGAGCGCGCCAACGCGGCGATGCTCGCGAAGCTCCTCGAGCTCAACGGGAGCGGCGAGCTCGGGGGCGCCTGCCTCTCGCTCGACGCCGAGGGGGTGGCGATCGGCGTGGCGCGGGCCACCGCCGGGCTCGACGAGCTCGAGGCAGTGCAGGCGCTCGGCAACGTGGTGCACCTCGCGACGGTGCTCCCCGAGCGCATCGCAGCGCTCGTGTACGCGGCACCGGGAGCCGTGGCCACCCCGCCCTCCGTCGATCCCGGCTACCCCATCCTCACCCTGCCCAAGTGAGGGGCGGCTCGGCGGGGGGCCGTGGTCACGCCTCGTCCATGTCGGCGAGCTTGCGGTAGATCGTGCGCGCCGAGATCCCGAGCATCTGCGCCGCCACCGACTTGTCGCCGCCGGCGTGACGCAGCGTCTCGCGGATGAGGCGCCGCTCCACCTCCTCGAGCGGGGTGCCCACCGAAATCTGGATGGCCGTCGGCTCGGTGGTCGCCGCGTGGCGCACGGTCTCCGGGAGATCGTCCTCGGTCAACGCGTCGCTGCGGCACAAAACCACGGCCCGCTCGATCGCGTTCTCGAGCTCGCGCACGTTGCCGGGCCAGCTGTAGTCGCTGAGGAGCTGGAGCACCTCGCGGGGGGCCGACAGCCGCGGTCGAGCGTTCTTCGCGCAGTAGACGCCGAGGAAGTGGTCCACGAGGAGCGGGATGTCCTCGCGCCGGGCGCGGAGGGGAGGCGCGGTGATGGCGATCACGTTGAGCCGGTAGAAGAGGTCTTCGCGGAACCTCCCCGCCTCGACCTCGGTCTTGAGGTGGCGGTTGGTGGCGGCCACGACGCGCACGTCGGCGACCACGGTGTCGCCGCCGACCGGCTCGTACTCCCCCTCCTGGAGCACGCGGAGCAGCTTCACCTGCACCGCGGGGGAGAGCTCGCCGATCTCGTCGAGGAACAAGGTGCCGGTCGCCGCCTTGGCGAAGCGGCCTTCGCGCCGATCGTGAGCGCCGGTGAACGCGCCGCGCTCGTGGCCGAACAGCTCCGCCTCGAGGATGGTCTCGGGGATGGCCGAGCAGTTCACGGCCACGAAGGGGCCGGAGGCTCGCGCGCTGCGGTCGTGGATGTGGCGCGCGATCAGCTCCTTGCCGGTGCCGCTCTCGCCGAGCACGAGCACCGTCGCGTTCGACGGCGCGGCCTGGTTGGCCACGTCGAGCACGCGCCGGAGCGCGGGGCTCGAGCCGACGATCTCGCGGCGGGTGAGGTTTCGGATCTCTTGCTTGAGCGAGCGGTTCTCGGCGCGCAGCAGCTGGCGCTCCGCCGCCTTCTTCACCGTCTTGACGATGGTCATCCGCTTCAGGGGCTTCTCCACGAAGTCGTAAGCGCCCTCCCGCATCGCTTGCACCGCGGTCTCGACCGTCCCGAAGGCGGTCATCACCACCACCTCGGTGTCGGGGGACACCTGCTGGAGCGCCCGCATCAGCTCGAGCCCGCTCACCCCCGGCATCATCAGATCCGTGAGCACCACCGCCACCCGGTGGGTCCGCGCGAGCTCGAGGGCGGTCTTCGCGCCCTCCGCGGGGAGCACGCGAAACCCCTCGCGTTGAAAGATCTTCTGGAGGCTCGTCACGTTGGCCGCCTCGTCGTCCACGACGAGCACCGTGGGGGCGTTCGGCGAGAGCTCGAGCGAGCGCGGGGGCGCCATGGTGTCAGTCACGAAGACAACGTGGCATTCCAGAGACAACGCGTCCAGCTGTGTCATTGTGTCCCGTTGTCATCACGTCACACGCAAGTATCGTTGGAGGTGGTATATGTAAGCGCTCATTCTTGTTCCGAAGTCCTTTGTTCCGAGGTTGATCATGGCTCGAATTCTTGGTGCTCGCCTTCTGGGTCGCGCGGTGATGGCTGCGCTCGCTGGTTCTCTCATCGTGGTGGCGTGTCAGGACGACCCCACCCCCAACGAAGACGACGAGGGCAGCGGGGCCTCGGGCGCCGGCACCAGCAGCGGTGGCAGTGGTGGCAGCGGGGCGGGGACCAACGTGGGCGGGACCGGTGGCAGCGCGACCACCGAGATGAACTGCACGGACAACGTCGACAACGACGGCGACACGTTCATCGACTGCGATGATTTCGACTGTTGTCAGGACGACGCCTGTCTCGACGATCCCAACTGCGTGGATCCGGTCGAGAACAGCGACGCGTTGTGCTCCAACAACATGGACGACGACGAGGACGGCCTGGTCGACTGCGCCGACGACTCGTGCCACGGCCACCCCAACGTGACCGTGTGCAACGAGGCGACCCTCGGCTCGTGCAGCAACGACATCGACGACGACGAGGACGGGTTCACCGACTGCGACGATCGCGATTGCTGGTTGGACGCCGACTGCGCCGACGAGGTGGAGGCTGGCCCCGCCGAGTGCTCGCAGGACTCGACCAACACCGACGAAGACGGTGACGGGTTCATCAACTGCGCGGACAGCTCGTGCAGGGCGACGGATCCGGCCTGCACGGAGACGAACTGCACCGACGGCAACGACAACGACGGCGACGGCTTCACCGACTGCGCCGACTTCGACTGCATCTACGCCGGCCTCTGCCCTGGGACGGAGTCGACGGACGCCGAGTGCAGCGACGAGATGGACAACGACGGAGACACCTTCGTCGACTGTCGCGACTTCAGCTGCCAGCAGTCGACCGTGGTGTCGGTGTGTGAGGGCAACCCCATCACCTGCGCCGACGGCCGCGACAACGACGGCAACGGCTTCATCGACTGCAACGACTTCGTGTGTCGCTGCTGTCCGGGCGAAGGCGACGCGTGTGGCAGCACCTCGCGGGTGGTGTCCACCTGCGCGCCCTGCGCCAACTGAAGGTCCGACCGACATTGCCTCGCGGGGCTCCTCGAGGCGCGGTCCGGCGA
>CAYOAL010000163.1:0-21910 GCA_964401935.1 uncultured Polyangiaceae bacterium
GCATCGACGTCAAGATCCCCAAGAAGTGCCTCGTGGTGCTCACCGGCGTGTCCGGGTCGGGCAAGTCGTCGCTCGCCTTCGACACCCTCTACGCCGAGGGCCAGCGCCGCTACGTCGAGTCGCTCTCCGCCTACGCGCGGCAGTTCCTCGATCGCCTCGACAAGCCGCGGTACGACACCATCCGCGGTTTGTCGCCGACCATCTCGATCGAGCAGAAGGCGGCGAGCAACAACCCCCGCTCCACCGTCGGCACCATCACCGAAATCGCCGACTATCTGCGTGTGCTCTACGCCAGGATCGGCGTGCAGCACTGCCATCGCTGCGGCGAGGTGGTGCGCGGCCAGACCGCCCAGCAGATCGCCCACGAGCTCGTCCGCGGCGCCGCCGCGTCGGCGGCGAAGGCGCGCGGCCGCACCCGCGCCACGCTCCTCGCCCCGCTCCTCGTGAACCGCAAGGGCGAGCATCGCGAGCTGCTCGAAGACGCGCGTCGGTCGGGGTTCGTGCGGCTGCGCGTCGACGGCGCCATCGTCGACACGGAGGGCCTCGACGCCCTCGACAAGCGGAAGAAGCGCGACGTGGAGGCGGTGATCGACCGCGTAGAGCTCAAGACGAGCGCGCTCGCGCGCATCACCGAGTCGGTGGAGGCCGCCCTCGCCCGTGGAGACGGCACCATGATCGTCGCCTTCGAGAGCGGCAAGGACCGCATCTTCTCCGAGCGCATGTCGTGCCCCGACTGTGGGATCTCGTTCCCCGAGCTCACCCCGCAAGCGTTCTCGTTCAACAGCCCGCAGGGCATGTGCGGCGACTGCAACGGCCTCGGCACGCGCGTGGCGATCGATCCGGAGCTGGTGATCCCCGACCCCAGCCTCTCGCTCGACGAGGGCGCCATCGCGCCATGGGGCACCGACGTGTCGACGAAGACCGGCTGGTCCCACGGGTTTCGCGGCCAGCTCCTCAAGAAGCTCGGCATCGACTGCGACAAGCCCTGGCGGGAGCTCGGCGAGGGCGATCGCGACAAGGTGTTGTTCGGCACCGGCACCAAGCGCTACCGCGTGACGTGGCAGGGCAAGAGCGGCAAGGGTCACCTCGACGTGGAGTGGGAGGGGATCCTGCCCCGGCTCATGCGGCGCTTCTCGAGCACTCAGTCGGAGCGGGCCAAGCGCTACTACGGCAAGTACATGGGAGACGCGCGCTGCGCCACCTGCCGCGGCTCCCGGCTGCGCAAGGAGAGCGCCGCCGTGCGCGTCGGCGGGCGCTCCATCGTGGAGGTGTCGAGCATGACGGTGGCCGACGCGCGGCGGTTCTTCCGCGAGCTCGAGCTCGAGGGCGCCGCCCGCACCATCGCCGCGGAGGTGCTCAAGGAGATCCGCGGCAGGCTCGAGTTCCTGGCCGCGGTCGGGCTCGACTACCTGTCGCTCGACCGCGCCGGCCCCACGCTCTCGGGCGGCGAGTCGCAGCGCATCCGCCTCGCCAGTCAGGTGGGCTCCGATCTCACCGGCGTGATCTACATCCTCGACGAGCCGAGCATCGGCCTGCACCAGCGCGACAACGCGCGCCTGCTCGAGACGCTGATCCGAATGCGCGACATCGGCAACACGGTGGTGGTCGTCGAGCACGACGAGGACACCATCCGCCGCGCCGACCACGTCATCGACTTCGGTCCCGGCGCAGGCGTCGCCGGCGGGCGTGTCGTGCACGCCGGTCCACCCCATACGCTGCTCAAGTCCAAGCGCTCCCTCACCGGCGCCTATCTGTCGGGCCACAAGCGCATCGAGACGCCCGGCGAGCGCCGGGTGGCGCTGGGCAAGCTCACCATCCGCGGCGCCGCCGAGAACAACCTCTGCGACGTCGACGTCGACTTTCCTCTCGGCGTGCTCACCGCCGTGACCGGCGTCTCCGGGGCAGGCAAGTCCACCCTCGTGAACGACATCCTGTTCCCCGCCCTGGCGCGCGAGCTCCACCAGTCGACCCAAAAGGTCGGGCGCCACCTTGGCATCGAAGGCATCGAGCAGCTCGACAAGGTGATCGGCATCGATCAGCGGCCGATCGGACGGACGCCCCGCAGCAACCCCGCCACGTACATCAAGGTCTTCGACCTCATCCGCGACTTCTTCACGCAGCTCCCCGACGCGCGGGTCCGCGCCTACAAACCGGGACGCTTCTCGTTCAACGTGAAGGGGGGACGCTGCGAGGCGTGCGAGGGCGACGGCGTGCGCCGCATCGAGATGCACTTCCTCTCCGACGTCTACGTCCGCTGCGAGCAGTGCCACGGCAAGCGGTTCAACGAGGCCACCCTCGAGGTGCGCTACAAGGGCAAATCGATCGCCGACGTGCTCGAGATGACGGTGCGCGAGGCGCTCGACCTCTTTGCGGCGCACCCCAAGATCCGGGGGCCCCTCGAGCTCCTCGAGCAGGTCGGCGTCGACTATCTCCACCTCGGGCAGCCTTCGCCGACCCTCTCCGGCGGCGAGGCTCAGCGCATCAAGCTCGCGCGCGAGCTCAGCCGTCGCGCCACCGGGCGCACGCTCTACATCCTCGACGAGCCCACCACCGGCCTGCACTTCGACGACATCAAGAAGCTCCTCCACGTGCTCCACGCGCTGGTCGACGCGGGCAACACCGTCGTCGTGATCGAGCACAACCTCGACGTGATCAAGACGGCCGATCACGTCATCGATCTCGGGCCCGAGGGCGGGCCGCTCGGCGGTCGCGTCATCGCCACAGGCACGCCCGAGAAGGTGGCGCGGGCGCGGCGCTCCCACACCGCGAAGTTCCTGGCGAGCGCCCTGCGGCGGCGCTGACCCCCAAACGCATCACGCGTGTCGCCGAACCTCTTCCCTTGCGCGCGGAGAAAGCGTAAGGTGCAGGGTCTGGGGTGAAAAAGGGGGGACTATGGGGAGCATCGCAGGGATTGCTGAGACCGTAACGGGCGAGACCGCGGTGGACGGAGCTGCGGTCAACGGAGCTGCGGTCAACGGAGCTGCAGCCAACGGAGCTGCAGCCAACGGAGGAGCAGCCAACGGGGCCGGAGCGGCCACGAGCCGACCGTGGGGTGACGGCGTCGACGCCCTCGAGCGCTCGGCGCGCGATGGACGGCACTCGTCCCGACGGGTCCAACCGCAGAGGCTCGAAGATCCGCGCATGGCGCTCGTGTTCATCGACGAGCTCGTGACGGTGGTTCAGAGCGACGCGCCCCTCGGCGCGCACGCCTGCTACCTGGCCACCAACCTGCTGCGCCACCTCGAGGCCCGTCGCGCCGCGCTGGTGCTCCCGTCCCGACTGGCGGCGGCGACCGCGGCCGTCGACGCCAAGCTCCGCGAGGCGAGCGCCGTCGCGGAGCGGCTCGAGCACACGCTCGGGGAGCTGCTCGAGGTGAGTGGAGCCTACCGCCAGCTCGCGGGCCGAGAGCTGACGCGCATGTTGCAGCTCCTGCGCGAGCATCTCCGCCTCGCGGCGCAAGAAGAGCTCGACCTCGCCTTCCGAGCGCACTGGGACGACCTCGGCGAGAGCGGCTGAGCCGGACGAGCGCGCGCTGGCGGCGCGTCTCCTCAGAGCCCCTGTCGACCCGTCGAACAGGAGGCTCAGGGTGCGGTGCGCGCGCAGCCGCGACAGCGCGGCTCGCAGGCGCTCTCGCCGGGGCACGCCGCCTCCTCGTCGAGACAGCGAAAGCAGTCGACGCACGCGACGATCGTGCACTGATCGGCGCAGATGGCGGGGTTCTCGGCACCATCTGCGCAACGGCGTTGGGTGCTCGCGCAGCGCTCCTCGCAGGGCGGCTGGCATCCGAGCGACGCCGCCGCGAGCACCAGCGCGCCGAGCGTCGTGCGGCCACCGCGCTCCAGGGGCCGCGCCGGCCTCCCCTCGCCCCCATCGGTCGACCGAGCGGAGGAGGAGCTTCGCCCGCGCTGCACCATGCGAGCGATGATACGGTACTCGAGCCGTTGGCTACCATGCGCTCCTTGTTGATCCTCGCGCTCGGCGCGATCGCCTGTGGGCCCACCCAGGAGGCCGGCAGCCCGAGCGAGCTCCCGTCGCGTATGCGCGAGGTGGCGTCGCCCAAGGTGTGCTTGGCCAAGCGCCGACTGCTCGAGGAGCTCGGGCACGGCGCCCTCGCCGCCGAGGCGGCCAAGAGCGACGCCAAGCCTGAGCTCGAGCCGGAGATCGCGCGGGGCCCCGCTCCCCCCATCGAGGTCGCTTACGGGCAGGCAGCCCCCGCCACCGTGCTCATTCGCACCAGCTCGGGCATGGGCTCTGGCGTCGTCATCGATCCTCGGGGTCTGGTGCTCACCAACCAACACGTCATCGACGAGTTCCTTCAGCTCGACCTCACGGTGAAGGTGACGCTCGAGCTCGGCACGTTGGGACCCACCGGCCGGGTCGTCCCCTCCGGTGAGCCGCTCGAGGGCGTGGTGGTGGCGAGCGACGCGGTCAAAGATCTGGCCCTCGTGAAGCTCGTCGCCCCGCCCAAGGGCTTGGTGGTGGCGCCGCTCGCGCCGATCGATCCGCGGGTGGGAGAGACCGTGCTCAGCATCGGCAACGCGGGCATCGGCATGCTCTGGGCGGCCAAGGTGTGCAACGTGTCCCGCGTCGGCGACCTCACCCGCGAGACGAGCCTCCTCGAGGCCGGCGACTGTTCGCTGCGCGACCCGCTCGACCAGGAGGAGGAGGCAAGCCGACGCGAGCAACAATGCGAAGCGGCGAAGAAAGACATCCAGAAGCACGTGGAGACCGCGCTCCAGGGGGTGAGCATCCAGACCACCTGCAGCCTCAACGGCGGAGACAGCGGCGGGCCGCTCGTCAACGCGTGGGGCGAGGTGGTGGGCCTGAACCAGTCGCTGCGCTTCGGGGGAGGCACGCTCGCGTTTCACGTCCACGTCGCCGAGATCCGTCAGTTCCTCGAGAGCGCCACGCTCGAGCCCGCGCCTCTCGTGCCCGATCCGTTCTGTGAGGGGGGGATCGAGTTCCAGCTCGAAGACTACGACGGGGACGGGGTGGCGGAGAGCGCGATCGCGGTGGGCTACCCGTGGTTCGACGGCGACACCGAGAAGACGCAGGGCGCGTACCTCTTCGACACCGATCAGGACGACCACAGCACCCCGCCGAGCGCCGAGCGGCCCTTCGACGCCGACGTCGCCATCCTGCTCAAGGGCGACGACGCCTACGCCCTGTACGATCGCAACGGCGACGGCGCCTTCGATCTGCTCGTTCGCGACCGCAAGGCAGACGGCAAGCCCGAGCAGGCCTTCGTGCTCCAAGGGCGACGGGTGGTGCCCGCCACGCGTCCCCTGCCCGAGCACACCATCGACGGGGCGTTGCTCCCCCACCCGTCGCACCTCGCTCGCCTCGGCACGGTGGCCTCCGGCGCCGGCATCGGGAGCCTCGCGTCGCCGGCGACGCTGGCTTGGGGCGGGGTGCCCGCGGTGCCCGACGTGTCGAAGGTGGCGGGCAAGGAAGGGAGCGTGGACGACGTCGACGGAGACGGCGTGGTCGACATGGTCACCGCCTACGTGGGCGCGGGCGCGTCGAGTCTCGTGATCGATCGCGGCTCCAAGGCGCTCGCTGCGCTCAAGCCCGGAGACGACGCGCGGCCCGTGCTCGAGCCGTGGGCCCTACGCCCCCAGCTCGTGCTCCTCCGACGCCTCGCCGGCACCTGGGCCCTCTACGACACCAACCTCGACGGCCGCCTCGACGTCGCGCTGTTCAGCCGCAAGCCGCGCTTCGACGCTCACGGCGCCACCGGCTACTTCGCGCCGCCAGACTATTCCACCGACGCCTTCACCATCGACGGCGATGGCAAGCGACACCCCATCGACGATCACGTCGGTCGCTCGTTGGTGCGGGCCGATCTGTACGCCGACCTTGCGCTCCAGAACGCCATCCGCCACCTGCGTGCGGAGACCCGCGGGGGGTTCCCCGACGCCTTCGAGAACCACCGCGGCTTGTCTTCGGTGTGGGTGTTCCGTGCGCTCAGCCACGACCGTCAGGTGCTCGAGCGTTCGAACGCCTACGGGCACGTCGCGCTCATCGACCTCGATCGCGACACCAAGAACCGCACCACCCGCTCCGCCCAAGAGCTCGCCAACGACGGCCAGTTCGACGCGGAGGTGATCATGATCCGGCTCTACGACCGCGTGTGGGTGTATCACGACACCAACGGCGACGGCGTCATGGATCTGGTGACCTTCTCGCGAAACGTCCACAGCGAGGTGGTGGACGCGGCCTTCACCCTCGATCCGAGCGGCCAAGAGGTGAAGCGAGCGGCCACCCTCGGGGGGCTGTTGCGGGCCTCGGCGGTGGGCGCGGGAGGCATCGACGCGCTCGGCCTGGCGTTGCTCCTCAAGCGCGTCAGGAGCTGGTGACGCGGGTCACCAGCCGCACTTTCGACCCGAGTTCTCCTTCGCGAGCCACTCCATCAGCGGGGCGAAGTAAGCGAGGATGGAGGACGCGTCCATCTGGCGGGTGCCGGTGAGCTTCTCGAGCGCGTCCGGCCATGGCTGGCTCTGCCCAAGCGCGAGCAGCGAGGCGAGCTTGTCACCGGCCGCGTGGCTCCCGAAGATGGAGCACTCGTAGAGCGGACCGGTGTGGCCGGCGGCCTTGCACAGGGCCTCGTGAAACTGAAACTGGAGGATCCGGGCGAGGAAGTAGCGCGTGTAGGGGGTGTTGCCGGGGACGTGATACTTCGCGCCTGGATCGAAGTGGGCTTCGGTGCGCTCGACCGGGGGGGCGATGCCTTGGTATTTGGTGCGCAGGGCCCACCAGGCCGCGTTGTAGCCCTCGGGCTTCACCTTCCCGCTGAACACGTCCCAGCGCCACTGATCGATGAGCTTGCCGAACGGGAGGAAGGCGATCTTCTCGAGCGCCATCTTCATTTGATAGTTGATGACCGCCTCGTCGTCGGTCTTGAAGCTCGAGATGAAGCCTGCCTTCTGGTAGTAGCCGGGCGTCATCGACAAGGTGAGCGCGTCGCCGATCGCCTCGTGGAAGCCGTCGTGGGCGCCCGACTGAAACACGAAGGGCTGGTCCTTGTAATACACGTAGTAATAGATGTGTCCGAGCTCGTGGTAGATGGTGACGAGGTCCTCCTCTTCCGGATCGATGCACATCTTGATGCGCAGATCGTCGTTCTTGGGATCGATGTCCCAGGCGCTCGCGTGGCAGACGACCTCGCGCTCGGTGGGCTTGTGGAACATCGACTGCTCATAGAACGAGTCTGGCAGGCGCTTCAGGCCGAGCGAGGTGTAGAACCCCTCCGCCGAACGCACCATGTCGCGGGCCACCATCTTCTTGTTCGCTAGCGCCGCCGTGATGTCGAGCCCCTCGCCCTTCTTGTGCGGCTTGACGAGCTCGAAGATGTGCCCCCACTCCTGAGCCCACATGTTGCCCAAGAGATGCGCGGGGATGAGCCCCTCGGGAGGAACCTTGTCTGCCCCGTAGGTCTTGGCGAGGCGAGCGCGCACGTAACAGTGGAGCTGGTCGTAGAGCGGCTTCACTTGCTGCCAGAGCCGATCCGCCTCCGCCTCGAACTCCGCCGCGGTCATGTCGTAGCCCGACTTCCAGAGATCCCCCGTATCGGCGAAGCCGAGCTCGAGGGCCCCTTCGTTCATGAGCTGCACGAAGCGCGCGTACTTGGCGCGCATCGGAGGAGCCACCGTGCGCCATCCCACCCACGCGTCGAGGAGCTCGTCGTAGCTCCGGCTCTTGGCCATCACGTCGGAGAGCTCCTCGAGATCGCGACAGCGCTCCTCGCCCTTGGGGCCCGCTTGGCAATACTTCCCCTGGCCATAGGCGGCCTTGAGGTCGGACGCGAGGGTGGCGAGCTCGGCCACCTTCGCCGGAGCCTGCGGGGCCGGCATGGTGACGCCTTGCTTGATGATCTTCATCGCCCGCGCGGTCTCCCCCGTGAGCTGCAGATGATTGAAGCGCTTGGTCTGCTCGATCATCTGGTTGTGGAACGTGATCCAGCGCTCGCGAGCCTTCGACGCGATGAAGTTGGTGTCGGGCGTGATGTGGGTGTTCTGCACCCACAGGGCTTTGCCGATCTCCACGCTCAGCTTGGCGCCCTCGTCGTTGAAGCGTTTCACGAACGCCTCGGCGTCGGCGACGGTGGCCTTGGCTTCGGGTTGAGGGGCCTCGACGGGCGCCGGCGGCGGCAGCGTGGGCCCAGGGCCAGGGGTGCAGGCGAGCGGGGTCAGGGCGGCGAGGGCCGACAAAAGGAGAGCTCTCATGGCAAACGCGGGAGACTATAGATCAACCGGCACCACTCGTGCGGACGCGGTGAATGGCGCTCGCCGCGGGGACGAGGGGTGGCGCCGCCCGCGTATGTCCAAGACGGCGCCGGCGCCGAGTGGCGCTATGATGCACGCGTGCCCACGGACGACCGCGTCAACCATCTGCTCCGCGAGAACGAGGCCTTGCGTCGGGCCGTGCGCACGTTGCACGAGATCGCGAGCCTCGTGCGCGAATCGCTCGCCCTCGAGCCCACCTGCTACGCGCTCCTCACCGGCGTGACCGCCGGCGTTGGCCTGGGCCTGAACCGCGCGATGCTGTTCTTCGTGGACGAGAACGCCCGTGAGCTGGTGGGAGCGGCCGCCGTGGGCCCCGACGGCCACGACGAGGCCGACCGTGTGTGGCGGTCGATCGAGGCGGACGCGCCGGATTTGTTCACCCTCTACGAAGCGGGGCTGCGACAGCGCGACAAACCCTGCCCGCTGGATCAGCGGGTGCGAACCACGCGCCTCTCCGCCGACGGGAACACGCCGGTCGCGCTTGCCCTGCGGCGCGGTCGCACCATCAGCGCCGACGGCACCGACGACGCCGCCGGCCTCTTGCACCTCCCCACCGCGGTGGCCGCTCCCCTGCACTCGCGCTCGCGGATCGAAGGGGTGCTCTACGCCGACAATCGCTTCACCCACCGCACGCTCGACGGCGTGGAGCAGCTCGTGTTCGGGCTCATCGCCGATCACGCGGGGAGGGCCATCGCCCACGCCAAGAGCTTCGAGAAGCTCGCGGAGCGAGCCCGCACCGACTCACTCACGGGGCTCGGTCATCACGGGACGATGATGGAGGCGGTGCGAAGCGCCCTCTCCGGCACCGATCCGGAGCGCACCGTGGGCCTGGCCATGCTCGATCTCGACGACTTCAAGCAGGTGAACGACAGGCTCGGGCACCAGGCGGGGGACGCGCTGCTCGCTGGCGTGGCCCGACGGCTGAACGCGCAGCTGCGCAGCCACGAGACCCCCTTCCGCTACGGGGGCGAGGAGTTCGCGGTGCTCCTCCCCAACGTGCACCACGACGCGCTCGGCCGGATCGGCGAGCGCCTGCGGCGCGCCATCAGCGAGCGTCCATTCCCCGTGCGCACCGACCTCGCGCTCGAGATCACCTGCTCGATCGGGCTCGCGCTGCGCCCGGTCGGCGCCACCCCCAGCTCCCTCATCGAGGCCGCCGACGCCGCGCTCCTCCGCGCCAAATCAACGGGCAAGAACCGCATCGAGCTCGACCGCTGAAGACCCGACCGGAGTTGCCTCGGGGCTGCTCGAGGCGCGGTCCGGTCGGCCCCCGAGCCTCAGGACAGCTTCACGACGGGCATGCCGAGGCGGGTCTTGCGCAGATCCACGCCGCCCCATCCCAAGTCGACCTCGGAGGCCGAGGGCCCGCGAGCGTTGGGAGGGCTCGCGACGTCGAGCGCGGCCTGCAGCAGGTCGGTCGGGTTCATGAGCGCGGGCGCCGGAGGCGACGCCGGTCGCCGCGGGGGCGGAGTGGGCGCCACGAGCGGCGTCACGTTGGACCGCGCCTCGGGCGGCGGCGACGCGAACACGCTCGGCGTGGGCTCCTTGCCCGGCGGAGGTGGTGACCGTCGGCTCGACATGGGGGCCGGCAGCGGCGTCGGCTCCACCGACAGAAGCTCGCTGGGATCGAGCTCGATGGGCTCCGACTCGACGACCTCGGCCGCGGGGCGCGCCGAGCTGCACCCCTCGCGCTGCGCGTCGGCGCGCTCGAGCAGGGCGAGCTCCTCCTCGAGCCGACGCTGAATCGCGTCGACCGGCTTCACCTGGCTCACGTCCTTGCCGACCGCCGGGTCACCCTCGTTCACGTCGTCCCCGGTCGGCGCCGCGACGTCATCGACGAACACGACGTTGGTGATCACCCCGGAGCGGAGGAGCGCCATCTTCTGGCTGGCGCCACGTCCCACGAAGAGCGCGGAGCCCCCTACCCGCGGATCGGCCACCAGTCCCTCTTCGGTGCACAGGTCGAGGCAGGCCACGTATTCGGCGCCACGGCACCGATTGGCGTTGCGCGGAACCTCGCCGCTCTGGCTCGTCACGTAGGCACACACCCCATCCTCGTCGATGGCGAAGATCGCCGCCTCGGTGTGGATGAAACAAACCGCGTTCACGGCCGCGATGTCCGGACGCTTGTGCCCCTGGACAGTAGCCCTCAGATCACACCCCATGGCGCGGGCTTATATCGAAGAACGCGAAAAACCTCAAGTCTTCCACCGCTGCAAAATTGCACAACCAGCCACCCCGGCGAAACTACGTGCACCCAGTTGCTGGAGGGTGCTGCCGCACCCTCCCCCCACGCTGCGCGGGGAGTCCCTCCCACCGCGTTGCGCTTGGGGCCCCAACGCCCAAGCGCGCGTGGTGAGCGCCTCTCCTTTCCGGTCGGACCTTCAGTTGAAGGTGAACGACATCTGGAGTCCGGGCGACACGATGGTCAGCGTCTCGTCGGTGGAGGTCTCGGAGGAGCCTTCGTTCCCGGCGACGAGGTGCGCGGCGTCGACGCGCGCCTGGATGCCGAGCGACCACTCGTCGGCGATCCAGCCTTCGAAGCCCACGCCGCCGCCGTAGCCGACGCCGATGAACGACGGGTTGCCGACGCGGTCGTCGCCAGCGAGCTCGGTCATCGTGAGCCCCACCGTCCCGAAGAAGTGAATGCCGAGCGTGGGGTCGGGGTACACGTCGATCGCCACGCCGGTGAAGGGCATCGCGATGGCGTCGAGCGCGGCGTCGGTGGACCCGTCCCCGAGCTCGCTGAACTGCATGGTGGGGTCGAGCGAGAGCGTGAGCGCGAGCCGCGCCGCGATGATGAACCCCGGCACCGGGGCCCCGCCTGCGAGGAGCTCGGCGGTCAGCCCCACCCCGGTGAGATCGACGGACGCGGGGAGGTTGGGCGCGTGGATATTCTGTCGAAACTGTCCGTCGTAGCTGCCGTTGAACCACGAGGGTCCGAAACCGAACCGGACGAACCCACCATCATGCCGGTGTTTCCCGGGCTCTTCGTCGGGCGGGGGAGCTTCGGAGGGAGAGGGGGGCGCCTTCGGCGGCAGGTCGGCGGGGGTGCGCTCGCGCTCGAGGACGAGGAGATCGAGCTCGTCTTCCCCCGCGCTCGACAGCGTGGTGTCGACCATCGCTTTGGCCCCCGGCGGCCGGGGGGGCGCCGGCGGGAGCTCGGGCGCGGCGCGTGACTTGATGAGCTCTCGGAGGGCCTGCGCCTCCTCCCACAGCGCGATGGCGCGAGGGCTCGACGGGAACCGCTGCACGAACGCCTCGAAGGCGAGCACGCGCTTCTCGAGGCTCGCACCGCCGAGCCGCGCCCACAGCGCCTGAACCAACGCCGCGTCCACGTCGGAGCCGTAGCCCCCGCCCTCCTGCTTCGAGCCCTCTCCCGCTGCGTCGCGCGCGACCGCCAAGGCCACGACGTCCCCGGCGTGCGGCGGCGCGCCACCTTCGATCGGGACCGCGAGCGAGAGCTCGGTTCCGACGTGGGTCACGCGCAGTCGACCGATGGTGAGGGTGTCGACGATGGGCGCGCCCGTGATGGGGTGCTCCACGACGAACGGTCGGCGCACCTCGAGCACGTCGCCCACCTTGGCGCCGTCGGCCTCGGCGTAGTCGGTGACCCACGCGCCCTCGCGTTCGGCCATCACGTGGCGAAAGCTCGCACCCGAGGCGAGCGGGCTCTCTGCGCCTTCGTCGTCGACCGAAGCCTCACCCTCTGCGCTCGGCTCGGGCTGCGTCGAGCCCTCACCCTTCGGCGCGGCCTTCTCGGCCTTCTCGGCCTTCTCGGCCTTCTGCGGCGGGGGGCGGTGCTGCGGGTCCTTGCTCTTCGGCTTGGCCGCCGTGGACTTGTCGCGTGGCTCGCCAGGTTGTGGATCCTGCGCCGCAGCGTGTCGCGGCGAGAGCGCCGCCGCTGCGATCACGCTCGCGGCGATGCGTTGGGTCAGCCACGGCCTCGTCCTTTTGGTTCGGTGCATGAGCTCGGCGGCGATGATGGCAATCGCTGTGCCAGCGCGGATTCTCGAAGCTTTTCACCGCGCGCTGCCGCCCGACCATGATCACCGCGTCATGAGCGTTCATCACGGATCGCGGTGGCCGAACCGGGTATGCTGAGAAGCGATGAGGCTCGGAGAGGCAGCGGCGATCGGCGCACTCTGCCTGGCGACCACGCTCTGGGCCGCACGCCTGGGCGCCCAGTCCCCCGACACCGAGGGTGGTGAGGGCGGCTCCGACGCGGCACACGCCGAAGACGGTGCTGGCGCGGACGCCCCGGCGAACGGGGCAGCGCAGGCCGAGGGGGACGCGAGCCCCGCCGCCGACGACGCGGAGCAGGACATGACCGCCTGCCTCGCCGCGTTCAGCGACGCGCAGAAGCACCGACGCGCGGGGAAGCTCCTCACCGCCCGCACGGCGCTCATCACCTGCAGCCAGCCCACGTGCCCCGAGGCCATCGTGGGCAAGTGCACCCCGTGGCTGCGCGAGGTGAGCCAGGCCATCCCCACCGTCATCCTGGTGGCCAAGGACCACAGGGGTCGCGATCTGCACGCGGTGCGCGTATCGCTCGACGGCGACACCGTCGCCGAGCGCCTCGACGGCATGCCCCTCGAGCTCGATCCAGGGGCCCACACCCTCGTGTTCGAGCCCCCCAGCGGCGTGCGCGTCGAGCTCTCGATCGTGGCGGTGCAGACCCAGAAGAACCGGGTGATCGAGGTGACGCTGGCGCCGCCATCGCCGCTCCCCGGCCCCACGCCGCCGTCCCCTGTGCCACCAGGCAACGACGACGAGGGCTCCATCTCCCCGTGGGCGTGGGTGGGGTTCGGCGTCGGCGGCGCCGCGCTGATCGCGGGAGCCGTCACCGGCGCCCTCGCCATCGATCGCAAAAACCAACTCGAGGACGACTGTCACGGCACCGTGTGCAGCACCAGCTTCGGCGCACAGTTCGACGAGGGTGCTCGACTCGCACACGCGTCGACGGGTCTGTTCGTGGTGGGAGGGCTCGGCGTGGCGTTCGGCGTCGCCGCCCTCCTGTGGCTCGGTGACGACCCAGCCCCCCCTGCGTCTCGCGGGCACCGCGCTCGACGCGGCTCCTCCACCCCGCGTGTCTCCCTCCACCTCGGCCTCGGACATGTCTTCGCCCGCGCAGAGCTCTGAGCGCCCCCCGGCCCCGTGGCCCACCCTGCTGCTGCTCCTCCTCACGTGGCTCAGCGCGGCGGGGTGCTTCGACATCGCCGGCTACGACGACTTCAGGTTCCAGGAGCCGCTCCGGGGGCGCCTCGAGCAGTCGAGCATCGAGGCCATCGATCTGTTGTTCGTGATCGACAACTCGCGAGGGATGACCGACAAACACGAGATCCTGCGCGAGACGCTCGAGGCGTTCGTGGGGCGCCTCGTCAACCCGCGCTGCGTCGACGTCGAGACCGGGGCCCCGACGTCCCAACCCCAGAGCCCCAGCGACACCTGCCCCCTCGGGGAGCGGCGCGAGCTCGAGCCGATCCGCGATCTCCACATCGGCATCATCACCACGAGCCTCGGCGGACAGGGCGCGGACGCCTGCACCGGTGTCGTGAGCCCTTCCGAGAACGATCGCGCCCACCTCCTCGATCGCGTGGTGGACGGCTCGGCAGAGCGCGTCCCCACCTACGAGGGGCTCGGCTTCCTCGCCTGGGACCCCAACCAACAGAAGACGCCCCCTGGGGAAAACGACGTCGGCGATCTCGTCGATCATCTCTCCGCGATCGTGGCTGGCATCGGCGAGCGTGGCTGCGGCTACGAGTCGATCCTCGAGGCCTGGTATCGGTTCCTCGTGGATCCGGAGCCTCACCTCGAGGTGGTGGTGGACGCCGCTGGCTCGGCCCACCCCGTGGGCACGGACGACACCGTGCTCACCCAGCGCCGCGCGTTCCTGCGTCCCGACTCCTTGCTCGCCATCGTGATGATCAGCGACGAGAACGACTGCTCGACGCGCGTCGGCGGCAACTTCCACCTCGCGCGCCAGGTGATGCAGCCCGGCAAGCCGTCGCCCTATCACCTGCCCCCTCCACGTGCCGCCTGCGCCATCGATCCGAACGACCCCTGCTGTCGGTCGTGCGGCCAAGAGCCAGGCGACGGCTGCGACACCTCAGGCGACGCGTGCGATGGAGCGCCGCTGTCGACCCTCGAGGACAACATCAACCTGCGCTGCTTCGATCAGAAGCGCCGCTTCGGCATCGACTTCTTGTACCCGATCGATCGCTACGTCACCGGCCTCACCTCGAGCCGGGTCCCCAACCGCGTGGGCGAGCTCGTGCCGAACCCCCTGCTCGCGGATCGCCCGGCGAGCCGCGTCGTCCTCACCGGGATCCTCGGCGTGCCGTGGCAAGACATCGCGCGCAAGCAAGGCGACGGCACCCCAGATCTGCGCGATGGCCTCGACGTGCTCGGGAACCCGGTGGGCGGCGTGATGAACGGGAGCGAGCTGTTGCGCCCCGTCGGCGCCTTCGACGACACGTGGTCGATCATCCTCGGGGATCCCGCGGCCGGCACGCCTCCCGGCGATCCGCTCATGATCGAGTCGATCGAGCCGAGGAGCGGCTCGCACCCTCTCACCGGGGCCCCCCTCACGCCCCCTGGCTCGAGCGAGCCCAACCCGATCAACGGCGGCGAGTACACGATAGCCTACCGCGACGATCTGCAGCACGCGTGCTTCTTCAAGGGCAAGGACTGCGCCGGCAGCCTCGACCCCGCCTGCAAGGTGGGGCGCGGCCAGCGCTGCGATCCCACCGAGGACGCGTGCCGCGAGGGGCTGCTCTGCGTGCCCGACGACGAGCAGTGCGCCGAGCTCTGCGATGGCGGCGGCGAGTGTCACTGCTCGGAGCAGGATCCGCTCTGTCAGAACGCGGCGGGGTCGTACACCCTCTACCAATATGCGGAGGCGGCCTATCCCGGGCTCCGCCTGCTCGAGACGATCAAGAAGGCGGGCAACCAAGGAGTGGTGGCCTCGATCTGTCCCGCCCAGGTCGACGACGCGAGTCGGCCCGACTTCGGCTTCACGCCCGCCCTCGAGGGCGCGGTGGTCGAGCGGCTCAAGGGGTCGCTCCGCGAGCACCTGTGCCTCGACCGCTCGCTCTTGCCGAATCCGCGCGGCTTCGTCGACTGTGTGCTCATCGAGGCCCGCACCGACGACCAGGGCGAGGCCTGCCGCGCCGCCTGCAGCTCTGCCGGGCGCCGGCCCGCCACCGACGTGCACCAAGACGTCGTCGCGCTCGCCGCAGACGACAAGGACCGCCGCTGCTTCTGCGAGATCGAGCAGGTGTCTTCAGACGCGGACGCCGTCGCCTGCCAGTCGTACCTCAGCGAGCCCGTGGTCAACGCGTTCGGGCTTCCGGTCGACGCGTGGTGCTTCGTCGATGCGCTCTCCGAGCCACGCGTGGGCGCTCCCGAGCTCACCGCCGGTTGCCCCAACGACCGCCGCCGCATCATCCGCCTCGCCGGCGCCACACAGCAAGCGCCGGGCTCGCTGCTCTACCTCTATTGCAACTGACGCTCGGGTGAGCGCGGGGGCTCGGTGACGGAGCCGCAGGCTAGAAGCGGCCGGACAGAGCGATGCCCGAGCCGTCGGGCCCCACGAGGGGCGCAGCCGACACCTCGGCGCTCTCGCTCTTCACGAGCACCGTCTCCTTCGCGAAGAGCCCCGCCGCGAGCATGGCGAGGCCGCCCGCTTGCAGCACGCCGTCGGCGATGAAGGCGCCCGCCTCGCGGCGATTGGGCTCGAGCGTGGAGAGGGCGATCCACGGTCCGGCGAGGGGCACGTAGAGGATGGCCTCGGCGGGCACATCGTCGTCTCCGTCCCACCGGTCGCGCCGCCCCTCGTTCGCGCGATGGGTGCCGTACGCGACCGCCGCGAGCCACGACACCCCGAAGGTGATGGCCCCCCCGATGATCAGCCCCTTCCTGGCGCGCGTCCCCGGCTCATAGCCCTCGGGCACGTCCGCGCCCTCTTCCCAGTCGAGCACGTCGGGGCGGAGGCTGGCGCTGGGGCGCCAGGTGATCGGCGTCGCCGCCGGCGGGCGCTTCTGGGGGTGGGCCGCGGGGGACGCAGCCGCGGGCGGCCGGCGGGTGCTCGTCCGGTCCTCGGCCTCGGCTTGCTCCGGCGCGGCCTCGGTGTCGAGCTCGTCAAACTCCTCGTCGCCCCACTTCCCGTCCACAGCGACCGCCACCGGCTCCTCGGGCTCGAAGCCGCTCGTGCTCTCCTCGCCCCCGAACGCGGCGTCGTCGCGCTCGTCACGCGCCACCTTTGGCGCCTCGGGCTTGGAGCTCTGCTGGGTCGCTCGCGGCTTGGCCGGCTGGGCCTTCCTCGGCGGTGCCTTGGCCGGCTGCGCCTTGGCCGCCGGGGCCTTCGCCGGCGGGCGATCCTGAGCGGCGGACGCCCCAGCGACGGCGGTCATGAAGGCGAGCGTGGTGATCCCCAGCGTGAGGCGGTTGGCGGTCGGCATCGTCATCGTCTCGCAGTCGGCGTGGTTCGTGGTTTCGCGGGAAAGGCGTCCGCTCTCGCGGTCCCTCGGGGGTTCCGTGACAGCAGGTCCGTTGCAGGGCTCCCGCACGACGTTGCACGACACATGCCACCGCGCAGCTCACCCAAGTCGCCAGAATCCGGTCGCCGCGTCGCCGCCAGTGTCGTCTCTTTCACGAGACCGCGTGAAGAGCCCTTCACAAGCTCGGCCCCGCCCGCCGGCCTCGGACGGACGGGGTCAGAAGCAGCCCGGGCGCGGCTGCAGGTCGCCGTTCTCGTCCACGAAGAAGGGGTTGTCGCAGCGCACCTTGGGTGCGGGCGCCGCCGTCGACGGGAGCGACGTGGGCGGTCGTGGCGCGACCGCTGGCGGCGGCGGTAAGACAGCCCTCGGCGGCGGCTGGGGCGCGCTCGAAGGCGCCGCCGCCGAGGACGCCGCCACCGTGGTAGCGGTCGGCGCCGACGGGCGCGGCGCGAGCTCTCCTGGCCGCCCGGCGCTCGTCGCGGGCGAGGGTGCGTCCGCGGGCGGGGGCCCCCCTGCGGTGCTGCTCGCGGGCGTGAACGACGCCATCCCCTCGGGGGTGGCCACCGGCTGCGTGTCGGGTGCGGGCTCCGTCGTGCGCAGCGAGGCAGCCACCGCGCCACCCGCGCCGAGCACCAAGAGGAGGGCCGCGGCGAGGGGCGCTCGGCGCGCCCACCCACCGCGTGGAGCCTCCCCGCCCTTGGACGTGCCGCCGAGCGTCGAGTGTCGCCCCGTCTCACCGCGCGACGGTTCCTCCCCCGCGGCGGCCGTGTCGTCGTCCTCGGAGACCCTCTCCCCGGCGTGAATCCGCGCGAGCTGTTCGCTCGTCACCGTGGGGTCGGCGGTCGCCTGGGTGGGTTCGAGAGTGCGCTCGGGAGTGGCCTCCTGTCGCGCTCGAAGCGGCAGGGCGCGCGAAGCGGCCGCGGCGGACACCGAGGCCACGCGCTCCTCGAGCGCGTCGTCGGTCGCCCGAGACGCATCGAGAAGAGCCGCCGAAGGTCGCGACGTGTCGGGGAGCGAGTCCGCCTCGCGCGTGAGGCGGAGCGCCTGCCGAAAGGCCTGCGCCATCTCTCCCGCGCTCGAGAACCTCCCCGAGAGGCTCCGACACAGCGCCAGCTTGAACCACACGTCCACGTCCGGACCGAGCTCGCTCACGAGCGCGCTCGGCGGCGCGAAGGTGCCGTCGTTCACGGCCACGCTCAACGCCGCGAGGGTCTCGCCACGGAACGGCAGCACCCCCGTCAGCGCGTGATAGGCCACCACCGCGAGCGCCCACAGATCGGCGCGCTGATCCGCGTCCTTGGGGCTGAGCAACATCTCCGGGCTCATGTAGTGCGGCGTCCCCACCATCGCGCCGGTGTCGGTGATGTCGCTCGGCGCCCCGCTCAGCTGCTTGGCGATCCCAAAGTCGAGGACCTTCACGAAGAGCTCGTATCCCGAGTCGACCAAGAACAGGTTGTCGGGCTTCAGATCGCGGTGGATCACCCCCTCGCCGTGGGCGAGGGTGAGCACCTTGGCGACCTGCGCCACGAGCATCCCCACTTCGCGAGGCGCGAGCCGCCCCCGCCCGAGGCGCCTCCCGAGCGGCTCTCCTCGCAGCAACTCCATCACGATGTAGGGCACCCCGTCCTCGGTGATGCCGTGATCGAACACCTGCACCACGTGCGGGCTCTTGATCTTCGCGGCGGAGCTGGCCTCACGCCGAAAGCGCGCCACGAAGCGCTCCTTGTCCGCGTGCTCGGGAGCGATGAACTTCACCGCCACCTCGGTGTCGAGCGTGGTGTGAGCGCCGATCCACACGCTGCCCATGCCGCCCTTCCCCAACGGGCGCACGAGCTTCACGTTGCGCGTGACGAGCTCTCCCGCGGCCGGCAGCATACCGAGAGGATAGCCCGTCGTGGCCCCGCTCCCTACCCTGGCATCGCGACGAGCGCGTCACAGGCGCGCTGCATGTCGCTCGGGAGGGGGCTCTGCCACCGCATCGCCGCGCCCGTCATGGGGTGCACAAAGCCCAAGACCTCGGCGTGCAAGGCCTGGCGCCCGAGCGCGCTCGCCACCGCGGCCAGCGCGGGATCGCTCGTCCTGGTCTTGTAGAGGGGGTCGCCGAGCAGCGGCGCCTGCGCCCGCTCGAGCATGTGCACCCGAATCTGGTGCGTGCGGCCGGTGTGGAGCGTGCAACGCACGAGCGTGCACGGCCCGAGCCGGGCGATCGGCGCCACGTCCGTGCGGGCGCGGCGCACGCCGGGCCGCGACGGCTCGAGGCGCGAGGTGAAACGCAGCCGGTTGTGCGGATCGCGCCCATGGGGCGTGTCGAGCTGCATGGCGCGCACCACCCCCACCGCCACCGCGAGGTAGCTCCGCTCGATGTCGTGGCGCGCGAAGAGCGCCTTGAGACGCTCGCGGCACGGCGCCGTCTTGGCCACCACCAACAGGCCCGAGGTGCCCTTGTCGAGGCGGTGCACGATGCCCGGCCGAAGGTGCCCCTCGGGGTCGCGCGGGTCGGCCGTAGCCCGCGAGAAGTCGGGCCTGGCGAGCAAGCCGTTCACCAACGTCCCCCCCTGATGACCGCGCGCTGGGTGCACCACGAGCCCCGCCGGCTTGTCGATCACCAAGAGGTGCTCATCCTCGAACACCACCGCGAAAACGACCGAGGGATCGGGCGTGGCGGCGCTCGCCGGCGGCGCCATCGGCTCCACCGCGATCACGGTGCCCACCTCGAGCGCCGCTTTCTTCGCCACCGGCACCCCGCCGATCGTCACCCGCTCCTCCGCGATCCAACGCTGCACCTCACTCCGCGTGGTCTCGACACCGAGCTCACGCAGGCGCCGCGTCAGCAGCTTGTCGATCCGCTCGCCCGCGTCGTCGGCGCGAACCTCCACGGTCAGCGCGCGGGTCATGACGGCCCTCGGGTCATGGCATCACCCAGGGTCCCCGAGCGGCCGCCGTCAGAAGCCGGGCTCGGGCTCTTCGTCGGCCAACAGGGGCAAGAGCTCGGGGTTGAGCGCGAGCATCGTCTCCACGTCGTCGAGGCGCAGACCGTCGGCGAGCGACTCCACGAGGCCCGATTGCTCCACGAGGAACAGGTCGAACGCGGTGTAGCGGAGGTACGTCACGACGTTCGTCTCGTCGTGCACCATCCCCAAGATCGGGAGCTCGCCGTCGCGGCGGGCCTCGCCGAGGTAGAGGCAGTTCCACGGCTGCCCGGGCAGGTTCGGGAGGCGAATGACGCGTCGCTTGAGCCGCGCGTGCGTCCATCCGAGCTCCGTCATCGCCTCCGCCATCTTGGTGACCGAGGTGATCCGGGGGCTCGGGCGCGCCGGGCTCCTCCCGAAGCGACCGCGGCCGTGCCACCGGTTGCCGAAGCTCTGGAGCGTGAAGTCGAACTCCAGGTAGCGCCGCAACGTCGGGGGGAGCTCGACCATGAGCTTCGACTCGAGCGCGTCGAGCTGCTCTTCGCTCGCGCCAACCGTCTTCACGTGGGGCCTCACGCGCTCGATGATGCCCTCGACGAGAGGCAGCCCTCTTTCAACCTTCATAACGCATCGCTCGTGACGAAAATGGTGTCCTACGTCGCTCAATCAACCTGAGCATCCTCGTCGGTCGCCTGGGAGGCTCCCTCCTCGGGGTGGCCCGAGGCGCCGCTCTGGCGCTCCGCGCCATCGCCACGTCCCTCAAGCTCCGCCTCCCCCCTTACCGCAGAATGAGGCTGCGTCAAACCGGGGTGGCGCAATCGCAACAGCGACAACGCGATGAACCCCAGCACCACCGCGAACCACAGGGTAGCAAGGCGAATCAACAACATGGCCGCGGTGGCGGCCGAGGTCGGCACCCCCCCGAGCCGCGTGAGCTGCTCCTCGAGGAGCTCCTCGACCACCCCGAGCCCCCCCGGGAGCGGCACCAGCGCCCCCGCGAGCGTCGCGGTGGCGTAGAAGAAGATGGTGAGCGAGAGCGGTGTCTGCACCCCAAACCCGCCCAAGACGAGCCACAGGCCCACCCCCTCGAGCGACCAGCCCACCACCGACAGGAGCGTCGGCCCCACGAGGCGCAGCGGGGTGGTCAGCTCCCGCAGCTGGAGCAAGGCCAAGCGCAGCTTGGGAGCGAGCTTCGCGCCCACCTTCACCTTCGCGACCACGTCGACCACGGCCCCCGAGAGGCGCGGGCTCGCCACGAACACGAGGAGCGCCGCCACCACCACCGCCCCCGCGACGGCCCAGAAGAGCCCCCCGTCGAACCCGAGGCTGCCCACCGCGATCATGATGATCACCGCGATGAGATCCGTGACGCGCTCCGCGATCACGATGGGCGCCGAGCGCTCGAACGCCACGCCGCGCGTGCGGTGGAGCACGATCGACTTGAACACCTCCCCCACCTTTCCGGGGGTGACCGTGAGCACGAAGCCCGAGAGGAACGTGAGCAGGCTCTCGACCTTGGGGACGCCACGGATGTCGAGCACTCGGAGATAGATCTCCCACTTCAAGAAGCGCAGGAGGTAGTTCACGAGCGAGAGGCCGCAGGCGGCGCCGAACGTCCACCACGCGAAGCCGGCGAAGCTGGCGCTGATGGCGCTCAAACCGCGATACACCACGATCGCGCCGTACATGGCCACGGCGACGAGGGTCACCACGAGAACCCGCCGGATCAACCGCGGGACGTCGAGCTCAGCCTCAGGCATGGGCGTGGAATCTCGCGCCTCAGCGACGAGACGACATGGGGCCGGATGGAGGGGCGACGCTCTCATAACCCGACCGCTTCTTGGCACGGCGATGACGAAACACGAAGAAAGCCACGACCACGACCAACAGGCCGCCGGCCACCACCCCCACCACCCAGCCCGGGACGTCGTAGCGCCCGCGCGCGAGCCCAGGCGGCGGGGGCACGAGCTCCACGGAGGCCGTGGGGCGCGCCGGCGGAGACGTCGGGGCCAGGGACGGCTCCGCGTCCGGCTCGGACGACGAGGTGGCTGGCGGCTTCTCTTGCATGCTGCCCGTGGAGCCGTACTTAGCCTCAAACCGCCGCGAACCAAAGCCCAGGGCGCAGCGCAGCGTGGGGGGAGGGTGCGGCAGCCCCCTCCAGGAAACTCAAGAGCCGACCGGAAAAGGCGGAGTGGCGGGGTGGGGGGGGCGGGGC
>CAYOAL010000164.1:0-4573 GCA_964401935.1 uncultured Polyangiaceae bacterium
CCGGCCGGACGGGGGCCCGCCGGACGGGGGCCGGGAGGGGGTCGCCAGCGCGCCGGCGCCGGCGCGGGCTGGGGTTTCTTCTTGTGCTCCTCGTGGTACGCGATCGCCTCCGCGCATTTGGTCTCGTGCGACTGCGTCGCGCCCGTGTCGACCGAAGCGACCAAACCTACCAAGAAGTGCGAGATGGTGCGGGTGTCGCGCAAGAGCTTGCTCTCCGCCTTGCGGATCACCACCCCCGCGCCAACGATCTCTCGTTCGATCAACGCTTTGTCGGCGTCGGGGGGGAGCTTGTCGATACGCTCGGCGAGATCCGCGCGCTTCTTGCCGAGCTCGTTGGCCTGGTCGAGCAGCGCGGCATATTGCTCGAAGGTCTGCATCGCCCGCGTCGCCGACTCCTCGATGGCCTTGATGAGGGTGTCTTGCTTCTCGTCCTTGCCGAGCTCGGGGCCCACCTCGTTGATGACGTGAGGCGTGGGTCGCAGCTCGAGGGTCATGGTGACGCCGAAGTCCTTGGTCTTCTGCACGCGCTTCTTGGTCTCGTCGAGCAGGTCGCCGAGGGCGACGTCCACCGAGAGATCGAGCTCCTCCACCAGCGGCTGGCGGAGCGGAAACAGATCGGAGTCGAGCTTGTCGACGCTGTCACGCAGCTCGCCCACCTCTTCGAAGTAGGTGTCGAACGGTTTGCGCCCGGTGTCTACGCGCTCTCCCTTCTCGATGAGCGAGTCGCGCCCTCCGAGGCAACCGGTGACGTGGACCAGCACCGCCGACGCGGCCACCCTGCCCAGCGCGCGGCGGCCCAAGGCGCGGCGAGCGGGATCCATCACTGACACTGCAGCACCGTGCCCCATACTTCGTAGTCCCCGAGAGCCTCCAACAGAAACACGACCACGCCTTTCTCGCCCACGACGCCCACCACCCCCTGACCGAAGTTGCCGGTCTCCGGCGAGACCCGCAGCGCCTCGCCCAGCGGGCGGAACTTACGATCAAAGGTTTGCGCACGAATGGTCCACGCGCCAGACGAACCTTCCATCCACATCAAGAGCCACCGCCCGCCGCTGAGGGGGGTGATGGCCGGAGCGCCCGCGTCACCTCCCGGGCCACCGGCCGGGATGTCGACGAGCGCTGCGTCCTTGAGCGGCTCTCCCACCGGCCCGCGCGCCCAGCGCAGCTCCCAGCGCGCGCCCTCCACCTTCAGGCGATGGGCGAACACCACCGACACCGAGCCGCCGCCGGCCGCGATGTACGGCTTGCCGACGTCGCCTTCGGGAGCGGCGAGAGCGACCGCCTGGTGAGCGACGGCCCCGCTCTCATCGAGCATCGCGTAGAACACGACGCCCTTCCCCTCCTTGTCGTCGCGCTGGCGGTAGGTGAGGGGGAAGCCCACGCCGGGCGCGGCGGCGACTCGCAGCCCTTCGCCGCGGCCAGCGCCCTCCTTCAGCGACCAGATCCGCTCCGCGGCGCCCCCCGGCGCGTCGGCCTTGAGCACGTTCTCCTTGTCGAAGCCGACGACGAACGGCTTGTCGGCCGGCACGTAGACCGAGCGGTAGAGCCCCTCTTGGCTGTCGGGCGTCACCCCGAAGGTGACCTCGGCCCCGGACACGAGCGGCATGATGCGCTCGAGCGAGCCCTCGTCGTCTGCCGGCGGCTCGGGCTGAAACACCATCTCCGCCTTGCCGGTCGCCGGATCCACCACCAGCCCACGAGGCGTGGCGTCGTTCTGCGCGAAGCCCACCGCCATCTGATGCTCGGACACCGCGGTCACCTCCACCGGGATCCGAGGCGTCGCCCCCGGCGCGAAGCGCGAGGGGGCGCGCAACATCAGGCACGGCCGCGGCTCGTGCACCGCGAGCGCCTTGGTGCGGGCGAACAGCGGCACGATGGCCCAGCCCGAACGCGCCTTCAGCACCTGCGAGAGCTGACTCTTGGCCGGCGCGGAGAAACGCCCGACGACGAACGAGAGCACCACCGCGAGCAACACCGCGGCCCCAACGCCGGCGGCGATGGGATACTTGAGGGTGAGCCCCGCGATGGCCGGCGGCTTGGGGGGGATCTCGGTGGGGGCGAGATCTGCGCCGCGGGTCATCGACACCGCGGGCTGCGCGCGCGCAGGTTGCGGCGCCGGCTCGTTGCGGGGGTTCCAGCGCGGCTCGGCAGGCTGGGGGGCATCGGGGCTGAGGCTCTCGAGCTGACCGATCTCGGGCAGGGGTCCCGTTTTGGCCATCGGCCCCTTGGGCCCCGGTGGCTTCACCGACGTGACGGCCGCCGCGAGCTCAGCGAGCGCCGGGGTCGAGGACGGCGGCGGCGGGGACGCGTCGGCGGAGCTCGCAGCTGCGGACGGCGCTCGGGCCGGACCGGCGACCTCGTGAGCGCCCGCGTCCACCGGCGGCTCGGGCGCCTGCGGAGGCGCGGGGGCAGGCTGCGGGGCAGGGACCGACGGGCGGCGAGGCGGGGGCAACGACGGCTGCTTCCCCGTGGGCTTGCCGTGAGGCGCGGGGCCGAGCTGCGACGGCGCGGTGCCCGGCGGCGGGCTGCTCGCGCGTGATGGCAGCCCGCGCGCGGCGCCGGTGCCCGGCGCGGTCTTCGTCGCGGCCGCCTTCTTGGGGACTGGGCGCCCCGCGTCGAACATGTCCGAGAGGACCTCGCTCGAGCCGACCGGCGGGGGCACGCTTGGATGGGTGGGCTTGCCCGCGGGTGGGGTGGGCTTGAGCGTCTTGGCGAGGCCGGCCGCTCCTCCGAGGGGCGCCGTGCGCCGCGCTCGCACCGGCGGTGGGGGCTTCCGCGACTGGCCGAGGGTGTTGCCCTTCTTGCGGGGCGGAGGCACCGTCTTCTTCTTGTTGGTCGCGTGCTCGGACAGCGTGCTCCCCTCGTCGTCCTTGACGAGCGCGGTGACGGTGTCCTCCCGGCGGTCGCGTCGCGCGGCGCCGTCTCTCCAGCCGCCGTCGATCTGGGGCACCTTCGGGGCGCTCGGGATCTTCACGTCGCCCTGCACCACGCTGGTCGGGTTCTTGGCGTCGAGGCCGTCCTTGTCGCCGATGCCGGTCAACGTGTTGACGGGGTTGCGCACCCCTGCCGCGCGCAGCGCGTTGATGTCCACCATGTTCACCGGGGCCCGCGCGCCCGGGGGCGGGATGGAGGGCGTCGGCATCGCCTTCTTCCCGAGGTTCTTGGGGACCTGTTTGGTGACCGTCTCGGGTCCGTCGTCGTCGATGGCGTCCTTGAGCTCCGCGACCTCACAGGCCGCGACCCAGTTCTTCATGCCCCGCTTCCACACGAGCGTGGTGGGCTTCAACCGACCGTCGGCCAACGCCGCGCGCAGCTCGTCGCCACGCAGCAGACGCTGCACGCCCTCGTCATCGGTCCATCGCCATTGGTCCGCGTTCGACACGGTCTCCAAACCTTGCCAGCGTCATAGCCGGGTAAGCCGCCGGGATCATTCCCGTAGAGATTTTTTTGCCCGCTCGCGGGCAACGCGAGCCGACTTGTTGCGATTGTAGAGTGACCACGGGATTGTAAGGGTGAACCGGAAAGATTGCGCAGAAACCGAACGAGGTCGCCCGGAGCGGCGTCCGACCACGACCTGGAGCGACACCTGGAGCGCGGCCGGCGCGGCGCTCATGGCCCTCGTCGGGCCTTGGGTGTCGCCCCCCACCTGCTCGGGTTGCGACACGTCGCTCGAGGCCGAAAGCGTGTTCTGTGCGGCCTGCAGCGCCACCGTGGTGGCGGCGCCCCCGCTGAAGCTCCACCTTCCCACCCAAGCGGTCGCCACCCAAGCGCTCGCCACCCAAGCGCTCGCCCCCCGAGCGCTCGCCCCCCAAGCGCTCGCCACCCAAGCGCTCGCCCCCCGAGCGCTCCCGGTCCACGCAGCCGCGCTGCACGGAGGCGCGGTGGCCGAGGCGCTCAACCGCCTGAAACACCGCGACCGCCCCGATCTCGCCCGACCGCTCGGACACCTCCTGCGGGCCCACCTGCGGATCGCGCCGCTGCCCGCCTGCGACGCCATCGTCCCGGTGCCGCTCCATCGAGCGCGGTTGGCGGCGCGGGGCTTCAATCAGGCCGCGCTCCTCGGTCGCGAGCTCGCGCGCGAGCTCGACGTGCCGCTGCTCCACGGTCTCCTGCGGCGCGAGCGTCTCACCGCACCCCAGCAGGGCCTGCGGCGGGAGGCGCGAAGACACAACCTCGAGGGCGCCTTCTCGGCCCGTGCCCCTCCGACGAGCGGGCTCGCCGTGCTCCTCGTCGACGACGTCTGCACCACCGGCAGCACCCTCACCGCGTGCGCGACCACCCTCCTGGCGGTTGGCGTGACGAGCGTCGGCGCCTGCGTCGTGGCTCGCGCCGAAGGACGCGGCGGGCCCGGCCGTGGGGGCGAGCCGGCGGGGTGAGCGTGGGCCGCGTGAGCAGCGTGGGCCGCGTGAGCAGCGTGAGCAGCGTGAGCAGCGTGAGCAGCGTGGGCCGCGTGAGCAGCGGGGGCCGCGTGAGCAGCATGGGCCGCGTGAGCAGCGCGGGCCGCGTGAGCAGCGTGAGCAGCGTGAGCAGCGTGGGCCGCGTGAGCAGCGTGGGCCGCGTGAGCAGCGTG
>CAYOAL010000164.1:4673-21797 GCA_964401935.1 uncultured Polyangiaceae bacterium
TGAGCAGCGTGGGCCGCGTGAGCAGCGTGGGCCGCGTGAGCAGCGCGGGCCGCGTGAGCAGCGTGGGCCGCGTGAGCAGCGTGGGGGCAGGCTCCGCAGCTCCGCGCTCCGGGGCTGTGCGTGCCGTGAGCCGGCGGCGTCCGAGCCCGCCGCGCGCTCGTGGGGCCGGCTCAGGGTTTGGCCTCGATCGTCGTCACCGCCTGGCACTTGATGGTGACCGTCTGCCCCCCCGTGAGCCACCGCCCGTCGCTCGACTTGAGCCGCACGAACGCGGCGCGTCCGCATGCCACCTCGCTCGGCTCTCCGACCTTGCCGATGTCCTTGCCCTGAAGCGAGACCACCGCGGCGGGATCGGTCGGGAACTGCACGACGAGGTATCCCATGGTCATCGGCAGCCGGCTCGCGTCGACGCTCGGAGGCTCGGGCTCGGGCGCCGCGCTCGAAGCGCTCGGCGCGCCGCTAGCGCTCGCTGCGGGCTCGGCCGAGGACGACGGCGCAGGCGACAGCGCGGGTCTCGGTTGGGAAGCGTTCGGCCCTGACGGGGCCGACGCGGAGGGTGCCGCGCTCGGGCCCCCGTTCGGCTCCGACGGGGTCGGACCGACGTTGGCGTTGTGACGCACCCAGAGCACGCCGACGACCATCACCACCACCGCGGTCCCGACCATGATGAGCGCCGCCAGCCCCTTGGGAAGCGGCTTGGGACCGTCGGCGGCGACCTGCTCGTCGTGCGTCCACGGAGAGCCAGCGTGGGTGGACGCCGGTTGCGCCTCCACCGGCTCCGCGTCGCGTCCCACGGGCTCCGTGGTGGAGGCCACCGCGGGCTTGGCCGCCGCGGGCTTGGCCGTCGCGGCCGTGGCCGGCTCGGCCGCCGCGGGCTTGGCCGCCGCGGGCTTGGCCGGCTCGGGCTTGGCCGGCTCGGGCTTGGCCGGCTCGGGCTTGGCCGGCTCGGGTTTGGCCGGCTCGGCCGCCGCAGGCTCGACAGGCTTCGGCGCGGCCGCCTTGGGCTCGGTCACCTTCGGCGCGGCCTCGTCGTCCTCGCGGGCGTCCGGCGCGGACGCCCCCGCGCTCGCCGCGCGCGCGGGAGCGGCTCGGTCGGGGCGTGGCTCGGCAGAGGACGACTTCGTCGACGGCGACGACTCACCGATGTCGATGATGGGCCTGTCGATCCGCGACGGGGGCGGCGCGAGCTCCCCATCGTCGGACGGCTCGTCGCCGCCGATCTCGACGCTCACGTCGTCGTCCACGCCGGCGGAGGCCAGCGTGCGCAGGAGATTGGAGGACGCCTTCGGCTCCTCAACGGGCTCGGGGCCGGGCTGGCTGGCCACCGCGCCGCGATCGGACGACCGCGGGCGGGGCAGCTCGCGTGGCCCCTCCCCCGCGTCCGATCCGCGGGGTCGCGGCAGCCCACGACCCGAGTCGGCGGGTCGCGGCAGCCCACGACCCGAGTCGGCGGGTCGCGGCGCGCCCTCGGCGCCCGGCTTCGGCCCCGCTCCGGGTTTGGTCGCCCCCGGCTTGGTCGCTCCGAGAGGAGGGGCCCCTGCCCTGGCGATCCCGGGCAGCGGCGGCGTCTTCGACGTCGCAGGCCCAGCCGCCTTCGCGGTCGCGGGCGACTTGACCGGCGTCGGCGCCTCCATGGCACGTCCGCGCGCGCTGTCGCGCTGCTCCGCGCGGCGCTTCCGTGCCTCGAGGACCACCGCCGGCATCTCGTCCTGCGAGCGCATCACCGTGACGTCTTCCCCCTCGTCCGAGTCCACCTCCGACTCGTCGCCGGAGAGCCCGCGCCGCTCGAGCTTGCGGCGGCTCCTCACCAGGGTGCTCTCGTCCTCGCTCGCCGCCGCCATCTTCCCCGCCGACGCGCGGCGTCGCGCCTTCTTATCCATGGCCGCGCGCAGCTCGGCGCCGGCCACGTTCATCATCGTCATCTCTTCGCCGTCGCTGTCCTCGTCGGCGATGAGGCTCCCCTGTCGCGGAGCGCCGTCGCTGTCCGCTTCCTCCTCCACGCCCCACGAGAGCTCGTCCACCACGTGGATCGCGGGGGGGCTGATCGTGTCGGAGGCAGACTTGGAGGCGGCGTCCCAGTCGATGGGCTTGGTCGAGTCCATCCGAGGTCGCGGCGGCGGCGTAGCACCGAGCAACGTGTCCTGCTTGGAGCGAAGGGGAGGCACCTCCACCGCGCCCGGCACCGGGGTGCGCGTCGACCCTGGCCCGCGCCCTCCCAGCGCGCCTCCGAGCTTGCCCGCCCGCTTGAGCTGGGGGGGCTGGCTCGTGCGCTTGCGCTCTGGCTGCACGTGACCGAGGAGGGTGGCGCCGCGCTTGAGCAGACTCATCGCGTCCGCGAGCGCCCGCTTCCCGTCGTCGCGGTTGCCCGCCAGCTCCTTGAAGAACTGCTCGAGCTCCATGCTCGTGATGCGCCGCTTGCCCACCTTGGGCTCGAGGGCGCGGGAGAAGGGCTCCTGGAACGCCGTGGGCACCGTCACGTCGTCGGCCGACATGCCCGGGATGGGGTCGTCCCCGGTCAACAGGTGCCAGATGATCGCGCCGAGCGCATACAGATCACCGCGGGGGGTGACGCGGCCACCTCCCTCTTGCTCGGGGGCGGTGAACCCCGCCGGGGACGGGATCCCGTCCTCGCCCACCAGCGGACCGAGCCCTAGCCCCTCCACCCGAACCGAGCCGTCGAAGCCGACCGAGACGTGCTCGGGGCCGAGGTGGCCATGACAGACGGGGATGAAGTCGCCTTCCACCTCGGTGGCGTGAGCCAACGACAGCGCGGCGCAAATTTGCAGCCCGATGTGCCAGATCGCCGGTGGCTCGAGGAGGGTATCGGCGCTCGCGGCGCGCTCCACGAGCTGCGCGAGCGTGCTGCCGTCGAGCGGGGCCGGGCCCACGATGACGGTCTTGCCCTCGTGACCGAACAGATCGGCGATGAGCCCCACCGCCGGGTGGTGCAACGCCGCGCAAGCGAACGTCTCCACCTTGGCGCGCTCGACGCGCTCGTCGTCGGGGGGAATGCCCACGACGCGCAGCGTGCAAGTCCGCCCGTCGGCGGAGCGCGCGACATACGCCTCCCCGTCGCCGGTGAGGCGCTCGATCACCGAATATGCCCCGATCGTCTTGCTCATGCGGTGCCCGCAGGCATCGCGAAAGCCTAGTACACCTTCCCTTAAGTTCGTAGCGGGTTCCCACGTGGCGCCACCTTGCGCCGCCCTCGCGCGCCCCACGCGAAGCGGTGACGCCACGTTTCCGCCCGCCGGAGCAGGGCGCGCACCACCGTGGCGGCTAACCGAGGCTGGCGGTGCCGACGATGGGGACGTGATCGCTGAGGCCTCCGAAGCTCGGCGCGACCGCGCGCGGGTGCTCGTCGAAGGGGCGACTCCCCTCGAAGTCGAGCCACTTCAACCCCGGCGACGCGTAGATGCGATCGATGTTCATCCGCTTCTGCATGAAGCCCGCGGTAAACCACGAGCGCAGCTCTCGGCTCCCCAGCCCCTTCCCGGTGGCGAGCGCATCCACGAGGCCGCCCTCCTCCTGGAGCACCCGATCGACCGGCGAGCCGGGCAACGAGTTGAAATCGCCCATCAACACCATGTGCTCCGCCCGCCGTCGCTGACGGATGGTCTCGAGCAGGCGCCGCGCCTCCATCAGCTGGTTGGGGCCGTGCCCGAAGCGATCGCCTCCCTGCCAGAACTCGGGATAGAACGGCCCGGGAAGGCTCATGTGGGTGTTGAACACGTCGAGGGCGCCGCCGGTGGCCGCCTTCACCGTCACGTGCGCACAGATCCTCGTCTGCTTCAGCGCCTTGGCGCCCCGGCGATGCGTGATGTCGGCCTCACGCCCGCGGTTGTGATCGATCACCTCGTGGCGTGCCCGCACCAAAATCGCGAGACCGGTGGTGTAGAGGTTCGTGTGCTTGGTGATGCGGTAGCTGTGGGCCGGGAAGTACGTCGCCTGGTAGCGATCGATGATGCCACGGCGCTCGAGCGCGCGATCGAGCCAGCGCATCAGCTCATCGAGCTGCGTGGGTCGCCGCGAGCGCTGCGGACGCCAGGTGACGAGCGAGGAGCGCAGCGAGTCTTGCTCCACCTCCTGCAGACACACCACGTCGACGAGCGGCGACATCGAGGCCACCGTCTGAGCGATCTGCCGGATCCCGCCACGCGTCGACACCACGCCGCGTGTTCCGTGTCCGAAGTACCGCACGTTGTAGGTCATCACGCGAAGACGGGACATTTCGGCCATGTTACCTGATGGAGAGTGACCTGATGGAGGTTGTGCGCGGAGAGCCTCTCGTTGTACGTCGGCGCCGCGAGCGCGCATGCGTTGCGATTTGCGCCGTCGCTTGGCGGCTTCGATGACGAGCTGGCTCTCATGAAGAGCCGTCCACCGTCGGCCGGGCCCTCGGGTGGCCAGCGCTCGGCACGCCGCTCGTGAGGTGTGGGCGAACGTCGATGGATGAAAGATGGCCACGACCGGTCGCGCTTTCAAGGCCCCAGCGAGCCTGCGCGCCTCCGGGTCTTTTGCTATGGTGCAGACGCCGTGGCCAACGTCATCGTCTCCGACGAGAGCATCAAGAGTCTGATCGAAGCCCACGCGTCGATGGCCGCCTGGTACTACCAGATGGCCGACGCGCTCCGAGCCGCGGGGGCTCACGCGACGCCTCCCTCCGAAGCGCAACGTCAGGCCTACGTGGCGCAGCTCGCTCATCATTTCCCCGAGCTCTCCGCGGTGGCCAAGGCCATCACCCACCCGCGTCCCTACATTCCGCCGCCGGCGATCCCGGCGCCGGCCACGGTGGTAGAGAACGAAGGGATCATGATCCCCGAGGCCCCTACCGGCCACATCGCCACGCCCGAACGCGTCGCTGGGCCGGAGCCCGCGCCGCCCGCCGCGCCACCCCCGCCAGCGCCGCCGGAGCACCCCGACAGCGCGCCACCGCTCAGCACCGGGGCCCCACCGCCGCCCCCGCTCATCGTCGATCCCACCAAGGTGAAGTACGAAGACTGACGCGCGCGAGCGGAGCGCCGGGCCCGCGCCGCGCGTGTCGCTCCGCGCCGGTCAGTTCTTGGTCGCGCGCTGCCGGAGCTCGGCCGCTTCGTCCCCTCGGCCGCAGAGCTCGTAGGCGCTCGCGGCACGGCGCCAAAGCGCCACCGTGGGGTACTTCAGCGCCACCGCACGATCCGCCACCTCGCAGGCCTCCGTTCCATGCCGCGCTGCGGTGAGCGCGGCGAGCATCAGCTCGAACGCCTCCGGCGTGGGGCGATTCTCGAGGTTCATCTCTGCCACCTCGATCGCCTTGTCCGGCTCCCCCGCGATCAACACGTAGAACCAGCCCGCGTGGTCCGCGAAGGCGAGCGGGTGTTTGGCCAGGAGCGCGGCGTAGCGAGGCTTGGCCGCCTGCACGAGCGCGTCGCCGCTGCCCGGCGCCTTCTGGTTCAAGAGGTAGCCGAGAGCGCCGGTGTACTCGGGGTCGTCGCTCTCGGTGATGACACGCTCGACGAGCGCCACCGCCTCCGCGTGCTCGAGCTTGTACGCGAGGTGACCGGCGGCGTGCGCAAACTGCGGCACGCGCTCCACCGCGGCTCGGTAGTACGTGGTGGCCTTCTCTGCGTTACCGGCGCGATCCCACATCACGCCGCGCTCGAAGTCGAGGTGCGCGAGCGGGAAGGGCGAGACCCCGCGATACTGCTCGACGGCCCCTTCGAAGAGGGCGTCCGCCTCCGCGTAGCGGGCCATGTGCCCGAGCACGAGCGCCTCCGCGAAGAACGTCTCGAAGCTCGGTCGCTGCTTCCGTCGCGCGGCGACGATCGGGAGCGCGTCGTCACAGCGACCGAGCGCCACGTACAGCGTCGACCGCGCGGCCTCGAGCGTCTCTCGGTCGGCGCCGAGCTGCTCGGCCTGCTCGAGATCTGCGAGCGCGTCCGCAAAGCGATGCACCGCCCCTCGCGCCTTGGCGCGCATGAGCCACGCCTGCTTGCGCTTCGGCTGCACCTTCACCGCCTCCTCGCCGAGCGCGACCACCCGATCGAGCTCCGAAATCCGCCCGAGGCGCGAAGCGCGCACCATCGACAGGTTCATCAGCGCCTCCATCGGCGCCAGATCGGTGGGGGTCAGCGCGAGCTGCTTTTCGAGCTGCGGGATCTCGGCCTCGATGTTCCGGATCGAGATCGACGCGCTCTCGGTCTTGCGCCGTTTGGGCGGCTCCGCGCGGGCGGTCGTGGTCGGTCCGGACGCCGTAGCGCTCCCGCGTTGTGCGGCCGAAGGAGACGCGCTGTCCCCCCCACGGCTGGGCGAGCTCCGCTCGCAGGCCACACAAAGCGAGAGCGCCACCGCGCCCAGGACGATCCTGGAGAAGGTGGCGCTCATCATGTTGCTCCGATTCCGAGAATCGTGACGTTCGTCCCCCGATCGCTCGGCGAGCCTCGCGAGAGATCCGCCGCGCGATCGAGGGCCCCTTCGGTCAGTTGGCGTCTGCGTCCGCGAGGTACGGGAACGCGTCGCTCGGCGCCGCCGCCGGCTCGTCGACGGTGTCGCCGAAGCCCGCTGCACCCGACACCAAGAAGTACGTGGTGTCCATCACGTCCTCGGCGAGCGTACGACCACCGCAGGAGGTGGGCGTGGCAGCGCCAGCGAGGATGTCGAGCTCGACGCCCAGGTAGCCGCAGGTGGTCTCGCCGCTGTAGAGCGTGAGCCAGTCGTTGGCGACCACCGTGGAGAGCGTGCCGTAGCCCGCGTTGCCGAGCGTGTCGTAGAACGGCTGGTTGCCGCAGTCCTCGTCGAGGCCGTCGTAGATCCCGAGCTGCACCGCGACGTCGGGCTGGTACGCCGCCGCCCAGGTGCTCGGGTCGTCGTTGGCGTTGTAGGCCGCCTCCGCGGCGTTGCGCGTCGCGTTGTCGGTAAACGTCGCGGTGGTGGCGGTGTTGATCGCCGGGCGTCCCTTGCGATCGATCTGGGCACCGAGCGTGGGGATCTCGGGGACCCCGCCGCCGCTGCCGCCGCCGCCCTGGGCGCCGGAGCCACCCGAGCCACCGGTGCCGCCGCTCCCGCCGTTGGCGGACGTGGTGGTGGTGGTGGTGTCACCGTCGTCGTCGCTGCAAGCAGCCGTCACCATCAGGCCGAGGGAGAGCGCGGCCATGGATCCCATCATCAACATGTTCTTCATGGTCATCCTCCTCACTCGCCCCGCACGTGGGTGGCGGCCCACACCTGGAAGTAATCGCCGGTGCCCGCGAGCAGGCTGGTGTCGAGCTCGATGACGATGGCCGTCACGTCGCTCGCGGCGAGGTTGTTCACCGCCCCACCGGGGATGTCGACGTTCATGTCGTCGTAGTCCCCCTGCAGGATGCCGCGGAGCACGCCGCCCACGGTCTGCGACGCACCCATCGAGTACGGACCAGCGCCCGCCTCGGGGTGATCGATGCTCAGGTCCGGGCAGCCGTCGGTGAAGGTGAGCGCGCTCGCGTACTGCAGCACCTCTTCCCGCGCGTTGTTGAACCCCGCGAGATAGAAGTAGAACGGGTCGGCGTGAGCGCCCACGTGAACGCGCATCGTGCCCTCGGTGTTCACGATCTCGTCAGCCGCGAGGCCACGCACGTAGTCGATCGGATCGGTGCCGGTTCCGTGATCCACGACGCAGGTGGTCGTGTCTCCGGTGTCGTACCAACAGATCACCTTCGTGACGTTCGCGTTCGCGGCCCACGCGGTGGCAGCGTTCACGTTGGTGTCCTGACGTCCGATGTTGAACACGTAGAACGCGCCGTCCGACAGCTCGGCGGCGGTGATGGTCTGAACCATCACCAGCGTGTTCTCGTCTTTCATCCAGGCGTACAGATCGGCGATGTCGCTCGCGCTGACGCCCGTGGTCTCTACCGGATCGGCGTGATCCGCGGCGATGGCAGACGACGCGAGCAGCCCGAAGGCCGCCAGCGAGGTCCATTTCACCCAAGTTCTCATTCCATTGCTCCTTGTTCGGGTCCCCTGTTTTCACTCAAACCGCTGGTTACGTAACTGCCGCATGGCGGCTACAGAACTGGCGGGAAGTCGTTGTTGAGCGCCGTCACGGTCGTGACTCTCACACTCGTCTGGGCCGCTGTGAGGCGGGCCGCCGGTGGGCCCAGAGAGGGCGGCGCCGCCTTGGTGGGTCGGACCGCCGAGCCGCCCAAGTTGGAGCGATCGGCGATGACCGACACCACCCGTCGTCATCGAAGCATCGGGCTAAGTAACCCCCGGCAACAGCCGCTCAGCATAACGAGCTTGGTACGCCTTTCCAACCGAGACCGGATCGAGCGCACGAAACTGTCCCGTCGTTTTTCCCTCCATGGTGAGGAAGCCCTACACGTCGGAGGATGTTTCCCCACCTCATCCGCGGCCTCCCCCGCGGCGTCGCCGCAGCCCCCCCGAGCAACGGCCTGAGCTCCCCGACAAGCGCCTTTTGCACGCTCGCACGCCGCGGTAAGAGCAGCCGATGTTCGCGCAAGCCAAGTCTGCTCTCACCAGCACCCTCGACGACATCCGCGGCTCCGGCCTCTTCAAGCACGAGCGCGTGATCACCAGCCCCCAGGGGGCCACCATCGAGACGCAAGGGCGGGCGGTGCTCAACTTCTGCGCCAACAACTACCTCGGGCTCTCGGCGCACCCAGCGGTGCTCGAGGGTGCCAAGAGAGCGCTCGACAGCCACGGCTTCGGCCTCTCGAGCGTCCGCTTCATCTGTGGCACCCAAGACATCCACAAGGAGCTCGAGGCCACCATCAGCACGTTCTTCGGCACGGAGGACACCATCCTCTACACCTCGTGCTTCGACGCCAACGCTGGCCTCTTCGAGACCGTGCTCGGCGAAGACGACGCCATCATTTCGGATCAGCTCAATCACGCTTCCATCATCGACGGGATCCGCCTCTGCAAAGCCGAGCGCCACCGCTACGCGAACGGCGACATGGGGGAGCTAGAGGAGTGCCTTAAGAAGACCCAAGGGGCCCGTCTACGGATGGTGGCCACCGACGGTGTTTTTTCCATGGACGGCTACCTCGCCAAGCTCGACGCCATCTGTGACCTCGCCGAGCGCTACGAAGCGATGGTGATGGTGGACGACTCGCACGCCACGGGCTTCGTGGGACCCACCGGCCGCGGCACGCCCGAGCACCACGGCGTGCTCGATCGCGTCGACGTGCTCACCTCCACCCTCGGCAAAGCGCTCGGAGGAGGCAGCGGCGGCTTCACCACCGGCAAGAAGGAGATCGTCGAGCTCTTGCGACAGCGCTCGCGGCCCTACTTGTTCAGCAACACCGTGGCCCCGCCGATCGTCGGCGCCGCGCTGGCGGTGTTCGCGCTGCTCGACGAGGACGCGAGCCCGCGCGAGCGCCTGATGGCCAACACCGAGCAGTTCCGCCGCGGCATGACCGCCGCTGGGTTCGACATCAAGGCGGGGAGCCACCCCATCGTGCCGGTGATGATCGGCGACGCAAAGCTCGCGACCGCGCTCGCCGACGCGTTGCTCGACGAGGGCATCTACGTGATCGGCTTCTCCTATCCGGTGGTCCCCACCGGGCAGGCCCGCATCCGCGTCCAGCTGAGCGCCGCCCACACCCCCGAGGACGTCGAGCGCGCCATCGCCGCCTTCACCAAGTGCAAGGCGAAGGTCGGCCTCCGCTGAGTTGCTCGCGCAGGGTGCCGCCCCACCCTCCCCCCACGGGGCCTGCCTCAGCACGCGCGCGCTGAGGCAGGCGACGGGTGTCGGTGCGCTCGAGGCACGACGCGCTCAGCGTCGGCGCACCACGCGTCGGCGCTGATCCGGGGGCGGGGGCGGCGGCGGCGGCGGCGGCGGCGGCGGCTTGGGCGGCTGCGCGGTAGGCTGTGGCGTGGGCGTCGGGGTTGGGGTCGGCGTCGGCGTCGGCGTCGGCGTGGGTGTGGGTGTGGGTGTGGGCGCTGGCGCGTCCTTCTCGGGCCCGATGATGTCCTTGTTCTTCTCGGGCTGCGCCTTGATCCAACCCTTCTTGCGCTCGCCCGCCTTGTCGGGGTCGTCGAACTCGACGAGCGACCACTCCTGGTGTGTGCCCAACATGTCGATCAGCGCGTCCTGCTTGAGCTCGGCGGCGACGGTCGAGGTCTCGTTGATGTCCAGGTACGCCTTGATGTCCTTGAGGAGCTTGAACCGGCCGGTGGCCGTGACCATCTCCGTGTAGCTCTTCAGCTCCTCCGCGGCCGGCGCGGCGGAGGGCGCGGCGGACGGCTCGGGCGCCGGCGCCGAAGCGCTCGGTGCGGGCGCGGGAGCCTCGGTGGGCTTGTCATCGTCGTCGTCGTCGTCGTCGTCGTCGTCGTCGTCATCGTCGTCGTCGTCGTCGTCGTCGTCGTCGTCGCCGTCGTCCTTCTTCTCGTCCTCGTCGGCTTTCTTGTCGCCGGTGAGGCCTTTGATGGCGTCGCAGCCGCCCAACGTGACCGTCATCCCGCCGGTGGCGAGGGCAGCTGCAAGGAGGGCAGCGAATCGATTCGTGTAGGCCATTTGGTTCTCCTCCGACTGTGACGAGTCGGACGTGTGACAAGTCGGACCCCGCCGCAGCGTCGAGTCACGCGACGAGTCGGTCTCTCTGACGGGGCGCGGTATGCCGCGTCGGCCGCGCTGCCGCAAGCGTCACCTCCCCGGAGCGATGTCGCACCTTTGCCCCTACCCCGCGGGCTTCGGAGGCGTCGTCTGCTCGATGGGCGGGCGCTCGCGCAGGCACTTCTGCAGGCCGAGGGTGAGATCTTCGGACACGCCGGGCGGCAGCTTGGGCGGCCCCATCACGTTCACGAACAACCGGTCGAGCGCGACGCCGCCACGCGGATCCCAGCTCCACCACACGAACATGGCCCGACCCTTGATGTTCTCGAAGGGGACACCGGCCCCCGAGCCTCCCCGCCAGCTGCGCGAGTCGTGGCTGTTGTTGCGGTTGTCGCCCATCACCCACACCTCGCCCGGTTGCACCGCGAAGGGGCCTTGGAGCAACCCACACACCCCGCCGCGACAAGAGCGAGCGCCCCCGCAGTCCGCGTCCCGCTTGCAGGTCGCGGTGCCGGGTGGATCGTCGAACATGGTGAGGTAGGCCTTGTCGGTGAGGAACTCGGCGTAGAGGTGCCCGCGGGTGCCGTTGGGCAGCTCGATCTTGCCGACCTTGCAGTGGGGCACGAGCCAGCCGTTGATCACGGGCCGTCCGTTGACCGCCTCGAGGGTGTCGCCGGGCAAGGCGATGACGCGCTTGATGAAGTCTTGCTCCTTGTTCTCGGGGAACTTGAACACCATCACGTCGCCGCGCTGGGGCGGGAGATCCTCGTACAAGCGGGTGTCGCTCCGGGGCAGGAGGGGCCCGTAGGCGTACTTCGCCACGAAGATGTGATCGCCGATCATCAAGGTGGGGATCATCGATCCGCTCGGGATCTTGAACGCCTCGATCACGAAGAACCGGAGGATGAGCGCCACCGCCACGGCGACGCCGATCGACTCGGCGTACTCTCGGAGCTCGCCCTTTCGCCACTGTCCCAAGTGCTCGGCGACGAGGTTGTCGGCCTTGGCGAGCGCCGACTTGAACTTGTCCTCGTCGAGCTTCTCGGTGCGCATCGACCCCTCGAGCTTGCTGAGGGCATCGACGAGGCCGTCGCGCTGCTTGCGGGTGAGCTTGCGCTTCACGTCTTCGCGCTTGTTGGCCAGGATCCGGCGCGCCTCCGCGATGAGTTGGCTCGCGTCGTCGTACTTCCCACGCAGCCGAGCCGGGAGATCGGTGCGGCCGACCACCCCCGCGACGCCGGCGAAGGGCAGCACGTGCCGTAGTCGCCACAAGATCATCGCGAAGACGGTGAAGAACATGATCGTGGCCGGCACCTGCTGCTCCCCGACGAAGCGCTGCACCCAACCGACGCTGTGGAGCATGAGGGGCGAGGGCTTGAGCAGGCGCACCGCCGTGATCGCCAGCGCGCCAGGGATCGCGAAGAGCCAGATCAGGTAGAAGAGGTAGCGCAGGACGCGCGGGGGCCGCGGGGCGAGGTCCTCGCCGACCGCCCCGCCCACCTTGCGCGGCTCGGACGCGTCGTCCCGCGCGCGCGTGTCGGAGTCGTCCTCGAGCCCGTCGTCCTCGTCCCCCGCGTCGTCGTCGGCGTCGAGCGGGTCGTCGTCGGGGCCATCGTCGCCCGCTGCGGCGCCAGGTGAGGGAGACTCACCGTGGCTCGTGGGGGCCTCGTCGCCATCCTCGTCGAGGGCGGCGGTCTTGTCCGATGGGGAGGACACGCGTGAGGTCTTGTATACGCGCGGGTCGAACACGGCAAGCCGACCCGTTTCAGGGAGGATCGCCGAGCTGCACCGCGTAGCTCACGAGGGCCGCGCGATCGTCGTAGGGCACCGACATCGGGCTGGTGGGCCCCGCCGACGCGGTGTGATCGAGCACCAGATAGTAGCTCCCCTTGGGCAGCTTGAGCGGCGCACGGAGCGGCGCCGCGCTCTGCCCCGCCGGCGCCGCAGGGAGCGGCAGCACGAAGGTGGGTGGGCCGGCCGGCGCGTCCGTGCGCGCTTGGCGCTCGTAGCTGTGGAGCCACGTGTCCCCCACCGCCTTCTGCACCACCACCAGATCGACCCCCGGCGCCCCCTCGACCAGGGCGGTGAGCCACAGCACCTCGCTCGCGTCGGTCACCGTGAACGGCCCCACGTAGTCGCGCTGGTTCGCGTGCAGCTCCGCGCGTTCGTTGGCGAGGATGGGCCAGCTCGAGTCGCCGCGACCGAACGGCGCGGCAGGCATTTGGCCGACGGGCAACACGCCACGCGAGAAGAGGGTGCTCCCGTCGCTCTCGCGAACGACCGTGAAGCCCCTGGCGAGCTCGTGCTGCAGCACGCGATCGCCTACTTTCTGCGCGATCTCCTGAACGCTCGTCCCGAGGAGGCCGGCGACGTTGCCCGCTTTGGTGCCCGGGCCCTGCTCGGTCATCAGCACCGTGAAGCTCGTGGCGGTCGTCGTCTTCTGGCGGAAGTAGATGTACATCGTGCCGCCATCCATCAGAAAGTCGTGTTTGTACTCCACCGCGCCGCTGGCCTCGAAGCCCACGCGCCCGGTCACGTTGGTCCACGCGTAGCCGTGACCGAGGAACTGCACGAACAGGTTCTCGGTCGCCATCTGCTGGACGTTGCACGCGGTGGGGAAGAACCGGCCCACGCTGGGGTCTTCGTCGCGCAGCCGCAGCGACACGCTGCGCGCCTGCATCTCGGTGCAAATCCGATCGATCGCAAACTCGAACAGCTCGCGCCGAAGCTGGCGGTTGCCCGGATGGTTCACCACCCCGGGCATGACGGCGAGGGCCGACTGCCCGCACGATGCGCCCAACGAGCCGAGGCCGAAGCAGATCACGAGGAGCGCCGAGAGGTGTCGCGACATGGGGGGCGCAGCATAACGCATGACGAGGCGCGCCAAGGCTGTCGACGCATGCCCCGAGCCGGCATAACGTGACACCCATGACACGCGTGGCGGTCTTGGGGTCGGGAGCGTTCGGCACGGCGCTCGCCAAGGTGTTGGCCGAGCAGAACAACCCGACGCGGCTCTGGGCGCGGCGTGAGGCGCAGGCCCGCGCCATCAACGAGGCCCACGAGAACGCCCAGTACCTCCCCGGCTTCAAGCTCCCCGACACGCTCACCGCGGTCTCCGACCTGTTCGAGACGGTGCGGGACGCCGAGCTCATCCTGTTCGTGGTCCCCTCTCACGTGACCCGGTCGGTGGCGCTGGAGGTAAAGAGCGCGATCGGCCCGGAGACGCTCCTCTGCTGCGCCACCAAGGGCATCGAGAACGACACGCTGATGCTCATGAACGAGCTGCTCGAGGACGTGCTCGGGGAGTCTGCGCGCCCGCGCCTCACGTATCTCTCGGGGCCCAGCTTCGCCAAGGAGCTCGCGGCCGGCGTGCCCACCGCGGTCACCGTGGCGGGGCACAACCAGCGCGCGGCCGAGCGGGTGCAACACGAGTTCGCCACCGCGAACCTGCGCATGTACTACACCCACGACGTGGCCGGCGTGGAGGTGGGAGGGGCGATGAAGAACGTCATCGCCATCGCCGCTGGCGCCATCGACGGCCTCGGGTTCGGCCTCAACACCCGCGCCGCCCTGATGACCCGAGGGCTCGCCGAGATCGGCCGGCTCGCGACCGCCAAGGGGGCTGCGCCGCTCACCATGGCTGGCCTCGCCGGGATGGGCGACCTGGTGCTCACCTGCACCGGCGCCCTCTCGCGCAACCGGACGGTCGGCTTCGAGCTCGGGAAGGGCAACAAGCTCGACGAGATCCTCACCGCGCTGGGGCAGGTCGCGGAAGGCGTCAAGACCACCAAGAGCGCGCACGAGCTCGGGGAGAAGCTCGGCGTCGAGCTGCCGATCACCGACGAGGTCTACAAGGTGCTCTACGAGGACAAGCCCGCCAAACAGGCCCTCGTCGATCTGATGACCCGCCCCCTGAAGCACGAGCTCGACTGAGAAGCGGCGGGCGTGGCTCGGACGTCGTGCTCGCCGGGTGTTCGCCCCTGGCCCGCGCGCGCCGCGAGCGGCAGCCATGGCCGCGCGCAGGTGGCGTGGCGCGGTGCGCCGCGCCGGGGGCCGCGGCCCTCGCGCCTGCGTGGGGCTTCGGTGGCCTTGGGCTGGGCTTCGGTGGCCTTCGGTCGGAAGCGTGCCTTCTTGGGGCGCAGCGCCGATTTGTGCAGTAAGCTCGGCGTGACATGTCGGTCCGCTTGTCTTCCATCGGGGTGGCTGTGTGCGTGGTGGCGCTCGGCGTGGAGGCCTTCGCGCAGGCCCCACCCCAGCCGCAGCCCACCTTCCCCTTCCCCATTCCCGGCCTCACCCCGCCCGGCCAACCCCCCCCTCCGGGCGGCTACCCGCCCCCCGGCGGCTACCCACCTCCGGGTGGCTATCCCCCGCCCGGCTACATGCCTCCCCCTCCTCCGCAGGGGCGTCCCGTGTCGACGGGGCTCGAGATGGGGTTCCTCTACGGCACCTCGATCGCCTGGGGCGCGGGGGTCGGCATCTGGATCGACTCCGAGATCTGGCACGACTCGCCCGTCGATCCCGGCCTCTCGCTGATCGCCCCCATCGGCTTCGGCGCGGCGGCTCCCCTCACCGTGTTTCTCGTCGATCGCTTCGCGTTCCGGCGCGGCATGCCCGAGGGGCTCCCCTCGGCCATCGCCACCGGCATGATCGTCGGCGCGGCCGAGGGTCTCGGCATCGCCGGCACCCAGTGGACCACCGCCAACGCCGAGAACGAGTGGGGCTTCCGCGGCCTCGCCCGGGCCGAGGTGATCAGCTCCACCCTCGGCGCTGGAGCCGGCGTGGGCCTCTACTATCTCCTCAAGCCGGTGCCCGAGACCAACATCCTCATCTCCTCGTCGAGCTTCTGGGGTGCGGGGCTCGGGAGCATGATCGCCGGCGGCTCCACCACCGGTTGTAAACCCAACACCGTGCCCGAGTGCGAGTGGGGCGCGGTGAACGACTACGTGTCCATCGGCGGCCTGATCGGCCTCAACGTGGGCGTGGCCGGCGCCGTCGCCGCTTCCATCTGGTGGACCCCCTCCTGGAACCAGCTGGGTTGGATGTGGGGTGGCTTCGCGATCGGCGGCGTGGCGTCCCTGCCCGTCTACGCCATCTACGCCGCCACCGACAACCACGATCCGCGACGCGGCCTCATCTTCACGAGCGTGGCGAGCACGCTCGGTCTGGGCCTCGGCGTGGCCCTCGCCGAGCCTCGCCGGCGGCAGCCGCGCTTCGCGAGCGACGAGAACGGGGTGCAGGAGGTAGACGACTCGTGGATCCGCCTCCAGGGCGCCGGCCTCATGAACGTGGAGAACGGCGCGGGTGTGCAAGTGATGGGAGCGCTCTGGTGAGAGCGCTCGGGTGATGTATGCTTAGCCGCCGTCCCACCCGCCGACCTCGGCGGGGGAGCAACGCGAGGGACGGTCGCTCGAGCTCATCATGCCGACGCTGAAGTATTACGTTTCCGAAGGCTCGCCCAAGATCTACAGCGTGCACAAGCCGGTCACGACGATCGGCAAGGCGCCAGGCAACGACGTGGTGATCAACGGAGCGCAAACGCTCCCCAACCACGTGCAGATCTCGTTCGATGGTCGCGACTTCATCATCGAGGAGCTCGGGCGCGCTGGTGTGCTCGCCATCAACGGCAAGAAGAAACGCCGGGCGCGCCTCGTCCACGGCGACCGCCTCGACATCGGTGGCTCCGAGGTCTCGTTCTCGATCTTCGCCGAGCAAATGAAGAAGGCGCGCGGTCCCGAGCTCGGCAGCGTCACCGGGTCTACCGGCTTCGAGACCCAGGGCACCGCCCTCGGCTCCCACGAGGTGGCCGGCGTTCGCAAGCTCTTCGCCTTCAGCGAGAAGCTCATCAACACGCGCGATCTCGACGAGCTGCTCGGGATCATGCTCGACGACGTGATCGAGCTCACGCACGCCCAGAAGGGTTTCGTGCTCTTGCTCGACGCCACCGACACCGGCGGCGCCCTCTCCACCCGCACCGGCGATCACAAGTGGGTGGTGCGCGCCTCGCGCAACGTCGACAAGACCAAGGTCGAGAGCGCCGAGGGTCGCATCTCCGACAGCATCGTCCAGCGCGTGATCATCGAGGGCCGGGCGCTCATCGTCTCGGACGCGATGAGCGACACCCAGTTCGGCAAGAGCGAGAGCGTGGTGGCGCTGCAGCTCTCGAGCGTGATGTGTGCCCCGCTCGTGGCACAGGGCGAGGTGATCGGCGCCCTCTACGTGGGCAACGACAAGGTGAAGGAGCTGTTCCGCAAGCCGCAGCTCGACCTGCTCAGCATCTTCGCCTCGCAGGCCTCGCTCATCCTGCAGAACGCGATGCTCTTGTCGGCGCTGCGCCAAGACAAAGCCAAGCTCGAGAACGAGCTCCGCGACAAGCGCTTCGGCGAGATCATCGGGGCCTGCGCGTCGATGCGCGAGGTGTTCCGAAAGCTCGAGAAGGTGGCCGGCACCGACATCAGCGTGCTCATCACGGGCGAGACCGGCACCGGCAAAGAGCTGGTGGCGCGCGAGGTTCACCGCCGCAGCCAGCGCGTCGAGGGCCCCTTCGTCACCATCAACTGCGGCGCCATCCCCGAGAACCTCATCGAGAGCGAGCT
>CAYOAL010000165.1:0-21623 GCA_964401935.1 uncultured Polyangiaceae bacterium
GGGGGCACCAGCCACCCGGTTTGGCGATGCTCGATGAGCGAGGCGAGGCCCGACACGTCGCTGGCCACCACCGCGCGGCCGCGGGCCATCGCCTCGAGGGCCACCATGCCGCAGGTCTCGTACCAGCTCGGCACCGCGACCACGGCGGCGCGGGCGTAGGCGTCCTCGAGCTCGTCGCGGGGGAGCCACCCGAGCCAGCGCGTGGCCGCCGCGAGGGCCGGGCTCGCCTCGGCCTCGAGACGCGCGCGCATGCGCCGCTCGGCGCGCCGGTTCTCGACGAGGCCGGACGCCACCCACAAGGACGCGCGCGGTCGCCGCGCCACCACCCGCTCCATCGCCGCGAAGAGCTCCCGCACGCCCTTCAGATCGATCAGCCGTCCCGCGAACAGCACGCCCTCACGCTCGGCCTCGGGGGCGGGCCCTCGTGGGAGCGGCGGCGGCTCGACGCCGAAGGGGACGACGTGTGCGCCGGCGAGCCCAAGATCCTCGGCCACCGCGGGGCAAGGGACGGTGACGAGCTCGGCCTCGGTGAGGGCGCGTCGCTCCCCGCGCTCGCTCTCGGTGGGTTCGGGGAGGCCGCGGAGGCGCCGCTGAACGGCCTGCGCGACGTGAACGGTGAAGAGCCGCGGCAGCCCGAGCGCGCAGGCGTCGGCCCAGAGGAGCGCGTCGTGCACGTGGACCACATCGGGCCGAAACGCGCGCGCGAAGTCGAGCACGTCGGCGCGGTGGGACGGGGAGCTCACGCGGAGCGCGTCTTCCGCCCTGACCGGGGGAGGGCCGCCGGAGCGTCGCGGTCGCCACGCGTCGTACGAGATCACCGCGGTCGCGAGCCCGTGTCCCCGCGACGCTTGCACCATGCCGCCCACCACCGTCGAGATCCCGCCGGCGTTGCGAGGCGGGAAGTCTCGCGTGAGGTGGAGGATGCGCACGTGCGGATTGAACACCGGTTATCCGCGCTCGACCAGCGCGAGGCTCAGAACAGCGAGGGGCGGAGCGGTTGGCGCGACGACACCTCGGCCTCCAAGTCGAGCAGCGCGTCGATCCGTGCCTCGACGGCAGCCGGCGCGAACAGGCCGCGCGCGAGATCGAGGTACACCGCGTGGTGCCGCGCTTCGGCGCGCTCGAGGCCCGCGTAGAAGCGGCGGAGCTCGGGCTCGGCGAGGTGACGGGCGAGGAGGCCGAAGCGTTCGTGTCCCCGCGCTTCGACGATGCCGAACAACACCAGTCGCTCGAGCAAGTAGGCGTCCACGTCCGACCGCTTGGCGGCGCGAAAGAGGGCCCCCATGTAGGGATCGGCGGCGTCGAAAGCGAGCGCTGCGCCGCGCGCCGTGAGCAGCTCGAAGACGCGCCGGAAGTGCTCGAGCTCCTCCCGAGCCACGTCGATCAGCGCGGCGACGAGCTCGGGACGGGTGGGATGCTGCACCGCGAGGGAGAGCGCGCTCTGCGACACCTTGCGCTCGTTGGCGGCGTGATCTTGGAGGAACGCGATCACGTCTCGCTCCACGATGTGAACCCAATCGAGGGGCGTCTGGTGTCGCAGCCGCAGCATCGGGCCCGCGCTCTGGTAGCATGGAACGATGCGTCTCGGGAGGCTCTCGTCTTTGGGGTTGCGGGGGCTGCTCATGGTGCTCTCGGCTTGTGGAGCGCGGTTCGACCACAGCGAGGACGTGGGGGGGCAGGCGGCGGTGGGCGGCGCGGGTGGTGGCACCGGCGACGGCGGCGCTGGCTCGGGCGGCGAGGATCGGCGCTGTCACGCGCTCCGGTTCGACGGCGTCGACGACCGCGTCATCGTGCCCGACGACGGCACCCTCGACCAGTTCGGCGCCATCACCGTCGAGGCGTGGATCAGCTTCGACACCCACGCGAACGAGATGCACATCGTGTCGAACCACCACCACGACGCGCGGAGGGGCTACGCGCTGCTCATCTACGGCGCCGACGACGGAGGCGTTCATCACCTGAATTGGCGCTACCAGACGGGGGACAACGCGGCCTTCGTGGGCTTCGCCGCGATCGTCCCGAAGAAGTGGCATCACGTGGCCGGTACCTACGACGGCGACCGCTTCCGCTTGTTCCTCAACGGCCAGGCAGTGACGGACGAAGACGCCACCGATGGCCTTCAGATCGAGCCCTACGACGGCCCGCTCACCATCGGTAACGCGCACTACAACCCGGTGTTTCCGTTCAAGGGGCTCATCGACGAGGTGCGGCTCTCGAAGGTGGCCCGCTACGGCGACGGGACCGACCCGCCCGCGTCCTTCGAGGTCGATGACGACACGGTCGCGCTGTGGCGCTTCGAAGAAGGCGTCGCGTCGCAGGAGGTGCTCGACGCGGCGGGCGCCCACCCAGGGGTCCTCGGTGAGACGTCGGCGAGCGAAGCGACCGATCCGAGCCGGGTCGAGGTGCCGTGCCGTTGAGCTCCGGCGCGACGGAATGGGCCGCCCTCCTTGTCGCGTTGTACCGAGCGTGAGTCGCTCGTGGGTCGCCGCCGCCGTGCTCTGCGTCGCTTGTGAAGGAGGAGGGGCACCGGCTGCCTCGGAGCGCGAGCCCGGGCCGACGGCGCCCAACAACGCCCTCGCGGGAGGAGCGCCTTCGAAGACCGCGCCGCTCGCGCCTGCGTCGTCGGTTCGGGCAGCGCCGCTCGCGCCTCCGAAGGCGCCGGAGCTGGTGATCGTGGCTGGGGGCGACGTGAGCCTCGGGCGCGAGCAAGGCCAGCGCATCCTCGCGGAGCCGGCCTACGATCCTCTTCGTTTCGTGCGACCGTGGCTCGCCGGCGCGGATCTCCGCTTCGTCAACCTCGAGTCGCAGCTGAGCGAGCAGAAGGGCGAGACGCAGTCACCGCACCACAAGCTCGTGTTCACGGGGCCGCCCGGCGGCGCGGAGGTGTTGCGAGCGGCGGGCATCGATCTCGTGTCGCTCGCCAACAATCACGCGTGGGACTACGGCCGGCGGGGCTTCGACGAGACACTCGACAACCTCGCGCGGGTGGGGATCGCGCACGTCGGCGTGTCCCGCGCGCCGGGTAAACACTACGAGCCCACGGTGGTCCGGGTGCGCGACTGGTCGGTCGCGTTCTTCGCGGTGACCCACATCTGGAACGCGGGCCGCTACAGCACCCATCCCGGCCGTCATCATGTGGCGTGGGCGAGCTGGCCCGAGCTCGCCGCGCGTGTCGAGGCGGCCCACCGTGCCCACGACCTCGTGGTGCTGAGCTACCACGGAGGCGTCGAGTACGCCGACACACCCTACCCCCCCGCCAAGCGCTTCATCGAGATGGCCATGCAGTCGGGTCACGTCGACGTGCTGCTGGGTCATCACCCCCACGTGCCGCGAGGGGTGGGCTGGTTCGGCGATCGCCCGGCGCTCTACAGCCTTGGCAACCTCGTGTTCGACAAGCGCAGCGACAAACGCTGGGAGCGCACGAGCTTCATGGCTCGGCTCACGGTAGCCCGCGAGCGGGCCGGCCGTCCCGCGGTGCGCCTGGAGCTGTGCGGCTACGATCTCCGCGGGCACACCCCTCACCCGTTCGAAGGCGCGCGGCGCGAGCACAGCGAGCGCGAGCTCGCGGAGCACGTCCTCGCGATCTCCGAGGCGGTGGGAGGCACGACGCTCGGGGTGTGGAGCGAAGATGGCTGCCTGGAGGCGCGGCCTCCGAGCACCCTCCAAGAGGCAGCGCCGACGGGAAAGTGAGCTGCGCCCGCGAGGCGCGCTTGGGTGTGGGCCGCCAAGCGCAACCCGACGGGGGGAGGGTGCGGGAGCGCCAAGAGACTCAGCGTCGCGCGTTCGGGCGCTGCACGCCCCCCGGGCTCCCGGGAGTGAAGAACCAGCGCATGACCGTGCCGTCGGGGCCCTTGGTTTGGTAGTGGTACCCGAGGATGGGGTCGAACACGCGCGCCGGCGACTTCGAGCTACCGGCCGCAAAGAGCCACAATTGAGCGGCTTCGCGGGCTGCGGTGGCGGTGCCGTAATAACTATCCACGTGGTGCCCTGCGCGTGATGCGGTAACTCATCGTAGAGATAGTTCGGGTCGTGCGCCACAACCCCGTCGAGAAACCGCTCGGCATGGGGTGGCTCACGGGTGCCTCATGGCCGCCAACCTAAGGCGTGTGGACAGCTCCCGCCAGCACCTCCCGGTCGGTGGCCTTCGAACCCGGCGGTTGCGGAGCATGTCCCCGCTCCCGCCGCACGCGGCCCAGGCAACAAGAAGCACTTGTTGGTGTCGAAGTACAGGCCGAGCAGGCGCGCGCGGATGCACCAGGGTTGCACGACGATCGTGTGCAGCGTCTCGCTCAGAAGCGCAGCGCCGAAGTCCGCGCGGGCACGGAGGGGGGAGAAGGTGTGGTCGGGCTGGGGTGCGAGCCAGGGCACATCGCGGACGACGTCCCACGGCCTCGACATGCTGTCCCGCCCCTCAGCTCACCCGGCTTCGCTCTCCGTGGTGCCCTGGGCTGCCACCATGAGGTCGTGTCAGCTCCCACCCGCGAGCGGTGAGTGGCTCGGCCGAAGATAGGCCGAAGCGAACCCAAGCAGGCACGCCTGACCTCGTTGGGTGCAGCTCTCCTGCGTGCGCGTGCGCATCGGGTGTGCCTGCGCGTTGCGGCTCACTCTCTTCAATCCAAGATCACCTCGTGGGGCTCGTCGCCGGGGGCGCGGTCGTAGCAGGCGGCGGCGAGGGCGGTCTCGAGCACGACCGCCCAAGGCGTGTCGTCGGTGGCGGTGAGGGCGAACACTTCGGCCTTCGGCTCGAGCGCCCGCAACGTCTCGCGCAGCGTCGAAGGCGCTAGCTCGCGGCCGCGGGGGGCGTCGTTCTCCACGAACAGGTGGATCTTGTCGGCGGCGACCCGCAGCGCTGCGAAGCGCTCGGCGGGGCGCTTCACGCTGCGCGTGATCTGTCGATCACCGACGATCCGCGTGGCCCGCTCCGCAGGTGGGGGTTTGGGGAGCTGGCGTAGCTTTTGCGGGTAGGTGGTGGAAAGGAGCCACCGCTCGTCGACCAAGAGCTTCACCCGCACCAGCGAAGTGTCGGCGGGGGTCAGCGCCGCGCGCACCGCGCGATAGGGCGTCGCTGCCAGCGGCGCGATGAGCGCCACGCCCTGCCCCGGGCTCACCGCGGGCGTGCCGTCGGCGGTGACGACGAGCGGACGCTCACCGGTGGTTACCTCTTCCCAGCCACAGATCGGGCGCTCCGGCGGCACCGCGGCCACGCTCTGCCACGGGGCCTTGGGCGGCTCCGGCGGTGGGTCGCAGGCCGCCGTGCTCGCGGCGGCGAGGCCGATGAAGACGAGGAGAGGGCGCTTCATGGTTCCTCTTTATCGGGTGATGTTATCCTGGGCGCTCCGTGAGCCGGTTGCCATCGATTCCTTGGCTGTGCGTCCTCGTCGGGCTGTGTCTCGCGTCCGGTTCGGGCGTGGCGTGGGCGGGCACGGTGAAGCCACTGTCCAAGGCCCACAAGGCCGCGCTCGCAGCCATCGAGGCCGATCCCGCGCCCAAGGACGTGATCCAGGGCACGAACTACTTCATCTCCAACGAGCGCCACCCGCACCGCTTCTACAAGTCGTTGAAGGACGTCGGCGGCATGTACGTGGGGGTGGGGGCCGAGCAGGGATACCTGTTTACCAGCTGGGCCAAGCCCGAGATCATCGTCTTCGCCGATTTCGATCAGATGGTCGTCGACGTGCACACCCTCTACGCGGTGTTCTTGCGCGCCTCGAGCGACGCCGACGCGTTCATCGCCCGCTGGGACAAAAAGAACGACGCCGCCTCGCGCGCGCTGGTGGAGAAGGCGGTGAGCGACGCGAAAGCGCGGTCTCGGATCTTGAAGGCGTTCGAGCGGTCCAGGGTGGCCATCCATCCTCGCCTGTCGGGGCTGAAGATGCGGTACGAGAACCTCGGCATCCCCACCTTCCTCGGCGACGCGGCCGACTACCGTTGGATGGTCGAGATGCACGAGGCGGGGCGCGTGCGCGCGGTCCGCTGCGATCTCACCGGGGACAAGGCGATGAAGAGCATCGCGGTCGCCGCCGGCAAGCTCGGTACGCCGGTGCGTGGACTCTACCTCTCCAACGTGGAGTTTTATTTCGACTACACCTCGGGCCTCGGCGACAACCTCCGCCGCCTCCCCGTCGACGAGAGCTCGGTGGTGATCCGCACCTACCCGTTCAAGCAGAAGGACGCCGACTACCGCTACTTCGTACAGAAGCTCACCGACTTCCACGCGTGGCTCGACACCGACGTGGCGAGCTTCCGCGCGATGTTCACCGCGGACGCGGGCACCCTGCGGGACAACGTCTGGTACCTGAACGGTCCCAAGTAGCCGCTGCCGTGCCGGAGCGTCAGGTGAGGAGCGTCTCGAGGGTGTCGAGCAGGCGGTCGACCTCGTCTTGGGTGTTGTAGTGCAACAGGCCCACCCGGACCATGCCCTCGGGCTCGAGGCCGAGCGACTCGCTCACCTCGAGCGCGTAGAAGTTTCCGGCCCACACGAAGATGCCGCGCTTTCCACACTCGGTGGCGATGTCGAGGGGAGCGCGGCGGGGGTGGGTGAACGCGACGGTGGGCGCCCGCTGCTCGAGGTGTGCCGTGTCGGCGATCCCGTAGACGCGGAGCCCGGGAATGGTCGCGAGCCCGTCGAGGAGGCGTTGGCAGAGGGCGCGTTCGTGGCGACCGATGGCGTCGAACGTCTGCCCGAGCGCGCGCCGTCGCTGGGCGCGAGCGGCGCCCGAGCGTCGACTCTTCGGGGAGCGTCGCGGCGGTTGAGCGAGCGACGCGAGGTACTCGATCGCCTCCAGCGTGCCCGCGATGCCTTCGTGGTTCTGCGTCCCCGTCTCCCAGCGGCCGGGCAGCGCATCGCCAGCCGGCCTTACCCGATACGCGGGGAGCGCGCCCAGGGCCTCGTCGCGCCCCCAGAGGATGCCGACGTGAGGACCGAAGAACTTGTAGGCGGAGCAGGCGAGGTAGTCGCAGTTCCAAGCCCCCACGTCGAGCAGCGCGTGGGGCGCGAGGTGCACGGCATCCACGAAGACCTCGGCACCGTGGTCGTGGACCATCTCACAGATCTGAGCCACCGGGTTGATGGTGCCGGTGGCGTTGGAGGCTGCCCCCACCGCGACCAGCCGCGTGCGGGTGGAGAGCACCCGGTCGAGGGCGTCGAGATCGAGCGTCGTGTCCGCGTGATGGAATGGGATGTGGTGCACCATCGCGCCTGCGTCGCGTGCGGCCAGCACCCAGGGGGTGACGTTGGCGTCGTGGTCGAGTCGAGTGACGACGATCTCGTCGCCGGTGCGCCACGTGCGGCCGAGGGCGCGGCTCAACGAGAACGTGAGCGTGGTCATGTTCGGGCCGAACACGACGCTGCCCGTGTCGCCGGCTCCGAGGAGGTCGCGCACCGCGTCGCGGGCGTGCGCGATCATCTCGTCGCTCTCCTCGGAGGTGGCGAAGGTGCCATGGGTGTTGGCGTTGTTGAGGGCGAGATAGTGGCTCACCGCGTCGATGACGCGCATGGGGACCTGGCTCCCCGCGGGCCCGTCGAGGAACGCGACGAGCTCGCCGCTCTGGGTGCGGGTGAGCGCAGGGAATTGCTTTCTCAGGGAGGGGATGTCCAGCGCGACCATGACGTGAGCCCTCCATGGTACGACGTTGGCGATGCAACGGATAGCGATGGCTCTCCTTGCGCTATCGCCGGGGCTCTTCGGGGGGGGAGGCCCCGGCTGTGAGTCGCGGCCCGAGCTGGCGGTCGAGCCCCCGCACCCCGAGGGGGCGGACCCGCCGTCGGCGTCGCTGTCCGGTTCGAGCGCGGCGACCGCGGCAGCCCCGGGCACGAGCTCGGCAGCGCCACCCGCTTGCCCTTCGCCCCCGGAGGGGATGGCGTGCATCCCCGCTGGCTCGTTCGTGCGTGGCGTCGACGTCGACCCCCACGTGTGTCGACAAGGCGGCCAGTCGGCGAGCGGTCGCGCTGCCTTCGTCCCCGCCGAGGTGGTGTCGCTCGGGGCGTTCTTCATCGATCGCCACGAGGTCACGCAGCGACGTTACCGCGACTGCGTGTCGCGCGGCGCTTGCCGAGCGGCGCGTCCGCTCTACCCGGGCTTCGACGCCGACGCGCTCCCCGTCACCGGAGTGTCGTGGCACGACGCTGCCCGCTACTGCGCATGGGCCGACAAGCGGCTGCCCACCGAGGCGGAGTGGGAGCGGGCGGCGCGCGGTCCGCTTGGCGCCACGCATCCGTGGGGGAACCAGCCCGCGAGCTGCGCGCTGGCCGTGATCGCAGACGACACCGGGCGCGGCTGCGGAGGGGGAGCGCCGGAGGTGGGCAGCCTCGCCCCGGTGGGCTCGCGTCCGCCCGGCGTGCACGGGCTCTACGACATGGTCGGCAACGCCGAGGAGTGGGTGCACGACTGGTGGAGCGAGCGGAGCGACGACTGCGGCGACGCTTGTCGCGGGCGCGATCCGCGCGGGCCGTGCGAGGGGCGCGCTCCCTGCGCGGGCCACGCGTTCAAGGTGGTGCGCGGCGGCTCCTGGTACTGGCCCGCCGAGCACGCGACGGGGTTTCACCGGCGCCGCCATCTCCCCGACAACCCGAAGGAGGCCTTCCATCACTTCGGGTTCCGCTGCGCTCGCACCGCGCCGTGACGGGGGGGCTAGGGCGGGGGCGCGCTCGTGGCGGGCGTCGCGCTCGCTGAGGCGGACGGGGCTGGCCGCGGCGCCGCCGCTGGCGCCGTCTTCGGGGCGGGGCTCGCCGAAGCAGCGCCCGAGGCCGCGCTCGGCGGCGGATTCGGCACCTCGAGGCCGAGCTCCTCGGCGCGCGCGCAGCTCGCCGCGAGTCCACCCTCGCAGGCCTTCACGAGGAGCTCGCCGGCGCGCTCGGGATCCGCCTCGACGCCGTCGCCGTGGAGCAGCGCGATGGCGAGGTTCTGGCAGCCGGTGAGCGAGCGGAGGTTGCACGCGCGCTCGAAGAGCTTGGCCGCCTCGACGGGGGCGCGCTCGGTGCCGATGCCCTGCGCGTGGGCGACGCCGAGCTCGTTGCACCCCTCCCCATAGGAGAGGTGGCAGGCGTTCCGCAGGAGCACGAGGCCTTTCTCCGGATCGGCCTCGGGCAGCACCTTGCCGAGGTGAAGGCCGCCGAGGTCTTTGCAGGCCGGCGCATACTGCGCGTTGCACGCCGCGAGCAGCAGCTTCCCGCCGCGGTCGGGGTCTTTCTTCACGTCGTCGATCCCCAGCGCGAGGTTGAGGCCCAAGGCTGCGCACGCGTGGAGCACGCCTCCCTCGTCGCAGGCCTTCTCCCACAGCTTCATGGCCGCCTTCTTGTCGGCGGCTGCGCCGCGGCCGTTGGCGAGCGCGGTGCCGCTCTCGTCACACGCGGGCAGGTGGCCCATCGTGCACGCCTTCTGCCACAGCTCGAGGGCCTTCTTGTCGTCCTTGCCGACGTGACGCGCGCCGAAGTACATGCCGGCGAGGCTGTGGCAGCTCTGGGCGACGTGGTGGTCGCACGCGAGCCGAAAGAGCATGCTCGCCCGCTCGAGGTCGCCCGCGAAGCCGGCCGGTGGCTCGAGGTACAAGAGGCCGAGGTTGTTGCACGCCTCGGGCAGGGCGGCGCGGCAGGCGAGGTCGAGCGCCTCCTCGGCCTTCTTGGGCTGCGTGTCGCGGAGTGACATCCCGCGCTCGAAGCACTGCTTGGGATCGCTCGCGTCGCACACCGGCGGGGGCCCGGGGTCGGCGGGGCGATCGAGCTCGCAGCCGCCGACGACGAGCGCGGCGCCGAGCGCTGGGATCCACCGGGGCGCTATCATGAAGGACACTCCGTGAACACCTCGATCCGACGCAAGAGCGAGCTGCCGAACCGCTCGCAGGTGGCCGGGCAGAGCATCACCCGCCGCGGCGCGAAGGGTGGATCGAGGTAGAAGCCGGGGCCGGCGCCGCAAGCCTCGAGCGAGGAGCGCCACGGCACGTAGGGGCGCTCGCCGCTCGGCAGCTCCAGCCTCACCCGTGCGCTGGGGGCGACGGTGGAGAGCACGCCCTCGGCGATGGTGAACGTGCAGGCGCCGGCGTCGAGGCGGACGCTGGCCAACGCGTCGACGAGCTCGTCGACGATGGTGGCGCCCACGATGAACGCGCTCTCCGTGCCTCCGGCCGCGGCGATCGCGTCGAGATCGTCGCGCGCGGTGCCATCGATGGGGGTGGCGAGGCCCACCACGAAGGTGCGCACCCCAGCGGTGAGACCGGCCGCTGCGGTGGCGCTCAGGTTGTCGATGGCGATCTGTGGATCGCCGGACTGGATCTCCGGATCACACGCGGTGGGGAGGCCGTCGGTGGCGAGCACGACGATGGTGTGATGGTCGGGGTGGCTGGCAGCCCAGGTCGTGGCCTGTTCGATCGCGCCACCGAGCGCGGGGAGGGTGGGGGTCGAGCCCACCGGCGTGAGCTTCGTCAGCGCTGCGAGCACCGCCTGGGCCCCCTCGGGGAGCGCCTGCATCGGCACCAAGGGTCGCGCATAGCCGGCGGCGTCGCAGGTGTAGTGGTTGTCGCAGTGTCCAAGGGGGAGGCAAGGCCCGCCGGGGCACCCGCCCCATCCTACGCGGCAGCTCGTGGTGCGGTCGTCGCAGAACCCGAGCTGCTCGCAGGTGTCGCCGGGAAACCCCGCGCGCTCGCAGTCGACGTCGTCGCGGCATGCCCCGCCGCCGCTCGGGGCGCACGCGCGAAACGGCTGACACGCGCCAGGCTCCCCGCAGGTCTCGTCGTCGTCGCACGCCTCCGCGATCGTCTCGTCGATGACCGGGAAGTAGCCCAAGCTCACCGAGATCCCCGCCGACTCCGGCTGCGCGAAGAAGTCGGCGAACGCGCGCTCCACCGCGTCTTGTCGGGTGAGGCCGGGCTCCGCGAGGAAGGCCATCGAGCCCGAGTTGTCGATCATGATCACCACGTCGAGCGGGCTCAGCTGGGCCCCGACCGACGCCTGGCCCGCGCAGGGATCGGGCACGAGGAGCTCCGAGCGGGCGCCGCACGCCCCGGCGAGCAACGCGTGGCCGAGCGCCGCCACCACGACCCCCAACACGCTCGCGCTGCTCCGCCGCCTCGACACCCGCCGAGTCTACACGGGCGAGGCCCACGGCGCCCGCCACTGAACGCGAGAGCGAGCCGGTAGCGCCGCGGCGCCTGCCATCGCTCCGCCCCGATCGTCGCGGCCCCGATCGTCGCGGCCCCGATCGTCGCTGCCCCGATCGTCGCGCAGCGCTCGGAGCGCCCTAGCGGAGGAGCTGCCTCAAGACCCACCCTGCACGTAGATCACGCCGAGCATGTTGGTGGGATGATTTTGGCAGAAATAGGGGTAGTCCCCGGCGGTGTCGAGCGTGATCTCGACGAAATCCGTCGCGCCGTCCTCCACCACCGTGTTGTCGCTGATGGGGCTCGCAGCGTCGGGCGTCGGCGCCACGCCTCCGATGAGCGGATGGAGCCCGAAGCTAGCCGCTTCCCAGCGCACGGTGGTGCCGGCATCGACGATCACGCAGGCCTGGTGGTTGAAGTCCCACGGGCTGATGCTGTTGATGAGCACGTTCGCCTGTCCGGTGCGATCCAGCGCGCTCTCCAGGGTGCAGCCGTTGACGGTGTCGCCGCCCCCGCCCGAGCCGCCCGCGCCGCCTCCCACGCCGCCCGCGCCTGCGGTGCCCGTGCTCGCGCCGCTGCCTCCCTGGCCACCGGCGGCCGTGCCCACCGACACCGCGTTGGCGGCGGCGGTGCTGTCGCCGGTCGGCTCCGGATCACAACCGAGGCCCCCAGCGAGCCACGTCATCGTGAGCACGCCGGCGCAGACCCACAGGCTTCGTGATGGTGGGTGCATGGTCGCGGTTCAGCCTCCGGGGATGCCGGGGGTGGGGATCGTCACGTCGGTCTTCGGCGTCTGCACCGAAGGGGTGTCGGGGGCGCTGACGCCTGGCGCTTCGGGAGTGGCCGGGCCCTCGGGCGCGTCCACGCCCACGTCGAGCGACACGTCGTCGCCAGGACCTGGCCGGCGGCCCTCCGACTGGGCGACCATGGCCCGGGTCGGGCACGCCTCGGGGACCCCGAGCGAGCACGCCTTGCGGAAGTACTCGATCGCCTTCCGTGGGTTTCGCTTCACGTCCTCCCCGTCCCAGTAGATCTGCCCGAGGGCGCGGCACGCGACGGCGAAGCTCTGATTGCAGGCGCGCTCGTAGTGTTGAATCGCGGTGCCCATGTTCTCGCTCACCTCCTGGCCGGTCTCGTAGAACCAGCCGAGACGGTAACAAGACCGCGCGGACGCGCCGTTGTCGCACTGATCCCGGCAAATCTTGAGGCCATCCGGGCTCGAGTCGCACGAGTTGGACGGCCGCAGGTGCACGGTTGGCGGACCACAAGCAACCGCGGCTGCGGCTGCGACCAAGAACATCCACCTCGAAGACAACATAGGGATCTGTCGCTGAGCCTAACGGACCTCGGTGCCGGCGGCCAAGCACGAGGTGAGCGGCCCGTCGCTCCCACCGTCACGAAGCCCGGCCTTCAACGACGGACGGGGAGCCCATCGGTTGGATGAGGCTCCCCGTCGTGCCGTGCGGCCGTGAGCTAGTTGTTGCAGACGTCGCTGTCGCCCTGCTCGGAGTTCGGGCCGCCAGCGTGCTGGCAGTGAACCGCAGGGTTGGTGGACGCGGCCGTGAGGTGGTAGGCGCGGCAGGCGAACGAGTCGGTCGCGTCGGCCGGGTTGCCCACGAAGGGGGTGTCCTTCCCCGCGAACGCGTCGCAGTCGGTCAGACAGTCGGCCTCGGAGGAGTAGATCTCGTCGTCGCCGGTGCAGAGGAGCACCACCGCCGCGCAGAACACCTCGCACTGGTCGGCGCCGCACACGCCGCCACCGAAGGGGCCGCCGTGCGGGCAGTGGGTGGCCGCGTCGCTCGCCGCAGCGCCCGTGTGATAAACGCGGCACTCGGTGGTGTCACCGGCCATCGCGCCCGGGGTTCCCTGATCCCAGAGAGAGCACATCGCCTCGCACTCGTCGGTGGGCGTGTCGGTGGCATACTGCACGTTGCCAGCCGTGCAGTTGGCGAGGTTGGCCGCGCAGTACGCCTCGCAGTCGGTGGTGCCGCCACCGCCGCTGCCGCCCTGAGCGCCGGAGCCACCCTCGTTGCCGGTGTTGCCCGAGCCGCCGTTGCCGCCGCCGACGCCGTTGCCGCCGCTGCCGGGCCCGGCGCCGCCGGTTCCGTCGGTGTCATCGGAGCAGCCCACCGAGGAGATGAGCGCGGCCGCCGAAACGAGAGCAGCGAGGAGCGTGAACTTCGAATTGCTGAAAGCCATGGATTGAGTCTTCCTTCCCCAGGATTACGATGCGGTGGTTGCCGTGTGCGCGCGGAGAGCGCGGTCAGAGTGCCGAAGCTCTCGCAAAGCGGGCATTCCTGCGTTGCGGGAGTGGGCGTTGATTGCGGCCGACGCCGCACGGTGCCCGAGCCTACTCGGCTCGGGATGCAAGAAACAAGTTCGAGAGCACGTTCCCGCAGGTTCACTGCGACAACGAGCTTCCCGAACAGGCTAGCAAGCACCGGTAGACATGCAACTCACCCTACGTGAGCGCCGCCGGATCGGTTCGCCTCGAGCGGCCGATTTTGTAGGGCGAGGTGGTGCGAGGGGAGCCTCGGTCGGCGAAACCAAGTCCCGCTCAGCCCCGCTCGAGGGCGAGCGCCTCGCGCACCCCGTCGGCGTTGGTTGGCCACGCGCGCCGCGTCAGCGCCTCGCACAGCTCCTCGGAGAGCGGTGGGGCCTCGGGCGTCTCGAGCTGTGCCAGCTGTCGCGCGATCGGCGCGATGTCGGCGGCTCGGTCGCGGAGCGGAGGGATGTGGAGCCGGACGGCGGCGAGCCGGTGGTAGAGATCGGCGCGGAAGCGCCCCCGGTTGACGGAAGGACGGATGTCGTAGCTCGAGCCGGCGATCACCCGCGCCGTGCAGCTGTCGAGCGCCTCTCCAAGTCGCTCTTGGTGCTCGGGTGAAAGGTCGCCTACCGACGCCAGGTAGAGGGTGCCGTCCCCGGCACGGGCGATGGCTCCCTCGGCGCCGAAGAGCGCGTCGTCGAGCGCGCGCGGGGCGAGGGCGGCCACGTCGAGCTCCACGAAGGGCAGGCTCGCCCGGGCCCCGATGCTCCAGATCGCGTGGGCCAGGCTGCGCTTGCCCGTGCCGCGCTCGCCCTCGACGAGGACGGTGCGGCTGCTCTGCGCCACGCGCCGGCAGCGCGCGAAAAGCCGCCGCAGCGCCGAGCTCTCCGCGACCAGCCCTGCGAGCTCGCCGGTCTGATCGAGGGGCAGGTGCACGTCGCCTTCGACGAGCGAGAACGACACCTTCACTCGGCCGAGGCGAAACATCGCGCGGTCTTTGAGGAAGGCCTCGTGGATGCGGTAGCTGCCGAGCTTCACCCCGTTGAGGCTGTCGAGATCGGTGAGCAGGAAGCCATCGTCGGCCGCCACCACCACGCAGTGATGACGCGACACCGTCGAGTCGGTGAGCACCATCTCGTTGCTCGCGGCGGTGCCGATCTGGAGCTCGGGGCCTTCGGACACCACGCGCTTGCCGGTGTCGTCACCGTCCACCACCTCCACCGCGAAACGACGAAATACCAGCTCGGTGGGATTCGCTGCTTGAGGAGGACGGCTCGACACGGCGCGACATCCTAGCAGACCCGACCGGCGGGCGAACCCGGCCCGTGGGGTCGCGCCGAATCACACACCTCGACGCCGCGCTGCCCGACGCCGCGCCCCTCTCGTGGGCTCGGCTCAATCACCGAGGGGGGCCTCTTCTCAGTCATCGAGGGGCACCCCCACGTAGCGATGGAGCTTGCCCCGCTGCACCTTGAACAGCGCGCTGCCACGCGGGCGCGTCTTCTCGAGCGCGGGGGGCACGTCGGCCACCGTCGTGACGCGCTCCCCGTTCACCTCCACCACGAGATCGCCCACCCGCAGCCCCTTCACCGGCTTGGCAAAGCCGATCACGCGCACCCCGTCGTCGAACTTGCCGAGCTCGATGCCGAGCATCACCTTGCCGGTCGGCTTGCTCGGGGCGGCGGGGGGAGGGGGGAGGGGGGGCTCGTCGCCTTCGAGCTTGTCGAGCACCGCCGACACCGTCATCAGCTTGCCGTTGCGCGAGAGCTCGATCCCGATCGAGCTCCCCGGCGAGTGCCGCGCCACCGTCCGCGGCAGGTCTTCGGCGCGGTTCACCGGCGTCCCGTGAATGGTGAGGATCACGTCGCCGGCGAGGATGCCGGCGCGCCCCGCCGAGCTCCCCGGGAGCACGTCGCTCACCATCGCACCGCGCGGGCGGTCGAGCCCGAGCGCCTTGGCCATCTCGGCGGTGATCGGCTGGAACACGAGCCCGAGCTTGCCCCGCTCCACGAAGCCCTTCTGCTTGAGTTGATCGAGCACGTCCTTGAGCGTGTTGATGGGGATCGCGAAGCCGATCCCATCCGCGCCGGCGCGGATCGCGGTGTTGATCGCGACCACCTCGCCACGGAGGTTGAAGAGGGGGCCGCCGCTGTTGCCGGGGTTGATGGAGGCGTCGGTCTGGATGAAGTCGTCGTAGGCGCTCGCGCCGATGGTGCGCGCCTTCGCGCTCACGATGCCCATCGTCACGGTGTGGCCGAGACCGAAGGGGTTGCCGACGGCGACGACCGACTCACCCACCCTGAGCATCGACGAGTCGCCGAGGCGCACGCTGGGCAGGTCTTCGGGCCCGTCGATCTTCAAGAGCGCCAGGTCGAGCTTTCTGTCGCGCCCGATCACGCGGGCCGAGAACTCGCGCTCGTCCATGAAGTGAACGTGCACCTCCTCCGCGCCCTGGATCACGTGGGCGTTGGTGACCACGTGGCCGGCGCCGTCGATGATGAAGCCGGTGCCAGCGCCCTCGCGCGGCTGCGGGCGGCGGAGCTCGGGGACGAGCATCTCGAACGGGTGACCGCTGCCCTTGTGGGTGTGGAGGGTGCTGATGTTCACCACCGAAGGGCTCACGCGGTCTACCAGATCCGCGAGGTCGCTCGGCAGCGGCGGTGGCTTCTCCTCGGCGCTCGCGGCGGGGGGCACCGCCTCGACCGGCGCCACGACCTCGGGCCCGGTCGTGCTCGTGCAGCCAGCGGCGCCGAGGGCGCCAGCGGCCCCGAGGCAAGAGAGCAGAGCGGGGAGCATCCAAGAGCGAGTCGAGCGCGTCATCATGTGTTCTCTACGATGGAGATTCTCGGAGGACCTATCGAAGTGATTGGTGGATTCACGCCAAAAAGCAACCCGCTGTCGCGTCAACGCTCGATCTCCCCTTTCGCTTTCGGTCGCGGAGGGCCTCGGCGACCCACGGCCATTCGCACCGAGCGCGTGAACGTTGGATCACAGCGCTCGCCCGAACTGTTGCATGTGTTGAGAATTATGAGTGTACTAGTGTTGGCACAGGCGCTGCAATCCGTGCTCGCGAGCACCAACGAGGAGCACCCCATGACCAAGACCTTCATCGCCACCGCCGCCATCGCCATCGTCGTCGCCGCACTCCCTGGTTGCCGTCAGGAGAACAAGGAGCCGCTGACCACCGGTGAGGCGCTGCACGCGCTCGAAGAGGCCTCGATCTCCTCTCAGGCCGCGAGCGTGATGAGCGGTAGCATCGAGATCACCACCGACTTCACGATCGGTGGTGCCGTCGAGCAGGCAGCGGAGGAGATCCGCGACTACGTCACCTCGCAGCTGCCGTGCGCGGAGATCACCCTCACCGGCAACACGCTCACCGTCGAGTACGGCGTCAACGCTGGCAACTGCACCTTCCGTGGACACACCTTCAGCGGCTCGCACGCCATCACCGTCGCGCGGAACGACATGGGTGAGGTGGTGGTCGACCACGTGTGGGAGGAGCTGTCGAACGGCGTGGTGTCCGTCACCGGCGACGCCACCGTCACCTGGAGCTTCGAGGACAAGACCCGCCACGTGGAGCACGAGCTCACCTGGACCCGCCTCTCCGACGGGCGCCAGGGCGTGGGGCGTGGCGACCGCACGCAGCGACCGCTCGACGGCGGGCTCACGGAGGGCTTCGAGGTCGACGGCGAGCGCAGCTGGGAAGGGGAGCGCGGCACCTGGGAGCTCGACATCGATGGCGTGCAAATGCGCTGGATCGATCCCGTCCCGCAGTCCGGCACCTACACGCTCGTCACCCCCAACGACAAGACGCTCGCGATGTCGTTCGATCGCATCGACGAGGACTCGATCCGGGTCACCATCGAGAACGGCAGGCGCACCTTCTCGTTCAACGTGAACCGCGCCGGAGCCATCGTGGACGAGGGCGTGACGGAGAACGACTGAAGTTTGCCGGAGGGTGCCGCCGCACCCTCCCCCCACCAAGGGCACCCAAGCGCGCGGGGGGCCCGAACGCGGTGGTTGGGCTACGCACCGGGTTGGCTGACGGGGGAAGTGCCTCGCGCTACTTGCAGCAGGCGCTCGTCCAGCTCCCGCTCATGTCGCGCGGCACGCAGCCGGCGGCACGAAGGATGGGCTTGCGCGCGGGGTAGTTGTCGCCGCCCTTGAAAAGGTACGAGTGGGGATAGGCTGGCCAGTGGCGCTGGCAGTCGGCGTCGAACTGCGCGGTGCGCGAGCGGGTGACGGCCGGTGCGACCTGTTTGGGGTCGTCGCCCTCCTTGGGGCCCCCGATCTCTTGCGGGTTCGTCACCGTGTTGCTTTGGTAGATGCTCTTGGGCTGCGGGATCCCTCCGGCCGCGAAGTCGGGCTTGCACTCCTTGCCATCGAACTTGTAGGCGGGCTCGCAGATCACGTCGCCGCTCGTGCGCACACAGGCTCCGTCCTTGGGCGTGGTGTCGGGGGGACACTCGAGCGGCTCGATGGGCTTCACGCAGCGCATCCCGAGCGACGCGCTGTACTTGTCGGCCTCCCAGCGGTTGCGCAGCATCACCCGCATCCACTTGGAGAAGCGCCGGCTCCAGCTCCCGCCGCGATGCACGTACTGCTTCTTGGGCAGCACCTCGTCTACGGTGGGCCGCGACGGGTACGGCGTGAACTCCGACTGTACCCACTCCCAGTTGTTGCCGGTCATGTCGTAGAGGCCGAACGCTCCCGGCTCGAACGAGCCCACCTCGCAGCTCCCGAACGGGTGCTCGTAGCAGCAGTTCTCCTTCGTAGGCTCCGCGTTGCCCCACGAGTAGCGCCGCCGCTCGGCGCCGCCGCTCGCCGCGTACTCCCACTCGCGCTCGGTGGGGAGGCGCCCCCCGGTCCACTCACAGTAGGCCTTCGCCATGTAGAGATCGACGCAGCTGATGGGGTGGTTGCCGCGGTCCGGGTACTTGGCGTTGCAGAACTGCATGTCGGTGTGCGCTGGCTTGCACGCGCCCGCGTCCACGCACTTCTTGTACTGATCGACGGTCACCTCGTGGGTGTCCATGAAGAAGGCGGGCACGATGGCCTCGTGGGCGGGGCGCTCCTCCGGGTTGCCGAGCGCCGCGTTGGCGCCCATCAGGAACGCGCCGCCGGGGATCTTCACCATGCCTGGGGGAGGGGCCGCCGGGGCCTTGGCGGGCTGGGTGGCGGCGCTCGCCGAAGGGGCCGCCGTCGCGGGGGCGGGCGCCGGGCTCGATGTCGGCTCCGCGGTGTTGGCGGGCTGGGCTCCTTCGGGTGGATCGGAGCTCGCGGAGCTCTGCTGACAGGCGACGAGGGCGAGCGCCGCGGCGAGTTGGGGGGCGAGGCGTGAGGATCGAGTGCGAGACACGGCGAGCCGAGCTTACCCGTCATCGCCGACGATCGACAAATCGTTCACCACTCCGCTCACGCCATCGCCGCCGTGAGGGCGGCCGCCATCGCAGCGAGCGGCGCGTCCTCACCGGTGTAGAGCTCGTGCTGGCGTGCAGCCTGGTGGAGCAGCATACGGCCGCCGTGGATGGGGGTCGCGCCGCGCGCGGTTGCCAGCCGCAAGAGCTCGGTGTCCAGGGGTTTGTACACGATGTCCATCACCACCGAGCCCGCTGCGATCGCGCTGGCCGGGAACGGGCTCGACGGATCGGTGTCGGCCATGCCCGCGGAGGTGGCGTTCACCAGCACGTCCCACGACGCCTCTTCCCGGTCGGACCACGGGGTCGTCACAGCGCCGAGGGCCGCCGCGAGCGCGCGCCCCTTCGCCTCGTCTCGGTTGCTCAGGGTCACCCGCGCCCCGTGCTCGACGAGGCCGAAACCCACCGCTCGCGCTGCGCCGCCGGCGCCGAGCAGGAGCACGCGCGCGCCGTCGAGCGCCACCACCTCGGAGAGCGCCCGGGTCGCCCCCTGCCAGTCGGTGTTGTGTCCTTTGAGCACCCCGTCGTCGTTCACCACCGTGTTGACCGCGCCGATGCGCGCCGCCACCGGCTCGATGTCATCGAGGAAGCCGAGGATCTCCACCTTGAACGGCATCGAGATCCCCACCCCACGAATGCCGAGCGTTCGCACCGCCGCGAGCGCAGGGCCGAGCTCGCGCACCTCGAACGGCACGTAGTGCCAGCTCATCCCGAGGGCGCGATAGGCGGCGTTGTGCATCGCGGCCCCAAGGGGGGATGCCCACCGCGACAGCGAACCGCACAGGGTGACACCGCCGGCCACGCGCTTCTCTCTGCCTCCCTCTCGCTGCGAGCCTCACTTCGGGCGGAGGATGGGGCCCTTTCGCTTCGTGCTCGAGCCGCTGCAGTTGGAGTTGTACTGGGCCTGGGCCATCGTCTTGGACGGACCGTTGCACTGGGCGAGGTTGCTCGCGGCCACGCTGCAGTTCTTGGCCGCCGCGGCCTGGATGGCGCGCTGGCACGCCGCGTCGTTGGGCTGCGGGGTGGGCGTTGGGGTGGGGGTCGGCGTGGGCGTCGGCGTGGGCGTCGGCGTCGGTGTCGGGGTGGGGGACGGGGTCGGCTCGGGGGTGGGCTCGGGCGCGGGATCCGGCGCCGCGTCGGGGGACGTGCTCCCCGAGCTGGTCGGGGCGGCGCCTCCGCTCGAGCCGCTCGCGCTCTTGCCGCCGCCGCTGCCCGAGTCGCCGCCGTCGTCGTTGGAGGCCGTCTTCTTGTCCTCCGTCTCGTCCAGATCCACAACCGGCGGATCCGACTCCGGCGTGTCTTTCTTCAGCATGAAGAACGCGCCGGCGGCGAGGCCGCCCGCGACCAACACCGCGACGCCGATCATCAGGCCCTTGCCGCCACCGCCGCCCGAGTCTTCGTAGTGGCCGGGCGGCGCGGGGATCGCTTGGCCGCCGGCGGTGGGCACCCCGTGGTGGTGAGGGGGAGAAGCCGGAACGGGGCCTCCCACGGCGCCCATGGGGGGAACGAACGGCTCTCCGATCTGGGTGCCGGTGCCCTTCCGTGCGCCGGCCGCGGGGGCCGGGGCTGGGGGCGCGGTGAAGGCCTCGGTCGCCGAGCTCCCGCCTGCCTGCGTCGGAGCGACGGCCCCGTACGCGCCGTCTCCGTGCAGATCCTTGTAGAACTCGTTGGCGCTGTCGTGCCGCTTCTGCGGATCCTTCGACAGAGCGCGCATACAGGCGGTCTTGATGTGCGGCGGGATCTGCGCGGCCATGGGCCCGGTCTGCTCGAACGGGTGGGGCTGCTGCGTCATGTGCTGGGTGGCCCACTCCCAGGGGGTGTTCGCCTTGAAGGGGAGCTGGCCGGTGAGCATCTCGTAGGCCATCACGCCGAGCGAGTAGATGTCGCTGCGCCGGTCGAGCGCCTTGCCGGTGAACTGCTCGGGGCTCATGTAGGGGGGCGTCCCGAGCACCATCCCCGCCTGGGTGAGCTTTTGCTCCTTGGCGGTGTCCGTGGCCTCGTCGCGCTTGGCGATGCCGAAGTCGAGCACCTTGACGAAATCGTCTTCTCCGGCGCGACGGGTCAGGATCACGTTCTCCGGCTTCAGATCGCGGTGGACGATCCCCTTCTCGTGCGCCTCGTTGAGCGAGCCGCACACCTGCTTCATGATCTTGTCGACGCGATCGAACGACATCGCGCCGTCGGTCTCGATCACCTCGGAGAGGGGGCGCCCGTCGACGTACTCCATCGCGATGTAGAGGTCGCCTTGATCGGTCTGCCCGAAGTCGTAGAACTTGATGGTGTTGGGGTGCTCGAGCTCCACCACCGTGCCGCACTCGCGCATGAAGCGGGCCACCACCTGCGGGTCCTTCGAGAACTCTTGCAGCAACGTCTTGACAGCGACCTTCCGGACCGCGGTGCCCATCTGTTGCTCGCCGATGTACACGCGGCCCATGCCGCCCTCACCGAGCAGGTTGGTGATGCGATAGCGACCCCCGACGACGGTCCCGATCATCGGGTCGCTGCCGTCGATGTGGGCGACGGGCAAGAGCGCGCCGCACTTGGCGCAGTACCGCGCACCCTCGGCGTTGACATGATCACATGCCGGGCAATTCATATCCCGTGAGCCTACTCCGAATCGGGCGATTCGTCGCGCCAGCAACGGGGTGCGGCCCGGCACTTGACAGGGCTCACCCGAGAAGATAGAAGCCCCAACCCGCCAAAAGCAGGGGCTTAACTTGTTTTTTGTGACGAAGAAGGTGGGATTCCCGCCTACCCCAAGACGCTACCCCCAAAGGAGGTCGACTCGCTGGCATAGCTCAATCGGTAGAGCACCTGCCTTGTAAGCAGGGGGTTGGGGGTTCAAGTCC
>CAYOAL010000166.1:0-21581 GCA_964401935.1 uncultured Polyangiaceae bacterium
GCGAGGGCGAGGGCGAGGGCGAGGGCGAGGGCGAGGGCGAGGGCGAGGGGGAGGGGGAGGGGGAGGGGGAGGGGGAGGGCGAGGGCGAGGGAGAGGGAGAGGGCGAGGGGAAGCGCCGGGAGACCGGCAGGTGACACCCGGTGAACGAGAGGAGTAGACATCGACGAATCGAGCAGGGCGCTTCGATATGTGCCCATACTCGTGGGGCGGGACGTGACGGGGGCCGGGTGTTGGCTCTCGGCGTGGCGATGGTCCCGCCGTGCTCGGAGCCTTGGATATGTGCCCAAACTAGCGGTGTGTTGCGGGGGGATGGTCTCTCGGGCTTACGCGCCGCGGTCGTCGACGGCTGACCAACGCCACGCGGCAGCATGACGAACCGAAGCCCCACGGTGCACTACCCGGGGCCCGCGCACCCCACAGTCGACAACACAGCCCAACATGACCCGCCAGGTCGGCTTGGAGACGGATAAATCAAGCACCTATCGTTCGACCTCTCGCCCCCGTGTCTCGAGTGGGTCTCTTCCTGCACCTGGACACGACCCGGGTGGTAGAGTTCGGGCGATTCGCTCGTGAGGACCGCGCATGTCGAGGGCTTCCCAAGCCTGGGACCCACCGCGTCGTGGAGCACCTTGCCTGGTTGAGGCGCGTGCAAAGTGGGCATTGCCGCTATACTGCGCCGCGCCGACGACAAGGGCCGTCCCTGCCGGGACAAAGGGAGTGGGGGAGGGGCGCGCGGTCAGGGGAAGCCATGAAGCAGGAGCTCGAACGCGAGGGTGAGGTGCTCGCTGACGGTGGTGTCGCGGACGCTAAGGTGCGGCGGGTGGAGGTGCCCGGTGGCGCGCCGCGCGCGGTTCACATCGACGACGTCGACGACGTGATCGGGATCGCGGCCGAGCTCCGACAGCGCCAAGCCGAGCTGCTCACGGTGGAGGAGCTCGAGGAGGTGGCGCGCGAGCTCGACATCGAGCCACAGTACGTGCAGCGCGCGGTGAGCGAGCTCGCGGCGCGGCGCGCGCGTGTGCGGGTCGCGGAGGCCGAGGCGGCGCGGGTGGGGGCCGCCACCGCGGCGCGGCGCAAGCGCTGGCTCGCCTACGCCCTGGCGGTGGTGGCCTGCGTCGCGGTGGTGGTGCTCGGTGGCGCCTATGGGGCGGCGAGCACGATGCGGGCCGAGCTCGCCGAGGTGCAGCGGACGCGGGCCCAGGTGCGGACGGTGGTGGAGCGGCAGGCGGCGGTGGAGGCGCGGTGGCGCGACGCCCCGGACGGCGTCGAGCGGAACGCCGAGCTCTCGGGGGCCGAGAACCGCGTCGCCATCGAGCGTCGCCGCTACGACGAGGCGGCCACCCGCTACAACAGCGCCGGCGGTGGCTTCTTCGCCGCGCTCGCGGCCAGCTGGTTCGAGCTTCCGGAGCAGGTGCCGCTCTCGAGCGACGTCGAGACATGGTGATGGTGACCGGATGACCACCGCGACCCGTTGGTGCCTTTGGTGCGGGTGGATGATCCTCACGCTGTGCGGGAGCGGGCGGGCCTACGCCCAGGACACGCCGGCGATCACCCGCCCGGTGACCGATCTCGCGGGCGTGCTGTCCGACGGCGATGAGGAGGCCATCGGCGAGCGCCTCGAGCGCTACCGGGCGAGCAACGAGGTCCAGATCGCGGTGCTGCTCGTGCAGACGACGGCAGGGGAGCCCATCGAGGACTACGCCCATCGGGTCGCCACGCTGTGGGGCGGGGGCGCCAAGAAACGCGACGACGGTGTGCTCTTCGTGCTCGCCGTGGCCGATCGGCGCATGCGGCTCGAGGTGGGCTACGGGCTCGAGCCGTTCATCCCAGACGGCGCCGCGGCCGCCATCCTCGAGCGCGTCAAGCCGCACCTCCGAAGGCTCGACTATGCGGCGGCGGTGACGGCGGTGATCGACGGCGTCATCGGACGCCACTCCGCAGGGCCAGCGCGCGAGCGAGGGGCGAGGGAACCCCGCAGCGAGGCGCCGGTCGGCGAGAGGGGGCCTTCGGGCGCACCCCGCGGGCGCGCGCCGGACCGGCCCGCGGCGCCGCCGCGGCCCTTCGGCTGGGTCGCCTTCCCCTACGCTGGGTGTCTCGGGCTGGGGGGGCTGGCCGGAGGCGCGTTCGGGTGGGCGCTCGGGCGGCGGCGCCGGCGCTCGCTCGACCCCGACGAGCAGCCGCCGCCCCCGAGCGCGCTCGCCGGGCTCGCGTTCATGGCGCCGCTGGCGGGGATCGCCGCGTCGATCGGCCTCTGCCTCGCGCTCGGGCGGCCCCTCGACTTTCTCGCCGCGACCGCGGTCGGCCTCGCGGTGGCCACCGCGTTCGTGCGTGGCGCAGGGAGTGCGTCCTCGACCATGCTCCGACCGTTCGCGGTGGGTTTCGTGCTTGGCTTCGGGCTCGTGGGGATCGCGATCCTCGCGGGGCTCACCAACGAGGCCGAGCCGTTCCCGCTCGCGCTGGGACACTTCGCCGTCTCCGTCCTCGTCGGGGCTTTGGGCGCGTTCGCGGCGGTGGTCAACGCGAGCGACGGCGGCGCGTCGAGCACCTACGGTGGCTCCTCGTGGTCGAGCTCGCCCTCGAGCCGCTCGTGGGAGAGCTCGTCATTCGGCCCCACCAAGTCGAGCGGCTCGTCGTTTGATGGCTCGTCGTTTGGTGGCTCGCGTTCGAGCGGGTCGTCGTTCGGCGGCTCGCGCTCGAGCGGGTCGTCGTCGTCGAGCTCGCGCTGGAAGGGCGGTGGCGGCTCGTTTGGTGGCGGGGGCGCGAGCGCGAGCTGGTAGCCCGCGCGCCCCGGGTGCCTTCGGAGGTCGCGGGCGGTCAGCTCGCCGCGGCCGCGGCCATGATCTGCTCGGGGGTGCGGCCGAAGCGCCGCTGGCGCTTCCCGTAGGCGGAGATCGCCTCGTCGAGCAAGGCGGCGTCGAACTCGGGCCACATCGCGTCGCAGAAGAACAGCTCACTCATGGCGCACTCGTAGAGGAGGAAGTCGCTCAGGCGCTTCTCGCCGCCGGTGCGGATCACCAGATCCGGATCCGGCATGTCGCGGGTGGTCATGAACCGGCGGAGGGAGGTCTCGTCGATCTCCTCGGGGAGGAGGATGCCGGCGCGGGCGTGGGCCGCGATGGCGCGGATCGCCCCGATGAGATCGTTGCGGCAGCCGTAGCCGAGGGCGAGCACGAGGGTCATGCGCTCACCGGCCTCGGTGGCGGCCATGGTGGCCTCCACCTTGCGGCGCGTGTCGGTGGGGAGCTCGTCGAGATCGCCGATCACCTCGAGGCGGATCCCGCGCCGCACGAAGTCGTCGCGGTTGCCCTCGCAGAAGTCGCCACACAGGCGCATGAGCATCGCGACCTCATCGTCGGGTCGGTTCCAGTTCGCGAAGCTGAAGGCGTAGAGCGTGAGGAACCGGACGCCGCGCTCCTGGCAGGCGCGGTAGGTCTCGGCCGCCGTCTGCACCCCCGCGGCGTGTCCGGCCGAGCGGGGCAGCGCGCGGGCCCGAGCCCAGCGGCCGTTGCCGTCCATGATGATCGCGACGTGGTGGGGGATGGGGGAGTCGGGGTCGAGCATGCCTCTACAAACCTTAACCAAGGAATCGCGCGTTGGCTGCGCGGGGCGCATGGTAAGTTGAAGGAGAGTCCGTGGAAAACAAAAACATGAATGTTTTCCATGAAGAGCGCGGTCATGCAGCCGGAAGGCTGATCCGGAAGGTGACCTCGGGGGGGCCTAGTGCCACACACGCCGCCTCGCCGCCATGGGCTTCGGCGATGGCTCGCACGATGGCCAGCCCGAGGCCGGTGCCGCCACGATCGGCGCGGGTGGTCACGAAGCGTCGAAAAATGCGATTTCTCACCCCCTTGATCACCTGGCCGGGGCTCGTGACGTCGCAGCGCACCTCGTCGCCTTCGCGGAAGACCCGCACCCGCACCGGACCGGGCTCGCCGTGGAGGCGGGCGTTGTCGACGAGGTTCTCGATGGCGCGCGACAACCACGCGCTGTCGCCGCGCACCGACACCTGCCCCTCGAGCGCGAGCACGACCTCCACCCCGACCTCTCTCGCGTTCGCGATCGCCACCGCCGCCTCGCGCCCGAGATCGACCACGTCGGCATCCTCCACGCCGCGAGCCTCGAGCTGGGCGAGGCTCAGCAGATCCCCGAGCAGGGCCTCGATGCGGGTGGTGGCCTCGAGGATGCGGCCCACGAAGCGCTCCGCTTCCTCCGGCTCGCCCAGCGCTCCATCGTGGAGCACCTCCGCGCTCGCGCGGATCGCGGCCACCGGGTTCTTGAGCTCGTGGGAGAGATCGGCGGCGAAGGTCTCCACGAAGGGGCGGCCCTGGAGCTCGCGGCGCATCGAGTCGAGGGCTCGGCTGAGGCGCGCCACCTCGCGCCCGTGACCGGGAGGAGGCGGCGCGCGTCGGTCGCCGCGGCTCACGCGCTCGGCGAAGCGGGTGAGCGTCTCGATGGGGCGGGCGATGGTGCGGCCGATGAGGGCGGCGGCGCCGGCCGCGACCATCCCGAGCAGCAGGCTGATGATGAGGACCGGCCCGCTGAACTCCTCGAGGGTGCGGCGGATCACGAGGGTGGGCTTGACCACCCGCACCCTCCCCACCTCCTCGCCGCCGACGAGGATGGGCGCGCTGCGGGCGACGGTGCCCGCCTCGTCCGCGCTGCGACCCACCGAGAGCACGACGCGGCCGTCGGTGTCGAAGAGGGTGAGGTTCAGCTCGGTGGTGGGAGGCTCGTCGCCGGTGCGCTCGATGCGCGCAGCCACGTCGGTGAGAGAGGCCCCCTTGTCCTCCATCTCCGAGCTGACCAGCGCGGCGATGGCCCGCGCCTCCCCCGCCGCTGCCTCTGCCCCGAGCAGGTCGGCGCGTGCCTTCACGCGGTCGAGCACCATCAGACCGAGGCCCAACGCGAACGCCCCCACGATGAGCGCGAGGGCCAGGAAGATCTGCATCCGCACGCTCATCCCCGCGGTGCGCGCTCGCACCAGGCGCGCGGCGATGAACGAGACGAACAGGATGAGCCCGATCGAGGCGAGCGTGACCACGATCATGCGAGCCATGTGCGCCTCGAAGCCTCCTACCCGTCGTCGCTGACGCGATACCCCACGCCGCGCACCGTCTCGATGAGGGCCGCGTCGCCCCCCGCCGCGCTCACCTTTCGTCGCAGCGCCTTCACGTGGGAGTCGACGGTGCGATCGGTGATGGCGAAGTTGTCACCCCAGATCCGCTCGATGAGCTGAGCCCTCGTGAACACGCGCCCCGGCGCCGCGAGCATGCACGCGAGCAGATCGAACTCCACGCGGGTGAGCTCCAGCGCTTGCCCGTGCACGGTCGCCCGCCGCGTCTGGGCGTCGCAGCTGAGGGCGAGGGGCTCGGTGGGGCGAGGGGCTCCGTCGCGGGCGGTGCGCCGCAGCACGGCGCGCACCCGCGCCACCACCTCGCGCGGAGAGAACGGCTTGGTGACGTAGTCGTCGGCGCCTGTCTCGAGGCCGGCCACGCGGTCTGCCTCCGCGTCGCGGCTCGAGAGGATGATCACCGCGGGGGGACGCTCGAGGCGGCGCAGCGTCGCCAACAGATCGAAGCCGCTGCCGTCGGGGAGCATCAGATCGAGGATGACCAGATCCGGCGTGCCGAGGAGCGCCTCGGCGTCGGCGAGGGTGCCCGCGGTCTCGACGCCATAGCCTTCGCGTCGCAGCGAATAGGAGAGCGACTCGGCGATCGCGGGCTCGTCTTCGACCACGAGAATCGAAGCCATCGCCGCCACCTTAGCGCATCCGCCGGGCTGGGGCGTGCAGCGGGCGTGGAAACTTGGTGGAGGCGCGGTTCGCTGGCGCCGCCTGCCGGGGGCCGCCGCTCAGCCGGGGGTCAGCGCGGCGGTCACGATCTGGGGGATGGCGCGGCTCAGGCTCTCGTAGCCCTCGGGCGTGGGTTGAAAGCCGGCGTAGTGCACGATGGCAGCGCCGGGTCGGAGCTCGATGTGGCCGGTGAAGCCCCAGCGCGCGAGCAGTCGTCGGAGCGCGGTGGTGAGGGTGGCCCGAGCGTGGGCCGGTGACGGCGAGCGGGTCACCACGTGCTGATCCCAGAGGGGATCTCCGAGCTCCACGAGCGGCGGCGGCGGATCGGTGAGGATCGTGCTGCGCGTGATGAAGTGCTCGCCCACCCGCAGCGACGCGAGACCGGCGAGGCCAGGGTGACTCACGAAGCCGATCACGGTGCGGTCGATGGGCTCGATGCCGCTGTCCTCGTCCTCGGTGTAGGGCTCGACGAGGGTGACGGAGCCAGGGGCCGCGGGCCAGCTGCAGGCGTTGTAGTAGGCCGCCGGGGACACCATCTCGTGGAACGGCTCCCAGGCGCGAAACCACTCCTGGCTCGGGCGGGCCTCGTAGCCCACGCGGCGGGCAGAGGCCCAACGCAGCACCGCCTCCGACCCGACCGGGACGAATGGGGGCGGGGGAGGCGGTGCTTCGCTCATGGTTCGAGTCGAGCCGAGCTCGAGCGGCGTCAGCCGCCGGTCTTGGCTTCGCCCTTGCCCGAGGCCGAGGCGCTCACGCTGGCGCTGACGCTCACGTTCGCCTTGAAGCTGCCGCTGGCGCTGCCGAGCATGTCGCCGGCGCCCGCGAGGCAGATCGCGATCTTCGGATCGTTGCCGAGGGAGCTCGCGTTGCCCGCGAGCTCCTTGCCCGCGCCGATCATCCCTTCGATCTTGGCCGGGAACTTCTTCGCGAGGCCGATCTGGATGTTGAGGATCTTCGGCAGCGCGACCTTGATGCCGTCGACGAGGACCTTGAGGTCGCCGTCGAGCTTGGCGTCGCCCTTCACCTTCACCGAGACGGCCGGCGGATGGCACTTCACCGCGCTCGCCATCTTCACCGAGCAGTTGGTCTGGCAGCTCACGTCGAGCTTCGGGGGCTTCACGTCACCGCTGCAGCTCGGCGCCTTCATCTTGACGTCGCACTTGCCGCGGCAGCTGCCCTTGCACTCGCCCTTCGCTTCCACCTTGCACTCGCCGGAGCACTTGCCGTCGCACTTGCCCTCGCAGCGCCCGGTGGAGTCTTTGCCGTCGCACTTGCCCTCGCAGTCGCCGCCGCACTGGCCGCTGCACTCGGCGCCGGCCTCGAGGGCGCAGCTGCCTTCGCACTTGCCGCTGCACTCGCCGGAGATCTCGCCGCCCTCGCACTCCACCTCGGCGCTGCCGGGGGTGAAGGCCGGGTCGCACTCGGCGAAGCACGCCTCCATCGCCTCGATGTCGGCCTCGCAGCGCGGCTCGTCGAAGGCGAGCTCGAGCTCGACGTTGCCCGAGGCCTTGAGGATGCCGTCGATCTTCGCGTTGACGAGATCGCACACCTTCTTCGCGCCTTCACCCTTGTCGGGCTGGGCGGCGAGCTCGGCCTCGTCCATCCCGAGCGCCTTGCCAAACTCTTGGCAGCTCGCGATGAGGTTCGTCTCCACCTCCGTCACGAACTTGTCGAGCTCGACGGTCGCCCCCAAGAAGCTCTTCACGCTGCCCGCGGCGCTCCCCTCGAGCTTCAGCGCGCTGAAGTCGCCGGTCTTGAGGCCGTCGCAGTCGAGGCCGGGGATGCCAGGGAGCCCGTCGCAGTTGACGAGAAACGGCGTCGCGAGGCCAAAAGCCAAGATAGGTCCACTCAGAGTCTTGCAGATGTTTTTCTTCATAGCTCCATTCCGGCGCGAGCTATGCCTCAGCTGCGGGACCGGGTAAACGGCTATCATCAGGGGGCCTCTCGCCCGCGCGACGAGGGCCGCCAACACGGCGCGCGCCGGGGCCGAACGCTCCGCGTCAGTGGCCGCGCGAGAAGGCGACGATGCCCCGCTCCGCGTCGGTGCCAGGGATCGTATTGTCGAGAAAAACCGCGATGATGGCGCCGACGGCCATGCCCGAGCCGCCGATCGTGTTGAGGATGCTCGCGAGCCAGCCCGGCTCGAACGCGAGCTTGTTCGCGTCGAGGGCGAAGTATTCGGGCACGCTCAACCCCATGAAGAAGGAAAAGCCAATGATGAAGAGGTTGCGCGCCGAGTTGAGATCCACGAACTGCAGGTTCGAGAGGCCGACCGAAGCGATCATCCCGAACATCGCGCAGTACATGCCCCCCACGATGGGCTCGGGGATGGTGGTGAAGAGGCCCCCGAACTTCCCCACCGCGCCGAGCACCAGCATGATGGCCGCACCCATCTGCACCACGCGGCGGCTGCCGACGCGGGTGAGGCCGATGGCGCCGATGTTTTCGCTGTAGCTGGTGGTGCCGTTGCCGGTACCGAACACGCCGGCGATGACGCAGCCGAGCCCTTCCATGCCGATGCCGCGGTTCACGGTCTTGGCGTCGGGCACCGGGGCGCCGGCGAGGCGGGCGCACGCGTAGTAGTCGCCCACCGACTCCACCATCGAGGCGACGTAGCCGGCGAAGAGGCCCACCGCCGCGGCCACCCCGAACTTGGGCATGCCCCACTGAAACGGGAGCGGGAGATGAAACCACGGTGAGGCGGCGAGCTTGTCGGTGGACACGTGCGAGGGGTGCCCGGGACCGAACACGCCGGCGTAGGTGAGCACCGCCGCCACGCCCCAGGCGCCGAGGATGGCGAGCATGATGGGGAAGAGCTCAAAGGCGCGGTGCCGCTGCCGCAAATACTGGCTGAAGAGGATGATGAGCCCGATGGTGAGCCCGCCGATTCCCCAGTGTTTGCCGGCGAACGGGGCCCCAAACTTGAACAGCGACAGCCCGATGAGGGCGATGGTGGGGGCGATCGTCACCGGCCCGAGGTAGCGCAACATGCGGCCGACCACGCCGCTGTAGCCGAGGACGGCCTCGGCCACGCCGCCGACGATGACCGCCCCTTGCACCTCCTGCATGCGCAGCTCGAAGCCGGCGCCGTTGGCGGCGGCGGCGCTGCAGACGGCGATGGCCGGACCGAGGAAGGAGAAGGTGCCGCCCTGGATGATGGGCAAGCGGTTGCCGAAGGTGGTCTGAAGGAGCGTGGTGATCCCGCTCACGAAGAACATCGTGCCGATGAGCGCGCTGAGCCGGGCTGGATCGTCGGCGATGCCGAGCGGCCCGCTCATGATGAGGGGGATGGCCACGGTGGAGCCGAACATCGTCAGGTAGTGCTGGAACCCGAGGGTGAGCGCTTCCCCGACGGGGGGCACGTCGTCGATCCCGTAGATCAGCGTGGAGCTCTTCGGTGCGGCGGCAGGCTGGGACTCCCCCATGACCGACCGCGTTTACCACGATCGCCGGGGTCAGGTCGCGAGCGCGAGACGGCGCGCCAACGTTTTTGTGGCGGGCGCGTCAGCCCCTCACGACGAGAGGCGCGCGCGGAGGCGCTCGAGGGCGAGCGCGCCGGGGCCGCCGGGGGAGGTGCGGGCCTTCAGGCTCGCGTCGGGGTCGCCCGGCTCGAGGCTCGTCATCGCCTCGGCCACCTGCCGGTAGGCGTCGCGAAACGGCACCCCTCGGGCGGTGAGCTCCACCGCCCGATCGGTGGCGAAGAGCTCGGGGCTGCAGGCCTCGCGCATGCGCGCGGCGTCGAGCTCCATGCCCGTCACCACCAGGGGCACGATGCGGAGCGTCGCCAACGTCTCGTCGACGCCGCGGAAGAGGGGTGCCTTGGTGAGCTGCAGATCGCGGTGGTAGCCGCTCGGCAGCGAGAGCATCGCACCGATCTCGGCGATCGCGCCCTGCACCACACCGCAAGCCGCCCGCATGAGCTCGATCACGTCGGGGTTCTTCTTGTTGGGCATGATCGACGAGCCGGTGGTGAGCCGGTCTGCGAGGCGCACGAAGCCGAACTCGGAGGTGGTGAAGAGCGACACGTCCCACGCGAACCGGCGAACGACGGCGAGGAGCTGCCAGGCCGCGGTGAGGAGCTGCACCTCCACGATGCCGCGAGCGGCCTGCGCGGCCATCGGGTTGTCGGCCACCGCCGCGAACCCGAGCTCGTCGGCCACGCCGCGGCGATCGAGGGGCAGGTTGACACCGTAGCCGGCGGCGGTGCCGAGGGGGGAGCGATCCACGAGGCGGCGGACGGCGGCCAGCATGTCGAGCCCGTCGGCGAGGCCCTCCGCGATGGCGGAGAGCCACAGGCCCACCGACGAGGGCACCGCCCGCTGCAGGTGGGTGTAGCCGGGGAGCGGGGTCATCCGCTCCGACTCGGCGCGATCGAGCAACGCGAGGGCCGCGGCGCGCGTGGCCTCGGCGAGGGCGTCGACGGCGTCGCGCTCGTAGAGGCGCAGCGCGACCAACACCTGGTCGTTGCGGCTGCGGCCGGTGTGGACCTTCTTGCCAGTGTCCCCGAGGAGGGCGATGAGGCGCGCCTCGATCGCGCTGTGACCGTCCTCGTCGGCCTCGGTGAGGACGAGGTCGCCACGTCGCACCTCGGCCGCGAGCGCGTCGAGCGCGCTCACCATCCGCGCCCCCTCGTCGGCCGCGAGCACACCGATGCGGCAGAGGCCGTTGACGTGGGCGCGGGTGGCGGCCACGTCGTACGCGAGCAGGCGCTGATCGAGGCGCCAGTCGTCACGCGCCGTGTAGCGCATCATCTCGGCGTCGGTCACGCCGCCCTTGTCCCAGATGAGCCGGTCTCCGGCGGGCAGCTCGCCAAGCGCCGGAGCCCCCGCGCTCGAGCTGCGGTGCCCGGTGCTGCCGACCGCGTTCGCGCCATGCGCGCTCGTGCCGTGCCCGCTCGAGCCTTCGTCGCTGCTGGTCACGTGTCTCGGATGGTGACGGTGGAGGTGGTGCGGAGCGCGAGCGACCGGCTACAGGAGCTCGACGCTGGTCGCCTCGAGGACGAGCTTCCGCTGCGGTCCCGTGACCTGGCCGGGGTCTTCGCCCTGATCCTCGGCGAGGTGCTGCGCGAACTTCTCGGTGAGCGTCTTCACCTTCAGCTTGCCTTCGACCAGCGCTTTGCGGCCCTTGGCGGTGCCGATGGGGAGGAAGAACTCTCCGGCGTAGGTGAACACCTTGGCGCTCGCGTCCCCGTCGCGCAGCTCCATCCAGCAGCCCTTCTTCTGGCAGACCGCCTCCACCGTGCCGCTCACCTTCACCGTCTCTTCGCCGCTTCCTCCTTCGCTCGCGCCGAGCCGGCTGGCGGCGGTCGCCAGCGACTCCTCGGCGCTCAGCGCGAAGGCCTTGCCGAAGTGGGTCTTCTCGGCGTCGGCGGGTGGGGTGTCGCCGCAGCCTTGGCCAGACTGCTCGCCGGGACAGCCGTCCATGACGTCGTCGGCTTGGGCGGCGCCGCTCGGAGCGGCGCTCTCTGCGGCGCCGGGCGCCTCCGCGGGGCTCTGGTCGGGGCCGTCTTTCTGGGGGGTGGGTGCCTGATTGCAGGCTGCCTGAGTGCAAGCTGCCACCACCAGCAGCCAGCCGAGATGAGCGCGCATGGCGGCTATGTAGCACATCGTATGCGGTCGTGAGCCAGCGAATCGAGCCCCGGGGTTTCGCGTCGGTCGCGACCCGAGTAGGACGAGGTGGTGATGTCTCCCGTCGATGTGGTGGTCGTCGGCGCCGGCTTGTCCGGCCTGTTCGCTGCGCACCTGATCCGCGAGCAAGGCCGGGACGTGGTCGTGGTCGAGGCGCGCGATCGGGTGGGGGGTCGCACGCTCAGCGTGGAGCACCGCGGAGCCATCTTCGAGCACGGCGCGCAGTGGATCGGCGCCGGGCAGCTGCGGATGCAGAAGCTCGCCAAGGAGCTCGGCCTCACCACGTTCGCGCAGCGACACGAGGGTACCAAGGTGGTGGAGCTCGATGGGGCTCGCTCCACCTACGAGGGCCGCATCCCGTCGCTGTCGTGGCTCACCCTCCTCGAGACCGAGCTCGGCCTCCGCAAGCTCGACGCGATGGCGCGCAGCGTGCCGCTCGAAGATCCGAGCATGGCTCGTCGGGCCGCGGAGTGGGACGCCACCACGGTGGAGGCGGCCCGCGCTCGCCTCATCCGCTCGCGACAGGGCCGGCAGATGTTCGATCTCGCGGTGCGCACCGTGATGGGCGCGGAGCCGGCGGAGCTGTCGCTGTTGCACTTCTTGTTCTACATCAACTCGGCGGGGAGCTTCCGCAAGCTCATCGACGTGCCCGAGGGCGCCCAAGCGCTGCGGGTGCACGAGGGCACGCAGGCGTTCTCGACGCGGCTCGCAGAGCGGTTGGGTCACGAGCGGCTGCGCCTCGAGACTCCCGTCCACCGTATCGTGCAGACCGACGACGAGGTGGTGGTGCACACCGACGATGGTTCGATCCGCGCGCGCTTGGTGGTGGTGGCCCTCCCGCCGCACCTCGCCGGTCGCCTCCAGTTCGAGCCGGCGCTGCCCGCGTTGCGCGATCAGCTCCTCATGCGCTGGGCGATGGGCGCCACCACCAAGGTGCTCGCGTTCTACCCCGAGGCGAGCTGGCGACGGCGGGGCATGAGCGGCGAGGCGATCGCGTCCGGTGGCCCCATCTCCTGTCTGTTCGACAACTCGTCCGCCGACGGCGAGGTGGCCGCGATCGTCGGCTTCGTGGTGGGCACCGAGGCTCGCAAGTGGAGCGCGCTCGCGCCGGCCGAGCGCCGTGAGCTTGCCCTCGCCGAGATCGAGCGGCTCCTCGGCGTCCCCGCCGCCTCCGCCGTACATTTCGCCGAGCAGGACTGGGCGAGCGAGCCGTTCACGGGCGGTTGCCCGGTGGCCTCGTTTCCGACGGGGGGGATCACCGCCTTCGCGAAGGTGTGGCGCACCCCGGTGGGCCGGATCCACTGGGCCGGCACCGAGACCGCGCGTTACTGGAACGGCTACCTCGAAGGCGCCCTCGACAGCGCCGAGCGCGCGGCGGCCGAGGTGCTGTCGCGTCTCTCGGAGCGCTCGCGACGCACCTCCACCCAACCCACAGCGACGAGGACCCCCTCATGACCAAGAACAAGACCGTCGTGCTCGCCTACTCGGGCGGGCTGGATACCAGCGTCATCCTCGAGTGGCTGCGGCTCTGCGACTACCGCGTCATCGCCTTCGTGGCCGACGTGGGGCAAGACGACGACTTCGACGAGGTGGCGCGCCGAGCGCGGAAGAACGGCGCCGACGACGTCGTCATCGCCGATCTCAAGGAGAGCTTCGTCACCGAGTTCATCTTCCCTGCCATCGCTGGGCGCGCCATCTACGAAGGGCGCTACCTGCTCGGCACCGCGCTCGCCCGGCCGGTGATCGCGCGCCGTCAGGTGGAGCTCGCGAAGGAGCGCGGGGCCACCGTGCTGAGCCACGGCGCCACCGGCAAGGGCAACGATCAGGTGCGCTTCGAGCTCGCCTATGCCGCGCTCGCGCCCCGCCTCGAGGTGTACGCCCCGTGGAAGGACCCCGAGTTTCTGGCGCGCTTCAAGGGCCGGACCGACATGATCAAGTTCGCCGAGGAGCAGAAGATCGAGATCCCGGTGTCGCTCGACAAGCCGTTCTCCACCGACGAGAACCTCATGCACAAGAGCTACGAGTCGGGTGTGCTCGAGGATCCCAACCAGCGCCCCGAGCCGGGCACCTTCACCGTATGCGCCGACCCCAAGGACGCGCCGGACGCGGTCACCACCATCGAGATCGAGTTCCGAGACGCGATCCCGGTGCGGGTCACTCGCCTCGACGACGGCCGCACCGAGACGACCCCGCTCCGGCTCTTTCAGTTTTTGAACGAGCTCGGCCGCGTGAACGGTGTGGGCCGCATCGACATCGTCGAGAACCGGTTCGTCGGCATCAAGTCGCGTGGGGTGTACGAGACCCCGGGGGGAACGATCCTCCACGCAGCGCTGCGCGATCTCGAGGGCATCGCGATGGACAAGGAGGTGCTCCGCCTCCGCGACATGCTCTCTCCCGAATATGCGGCCATCATCTACAACGGCTTCTGGTTCAGTCCCGAGATGGAGTTTCTGTCGGGGGCGCTGCAGAAGGCGCAGCAGCTCGTGGACGGTGTGGTCACCCTCGAGCTCTACAAGGGCAACGCCCAGCCGGTGGGCCGCACCTCCCCGAGCTCGCTCTACAACCCCGAGCTCTCGAGCATGGATGTGGAGGGGGGCTTCGATCAGACCGACAGCCGCGGCTTCATCCGCATCAATGCCTTGCGCCTCAAGGCGCACCGGCTGATCGTGCGCCACAACCCGCGGCAGTGAGCCGCGGCTCTGAGGAGTAAGACCATGAAGCGGATCATGATGGCTCTGGCGGTGCTCGCGTTGTTGACCGGCTGCCCCGAGGAGAAGAAGGACGAGGGCGACAAGACCGAGAAGGCCGACGACAAGGACAAGGCCGACAAGAAGGACGAGTCCGGTAAGAAGGACGAGAAGAAGGACGACAAGAAAGACGAGAAGAAGGACGACAAGGAAGGCGACGAGGGCGGCTGGTAGTCTCGCGATGCGAGGCGTCACGCTCGTGCGTACGCTCGCGCGTCTCTTGGGCCTCGCGCTCGTGGTCGCCTGCGGTGACGACGGCGTCAGGGGGACGGAGCCTCACGCTGCGGCGGGAGGCTCCGGCCACGAGGCCCAAGTGGCGGCCGAAGCGGTGGCGGCCGAAGGCGAGGCCATCGAAGCTGCGGTGGCCCGTCTCCGCGCGTTCGAGGCGCGGGAACGCGCGGCCGCCGACTTCGCGCGGCTCCCGCCGGCGGGGGAGGTGCTCGGGGCAGACCCCTACCGGCTCGTCGCTCTCGACGAGCGTCGCGCGGTGGGCATCCTGCGTGGTGCCGGGGAGGTGGTGCTGTACGAGCGCGACGCCGACCACGCCTTCTCGCGGCGCTCGAGCCAGCCGTTCGTCGCTCCCACCGGGCTCGCGGTTTGCGACGGGCGGATCCACGTAGTGGGTGAGCTCAGCACGGCGATCACCACGTTCAAGGTGACCGCCGAGGGCTTGCAGGTGGAGGCAGCGCTCGAGGTGCCGGGGGCGGTGGCGCTGCGCGACGTCGCCTGCGCGGGCGCGGTCGTGCACGTGGTCGACGAGGCGACGGACCGGGTCACCACCGTCGCCGCGGGCGCGCCGGTCTCGGCCCCGGTCTGCGAGGGGCCGCTGCTCGTGGAGCGCAGCGGCGCGCAGCTCTTGGTAGCGTGCCTCGTCGATCACACGGTGCTCATCCGCCCGGTGGATGCGCGAGGGCTGCCGAGCGCGGCGGGGGAGCAGCGGATTCGCCACGACGGACCCATCTGGGGTATGGCGAGCCGTCGCGACGCAGAGGGGCGACTCCTGCTCGCGCTCGGGGGTGTGGAGGATCGCCCCCTCGACCGCAGCGAGGGCTTCTTCGGTCACGTGGACAGCTTCGTGTTCCTCTACCGAGAGCGCGCCGAGGGCGTGGTACGGGTGGCCGAGCGCAACCTGTCGGCCGACGAGGTGGTGACCCCCAAGGGGCTCCTGTGGGACGAGGAGCGCCTCGTCGTGAGCGGCTACGGGTCTGCGCCCGTGCTCTGGCTCGACGAGGAGCTCGTGGTGCAAGAGCGGCGCACCTGGCTGCCGGGCACGGCCGCGCTCGCGCTCTGGGGAGGCTCCCTCGTGGCCGCCAACCCCCTGTTCGACGCGTGGGTGAGCGACGGCTCGGTGCTGGTGCCGGAGGCGGCGCCCGCGGATGCGGAAGCGCGGCTCGGTGAGGCCCTCGCGTTCACCACCGCGATGGCGCCGTTCAACGACACCGAGGGGGCCCACTCGCGCTTCACCTGCGAGACGTGCCACTTCGAGGGTTACGGCGACGGGCGCAGCCATCACACGGGCCGGGGCGACGTGTTCGCCACCACCAAACCGCTCTACGGCCTGTTCAACAACCGGCCTCATTTTACCCGCGCCCTCGATCCGGATCTGACGCGGGTGGCCCACGCGGAGTTCGGGGTGGCGGGGAGAGGCAGCGGCCACGATCCCTGGTTCGCCCTCGACGCGGGGATGTTGCCGTGGCTCGCGCAGCTCGGGGCCATCGGCGGGAGCGACGCCGGGGCCGCCCAGCCAGGGCAGCGCTCGGCGGTGCGCCTGCCGCCCGAGGTGCTGCGCCGCTCGCTGCTGCGTTTTCTCATGGCGTTCAACCATCGCCCCAACCCACGGGCGGCGCGCGCGGGCCGCTTCGACGCCGCCGCGCAGCAGGGCGCCGCGCTCTTCCGCGACCGCTGCGAGCGCTGCCACGCGGCGCGACTCTCCACCGACGACCCGGCCACGGCCGTCCCCTTCGAGGCGTGGGAGCGCCACGTCGTCGGCGGTGGCGCCATCGTGTGGGCCCGGCCTGGCTACGAGAAGACGGGGGTGACACCCTATGTGCACGCCGCCGGCGCGCGGCCGCCGTCGCTCCGCCGGCTCTACCGAAAGCGCCCCTATTTCACGAACGGCGCCGCGCGGAGCCTCGAGGAGGTGCTCGCCAGGGTGGCGTTCCACGAGGACGCGTTCTTTCACGATGGGGCTCCCGCCGGCGCCGTGCGTCTCTCCGAGCAAGAGCGCGCCGCGCTCCTGGCCTTCCTCGAGCTCTTGTAAGGGGGCGATCGGCGCATCGCGCTTCGACCCTGACACCGAGCCTGCTAGATCGCGACCGTGGCCAAGCAAGCAACAACGGCGATCAGCCCGACGCGCGCAGAGAACTATGCAGAGTGGTACCAGCAGGTGGTGCGAGCCGCCGATCTGGCGGAGAGCTCGCCGGTGCGTGGCTGCATGATCATCAAGCCGTGGGGCTACGCGATCTGGGAGAACATGCAGCGGGCCCTCGACCGGATGTTCAAGGCCACCGGCCACAAGAACGCTTACTTCCCGCTGTTCATCCCGAAGTCGTTCCTCGAGAAGGAGGCGGCCCACGTGGAGGGCTTCGCCAAGGAGTGTGCGATCGTCACCCACCACCGGCTCATCGAGGGGCCGGACGGGGGGCTCATCGCCGATCCCGAGGCCAAGCTCGAGGAGCCGCTCATCGTGCGGCCGACCAGCGAGACCATCATCGGCGCCGCCTTCGCGTCCTGGGTGACGAGCTATCGCGACCTGCCGCTGTTGATCAACCAGTGGGCGAACGTCGTGCGCTGGGAGCTGCGCACGCGCCTTTTCCTGCGCACCGCCGAGTTCCTGTGGCAGGAGGGGCACACCGCTCACGCCACCGCGGAGGAGGCACGCGAGCACACGCGGCGCATGCTCGACGTGTACGAGACCTTCGCGCGCGATCACCTCGCGCTGCCGGTGATCAAGGGCGTGAAGACCCAAGGGGAGCGCTTCCCGGGGGCCGTCGACACCTTGTGCATCGAGGCGATGATGCAGGACCGGAAGGCCCTGCAGGCGGGTACCTCTCACTTCCTCGGGCAAAATTTCTCCAAGGCGAGCGGCATCAAGTTCCAAGATCAGAACGAGCAGGAGCAGCACGCATGGACCACCTCGTGGGGAGTGTCGACCCGTCTCATCGGCGGCGTCGTGATGACCCATGGCGACGACGACGGCCTCATCGCCCCGCCGCGCGTGGCCCCCTCCCACGTGGTGTTTCTCCCCATCTACCGTGATGACGAAGGGCGCGCCAAGGTGATGGGCTTCGTGAACCAGCTCGCCGCCGAGCTTCGAGAGCGGCGCTACGGCGACCGCTCGGTGGAGGTGGAGATCGACGACCGTGACCTCCGCGGCGGCGAGAAGAACTGGAGCTGGGTGAAGAAAGGCATCCCCCTCCGCGTCGAGGTGGGGCCTCGCGACGTCGACGCAGGCGCGGTGGTCTACATGCGCCGTGACGAGGGCACGCGCGACAAGCACCAGGTGTCGGCCGCGGAGCTCACGGCGGAGATCGGCAACATCCTCGACGCGATCCAGAACAACCTGCTCGCGCGCGCGACCGCCTACCGCGACGAGAACACGCAGGACCTCGACGGCTACGACGCGATGGTGAGCTACTTCACCCCCAAGAACCGCAACAAGCCCGAAATCCACGGGGGCTTCGCGCGGGTGCACCTCGCCGACGACCCGAAGGTGGACGATGCGCTCAAGGAGCACAAGCTCACCGTTCGCTGCGTTCCGCTCGAAGGGGAGCGCGAGCCCGGCCGCTGCCTCCTCACCGGGGGGCCGGTCGAGCGGCGGGTGGTGGTGGCGAAGGCCTACTGACTGAGCGTATCTTGGCGAACATGACCTGGAGAGTGGGGGCGGTCGGTCTCCTCGCGGCGCTGCTCGCCGGAGGTGCCGGGGGGTGCGCGAAGGGGGGCGACGCGACCGATGGGGTCGGCGCCTCCGGTGCGCAGGGGGGCGCCGGCGGTGTCGGCGGGGTAGGCGTCGGGGGGGTCGGGGGAGACGGCGGCGACGGCGGCGCCGGCGCGATGCCCATCCCCTGCGACGATCCGGCCGACGTGCCGTGTAAGCTCGTGGCGCCGCAGTGCGGCTGCCTCCCCGGCGACCGCTGCATGCTCACCTCGCAGGGGATGCGAGTTTGCGCCCCCGACGGCGACAAGCAAGCGCTCGAGTTTTGCACCAACGACTGCCAGGCCGGGTTTCAGTGCGTGAACAACGGCACCACCGGTCTCATCGGATATTGTCATCAGCTCTGCGAGGCCGACGCCGACTGCGACACGCCGACCTCCGGCCCCGGCGGCATCTGCGTGCTCGAGCTCCAGAACGGTGGCGCGACGGTGTGCTCGCAGAACTGTGATCCGGTCAGCGACACCGGCTGCAAGGAGGCGAACCAGAACCTCAAGTGCGACATCGGTCGCGAGCCGATGGGGGCGCAACGCTGGTTCACCCGCTGCGTGGGGAGCGGAGACGCCGCTCCCGACGCGGTGTGCGACAGCATCAACGAGTGCGCGCCGGGCTCCTCGTGCATCCCCGTGCAGAACGAGCCCGACAGTCACTGCCTCACGTGGTGCACGAGCCCCTCCACGGGCGGCGTCTGTCCGCAGGGCTCTTCGCACGCGTGCAGCGCCTTCACCACGCCCCTCTTCATCGGCTCGGTCGAGTACGGGGCGTGTCTCCCGCTCGCCGGGTTCTGACGGCCGCCCGAACGCTCACTCCGCTTCGGGATCGCGCAGCCGGGGCAACACGTCGTGCTCGAGGATGCCGGCGAGCATGCGGAGGTGCGCGCAGTGAGCGCCCTTGTCGGTGCCCGTGTAGCCGCGCACGATGAGCTGGCCGCGCTCGAAGCTGGTCTTGTGCTGCACGCCGAAGGTGTCGATGAGGCCGGCGTAGGTGCGCCGTCCCTCCACCGCGTCGAGCAAATAGTCGGCGACCTCGGTGGTCGACGCGAAGCTCGGCGGGCGGATGTCGGAGTGGGTGAGCACGACGGTGGTCGCGCCCAGCTCGGCCCGCTGTGCGGCGGACACGAACGGGGTGAGCCCGATCTCCACCAGGGTCTCGCCGTCCGGCTCGTAGCCCGCGTGCACCGAGTCGAGCAAGATCACGGCGCTCGGCGTCGTGGGGTGATGGGTGAGGATCTCCCGGACGCCGCCGTAGCCGGCGCTCCACGACGAGACGATGAGGTGGCGCAAGACCTTGGGGGCGAGGTGGCGGTGCACCGCCTCGAGGAGCTCTTCGAGTGGGTCCGGCCCATAGAAGGTCTCGCTGTACACCTTCGAGCCGACCCCGGCGTCGACGGTCACCACGACGAGGCCGAGATCGGCGGGGGCGACCACCCTCCGCACCGCCTCCCCGCCGTGCATGTGCAGGAGCAGATCGTAGCGATCCTCTTCGAGCGGTGGCGCGACCATCACGCCCGTCGGGAGGGCCTGCTGGGCTCCGTATCGGCCCATGCCGCGATCCGGGATCGCGCAGCTCGCGGCGTCCTCACCCACCGGCTCGGGCCACGCCCGGGTCGACGGCTCCGGCGGGGCCGACGGCGTGGGCGTGGGCTCTACCGTCGCGGTGACGCTCGGCGCGGGGGCCGCCGCGGCCGCGCGCTCGCTTCGACGCGCGACGGCGAGCAAGGTCACGCCACCACACAAAACGACCAACGCCAGCTCGGCCGCCTTGGCGAGGCGGGGCTGGCGTCGTTTGGGTTCGGTGGTGACGTCGATGCTCAAGCCTGGGGCGGCACCGGCCCGAAGAGGCTCTGGTACACCTGGGTCAGCGTCTGGTGGCTCTCGGCGGTGAGGCCGCGGTTCGGGTGAGGCCACTGGAAGCCGTAGCCGTTGGCCTGGTTGCAGCTGAGCGAGACGGCCACGTCGACCGGCTGCGGATAGTCGGGCGAGCCCTGGAAAGACACGACCATCCCCGGGAACCAGCAGTTGCCTGCTTGCTCGTTGAACGCCCCATCGTCACCGAACAGATCGAGGAGCTGCTCCTTCATGTTCTCGTCCACGATGGGCCGCTGATCCGAGACCACGAAGTTGGGATCGTTGGCGTAGGGCTGGGTGGCGGGCGCGGTGGGGGTGGGCGCGCCGGGCAAGAGGCCCGGGGGGATGAGGCCAGAGTTCTGCAGCTGCTGCAGCGTCTGGTTGACGATCGCCGGATCCACCCCGGGGATCTGGATGCCGCCGGGCAGCGTGAAGCCTCCCGAGCCGGGGATCGGCCCCTGCGGCTTGGGCTGAAGGCGCATGATCGTCACCTGGGCCTGATCGAGCTTGTCGAACGGGGCGGCGCGGCTCGCGCAGCCAGTGGCGAACGCACCGGCACCGATAAGCACAAGGACGGAGAGGGTGTGGCTACGGGTAACGCTCATAAGAAGCAGTTAGCACGGCTGAACCAGTGCGGGCAGAATTCCAGCACGGTTCTGGCGAGCGTTTGAGCCGCGAAATCGCGGCCTGGCGTGCCGAGAGTTCGAGGTTTCCGCGGTGGTTGGGGCAACGTAGGCTGAGGGCATGAGTAGCAGCAAGGCAAACGAGCCGCGCTCGACCCAAGCGGTCCTCGAGGAGGCCCTCGAGCGGGGGGCGGTGGAGGCCGATCCCGCGGAGGTGGCGGCCATGGACAGCAGCCTCGATGAGCTGATGAGCCAGGTCGCGGAGCCGCCGGTGTCGGCGGCCCCACGAGCGCAAGCGGCGGCCGCGGCCGTCGCCGGACTTGGCGGAGTGGCGATGCGCACGGGCGTGCCGCTCGGCGTGCGCGAGCGGCGCGTCTCGCTCGAGGTGCGCGGGGTCGAGGGCGTGGTGATGGGGGAGCTCGCTCCTTCGGTGAGCGCCGAGGTCATCGCGCTCGCGGCCGAGAACGGCGACGCGGTGGTGCTCGAGTGCGTGCCCGACGCGCCTCCGCTGGTGGTTGGCGTGCTGCAGACACGCATCCCCGAGACCCTCACCTTGAGAGCGAAGAAGGTGCACATCGAGGGGGAGGACGAGGTGGTCCTTCGCTCCGGCCTCGGCGCGATGCGCGTGCGTCGCGACGGCGACGTGGAGCTCGTGGGCAGCCGCATCGCAGCCATGTCCCGCGGCCTCTTCCGGATGGTAGGGCGCGTCTTGCGTCTCAACTGAAGCGCTGTCCGAAGTAGCGCCGAGGAAGAAGCGCCGCCGCAGAACTGCCGACGCAGAAGCGTTGACGCAGAACGCAGAAGCCCCGAGGCGATTCGTTGAGTGCGCAGGTGCGGCTCGGAGCCGCTCCGCCCGGCTTGCCATCGGTTGAGTGGCGCGAGGCCTGCCGAGCGAGGCGCGCGACAGGTGACCTTGTCCAGACCGCGCACGAGGGCGAGGGCGAGGGCGAGGGCGAGGGCGAGGGCGAGGGGGAGGGCGAGGGCGAGGGCGAGGGCGAGGGCGAGGGCGAGGGCG
>CAYOAL010000167.1:0-6533 GCA_964401935.1 uncultured Polyangiaceae bacterium
CCATCTGTTCGGCAGTCTCGGGACAGTCTGGCGGCTGGGGGTGGGTGGGTTGGAGAAGGCAGTCTTACTGGATGAGATCGTCGAAGAGGGCAAGACCTACGCGGTCAACGACGAGACCAGCGCGGGCCTCAACAACTTCGAAGCCTGCCTCAAGTTCACGCATGCGCGCGCGAATCCCGAAGACTCGGACACCGTCTACTACGGTGGCGGTGCCGACTCCTTCGACACGATGGAAGAGGTGGTTCCGGGCTCCTTCCATCATCTAGCCTGGGTGCTCATGAGTCCAGAGTGGTCGCACTTCACAGTAATTGAGATCGTCCATTCATGGGACTAGGTTCCCCCATGGAATTGGTTGGCCGCCGCCTGGGAGCGGCTGTCGCTCTTTTGTGGCTCGCTTTCAGCTTGCTCGCGTGTGCTGAGCCGAGGCCGAGGGCCGACTCGCAGCCAAGCGCAACGACGCATGTCTATCCAGCCCCGACGTCAGGACCTCCGATGACCGAGCTCGAACAAGCAATCGATCGAGAAGCGGCGACGTACATTGCCCGCGTTCTCGCAGCCGTGGCGCTGGCCGAGCGAGAGGGGTTCTCGCCCGCGGGCACCGACGTCGAGCTTCAAATGCGGGCCCCCAAGGCCTACTGGGGTTCGTATCACAGTGTCGGACCGCACGCGCCGGGCGCACCGTACAGGCTGTTTCGAGACCGTCAACACCCCTACGCCACCGCGCTCGCGGTGATACGAAGCTATCACCCAGGCAAGCCTGACACGTCGTGGGACTTCCTCCGTCACCAATATACCGTCGACGGTACGCCCCTCGAGGTGTTCGACGGCGTGAACGAGGTGCTGATTCGCGTGAAGGGCCACGGGGCTGCGCTCCTGCCGATGGCGCCGGCCGAACGCGTGACACACATCGCGCGCATCGCAGCCATCTTGTTTGAGCCGCCCTGGAGCACCGCCACCTGGCTTCCTCGCGCATCGGCGGGCGAGGACGGCGGAATCGCGTTCAGCACGGCGCCCGCATCGCACCCGATGTCGCCAACCACCGCGCTCGACCGCTTGGACGCCGGCGTGCTGCACGGAGATCTGTTCTACTTGAGCTACAAACTTCACAATCTCCAGCAGGGTGTGCGCATGCGCAGCCCGCGCTCGTGGTCCGAATAGCCGCCGAGCGACGGCGACGTGGCCGTCCGGTGAGGTCCTCACGCCGAGACGCAGGCGCCCCGTTGTGGTAGAGCGTGCGCGCACCATGCGGATCGGCGAATTGGACGACGGGGTCTACAGCGACGGGCTTCATAGGAGTGGAGCATGAGCGCGCCGTCGAAGTCAGTGGCGCTGCAGGCCTCGGTCGCCACGGTAGAGGCGACGGAAGTGACCCAGGAAAGAGTGGCCACGGAGGAAGCCAAGGTGATGGTGGAGGTCGCTGCCATCGAGGCGAGCCCAGCGGTCGCGCTCGACGTGGGGGCGACGTGGATCGGTCGGTGTGCCGACGCGCGCCACCCCACCCTGCAGGGGCGGGTGCTGTGCGAGGTCGCCACTGCGAGCGGCGAGCTCATCGAGCTCTGGATCCCCACCCTTCACGGCTTGTCGGTACGCGTCGGCGATCAGCTGCTGCTCACGCGGCCCGCCAACTGGAGCGAGCCGGTGGTGGTCGGCGTCCTCGACGGGTTCGCGCGGCGTCCCGAGGTGCGGGCGAAGGCGGCCGCGACGCTGGCCCTCCACCGTGACGAGGCAATGGTGATCGAGAGCCAGGATGGCGTACCCCTGTGCGAGCTGCGCCAAGCAGGCGACGGACCGGTGGTGCGGCTGCTGCACGATGACGTTCACCTCGAGCTCGCAGGAGCGCTGCGCGTGAGCGCGAAGTCGATCGCGTTGGCCGCGCGCGAGGGGGAGGCCCGCGTCGAAGCGGCGGCCGACGTGGTGGTGACCGGGGAGACCATCCACCTCAACTGAGGGGCGGGGCGGCATGACACGCGTGCCACAGAGCGACGACTTCGACGCGGTGGTCGATCTCACGCCCTCGCCGGGGAACGTGCCCGAGAGCGCCTACGCGCTGGTGAAGCGGACGTACACGGCGCGTGAGGGCAGGCTGCTCCCGGCGCCGCCCGAGCCCCTGCGGCACGATTTTCGCGACGATCCGGGGCTCGCGCGCACCGGCGTGCCGGTTGGGTCCGACTTCTGGAGCTACAAGCGCCTCACCGACGTGGTGGTCATCGGGAGCGCCTACGCCCCCGGAGCAAAGCCCACGCAGCGGATGGAGGTGAGCTGTTTGGTGGGTGCACACCAAAAGCGCATCGCTGTGTTTGGAACGCGGCACATCGAGTGGGACAAGGACGGCAACGCGCGCATCGGCGCCACGGAGCGCTTCACCACCATGCCGATCGATGCAGAGCACGCCTACGGCGGCATCGACACCCGCGTGCCGTTTCCGCCCCTCCGCTCGCTGATGGACGTGGTGGCCTTCGCCGCCGAGCACCCCGGCGCGTACCCCCGTAACCACGTCGGGCGCGGTTACTTCGTGGTGCCCGAGCGCTTCGACGGCATCGAGCTGCCGAACCTCGAGAACCCCCACGATCTGCTCACCGACGAGCGACTCGTGCTCGGGGATCCACGCCGGTGGGGCCGCCAGCCCATCCCTTGGACGTTTGGCTGGCAGCCGATGCACACGTTCCCTCGCTACGTCTTCTTCGGCGCCCGTCCACGCTTCCCCACCCCCCCCGAGGAGCTCACGGAGGTGCGCCTCGGGGTCCTCGGCCCGGAGTACGAGCGCTTCCTCGACACCGAGCCGGCCACCCCCGAGGAGGCGGCGGTGCACGAGGCCTTCGCGGATCGCTACTATCAAGAGGCCTCCGCCCGCATGCAGCACGGCCCGCTCGTGGCGGGCACACCGGTGCGGGTCACCGGGATGCGCGAGGATGGCGCGGCGGTCGTGTTCGAGGTGCCGGCGGCGCCCCGGCTCGAGATCGTGATCGATCGGAGCCCGCAGCCCGTCGCGCCGATCGTCAGCAACCTGGTGATCGAGCCGGACTTGGGGCGCGTGTCGTTCACCTACTGCGCTCGCACCCGCGAGCTGCCGCGCAAGCTCATCCCGCGGCTCCACGCCGACATCGCCCTCTCGCTCCGCGTCGACGGAGCGGCCGCTGCCAACTACGTGACCCCCCCGGTGTCGCGACTCGGAGGAGGCGGGACTGACCGACGATGATCCGGACGTCGGTCAGCGCTTCGGTGCACCAAGAGCTCACCACGATGAACAGTCCCGGTGGGTGGCTCGATCCGAGTTGGCCCTGACTGGGGCGCAACGTCAGGGGCAGCCGCCGCCGGTGGGCGGCACTCCGTAGTGCTCGGTCGCGCCGTGGGGGAACTCCTCGTAGTAGTCCCACCGGTAGAAGTCGGACGCGTTCAGCCCGTCGAACGGGGTGAGGTTGCAGCGCCGGAGGTCCATGTTCTTCCACCACGCGCCCGGCGGACGCTGCGCGAGCACCCCGAAGGCGTCGAGCGCGGTGTCGGTGCCCTCGGTGAAGGCGCCGTCCCCGTTCACGTCGTAGAACACCAACAAACGATCGTCGCCGCTCAAGTTCATGATGCTCGGCATCTCCTGGCGGCAGTTCTCGGCGATGCGGATGCTCGGCAGCCACGGCACCGAGCTCTTGCTGCGGCAGATCTCCCACAGCTCGGAGGGGGCCAGGCTGCCCGGCTCGAGCATGTTGGTGAACGTGCACGAGGTGTCGTCGTTGCGCACGAGGCACACCCCGATGCGCGCCTGATCGACGGGGCTCGTGCCGCAGTTGTAGAGCTCGATGGCGTCGGTGTTCTCGGAGCTCTCGATGTACTCCGAGATGATCACGCAGGGGCTCGACGTCTCAGGGAGCGTGTTGGCGTAGCTCAACAGCTTCGCGAGCGCGCTGTCGCCCACGTACGGCACGTCGTCGAGCTCGGCCAGCGTGTCGAAGGGGTTGTCGTCGCTGGTGCCCGGTGTCGCGTCGGGGCCCACGCGGTGGGCGACGATGTTCTCGGCGGCGCGGCGGTCGAGCGCGGCGTCGACGTCGAGCGCTTCGAACGAGGCGGTGTTGGCCACGGCGAGGATCTTGGCCACGTCGGCTGCCGAGAAGGGGCCGTCGTCCTCCACGATCAACCCTTGCGAGGCGGCGTAGGCGAGGAGCTTCTGGAGCGCCGACTCACCCACGTAGGGGATCGCGTCGAGCTCGGCGAGGGTGTCGAAGAGGTTGTCGTCTCCGGTGCCGAGCACGGCGTCCGGGCCGTCGCGGTGGGCGACGATGTTCTCGGCGGCGCGACGGTCGAGCGCGACGTCGATGTCGAGCGTCTCGAAGCTCACGGTGTTCACCACCACGAGCACCGCGTCTGCTTCGGCCTCGGTCATCTGTTGGTGCACGCTCATGGGCTGCACGCCGAGCTCCGTGCCGTCGACCTGGCAGGCGCCGAGCAGGGCGAGCGCAACGAGCGAGGCGTGTCTCCTTGTGACCATGGTGTGGGTGAATATCTTACCCTGGGACAATTGTCCAGCGCGCCCTCGTCAGCGCGGGACAACGCGGTACCATGCGCGACGTGAGCGCAGGCATGACGCCCGAGGGACGAGGCTTGGGCGACGGCGGCGCGCCGTTCCCCGTGGTGGGGATGGGCGCCTCGGCCGGTGGGCTGGCGGCGTTCGAGGCCTTCTTCTCGGCGCTGCACACCGCGGCGCCAGAGATGGCTTTCGTCCTCGTGCAGCACCTCTCCCCCGATCACGAGAGCATCCTCACCGAGCTCGTCAAGCGGTACACCAAGATGGAGGTGTTCGAGGTCGACGACGGGATCCAGGTCAGGCCCAACTGCGTGTACGTGATCCCTCCCAACCGCGACCTGGCCCTCTTGGGCGGGGCGCTTCACTTGGTGGAGCCGTCCGCGCCGCGTGGGCAGCGCCTGCCGATCGACTTCCTGTTTCGCTCGCTGGCCCACGAGCAGCACGAGCGCGCGGTGTGCATCGTGTTCTCAGGCACCGGCAGCGACGGCGCGCTCGGCGTGCGCGCGGTGAAGGGTGAAGGGGGCATGGTGATGGTGCAGACGCCGGAGTCGGCCGAGTACGAGGGCATGCCCCGCAGCGCGATCGCGACCGGCCAGGTCGACTTCGTGTTGCCACCGGCCGAGATGCCGGCGCGCCTCCTCGCGTACACCTCCCGCGCCTTCGGTCGCCCGCGAGCCGGGGCCCCCGTGACCCCGGAGCCCTCCCACACGCTCGCCAAGGTGCTGGTGTTGCTGCGGGATCAGACCGGCCACGACTTCTCGCAGTACAAGCAGAACACCATCGCTCGACGCGTCGAGCGGCGCATGGCCGTTCAGCACGTCGATCGGTCGGAGGACTACCTCCGGCTGCTGCAGGAGAGGCCCGAGGAGGTGACAGCGCTCTTCCGCGACATCTTGATCGGCGTGACCAGCTTCTTTCGCGACGCCGACGCGTTCGCGACGCTCGCTCGGGAGCTTGCCCCTCGGTTGGCGGCTGGCAGTCGCGCCGCGCCGCCGTTCCGAGCGTGGGTGCCGGGCTGCTCCACCGGAGAAGAGGCCTACTCGATCGCGATGGTGTTGCGAGAGTGCGAGGTGCAGCCGGGCCCTCAAGGGGGCGTGCAGGTGTTTGCCACCGATCTCGATGTTCGCGCCATCGAGGTCGCGCGCGCCGGGGTGTACCCATCCAGCATCGCGGCCGACGTGTCGACCGACCGGCTCACGCGCTTCTTCCGCGAGCACGACGAGGGAGCGAGCTACCGCATCCAGAAGACCGTTCGCGACCTCCTGATCTTCTCCGAGCACGATGTGACCAGAGATCCACCGTTCTCGAAGCTCGACCTCGTCAGCTGTCGCAACCTCCTCATCTACTTCGGACCCGAGCTCCAGAAGCGGGTGCTCCGCCTGTTCCACTACGCGCTCAACCCGGGGGGCCTCCTCTTCCTCGGCACCTCGGAGACCGTCGGCGAGCTGACGGACCTGTTCGTGACGGTGGACCGGGAGGCCAAGGTGTACCGGCGGGCGGCCGACGGTCTCGGCGTGCGCACCACCCTCGCCGGACGCCTCGCGCTCGGCGCCGGTGGCGGCCGCACGTTCCCCTCGGGGCACCCAGGCACCACCGTCGAGCGCGCCGTCTCGCTCGAGGGAGTGACGACCAAGGCGCTGCTCGAGCACTACGCGCCAGCGGCCGCGCTCGTCAACGCGCAGGGGGACATCCTCTTCCTCCACGGGCGCACCGGGCCCTATCTCGAGCCCACAGCGGGGGAGCCCAGAATGAACATCGCGAGGATGGCCCGCGAAGGGCTACGCCAGGAGCTGACCACCGCGCTGCAGCGGGCGGTCACCCAGCGTGAGCCGGTGCGGCGTCGCGGGTTGCGGGTGAAGACCAATGGAGACTTCACCGACGTCGATCTCACCGTCCGTCCAGTGGCTGCGGCGCCGGAGGTGAAAGGCGAGCCGCTCCTCGCGCTCGTGGTCCTCGAGGCGGTAGCGACGGAGCCGGACGCGCCGAGCGCCGAGGTGGTGGCGCCGCTCGTGAGGTGGGA
>CAYOAL010000167.1:6543-21110 GCA_964401935.1 uncultured Polyangiaceae bacterium
GACGCGAGCGTGCGCATCGCCACCCTCGAGCAGGAGCTGAGGGCCAAAGAGGAGTATCTCCTGAGCACGCACGAGGAGATGCAGACCACCAACGAGGAGCTCCGCTCGTCGAACGAGGAGCTGCAGTCGACCAACGAAGAGCTGCAGTCGACCAACGAAGAGCTCGAGACCTCGAAGGAGGAGCTGCAGTCGGTGAACGAGGAGCTCGCGACGGTGAACGCCGAGCTCCACAACAAGGTGGCCGATCTCACGCGGGCCAACAACGACATGAACAACCTCCTCGCGGGCACCGGGATCGGCACGATCTTCGTGGATCTCGAGCTCAACATTCAGCGGTTCACCCCCGCCGCCACCCAGCTCATCCATTTGATCCGCACCGATGTCGGGCGGCCGGTGGGGCACATCGCCTCGAACCTCGTGGGGTATGACGACCTGGTGGCCGACGTGCAGTCCGTGCTCGACACGCTCGCGCCAAAGGACGTGGAGGTGCAGGCGAAGGGCGGCGCGTTTTACATCCTGCGGATCCGGCCCTACCGAACCCTCGACAACGTGATCGAAGGGGCGGTGATCACCTTCACCGACGTGACGGAGATGAAGGCGGTGGAGGCGGCGGCGCGGGAGGTCGAGGCGCTGCGCCGCGCCGCGGGGGCCCTGCGCGACGTGAAAGATGCGGTGATCGTGCAGGCCCTCGATGGGCGAATCTTGGCGTGGAACCGCGGCGCCGAGCGCCTCTATGGGTATGGGGAGACCGAGGCGCTCACCATGAACGCGCGCGCGCTTCTGCCGAGGACGTGCGCGATCGCGAGCCAGGGGAGCTGCGCCGCGCGGTCGAGCGCTCGACGCTCGCGCCAGTTCGCTCGCGGCGTCTCACCAAGGACGGTCGGGTGGTCCCGGTCACCCTTGTGGTCTGGGCGCTGGTCGACCAGGACGGCGCACTGTACGCTCTGGGGACCACCGAGAGGGGGAATGGGTGAGCGACGAGCCAGACGACGGCGGGCAGGAGGAGGACGGCGCTGTCGCTGGGAGCGGAGACGCTCGCTCGGACCTGCCGCTGCGTGAGCGGGCTGAGCGTCGGGCGCGGCGAGAGGGTGGGCGAGCTGCACGCGATCTCGACAGCCTGGGACCGGATGCCCTCAAAGAGACGATCCACGAGCTCCGTGTGCACGAGCTCGAGCTCGAGATGCAGAACGAAGAGCTCCGACGGACCCAGGCGGAGCTCGACGCCACGCGCGCCCGCTACGTCGAGCTCTTCGATCTCGCCCCCGTCGCCTATCTCACTCTGAGCGACAAGGGACTCATCCTCGAGGCCAACTTCGCCGCCGTGACCCTGCTCGGCGTGAGCCGCGCGAGCATGATCGGCGCGCCGCTCTCACGCTACCTGCTCGGCGACGATCAGGATGTGTACTACCGCCATCGACGACGCCTCAGCGCGGCGAGGGGAGCGGACGCGTGCGAGCTCCGCGTCGTGAGAAGCGATGACACGATCGTGTGGACGCGGCTCTCTGCGGTGCCCACCGGCGACGCGGAGGGCACCGCCCGCGTCGTGCTGAGCGATGTGACGCAGCTCAAGAGGGCCGAGGAGCTGCTGCGCACCAGCGAGGTGCGGCATCGCCTGCTGTTCGAGAATGCGCACGATGGGCTCATCGTCGTCGCGCCGCCCAACGGGAGCTGCCGCTCGTGCAACCCAGCCACCGTCGCGATGTTTGGCGCGCGGAGCGAGGAAGACTTCTGCTCGCGTGAGCTATGGCGCTACGCACCGTCGGTGCAGCCCGACGGCCGGTCGAGCCGGGCGATGGCCCTCGAGATGATCCGTCGCGCCATGGTGCGCGGCTCACACCTCGGGGAGTGGAGCGCGCAGCGCCTCTCGGGGGAGGAGTTTCCGACCACGGTGCTGCTCACGAAGCTACGGCTCGAAGGCCACACCCTGCTCTCGGCGACCGTTCGCGACGAGACCGACGCCAAGCGGCAAAAGGCGCTGCTCGCCCAGCGTGACCGGCTGGCGAGCATGGGCCTCCTCGCCGCGAGCGTGGCCCACGAGATCAACAACCCGCTGTCGTTCGTGTCGTCCAACATCGAGCAGCTGGTGCAGACTCTGCCAGAGGTCGCCGCGGCCATCGCGCCGGCCACGGATTCGACGCCGAGCCCGTTCGCGAGCCAGCCGGTCGCCGTGCGGGGCCTGCTCGAGGACGCGATCGAGCGCGCTCGTGAGGCGGCGGGGGGCATGGCGCGCATCACCGCCCTCGCGCGCGCCCTCAGCACCTTCGCCCGCGTGGAGAGCACGAGGTGTTCCGCGATCGGCCTGAACGAGGCCATCACGAGCGCGATCGCGGTGGGTGCCAATGCGCTGCGACACCGGGCGCGCATCGTGCAGGAGCTCGGCGCCGTGCCCCCGGTGTGGGCGTCGGCGGGGAGGCTCTCCCAAGTGTTCCTCGACATCCTCATCAACGCGTCCGAGGCGACCGCGGAGGGGCACGCGGGGCGGAACACGATCACCATCCGCACCTGGGCCGACGGCGGCGACGCCTTCGCCGAGGTCGAGGACACTGGCGAGGGGATCCCCGAGCACAACCTCGCGCGCGTGTTCGAGCCATTCTTCACCACGCGCGGGGGACGAGCCGCGCTCGGCCTCGGCCTCTCGATAGGCCGCAGCATCATCGACGATCTCGGGGGAGAGATCTCGATCGCGAGCCACGTGGGCCGAGGCACTCGGGTGTTGGTTCGCCTGCCCCTCGCGGAGCACGCCGCGGTGGAGCCCGCGTCGCCCGCGAGCAAGGCCTCCGCGCCCCGTCTCCGCGGGCGCATCCTGGTGATCGACGATGAGCCGGCGATCCGAGCCGTGCTCGCGCGCATGCTCGGCGCGCTCTACGACGTCGTCACCTGTGCCTCGGCCGAGGAGGCCCAGGCCCTCCTGACCCACGATCTACGCTTCGACGCGATCGTGTCCGACCTGATGATGCCGGGGATGAGTGGCGCGGCGCTGCATGAGTGGCTCTCGGAGCTCTGCCCCGCGCTCGCGCGTCGCGTGGTGTTCATCACCGGTGGTGCGTTCACGCCGGGGGCGAGCGAGTACCTCACCAAGATCGACAACCCAACGCTCGACAAGCCCTTCGACTCGGCGGCCCTCGCGCGGATGGTGGCGCGGTTCGTGGCCATGGCGCAGCGCGAGCGCGAGTCGTGAGCCACCAAGCTGTCGCGGGCGGCGCTCGGATGCCGGTGACGGTTCAGCCGGGGATGTTGGCCCTGTCGCTCTCGATCACGCCGTCCACCATCGAGATGATGCGACGGCAGCGTGCGGCGAGGCGCGAGTCGTGCGTTACCACGAGAAAGGTGATCCCGCGCTCCTCGTTGATTCGTCGCAGCAGCGCGAAGATGTCGTCGGCGGTCTTGGTGTCGAGGTTGCCCGTCGGCTCGTCGGCGAGCACGAGGGCCGGGCGATGGACGAGCGCGCGGGCGATCGCGACGCGCTGCTGCTGACCGCCCGAGAGCTCGCTGGGGAGGGCATCGAGGCGATCCCCGAGGCCCACCTCCTCGAGCGCGGCGCGCGCCAGCTCACGGTGGACGGAGCGCAGGGTGCCCGACTTGGCGGCGAGCTGCATCATGAGGTTCTCGGCGGCGGAGAGCGCACCTACGAGGTGGTGAAACTGAAACACGAAGCCGATGGTCTCTGCGCGTAGGAGGGTGAGCGAAGCCTCGTCCAGGGTCGCCACGTCGTGCCCGCCGATGACGAGGCGCCCGCTCGTGGGTCGGTCGAGCAGGCCGATGAGGTTGAGCATCGTGCTCTTCCCCGAGCCCGACGGACCGATGAGCGCGGTGAGCTCCCCCCGCTCCAACGTGAGATCGATCCCGTGGAGCACCTCGGTCACCACGTCGCCGCCGTAGCTCTTGGTGACGCCCTCGAGCCGTAGCCACGGCTCAGACATGGCGGATGGCCTCGACCGGATCGAGCCGGCTCGCTCGGCGGGCGGGCACGAGCGCGGCCAACATCCCGGTGACGGTGGCGAGGGCCGTGGCGGTGAGGAACAGCGCAGGCGTCAGCGCCATCGGGAAGGTGGGGGAGCCGTCCGGGTTCTGCGCGAGCCGAGCGAAGGAGAGCGACAAGGCGGTGCCGAACGCGCAGCCGGCGAACGAGCCAACGAGCCCGATGACGGCTCCCTGGAGCAGAAACACGGCCGCGATCCGACGGCGTGGGGTTCCCATGGCGCGCAGGATGCCGATCTCCCGCGTGCGTTGAACGACGGAGACCACGAGCACGCTCGCGATCCCGATGGCCGCGGCCAAGAACACGAAGAACTGGATGGTGTAGCTCGAGCTGCTCTGCGAGCGGAGGCCGATGAGCAGCTGCTCATTGGTCTGCATCCAGCTCTCCACCACGAGGCCGGTGTCGTCGCGGATCCGCGCGGCGACCTGGTCGGCCTCGAAGATCGAGTCGACCGTCACGTGGAGCGCGTTGGCGCCTCCGGGGAGGCCGAGCAGGGTCTGGCCTCGGCGCAGCGCCATCACCACCCAGCGTTCGTTGACCTGCTGGTTGCCGAGATCGAACACTCCCCTCACCACCACCAGCCCATCCTCGCCGGCGGGCACCTCGATCCGGATCTTGTCGCCCACGTCCACCCCGAGGGCGTCGGCGAGCGCGGACCCGATGAACGCGTCGTTTCCGTCGAGCCGGGGCGAGCCGCGAAGGAGACGCGAGCGGATCGGGATCACCCGATCGAAGCGCTCGAGCACCACGCCCAACACGACGACGGGACGGGTCGCGAGGCCCCGCATCGCGAAGGCGTCGCCCATGGCGGTGGGGGAGGTGGCCACCACTCGGGGCTGGCGCGCGAGCTGCGCGTCGACGCGCTGCCACTCGGTCACCGAGCGGATGCGCTGCGCGGGCCGCTCGGTCCGGCGAATCACCTCGTGCTCGCCGCGGGGGTCGCGCACCGCCCGCGCCCGCTCTTCGCGCGGGCGTATCACGATGTGCGCTTGGGTACCGAGCGTTCTGTCGATGAGGCTCTTCTGCAGCCCGTTGATGAGCGCGGAGAGGAACACCATCACGCCGACACCCACCGCGACCGCGGTCATCGTGAGCACGGTCTGCGCGCGATACTCTCGAAGGAAGCGCAGCGCGAGGAACCAGGCTACGGGCATCAGGAGCCACCATCCGAGGGGCGCACGCGGTCCCCCGACGCGAGGTCGGGCGCGGGGGTGTCGATCACGGGCGCCTCCTCGTCGAGCCCCGAGGTGATCTCCACCCGCTCGTCGCCCAGCGCGCCGAGCGCCACCTCCACCCGCGCCGCCCGGCCAGCGACGACCACGAAGACGTGCGGCGAGGCCCCGCTGAGCTCACGAATCGCTCCACGCGGCACCGTGAGCGCGTCGTCGCGGCGCTCCACCTCGATCTCCACCGACACCGTCATGTGAGGGCGCAGATAGGCCGGCGGGGTCGGCACGTGGAGGTGCACCTCCACCGTGCCGCGGAGTGGATCGACGGCCGGGGCGATGTACCGGACGACCGTGTCGAACCGCTCCTTGGGGAACGCCTCGGCCGAGGCGGTCGCCGGCTGACCGAGGGCGAGCAGGGCGAGGTTGCGCTCATCCGGCTCGATCAACAGGCGGGTCTCGCCGGTGCGCGACAAGAGGAGCATGCGGCTCCCTGCCACCACCGCGTCGCCTGGCTCGAGATGACGCGCGAGCACGACCCCGTCCACCGGGCTCACGATGTGGGTTCGCGCGAGCTGCGCCTCCACCACCGCCACCTGCGCCTTGGCCTCGGCGAGGGCCGCCGCCGCGACCACGGTGCGGCTCCCGGCGCCTTTCGTGGCCTGCAGCTGGAGCTGGGCCGCGTCGTAGAGTGCTTGCGCCACGTCGAGCCCGGTGCGGGCGTCGTCGACCTCGCCGCGGCTCGCTGCCCCCGCGGTGAAGAGCGCCTCGCTGGTCTTCAGCTTGCTCTTGGCCTGCGCCAGGCTCGCGTTGGCGCGGCGGAGGTTGGCTTGGGCTTCCGGGCCGCTCAGCTTCGCGAGCTCGTAGCGGCCGGCCTGGGCCTGTCCGACGGCCGCCTGAGCCTGCGCGAGGGCCGCTTGGAGCTCGCGATCGTCGAGCTGGACGAGCAGCTGACCGACCGCCACCGGATCGCCCTCCTTGACGTAGACCTCGCGCACGGTGCTCACCACCAGGGCGCCGATGTTGATCTCGGCCGGGGGGAGCACGCGCCCGCTCGACACGACGGTCTGGCTCACCGCTCCCCGCACCGGGCGAACCACCGTGACGAGGGCGCCACGGGTCACGACAAAAGACACCAGCGCGATCACCGTCCCCGAGACCAAGACGGCGGCGACGTGACGGCGGCTCACACGCATGGGCGCTCATACCTCGGGGCGCGAGCGACACAAACGCCGCCCGACGATGGCCCCGCCTTCACGGAGCGCGACGTCGCCGCGCCGCGAGGAGGGCGAGCGAGGCCAAGCCGAGCCACGAGGGGTCGGCGCCGGGCGCGCCGGCGGGCGCGGCCATGCTGCAGCCCTCGTCGTTCTCGCGCCTCGGGCCGACGCCAGCGCCCGAGCTCTCCGCGGTGCTCGCGCCCGTGCCCGCCCCGCCTGCGCCGGGACCGCCGCCCTCGCCGCCGGTGCTCGCGCCCCCCGCCCCGTTCGCGGCGCCGCCTCCCCCTTCACCGGGACCCACGGGCTCCACGCACACCGTCGAGTTGCCCTTGTTGCCGTTGGGGCCGCCGTGCTCCCCGCAGAGGGTAGGGTCTTGTGCGGCGCGGGTGAGCTGGTACATCCGGCACCGGAACGAGTCGGTCACGTCGCTCGGATCCGCCGTGTAGGGGTCGTTCGCGCCGAAGAAGAACGAGCACTCCACCTTGTTGCAGGTGAGCGCGTCGTCGTACACCGCGTCCGCGCCGGTGCAGGCAAGCAGCGAGAGATCGCAGAAGTTCACGCACTGGAACCCGCAGGTGGAGGCGCCCGCCGGCCCAGCCTTGGGACAATGCGTCGCCGGGTCGGACGCGGCCTGGCCGGCCCAATGCTCGCGGCACGCCACCGAGTTGCCCGTCGTCTCGCCGCTCTGCCCCGGCGGAAAGTGGGCGCAGCTCGCGAGGCACTGCGCCTCGGCGTCGGGGCCCCCGTACTGGGCGTTCGAGCCGGTGCAGCTCGCGGTGACGGCAGCGCAGTAGCTGGCGCAGTCGGCGGAGGCCTCGCGGGGCAGCAAGAGGAGCGCGACGAGCAGCGTTGCAGCGAGGAGGTTCTTGGCAGCGAGCAGCATGGTCGACCTTCAGAGAGCACCTTCACCGGTGTCGTCGGTGCGATGGAGGATGAGGGCGCCGTCGGCGCTCGTGTGCAGCACCGCGTAGCCCCCGTCGATCGCCGCGATCGCCGCGGGGCGCACCGCGTCGAAGTTTGCCCCGAGGCACACCCAGGGGCCGGCCGGGGTGAGATCGCTCTCGAACACGCGCATCTGAACCTCGCCGGTCGCGCGACCGGTGACCACCGCCAGACGAGCGCCGCGCCCCGCGATGCCCTGGGCGAACAGCGCGCCGTCGAGCGCCCGCAGGTTTCCCTGGCGTCGGCCTTCCGCGTCGAGTCGCGCGAGCAGCGGCGTGAAGTCTGGTGGCTCCCCGGTGAGGAGCACCACGTAGCCATCGTCGGTTCCCGCGACGCCCGTCACGCTGTGCGAGCTCACCGACTCGTGGAGCTCGACCATGTCGCCAGTGGGCCCATCGCTGGTGATCCGGGTGAAGAAGCTCTGGTTGGCGCCGAGGGTGGCGTCACCGCTCCACGCCACGCCCACCTCGTCACCTCGAGCGCCTGCCACGAGGAAGACGAACGTCTTGTAGGCGCCGATCGCCACGTCGAAGACGGGGCTCATCGAGCTCTCCGGAAAGAGGGTTCGCCCGTAGAGGCGGGTGTTGAACGCCCACACGATCGGGGTCCCAAAGCTCGCGTGGGCGATGTCGGTCAGCTGGGGGAGCGTTTGGGTGACGCCGCCGAGGCCGGTCTGCTCCAGACCGTTCGCGTCGAACCGCTGCACCGAGAGCCAGTCCATGTCGAAGGCCGCGATCGCGACCACGTCACCCTCCGATGCCGCCACGTGGCGGGAGTCGCGCAACACGGTGGGCGTGGCGTCGGCGTTTGCCCCGTCGCCGTCGAAGAACACGTAGCCCGCCTCCCCGGTGGCGAGAAAGCGTGGGCCCACGGCCGTGATCCGATCCAGCCGCAGCGCGGTGCCCGCTGGATACACCTCGGTCGGCACCGCGGCGGTGTCCACGCACTCGGTGTTGGGCACCTCCCCGCCACCACCGTCACCGCCGCCACCCCCGGCCCCTCCGCCGCCCGCGCCGGGCCCGCTCGGCCCGGTGCTCGTGGTGGTGGCGGTGCTCGAACCGGTCTCGTGGCTGCAAGCGACCGCGAGCGCGGCGCACCCGAGCGCGCACCATCTCGTCAGAGGCTGGCGTCGCATCAGATGCTGTCGAGGCAGCTGTACTGCAGCGACCAGTCGATGAGCTGGGGCGTGCCAGCCCCGTTGCTGGTGGGGTTGATGAGGAACCGCAGCTCGAGGTTCTTCTGCTGAATCAGCGGTCCGAGCGCTGCGGCTAGATCGATGGGATTGCCGCCGAGGGCGTCGGGGTTGGCCAAGTTGGCCACCGCCACCGTCGTCCACGCCCCCATGCTCGCCTCGGCCGCGTCGTTGCCGGTGCGGATCTGGAACTCGATGGTCGAGTCGCCGGTCTGCGTGGTGTCGTAGTACAAGAAGTCCCAGTGCGGCTGCCCGGTGCCGATGGCGCTGCAGTCGGCCTCGTAGGGGATGGGGCCGTGGATGTTCTGGGTGTAGCCGCCGATGCACTCGCCGAGCAGCTGGATCGTGCTGGTCACGTCGGCTTGCACGAGGGCGCAGGCGGCCGGGCAGAGCTCCACGTCGGTCGGGCTCATCGCCGGCGTCACGAAATACTCCATCACGCCGGCGGCGGGCATCGGGTTGCACGCGCCCAGGTTGGCGACCTGGGCCATCGTCACCGGCATGCCCGCGGTGGGGGTCCAGCTCACGGTGAGGTTCGCGAAGTCGACCTGACCGGCGTTGGGGATGGTGAGCACGCACGACGCGGTGGCCTGCTGGATCGACACGAGGGCCGCCTCGAGCTGAGCGTTGAGCGTCGCCCCGCTGTACGACCTCAGATCGATCGCCGAGCCGGTGCCTCCCTGGGCGGCGATGGCATTGAGGAGCGTGATGCTCGAGCCCGGGAGCGCGATCGTGTAGGCCTCGATGCCGGACACCTTGGCCGCGACCTGGGCGTTGCTCTGGCCACAGCTGTCCCCCGCGCCGTCGGAGATGTAGACGAGCACGTTCTTCTCACCGGGGAACGTGGTGGAGTTCCAGTTGCTCACCACCGTGGCCCCGCCCTGGAGGGCGGCGGAGTGCGGCGTCCACGTCTGGCCGCAGGTGGCGTCGTTGGCGGAGTCTTGCAGCCAGTTGATGATGTTGTTCTGGTGCGCGGCGTTCGACAGGAAGTCGACCGGGTAGAGGGCGGCCTCACAGGCGACCGGGTCGCACGAGCCGCCGCCGCCGGGGGCGTCGCACGCGTTGTTCGGCACGTCGTACACGCTGAAGGCGAGGCGCAGCGGATCGGCCGACGGCAGCGCCACGAAGTTCGAGAGCGCGGCGACCGCCGAGTCCCAGCTGTTGGTGCAGCCGCAGTTGCAGCTCTGCGCCGGTCCCCCCATCGAGCCCGAGTTGTCGAGCAACAGGTAGATGTTCACCTGCGAGAGGGAGCCGGTCGTGCTCACGTTGGTGCAGCTGCACTGGGTCGCGGGATGGTAGACCGACCAGTTGTTCTCGCACGCGTTGCCCGGCACGCTCGAGCTCTCGGCGATGGCGCCGGGGGGCGAGGAGCCGGGCGGATCGGGCGGGTTCACGTAGATGTTCGTCGTGCCGGAGAGGCTGCAGCCGGTCACGTTCACGCACTGGCCGGGGCCCATCCCGCCGCTCCACACGCAGGTGGTGTGCGCCGAGCCGGAGAAGTCGTTGCACGTCCCGAAGTTCGAGGTGTTCGCGGAGAAGGTCACCACCTCCACGTCGGTGCCGGCGGGAACCGTGTAGTTCGAGCGGTTGCAGATCGTCACGTAGGACGAGTCGCACTGCACCGGCACCGTGAAGTCGGGGGCGGTGTTGTTGGCGGAGTCGAAGCCGTTGTAGGCCCACGGCACGCACTGCTGGTACGTGGGCGACGCCATGTTGATGTCGCAGTAGGTGTCGAACTGGCAGTCCCCCGGGTTGGCGCACGGCTCCACCTGGCCCGCGCTCTGCCAGTTGCTCGGCAGACCGTTGATGGTCCCACCTGCGGGTCCAGGGGTGCCGCTGGCGGTGATGGGGGCCCCCGGCGTCTCGTCACCGAACTGCTGGCACCATGGGTTGCACGGGTTGAGCGGGCAGTCGGTGATGGGACCGATGGCGAGCGAATCGAGGCTCTCGGGCTCCACGCACGGCCCCCACTCCCCCTCCACACACTCGTGCTCACCGACGAAGCAATTGTTCGCGTCGAGCTGGACCTTGCACTCGCGGCGCTCCCCGTCGTCGCAGCCGGCGGGGCCTCCCCCGCTGCCGGTCGTCCCCGTGTCGACGCTCGGAGCCACTCCCGTCCCACGCGGAGGTCCGTCGTCGCTTCCACAGGCGCCCATGGCCACGGTCGTCGCCGCCGCCAAGGCAGCGAGCACCGAGAGCCTCTCCAACAACTGCCTGACCTGCATCATAAGCTCTTCCCGGGCGCAAGCGCACGATAGGCCCAGAAGCTCACGCTATCCCGAAGCCGCGGGGTCTGGGAAGCGCGAACGGGCGACGACGTGACGCGTTCTCGGGCCTTGAGGTGCTAGAAGCGGCCGCTCAGGGCGGCTCCGGTGGGCGAGACGACGAGGCCCACGCCCTCCCCGCTCTCGTCGTCGCCCGAGAAGCTCACGATGCCCACCACGAGGGTGGCGATCGCGGCGGCCCCCGTGAAGCCGGCGAGGATGTCGGTCACCAGCGCGAAGGAGGTCACCTTCTCCGCGGCGTCATCGAGCGCCTGTTTGTTGTTGGGAAACTTCGCGAGCTCGTCCTCGTGATCTCCGTTGGCCTTCAGCGCGAGGCTCCCCATCACGATGGTCGCCACCCCGAACGCGGCGGTGGTGCCGAACCCGATCCAGAAGCCGGCGTGGCTTCGTTCCCGCGTCGGGGTGCTCGGAGGCGCGGGCCCGGGCAGAGGCGCCGGCTTCACCTCCAGCGACACGAGCTCGAGGACAACCGGCTTGGTCTCGCCGCCGCCGACGTCGACGTAGCGCACGAGCGGCGCATATCCCGCCTTGCGAAGCTCGACCTTGCGCCGTCCGGCGCTCACCAGGAGCGGCTCGGACAGCGGCGTGGTGCCCACCTCGATGTCGTCGATCGCGATCTCCGCGCCGTCGACGTTCGCGGTCAGCGCGATGTGAGCGACGTAGTTTTCGAGCTTCGCGAGCTCGGCTTGCACCTCTTGCTTCCGCTCCGCGTCGATCTTGTCCCCGCCTTGCTCCAGATAGGCCTCGAACGACTTTTTCGCCTCCACGTAGTCTTTCAGCTCGAACGACGTCTGGCCGAGGTTGAACAGCACCTGGTAGCTCGGTGCCACCTCGTGCGCGCGCTTGAACTCGATGAGCGCGTTGCGAAAGTCGCGCTCGCGATAGAACTGGACGCCGCGCTGGAAGTGCTCGCTCGCCTTCTTGCGCGCCTCTTCGGTGGGGGCCGCGGGGCCGTCCTGGGCGGTCGCGGGCTGCGGCCAGCAAACTCCGGTGACGACGAGCGAGGCGAGGAGCAGGCAGGTGGAGAGCTTCACTTGTACGGATCCGTTTCGTCGATGGGGCGAGAGGGGGGTGGTTTCTTCGGCGTGACGGCGGTGGGCTGCGGCGGCGTGGGCTCGGGGCCTGCCGCTGGCGCGGGGGCGGGTGCGCGCGCCCGCGACCCTCCGCTCTTGGTGAGCACCAGGCTCAGGGTGAGATCGCGGTCGAAGGTGAGGGTGCGCTCCACGCTGTCGTATCCCTCTCGCGTGGCGATCAGGCGGTGCAGCGAGCCGTCGCGCTCCACGGTGGCTTGGAAGGGGAGGGGAGAGAGCGAGGAGCCGTCGAGGGTGACGGTGGCGTCCCTCGGCTCGACCGAGATGTTGAGCGTCACCCGCGCGGAGGTGGTGGTGGCGGTCGTGGCTGGGGAGGTGGTGGCGCTGGTGGGGGGCGGCGCAGACAGCGCCGCGGGCGAGCCGGAGGGGAGGCCCGAGGTGAGCGGCGCCTCGGGCTGCGAGGAGAGCCACCACGCCGCCACCGCGCCAGCGCCGATGGCGGCGAGCACGGCGACGCCGCGCGACGGGCGCCGCTCGCTGGGCACCGAGCGCTCCTGGACGAACCGCTGACTGCGGAGGGGCGTCGCGTCGTCTTGCGCGCCGCTCACGCGCGTCTTCGACGTCAGGTTCGAGCCGGTGTCGAGATCGACCGGCGTCTGGAGCGACGGCGCCGGGACGTCGAGGGTGAGGATGGGCGGACGGTCCTCCGACTCTGCCTTCTCGTGGACCGCGATCTGCTCTTCCACCGTGCGCCGCATCTCCAAGCGGTCTTCGGCGAAGTGCTCGGCCATCAGGCTCGCGATGGTCTTGGTGGTGGCGCGAGAGCGCGTGGCGTCGAGGTAGACGTCGAGGTCGTCGCGGAACTCCTCGGCGGTCTGGTAGCGGTCGTCGGGCTCGAACGCCATCGCCTTGTCGCAGGCGTCGAGGAGCTCGCTCGGGGCATCCGGCGCCACCTCGCGAATGGAGGGCTCCTCGTTGTTGAGGCGGCGGTGGAGGGTGATGAGCTCGCTCTGCCCTTTGGCGATGCGCCGGCCCGCGAGGGCCTCCCAGAGCATCACGCCCACCGAGTAGATGTCGGCGCGGCGGTCGACCGTCTCGGCGCGGGCCTGCTCGGGCGCGATGTAGTTGACCTTCCCCTTCACCACGCCCTCCTTGGTGAGGTTGGCCGCGCCGCTCGCCTTGGCGATGCCGAAGTCGACCAGCTTCACCCGCCCGTCGTAGGTGACGAACACGTTCTGCGGGCTCACGTCGCGGTGCACCACGTGGAGTGGCTCGCCGCTGTAGTCGGTGAGCTCGTGGGCGTAGTGCAGCCCCGCGAGCATCTCCGACAGGATGCGCACGTGCACGTCGGTGGGCACGTCTTTGCGCCCGACGCGATGGAGGACGCGGTTGAGGGGCTGGCCCTCGAGGTAGTCCATGGCGATGAAGAACTCGCCCTTGTCTTCGCCCACCTCGTAGGTCTGCACCACGTTGGGGTGGTTGAGCTTGGCGGCGAGGCGCGCCTCGTTGAGAAACATGGCCAAGAACTCGGGCTCGTCAGCGAGCTCCTCGCGCAGCTGCTTCACCACCATGAGCTTGCGGAAGTCGCCCACGCCCTGGGTGAAGCACAGGAACACCTTGGCCATGCCGCCCTGACCGAGGCGTGCGACCACTCGATACTTGCCGATGGTGTGGGGAGAGCTCACAAGCGGGACGCGTGGAGAAGGGTAGCAAACCTGACGCGAGAGGCGCAGTCTTGGTGGCTACGCAGCAGCCTTCTTTCTATGCTTCCGAGTCGGTGGGCGATCTATGCTTCCGAGTCGAGCCATGAGACGGACAGTATGAGACGTGGGTCGGGATACTTCGAGCGGTTCGTGTTGGTCGCTGGCGCGCTCGCGGCGTCGAGCTGCAGCTTCGCACTCTCCACTTCACCACAGTGCGAGGTGGACAGCGACTGCAAAGAACGCGGTTTTTCCGGCGCTACCTGCAGCAACGAGGGCGTCTGCGTGGAGCCCGAGGCCACCGGCCCGTGGCGCTGCAAGGACGACGTCGTGTGGGTGCGCGAAGACCTCGACAGGCCTGCCGTCGTGAAGATCAACGTCGTCACGCTCCTCGGCCAGGTGCCCTTCGAGGGGTTGGAGGTGTTCGCTTGTCCTCCCTTCGACCTCACGTGTCAGAACCCCATCTCGACTGGCACGAGCGACGCCCAAGGGATCCTGAGTATGGACGTGTACGTGGGGTTCCGCGGTCACTTCTTCGCCCCGCCCACGGCGGACATGCCCGACATCGCCCCTACCCTCGTGTTCGTGTTCCCTCCGCCCACCGGAGAAGAGATGGGCGTCGTCGACGGCAACGTGAACGTCACGAGCATCGCCGAGATCCGCTCGATCGGCATGCTGGAGAACGTGGAGGTCGTCGACGGACTCGGTCACCTGTTCTTCACCGCGCTCGACTGCGACGGCCAGCGCGCCCCGGGCATCTCCACGAGCGCGGGCACCGTCGATCCCAAGTCGATCAACATCTACATCACCGACTCTGGACTCCCGAGCAAGACCATCAGCGCGACCACCAACCGTGGGGAGGGCGCCATCCTCAACCTCCCGCCAGGGTTCGTGACCATTTCCGGCGTCTCGGAAGACGTCGGCAAGGTGTTCGAGGAGACGGTGCTCATCGCGGCGGACACGATCACGGGCGTGCCCATCGTCGCTTCGCCCTGAGCTTCTGGAGGGTGCTCCGCACCCTCCCCCCACGCTTCGCGCGGGGCCCCCCTCCCACC
>CAYOAL010000168.1:0-20882 GCA_964401935.1 uncultured Polyangiaceae bacterium
CGTCGCCATCACATAGCGTGGCGCCAACGCCATCGATGAGCCCGCGCGATAACACACATGACCCGCACCGCGCTGCAGGTCGCGAGCGTGCTGGGCTCTGACCTCCTCGATTTGATTCACGATGGCCGACAGGAGGCGCCTCGGCAGTATCGTCACGCGGTCACTTCGCCCCTTGCCATCGCGAACGAGGATCGGGTGCGGGAAGAGGTGAGCGATGGGGAGGGAGGTAGGGCGAGGGGGTATTTCTCGCATCCGCGCCGCGAGGAGAGCGCTCGGGGCAAGGCGCGTGGGTGTCCTGCACGACGAGACAACACCCAAGGCCCCCAGGACGGTGGGCCGCCCCTTTCGGCGGCTCGGCAGCAGAGCCGCCCCTTCCGGCGGTTCGGCCGTAGAGCGGCGCCTTCTTGCGGTTCGGCCGTAGAGCGGCGTTTTCCTGTGGTTCGGTCGCCGCGCGCGAGCGTTGGGGTTGTTGGCGTGGGCTGTCGTAGGCTAGTCGCATGGGCGAGCGCGCGGAGGTCGAGGACGAGCTCACCGTGCTATGGGAGGAGCGCGGGGTGGACACGTCGCTCGAGATCGGTGAACGCGGCACCATCGCCGCGCCGATCTCCGCGACCCTGCGCTCGTTCGACCTCGACCTCCCGCTGCTGTTCTCGGGGGAGCAAGGCGGCGAGGCGCCGTTCCGCATGGGCGCGACCATCGGCGAGGGCGGCATGGGGATCGTGCGTGCAGCCCATCAGCTGTCGCTCGATCGGGCGGTGGCCGTCAAGACACTGCGCGCAGACATCGACGACGGGCGCGAGATCGCTGCGCTCGTCAGAGAAGCGCGCGTGACCGGAACGCTCGAGCACCCTCACATCGTGCCCATCCACGCTCTCGGACGCGACGAGGACGGCCGCCCACTGATCATCATGAAGCGTGTCGACGGCCGCTCCTGGCGCGAGCTGCTCGATGCGGGCGAGATGACGCTCGACGAGAACCTCGATGTGCTCATCGCCGTCGCCCGGACGGTGCACTTCGCACACGACAAGGGCGTCCTGCATCTCGACCTCAAGCCGGACAATGTGATGCTCGGCGAGTTTGACGAGATCTATCTGGTGGACTGGGGTGTGGCGGTGGCTCTCGAGGGGTGCGCCGTGCGCGACCTCCCACAGGCGCGAGACCTCCGGCACGTCGCCGGGACACCACAGTACATGGCGCCGGAGATGGCCGCCGGCGCGGGTGAGTTCTTCGGAGCGATGACCGACGTGTACCTGCTCGGCGCCATCCTTCACGAGCTCGTGACCGGCGCCCCACCCCACCGAGCGGGCAGCCTCAGAGAGATGCTCGTCCACGCGTTCGCCTCCGACCCACCGAGCTACGACGATGACGTCCCCGAGGAGCTCGTTGCGATCTGCCGCCGCGCGATGGACGTCGATCCGGGGGCACGCTTCGACGATGCAGCGAGCTTCGCCGCCGCGGTCTCGGCATTCCGCCAGCACCAGAGCTCCGCCAAGGTGTCGAGCGAGGCGTCACGCAGTCTCGAGCAGCTCGAGCGCGCGATCGACGAGGGCGCCGCGCGCGAGCGCATTCACGCCACCTTCAGCGCCTGCCGCTTCGGTTTCACGCAGGCGCTGGAGATGTGGCCCGGGAACGACGCGGCGCGGCGCGGCCTACGGCGCGCGTGCGAGCAGATGATCGGCTACGAGCTCGAGCACGGCTCGGCGCTCGCCGCCGAGACGCTGCTGACGGAGCTGGGCGACGCGGATCCGGCGCTCGAACGGCGCGTGCGCTCGACAGCGGAGGAGGAGCGCAGGCGAGAGGAGCGCATCCAGCAGCTCGAGCAGCAGCAAGATCCCACCATCGGTGACATCCCGCGGGGACGGTACATGGTCGTCACGGCAATGCTCTGGCTCGCTGGCGGCTTCGGCGCCGGCTACGCCCATCGCAGCGGGAACCTCTCGTTCGGCAACCTCGACGCCGCGGCGCTGCTTTTCGCCGGCATGGTCGGCACCATCCTGCTGGTCGCCCGCGGCCGCGATCGCGTCTACGCCACCAAGCTGCAGCGCCAGGTGGTGGCGAGCGTGCTGGTCCTGATGACGAGCAGCGTCGCCCTGTTCACCATCGCACACTTCATCCAGCTGAGCCTCACACAAGCCGTCACGATGTTCTTCCTCCTCACCATCGCCGAGACGACCATCGTGACCCGCGTCGGCGATCCGCGCATGTGGCCGATGCCGGCGCTCCTGACGGCAGGCATGGTGCTCCACTTCGTGTGGCCGGCGTACTTCTTGGAGATCCTCACGGTATCGATGGCGAGCGCGAGATTGGCGCTGGTGTACGTGTGGCGACGGCGGCGCTAGTGCTGCCCGGCCTGAAGTTCGTAGGGATCGTCGCCGCGGCGCGAGCGCCCACGCGAATCTCTGCAGAGGGGATGGACCAGGGCGCGGCGATACGCCAACCACCGGGGCGGAAGGAAGTACGACAAGGCGACCGGCGCGGAGCTGCCCAGGACCGAGGACGCTGAGAAGGCAGCCGCGGCGGCAGTGTTCTACAAGAAGTATGTGAGCGCCCGACAACACAAGGAGTACGTGCGGCAGAAGAGGCGCATCGGGAGCGGTACGAGAACTACGAATGAGCACCGTCATTGGGCCAGGGCCAGTGTGACGAGAGGCGCCGGGGAGGGCTGGCCGAGGGGAGAGCGGCGCCGCGTCAGGGGACAGGAGCGTACGGTCGCTCGCTCATTGCGCATCACGACCTCTCCGGGTTGCCGGCGGTGTGGGGGTCGCGGTTCGACGGGGGCAACCGCTCGAGGTGGTCGCGATGGCGCACGAGGCAGCCCTGCATGGCGCGGGCGAAGGAGCGCGCGAAGAGCCAGGCCACGGGCCAGAGGAGGCCGCTCGTGAGGTGCCAGCGGAAGGTCCAGGTGATGCGGGTGCCATCCCCTTCGGGTTCGAGGCGCCAGTCGCCGCGGCCCCCGCTCACGAGCAGCGAGAACGGCGGGACGAGGCCGGCCACGAGCTCGTAGGCGTGATGCCACGGGCGCTCGAGCGCGACGATCACCTCTTCGACGGTGGTGCCATCGGTGTTCTCGACGCGGCGCCTCGCCCCGACGCGCATGCCACCGCTCCCCACGAGCTCGGCGTGTTTCGCTCCGGGGATGGGGCCGTGACCGCGGAAGCTCGCGGGGATGCTCGCCGGCTCGACGACGAAGTCGAACACCGCCGGCGGCAGGCGACCCACGAAGAGCGCGGCGCGCGCGGTGACGTGACGCGCACGCGCGTGGACGAGCCACAACAGCACGGCGAGGGCGGCGGCCGCGGCGAGCTGCCAATAGAGGATGGGGATGGGCAGAGGAGGAGGCCACCCCGGAGACTCCACCCAGCGCCGGGTCTTCGCGATGGCGAGCAGGTTGAACGCGGCGTGCAAGAGGACACCGGGCCAGACGCTGCGCGTGAGGTGACGACTCACGCCGAGGGCGACACCGAGGCAGGCGGCCTGCGCCGCGCGCACGATCCCCGCCCCGCCGGCTTGGTCGGCGTGGAGCCACGTGAACACGGCCGCGGAGCCGAGGGTGGCCGCGCCACCGGCGAGCCAACCGCGGCGCGCGCTGCGCGGTCCGACGATGCCGGCGAGCTCGGGGGGCAGCTCGCGGTCGTCGCGGCCGCCAATGCCTGCGGCGAGCTCGGCGAGGGCGCTCCACAAGGCGCCGCGAAACATCAGCTCCTCCGCGATGGGCGTGACCACCACCGCCCACGCGAGGATCGTGACCACGTGGGCGCTCGCGATGGCGCGGCCGAGCTCGCCGGTGTTGGCCTCTACGGCGCGCACCCCGCCTGCCCGGAGCTCGGCGAGGATCGTCTCGAGGGCGAGCTCGAACCCCAAGTAGAGGCTCACCACGGTGACGATCGGCGCGACGAGCGCGGCCACCGCGGCGTGCGAAGGCTTGGGCGGCGTGAGGGCGAGCGCGGCGCGCGGCTCGGCGAGCAAGAGGCGCGACAGGGCGAGGCCGAGGGCGCTCGAGACGAGGAGCACGCCGATGAGGAAGGTCTCGAGCGTGAGGCGGGCGGCGAGCGCGCGAGGTAAGAGCGGCGCGCCGTGATAGGCCATCACGTAGGCGCTGCCGATCCACGTGGCCGCGATGATGGGCAGGACTGTTCGCGCGCTCGCCATGGTGCTCACCGCATGACCGGAGGATCGAGGCGCGCCCGCCGGTGAGGCGCCGAGAGCCGGAGCCGGCATCGTACCCGAGCAGCGCGAACGGCGCTCGCCGCGTGAGCCCGTCAGCGGCGGGGTCCGTGCGTGGCGTAGGCGAGCGCGCGCATCGCGTCGCCCCAACACGACACCGTGCCAGCGGGGGGCCGGACACGAGCGAGCTCGGCGAGGCGCTCGGCGATGGGTGCTGGGATCGCCGCACGCCGCCACGCGGCGCCCTCTCGTGCCGACGCGGCCACGTCCCTCCCGCGCCGGCGCACCTCGTAGTCCACCGCCTCCACGGCCTCCTCGAGTCGCGAGAAGCGGCCCATCTCTTTGCCGTCGAGGGTGACCCGCCAGCGGCGCCCGCCTTTGCGTACGCCGGCGGTGTCGAGCACCAGCACCTCCGAGAGGTGACCCTTGCGGGCGGCCGCCGCGCTCCAGAACACGTGGAGCGCGAGCCCGCGTGAGCCCAAGCTCTCCCAGCGATGGGCGCTCACCGCCATCACTTCGGGATCGACGCCGAGCGCCAGCGGATCGAACGCGGCCGCGCGGCGCTGGATCTCGCCGAGGGTGATGGCGCCGGGCTCCACCTCGAAGCCTGGGTGCTCGTGCCACAAGGCGGTGAGTCGGCGCTCGGCGTCGTCGAGTCGGGCCCCCTCGAGATCGAGCTCGCGCGGCAGGCCGGCGAGCGTGGGGAGCGTCACCAGCGAGCGCTCCGACAAGTCCACGAAGTCGAGCACCAGGCAGTCGCGCTTGCCCGGCGCGATGCGCGTGCCGCGGCCCACACACTGAGCGTAGAGGCCATCGGAGCGGGTGGGGCGGGCCATCGCCACACACGACACGCCCGCGTCGTCGAAGCCCTCGGTGAGCACGCCCACGTTGGTGACCGCGGCGAGCGCGCCGGCACGAAAGTCGGCGAGGGTCTGCGCGCGGCGGTCGTGGTCCATTGCGCCGTGCACGATCCCGGTGGGCACACCGATGGCGTTCAGCGCCTGGGCGAGGTGGCGCGCGTGGCGCACGTTCACGCAGAAGGCGATGGTGCGCCGATCGCGCGCCAGCTCTTGGATGCTGCGGGCGACGAGCGCGTTGCGCTCCTCGATGTCGACGGCTGTGGCCAGCTCTTCGAGCACGAAGTCGCTCCCGCCGGCGGTCACCAGGGAGAGATCGGCGGCGGTGGCGATGCGATAGCCACGGAGCGGCGCGAGGTAGCCGTCGGCCACCATCTCCGAGAGGGTGCGCTGATACACGATGGTGTCGAACACGCCGTCGAGGCCCACCCCGTCGGCGCGCACCGTGGTGGCGGTGAAGCCGAGGAGCGTCCCCGTCCAGCCGTCGTCGAAGGCGCCGAGGGAGCGCAACACGCGGCGATTGTCCTCGGCGGTGGCGTGGTGGCACTCGTCGTACACCACGAGCCCAAACTGCCGCGCCGCCATCACGCGCGCGAGCCGCTCTTCCCGGAGCGACCGAATGGAGGCCACCACCACGCGCGCTCCGTCTCGCGCGCTGTCCTCGCCTTGCTCCACCGCCACCACCGAGTCGTCCCCGAGGGCTCGCGCCACTTTGTCGCGCGCCTGCTGCACGAGCTCGCGGCGGTGGGCGAGCACGAGCACCGGTCGCCGGGCCAGCCGCGCGAGCTCCGAGAAGATCACCGTCTTGCCAGCGCCGGTGGGTAGACACACCACCATGCGCCGCACGCCGCGCCGCCGGGCGGCGATCACCTGCGCGATCGCCTCGCGCTGATAGGGACGCAGAGCCACGCTCACGGTGACGGCGCCATACCCCACCCACGCGCGCGCCTCACCGGGTTCCTTCGCGACGGCGCGGATCGGGGCGGCTTCACGACGCGGCCTCACCTCCGCGCGCGCCTCGCCGGGTCGCTTCGTGACGGCCGCGACTCGGTTCGGGGGCTCGTGGTGCCTCACCCACGCCGCGCTTCATGCGCAACACACGGTCGCCTGGAGCTGTGGCCGAGAGCGGTGATAGGCGGACGACGTCGCTCCCCTCACGGTCCGCTCTCAGCGGCGACGCACACGACCCAGCGTCTTGGGGGTTAGCCGCAGGCGTGCTCTTGGGCCGTGAAGAGTGCGACGAGGGCGTGGGTGTTCTTGTGACGGTCGAAGACGAGGACGAGGGTCTGCCGGTGGCCGCGCTCGTATTCGTGGGCGCTGACTGCGTAATGGACGAAGGGGAGTCCAGGGTGCAGCCTCGAGACGGACGCGGTGGTGAATGGGAAGGTGACGCCGAAGGAGGCGACGCGGCTGTAGCCGACCATGCGCGGGGTGCCGTAGTTGCGCCCGCCGTGGTGGGAGCGGCCATGGATGCGGTCGTCGAACACTGACACCAAGGTATGGAGCGACGAGGCGCCACAGGGGTCGTCGTCGAAACGATAGCGACCGCGATCGTGGGGGATGGCGGCGACGCGCGCCGGGCTGAGGGTCTGGGTGTGCTCGAGACGGAGGCCGCGGGGGTGCACCAGCTTGGCGAACGCTGTGTAGTCGCGGTTCCACAGGTGGCGCACGACCTGGTCGGCGATGGGTTGTAGCTGGGCCTTGGTTTGGGCTGGCGTGAGCCGTGGCCATACGACGTCGTCGTCGCCCGATTCGCGGTCGGTGGGGACGAGGGCGTCCTGCCAGGCGAGCACCTCACTCGCCGGTCGGCAGCGGGGGAGGTCGGGGTTCGTTGGCGGGGGTGATGGGTCGGGGCCCGCTTGGGGTTTGGGGGCGCTGGGCTTGGGGGCGCTGGGCTTGGGTTTGGGTGGGATGGGCGGGAGGACCGCCCAGTCGAGGGTGCCGAGGGCGTCGCCCCGCAGGAGTGTTTCGAACAGCCCCGGCGCCAGGAAGCGCGAACGGCAGGCGGCGAAGGGCAACACGTGCGGTCCCACGCGGCAGTGCATGGCCGCCTCGGCGGCGAGGGAGGCTCGCCCGAGGACGTCCACGGCCGGCGAGCGGGCGGGGTCTTCGCGGTGGCCGATCACGATCGCCGCGTCGTGGCCGACAATGGGCTGAAGCGTCGCCTCGAGCTCGCCGTCGGCGATGCGCCACAGTCGCAGCATGCCGCTCTCGAACGACACCGTCAGGCGCTCGTTTCCTGCGAAGGTCAGGCTGCGGACTCTGTCTTCGTGGTCTTCGCCGAGAAACGGGCCCAAAGAGCGGCCCGTGTTTCGATTCATCAGGGTGGCGCCGCCCCAATGGCCGCCCACCGCGAGCCACTGGGCGTCGGCGCTGAACGCCACCGTGGAGACGCGGGGGTTGGCGGCCTTGAGGTTTGGGGTGATCTCGGTGATCGCGCCGTCGGACACCGCGACGAGGTGAAGGTCGCCTTCGTGGGACACCGCCACATGGCCTCCATCCGGCGACACGGCGAGCAATGTGCTCCACGGGCGGTTGGGGGTGGGGTGCTGGGCGAGCACGGTGGACGAGGAGGCATCGCGCACTTCGAGCGCCGTCGCGGTGAGGGAGAAGAGCTTGGTAGCGTCGTTCGAGAGGAGCGGCGGGGTTCGGACACGGGGCGCACCCACGTGCACCGTTGTCTCCAAGCGCGCGGCGGCGAGGTTCCAGGTCTCGAGCGCGCCCTGGCGACTCATGAGGCTGACCTCGCTGTCGTCGGCGCTGAAGGCGAACGCGCCGAGGAAGGTGTCAGCGGGGAACACGGCCACCGCCGCGCCCGTGTGCGCCTCGAGGACACGCACCTGGCCGTCGAGGCTGCGGGCTCCGAGCCACTCGGGGCCGTGGGAGAAGCGCAGCTCTGCCACCCGACCGGTGAGCTCGATGGGGGCGAGCTGCGCGCCGCGTTTCAGATCCCAGCGCCAGAGGACGCTCGAGGTGTCGCCCACGCGCACCGCCGCGAGCAGCTCGCCCTGGGGTGAGTGTGCGAGCTGGGAGAATGTCGCGGTGTCGCTCGAGACCCCCGTGTCGACGATGGCGAGCGACCGGGCGTCGCGGAGCTCGATGGAGCCGCGCTGAAGCTCGCGCCAGTGTGTGAGGAGGCGATCGCCGGAGGTCGTGTAGAGCAGCGTGTGGAGATCGCCGCCCCACGCGTGCGCGCGGGCCTCTGCGGCGCAGGTGGTGGTGTTCCATGACGAGAGGCCACCGCACACCAGCGCGGCACCGTCGGGGGCGTAGGCCAGCGGCTGCGCACACGAAGGCAGCTCGTGGAGGAGCGTCGCCGTGGCCACGTCCCACTCGAGGGTCTCCCCAGCGCTGGCGGAGGCGAGGCGCGCGCCGTCGGGGGAGAACGCGAGCGCCACGGCTTCCGTGTGGTGACCGTTGAGCTGGGCCACTTCCTTGCCGGTGGCCACGTCGAAGAGCTGCACCCGCGGGTCGTCGTGTCGGCTCGTCGCGAGCCGTCGACCGTTGGGAGACAGCGCCGCCGCAGCGTGTGAGGTGCCCACGGTGGCGAGCTCGGCGCGCATCGTCCCAAGGTGCGTATTCCACAGCGCGACGCGCGCGTCGGGGGGGACGACGACCAAGGTGGCCCCATCCGGCGTGAAGAAGAAGCGCTCGCCCGTGCCGAGCGCGCGCAGCGCCTCCCCGGTCGCGGTGTCGTAGAGCGCGATGCGGTCACCGACGTTGCAGGCGAGCCGGGCGCCGTCGGGCGAGAAGCGCGGGTGGTAGCAGGGGCCGCCGAGAGTGAACGCCACGCGGCCGGCCGGCGCGTCCCACAACGTGGTGTCGTCGAGATCGGTGGTCACGAGCCAGCGCTCGTCGGGGGACGACGCGGCGTGATGCCGCGTGGGCAGCCGAAACATCTCGGCACCCGTGGTGCGGTCGAGCACGGTGAGCACCGTGCCCTTGGTGCCCAGCGCGTCGAGGGTGTGATCGTGTACCGACGCGAGGTGGACGCCGTGCGCGATGCCAGGGCGCGTGTGGAGGGTCACGTCGTTGCCCGACGACTCCTCCAGCTCGGCGAGGCCGCGGTCGAAGATCCGCTGCGCCGTGGTGGTGTCGCCCTGCTCGAGGGCGATGAGGCCGGCCGCGATCAGCGGGCGCCCGTGGGGACGCCACGACGACCAGGCCTCCTCGAACAGCTCACGGGCGCTGGCGAGCTCGCCTCGCTGGCGAGCGGCGCGTGCCTCGCGCTCGGTGCGCAACAGGGTGCGCCACGCCGACGCTCCGGTCTGAGGGCGCGCGAGGTGGAGGCGTCGCAGCGTGTGGGCCCGGCGCAGCGCCGCGGCGATGGCTGCGTCCCGAGCATGCGGCGACGCGCGCACGGTGTCCTCGAGCGCGGTGAGCTCGCGCCAGCGCCCGAGCTCCGCGAGCACCGCGAGCTCGAGCGCCCACTGCCGATGGGCCTGCTCGGGACAGGCCCCTCGCGCCGCTCCGAGCACGCGGCGGGCACGCTCGAGGTGTCCCGCCGCCACGAGCTGCGCGGCCGGCGTCGCCACCTCGCAGCTCCCACGCGTGGGCGGGTCTGGAGCTCGGGGCGGGGCGCCGCAGCTCACCATCCCCAACCCCAGCGCCATCGCGAGCCAACGCCTCATCGAGGCACCCTACTACGAACGCGGCAGGCGCCTGCCTGTCAGGTTGAGGGGTGTGGTGGCGTCAGCGGCCGAGTTTTTTCGCGCGGGTCTTGGCTGCCGTGTAGAGCTCGAGGCGGGCGCGATCACGTCGATCGATTTGGTCGAGCAGCGCCGCCTCGAGCGCTTTCGCGTGTGAGGTGCAGGCCTCGCCGATGCTGTCGCGGTACTGACGCGCGAGCTTGCGGAAACGCGCGTCGCGGTCGGATCGGGTGAGCTGCTCGGCCGCCATCTCGACGTCGAGTTTGTCGAGCGCCTCGTTCGCTGTCTTCCAGTGCGCCTCGGTGCAGTCGCCGTAAGCCACGAAGTGAGAGAGGACGGAGCTCTTCGTCGCCGTCGGGAGGACGTTCGCCTTGGCGAGGTAATCGATGGCCTCGTCGTCGAGCAGCGAGTGCTGGAGCGGCTTGGGCCACTTGGCGACCGGGGGCAGACCGGCGCCGAAGGGATCCTCGTCGCTCAGATCGATGTGGTAGCGACCCCCGTCGAGGGTGACGAACACCGCGGTGCGGCCGTCGACCTCCCACACGAGGCCAGGCGTGCCCTGCGCGAGCGGCTTGGGGAAGCCGTCGGCGGCCACGAGGGAGAGGTGGCCCCGCTCGCCGAGCGGTGTGTGCTGCTCGATGGAGCCCCCGAAGCCGAGGATGCCCTTGGCGTGGGGGTCGTACTTCTTGGTGGAGGGGTACTTGCCCACACCGAGGCTGTGCTCGGAGAGGCCGATGCGCGGCGAGGCCGGCACCCAGCGGCTCGAGGTCCCGACGAACTGCACGAACATCGAGGGGTCGGCCTTGCCGATCACCACGCGGAGCTTGGCGAGGTCGCCGCTGTCTTCGGGTTGATAGCCCGACATCCGCGCGCGCACCGCGATGGCGCCGTAACGCTCGGCGCGATTGTCGGCGTCGCTCTTGGGGGGCGTGTACACGCCGGCCACGGTGATGGCGCCGAGAGGAGCATGGTCGCCGTCGCGGAACACGGAGACGGGCCCATCCTCGGAGTAGAAGGTGGCCCACCCGTAGCGGTCGATGTGAAGGACGCGGTGACCGTCGGGGGACCAATAGGTGGTGCCCACCTTGAAGGGGCCGCGTGTCTCCACCTCGCGGGTGAGCTGCACGACGGCGACGGTGCCGTCCATGCGGAGCTTGGGTGTGGCGCCGGTGCGGTCCAACACGAAGCCGATGGCGGCGTCGTCGCTCGAGAAGTGGCCGAGGCGGAGCTTGCCCTTCGTGGCGCTCTCGGACGGGGTGCCCCCCTCTGGGGTGGCGGTGAGCGGGGTGCTGGCCCCGCAGGCGGTGAGGGCGGCGGTCGAGACGATGAGGGCCATCCACTTGTGCATCGCAGTGCTCCTTGCTCGGGTCGGGTCGAGGTGTGTCGGAGCGACATCGCAACGCACGTGCCACCGAGCCAAGGCTCGCCTCCACCGCCAAGCTGCAGTGATCACGTGGTGACCGCGGCCCCGTGCCGAAACCGCGGTTTCACCTGCGGGTTCACCTGCGGGTTCACCTGCGGGTTCACCTCGACGACGCCGGCGAGCGCTTGGCGCGAAGGCATCTCAGGGGGGGCGCACGACGGTGGTGTGGAGGGTGCGCGGGGCGCCCTCGAAGGCGGGGACACGCGTGGCGGAGAGCATCTGGGAGCAACAGACGACGGTGTCGTTCACCACCGTGCGCCCGAGGTCGGTGACACTCCCGTCGCTCGCCACCGTCACCGTGAGGGCGAACCGCGTCCAGCCGTCGACCCAAACACACGAGCGCGCGCAGCGACTGGCGGCGCCGTCGATGCGTGACTGAGCGAGCGCGGGCCAGGCGGCCTCGGAGACGGGACCTGGCGCTACCGGGATCGGGGCGCGTGGCGTCGCGCTGGTGCTCGTCGTGGGTGCGGGCGCTGGCGCCACCGCGGTAGGCGCGGAGTCGAGCCGCTCGGGGTGCGGCGTGGTCGCGGTGACGCTGAGGAGGGGAGGAGCAGCGCTCGCGCTGAGAGACGGAGCGGCGCTCGTGGCAGGCTCGGGGCCGACCGTGGTGGTGGTTTGTGACAGCGCGTAGCCGGCGAGGCCCGCGGCCACGAGCCCACCGAACACTGCCACCGCGCTCGCCGAGACGAGCGGCCGAGGCCCGCTCTGTCCGTCGCCTCGAGTGGGTGGGCTCGCGGTTCCGGCAGACGCGGCGGAGACGCCGGAGCGACCCTCGACGGGCAAGGTGTCTGCGGTCGCGAGCCCCTCCGAGCGCGAGAGCGTGTTGGCCACCTGACGGAGACGCGTGGCCACCTCCCTGGCCGCGGGACGCTCCTCCTGCCGCTTGGCGAGGCAGGCGTCGACGAGCGCCGCGAGCTCGTCCGGCACAGCGCCATGCTCGGCCACGCTCGGCACCGGCTCGAGCGAGCACACGAGCTGCGCTTGCTCCGCCGCGGTCTCGCCCACGAGGGGGCGCCGTCCGGTGAACATCTCGTACATGATCGCGCCGAGCGCCCACACGTCGGTGGCGCTCGTGGAGGGCGTCATCCGCCACTGCTCCGGGGCCATGTAGGCGGGCGTGCCTGCGCCCGCCCAGGTGTAGTCGCGCCGACCGGGGAAGAGCCCGCGCGAGGAGGGCGGCGTGTGTTCGTCGGTGCGCTTGGCGAGGCCGAAGTCGAGCACCTTGGGGGTCCCGTCCTTGGTCAAGAGGATGTTGGCGGGCTTGAGATCGCGGTGCTGGACGCCGTGCTCGTTCGCCTCGTGCAGCGCGTCGGCCACCGCGGTGGCGACGCGGAGGGCCTCGATGAGCGGGAGCCGACGCGCGCGCAGCTCCTCCCGCAGCGAGCGCCCCTCCACGTACTCGAGGGCGAGGTACGGCTTGCCCTCGTGCTCGCCCACCGCATACACGGTGACGATGTTGGGGTGGTTGAAACGCGCCGTGGTGCGCGCCTCGTAGAGGAAGCTCTCGCGCGCCTTGTCGGAGCCGAGCATCTCTGGTCGCACCACCTTGAGCGCCACCCTGCGCTGGAGGCGAACGTCGATGGCGAGGTAGACCGCCCCCATCCCGCCGTGACCGAGCGGCGACACCACCTCGAAGTGATCGACCATCGCCCCTTCGACGAGCTCGTCGTCGGTCCTCGCCGCAGGCTTCTCCCGGGTCTCCGACGCGACCATCGCCGCCTCTCCCGGCCCCGTGGGGGGCACCCCATTCTCTTGCCCTTGCTTCGGCTCCTGCGCCATCGAACGGCTCAATTGTAAGTCGCCGTGGTGCGCGAAGACCACGATTCGTCCATGATCCCTCAGCGCCGGTAGGCGGCAGGATCCAAACCATAACGACGGCACCATTTGTGGATCTGCTGCCGGAGCTTCCCCATCTCCTCCGCCACCCGGGTGACGTTGCCTCGGTGCTTCTGCAGCGAGGCCACGAGCTCACGACGCCGCGCCTCGTGGGGGTCCTCGGCGCGGTCGTCTTCGTCGAGCGTCTCCGCGCTCCCTCTGCGCACGCTCTCGGGGAGGTCGCCGAGTCGAATCGTGCTGCCGTCGCCGAGCACGCAGGCGGTGCGGAGCGCCGCGCCGAGCTCACGCACGTTGCGGGGCCACGGGTGTCGAAGGAGCACCCGGGCTGCCTCGGTGGTGAGTGTGACCCCCGTGTGCCCCTCTTCCTCGAGGAGCGCGCGCACGAACAGCCCCAAATCTTCGCGGCGCTCGCGGAGGGGTGGGAGCTCGAGGGTGTAGCCCGCCACCCGAGCGTAGAGGTCTTCGCGGAAGGCCCCCGTCGCGATGCGCGCGGGCACGTCGCGGAGGGTGGCGGCCACCACGCGGAGATCGACGGCGGTGGGCCGAGTCGCCCCGACCCGCAGCACCTCGCCCTCTTGCAACACGCGGAGGAGCGTGGCCTGGGCGTGCGGGGGGAGCTCGGCGATCTCGTCGAGGAACAGCGTGCCGCCGTCGGACGACTGCACGAGCCCCTCGCGATCGCCCTCCGCGCCGGTGAACGCGCCACGCACGTGTCCAAAGAGCTGGGCCTCCAAGAGCGAGCCCACGAGCGACGCACAGTTCACCCCCACGAAGGGTCCCGGGCGCCCCGACAGCGCGTGGATGGCGCGGGCGGTGAGCTCCTTGCCGGTGCCCGTCTCACCGGTGACGAGCACGCTTTCGGTGGCGGCGGCGACACGCGCGAGCCGCAGGAACGACTCCTCGAGCGCGGGCACCACCGTGGCGAGCGGCCCTCGCGGCGCCTCGAGATCGATCGCGAGGGCCGGCGGCAGCGGGCGGCCACTTCGAAACACGAAGAGTACGCTCCCGATCTCGAGGAGCGCGCCGTCGTGCAGCGTGCGCTCACGCACACGCTCACCGTCGACGAAGGTGCCGTTCTTCGAGCCCACGTCGCGCACCACCAAGCCGCTCGCGCCACGCTCGATCACCGCATGCCGGGTAGACACCGCTCCATCCTCGAGCCCGAGCGTGAGCACCCGTCGCCCCGCCTCCGCTTCGCGTCGCGAGCCGGTCGACTTCGCGCGACCGATGCGCACCTCGTCGACGCCGGCGAGCCCGTGCCGCCGCGGCGCGGTGACCGGCGCACCGGCGTGCAGCACCAGGTACAGCTGATCGACGAGTCGCTCACCACCGCCCGGGAGATCGCGCTCCAACGTGGCCGTGGCTTCGAGGCTCGCCATCCGCGAACCGTGCTCCAAGCGACCGACGAAGGCAACCGCGCGCCGGTCACCGGGCTCGCGCGCAGACCGCACACGCGACCGCGCCAAGCGGCCATGCTACGCCGGCCCGATGAGCAACTGGGTCGACGTTGGGTCCGCGGATGAGCTGAGCAAGCCGGTGCAGTCGGTCACCGTGGGTCGCACGCGTCTCGCCATCACTTTCCATCAGGGCCAGCACGGCGCCATCTCTGCCGCGTGCAACCACGTCGGCGGGCCGCTCGACGAGGGTCACCTCGACGGCGACTACGTGGTCTGCCCGTGGCACTTCTGGAAATTCCACGTGCGCACCGGCGAGGGAGAGCCCGGCTACGAGGAGGATCGTGTGCCTGCCTACGCGGTGAAGGTGGAGGCGGGGCGGGTGCTCGTCGATCTCGACAGCGCCACCAAGCGTCGCAAGGCGCCGCACGCGCCACATCCTCTCGCGCGCAAGGTGCAGCGCGAGGCCGGTCCGATCCGCGTGCTCGGGCTCTCGACCACGGTGATGACACCAGGTCACCCGCGCTTCAGCACCAGCGACGCGCTGCTCGAAGACGCTATCGCGCACGCCGCCAAGACCTGCGACACCAAGCTCATCCGGCTCCGCGACCTGTCCTTTCGGCATTGCGAGGGCTTCTATTCGAAGTCGGCACGGGCCTGCACGTGGCCCTGCTCCATCACCCTGATGGATCCCACCGACGAGCTCGACCAGGTGTACGAGGCGCTCGTTCACTGGGCCGACGTGTACCTCATCACCACGCCCATCCGCTGGGGCGCCGCGAGCAGCCTCTACTTCAAGATGGTGGAGCGGATGAACTGCATCCAGAACCAAGAGACGATCGCCAACCGAACGCTCCTCCGCAACAAGGCGGCTGGCTTCATCATCACCGGCGGACAAGACAACGTGCAGGGCGTCGCGGGACAGATGCTCGGTTTCTTCGCCGAGCTCGGGGTGCAGTTTCCGCAGTTCCCCTACGTGGCCCACTCGCGCGGCTGGACGGCGGAAGACATGGAGAACAACGTGCGGTCCGTCCGCGACAGCGAGGAGCTGCGCGAGGGGGCGCGGGCCCTCGTCGATCGCTGCGTCCAGATGGCCGACCTCATGGTGCACGGACAGCTCCCGCCCCAGGCGCACACCCGCGGCGGGCGCAAGGCCCACCGCCTCAAGGTCGTGCGCACCGACCCGTAGTCCAGAAGGTCCCACGAGGAGCGCTCCCACGAAGAGCGCTCCCACGAGGAGCGGTCCCGCGAGCAGCGCTGCCACGCGCAGCGCTCTCGCCACTCACGCGAGCGCCACAAAACCACTGAGCCGGCTCTCGCGCGTTGGCCAGAGCCGGCTCGGTGCCGCCGGGTTTCGTCGCTGCGTTCAGCAGCGTGCGACTAGTAGCCCGGGGGGAGCATCACGTCGCGGAGCGGGACGGTCTCGCCGCGACAGTTCTCGTTGGTGGGGTTCGTGGTGCTGGGACAGAACGGGATGGGACCGTTCAGGTAGTCCATGTTGAGGTCGTGATAGCCGGGGAAGTCGGGCGCGAAGGCGCGGTCGGGGCGCTGTCCACCCCAGGAGTTCTTCGTGCGGAGCTTGACGATCTTGGTGCTCGTTCGGAGCGCCGCGGCGAGCTTCTGGGCGTCTTGTGCGTTCGCTGGGTCGAGGGTCACACCCGCCTTGAGCAGGCCGAACTCCTCGGTCTCCGCCTCGTAGTCGTGGAGCACCGTCATGTGACCGCCCTGGCTGCCGGGTCGCCCCGCGTTCTGCAAGGTGGTGAGGTTGAACGAGCCACGACGCTCGTTCTGGCCGTTCTCCATGGCGTTGAAGTCGACGTCCCACGTGATGACCACCGGCTGGCGGTCGTGGAGCGCGCGCTGCACTCGAAGGAGGAAGGCGCGGCGGTCGCTCGCCGTGCGCGGGTAGCTCGCGTTGCGCCACTCTGAGACGGCGCGGGTGAGCGGGCCGTCGACGATCTCCGTGGTGCCGTTGCTGTAGCGCGTGTAGCGCACCATGAGGGAGCCGGGATCGATGATGTTGGTGCCCTCGATGCTCCCGCCGTCGCGCAGGGTGCGCTCGCCGTCGTCACCGAACACCTGGTCCAGCTGAGCGCGCACCTCGGCTGACAGGCCCCAGGCCTCGTCGAACACCTGGCGCACGAGCTTGCCGTCCTGGCGTGCCTCGCGGCTCGCGAGCTGCCCACCCGACTTGAGGGCGCTGTTGATCTTGTTGAGCGCCGAGCTCTGGCGGCTCGACATCTCGTTGGTCGTGTCTTCCGGCACGAAGTCGATCTCCTTCATGAGACCGCGGTCGCGCACGATGGCGTGCGACTTCCACTGGTTGCCACCAGTCTGGATCTCGTCGGACGACATGTAGCCGGTGACTTGGTCGTACCAGTGCCAGTAGGTCCAGTACGACTGCGAGATGTCGAGGTCTTCCTCGACCACGGGCTCCCCGCCGCCGCCGGACGAAGCCTCGCACGCGTCCGCGCCGCAGAGGCCCTCGACCGCGCCGGTGCAGAGGTCGTCCCACGCGTTGTCGCAGCAGTAGGCGTCGGCCTCGCAGATGGCGGCCGCACAGGAGCTGCACTCGGCGTCGAGCTTGGTCCCCTCCTCGCACACGTTGTGCTCACAGGTGTCGGGAGTGCCGCCGCCGCCGCTGGTGGGGTTGGCGAGGGCGTAGGAGCGCCGCATCGACTCCACCCAGGTGGCCTGGGCGTAGAGCCAGCAGTTGCCGATCGACTGGCGCTCGACGGCGGTGTGCTCCACGTGGGTGATCTCACTGGCCACCGTGCCCAGCGACTCCGGATCGCTGGAGGTGCCTTGGTCACAGCCGGCTGCGGTGGTGGTGCCCGCGAGCGCGAGCGCGATGCTGAGGGTGCGAAGGGTGCGTCGGGTGAACATCGTGGATTCCTCTTCCTCGGTCGTGTCGGTCGTTCGGATCACCAGGGGGCCGCCACGCGCTCGCTCTCGAGGAGCGCACGGGTCTCGTCGATGGCCGCTTGAGCACGTTCCGCATCCGGGAAGGTCTCGCCGCTCTCTGCGATCTCTTGGTTGTTGGCCGCGCGCAGGATGAACGACACCCCGTTCGCGGTCTCGCGCAGCTGGTACCGGTTGGCGAGCTTGCCGTTCACTCGAACCGACTCGATGCCGTTCACGGCGCCGGTGCGCGCGTTGTAGGCCTCGGAGGCGAGCACCGTGCGGCCGTCTTCGCTGCGCATCACGAAGAACCACTCGCGCGTGCCCGTGTCCTTCCAGAGGTCGAAGCGCGCGCCGTCGGTGATCGCGGCCTTGTATTGCACGATGCCGGCCACCAGGTCACGCGTGGCCACGACCGCCTCTTCCGCCTCGGCCTGCGAGCGGTAGAGCGGCCCGGTCGCGATCTCCTGGTTGTTCCCAGCGCGGAGCGCGAAGGTCCAGTCGCCCTCGGGCGTCTCTCGCACCTGGTACCGCTCGAGAAGAACCCCGTTCTCCTCGACGCTCAGGATGCCGTTGATGGCGGAGGCCCGCGCCGCGTACTGCTGAGAGAACAGCACGCGCTCCCCTCTGGCCCCAACGCCGTTGAAGAGCCAGTTGCCCTCCGCGTCCCGCGTGATGTCGAGCTCGCCGGGGGCTTCCGGCGCCTTCGCCATCACCGAGTCGAAGATCTCGACGGTGTTCTGCGTGTCGCTGCCAGGCTGATCGACGCACGCGCCAAGCAACATGGCGGCGCCGAGCGCGAGGGCGGAGAGGGTGGTTCGGAACATCATGGATGCCGGCTAAGCACAACGCATGCCACCTTAAACCACTATGTAGGCGACGAAGCGACACGCATAGATTCAATAACTTAGGTAAGCCTCCCTGTGCGCACGGAGCGGCGTGGGTGGATCTTTTTCCTACCTACACCCACAACGTAGTCCATCCCCCGCATGAGGACGGGTTGCACAGGGGCTCGAGTTGGGCGACCACAGCGCGATGCGAAAGCTCACGTACTTCGTGGCCTGCACGGTCGATCGCTTCATCGCTGCAGAGGACGGCTCCTTCGACGCCTTTCTCCAGCAAGGCCCGCACCTCGCGGACCTCTTCTCGGAGTTTCCAGAGACGGTGCCGGGTCACCTGCGGGAGCTGGTGGGGGTGAGCGCACGGGAGCCTCGTGTGTTCGACACGGTGCTGATGGGCCGCCACACCTTCGAGGTCGGAGCGCGCCTGGGGATCACCAGCCCCTATCCCCACCTGTCGCAGTACCTGTTCTCGCGTACCATCGCTCACGCGCCCGACCCGGCCATCCACTTGGTGAACGCCGACGAGCTCTCGGTAGTCCGCCGCCTGAAAGCGGCCGAGGGCAAAGGCATCTGGCTTTGCGGAGGCGGTGTCCTCGCCAGCGCGCTGTTCGGCGAAATCGACGACCTGATCCTCAAGGTGAACCCGGTGGTGCTCGGCAACGGGATCCCGCTCTTCGCGCCTTCTCCTTCGTTGTCGGCTACCCGAGCGCACCTCGCAGAGACACGGCGCTACGACAACGGCTTCGTGCTCATGCGGTACCACCTCCATCACTCCTGACACGGTGGCAGTCGTGGGCAGCGCGCGGAATGGCCTAGGATGACCGCATGACGCTCCCGACGTGGACAAGCGCGCTGCGCGAGGAGACCGAGCGGGTGGGGTGGGTGTGGCTCGAGGACGACACGAGCGCCACGGTGCGCGCCGACTGGCTCGACGCTTGGTCGCGCCTCGTGTTCGAGGCCGAGTTTCATGAGCGCTGCCGGGCGCGCCTCGCGCGTTGTGTGCCCCTCGCGGTAGGCCCGACACGAGAGCGGCGGCTGAGCAAGACGCCGAGCCGCATGACGCTGGTGTTCGACCCCGAGCGGCCCGAGCTCGTGTGCACGAGCCTGTCGCACGCTATCCCCAGCCTCGCTTGGTCGCTCGCGGTGCCCACCGCGTGGGCCGCGACCGCGAGCGTTTACCTCACGGAGGAGGCGCCGCGGCGCGCTTCGTTCTCGCGGGTGACCCGCCTCGTCAAGCCCACCGGGGGCCACGACCTCGGAGCCATCGAACAAGCCCTCGACGCGGTGGAGCTGTGGATCGACGACGCGTTCTGGGGCAGCCGCGACGACGACGACCCCTGGCTCGCGCTGCCCCGTCACCTCGATGTGCTGGCGGTGGCGCAGCACGTGCGGCGCGCCCGCGAACAAGACGCCGCCCGCTGGCCCACGCTGAGCGCCCGCACGCTCTGGTCGCGCAGCACCCTCTCCATCGAACGGCATCCGCAGAAGCTGCTCGCGTTCGAGCTGCGGTATCATCCGGCGCGAGACGAGCTGGCGATGGCTGCGCTCGCCGAGGCGACGGGCGTGCGCCTGCCGCTCGATCTCCCCCTCGATCTCGCGGCGTCGCTCTTGCACGGCGTCACCTTTACCTCCGAGCGTGTCAGCGAGCTGCTCGCGCACGATGAGCCTCCCGTCGAGGCGTTGGCGCTCCGGTGCGCGCTCGCCCCCTCCACCGCGACAACCCTTCGCCACCTCACCGAGGCGATCGCGACGACACGCGACAGCCGCCGACTCGGCGCCCTCGCCGGCCTGGCCTCGAGCTATCGGCACGAAGGCCTGCTCTTCGAGGTGTTGGCGCGCGCGGAGGGCCGCCTTCGCAGCGAGCTCGAGGCGTTCCTGCGGCCCGACGCCCAAGGCTCGACATGAGAGCCTTCGTGGCCGCCGAGGCGCTCACGGCGGACGCCGTCGCGCGGGTGTGCGCGACACACGGCTTGGCCCTCGTGCAGGACGTGCCCTGGACGGCGGGGGTGGTGCACGCGAGCTTCAGCGACGGGGTGAGCACGGTCACTTTCGTGCAGGATGGCACCTCGATGACGCAGCTCGCTTGCGTGGATGAGCCCACGCCGCGCCTCGAGCCAGCGCTCCTCGCGGCCTTCGCGCTCGACACACCGGAGGCGGTGTTGGCTGCGGCGCGCGCCGCGAGCTCGCCATCGACGCTGCAAGCGCTGTATCGCGCGTGCGTGCTGCGGCTGTTGCCAGGAGCGCTCGAGCAGGCGTGGCTCGAGCTGTGCTGCGAACACCTCCAACACGACAGCGAGCCCGTGCGGTGGGCGGCGGCGAGGCTGTTGACGCACCGCGACGAGCCCATGGTGGAGCGAGCGCTCGCGGCGGCGGCGCTCGCGTATCCCGAGCTCGAGCGCGTGCACCACGCGGTGGCGGCGCGTCGTCACGGGGCCAAGGAGGGTCCACGGCCCGAGGCGCAGGCCGACGCCTGGGACGAGCTCCTCGAGCGCGCACGAGAGAGCCTGGCGGCGCAGCAGCCGCAGCGCGCGGCGGCGGCGACGGACGCGCTGCTCCGCGAGGCGCCCGACCACCCCGAAGCGCTCGCGCTGCGGGCGATGGCCTACGCGCTCGATGGCGCTCCCACGCTGGCCCTTGCGCTGTTCGGGGCGGCGGAGGCGGCGTGCCGGATCGAGCGCGACGAGCGCGGCGGCAAGGCGCAGGCGCGCATCGAACGACTGCTCCGTGAGATCGAGGGGGCTCGCCAAGAGCTACCCGGCTCGAGCGAGGGGGAGAGCGAGGGGGAGAGCGAGGGGGAGAGCGAGGGGGAGAGCGAG
>CAYOAL010000169.1:0-20554 GCA_964401935.1 uncultured Polyangiaceae bacterium
CCGAGACCACCATACCCGTGAGGTGCCTCTTTGAAGATCTTGCTGGCATCCTCTTCGTGGGGATCGGCCCAGCAGACGACGGCCTCCGTCTTTCCTGGCACGCCGAGTTGGTGGATGATCGCGCGCACCATTCGAACGATGGCTTGGCACTCGGCCTTGAACTGCGGATAGTCAGTGAGCACCCAAGCCCCGCCGAAGAGATTGTAGTAGCTCGGATGGTTGTACACCGACGGCACCTCCGGGTGAGGCCGGAGCGTGTAACTGGGTACCTTGGCGAAGAGCCCGTCGACGATCCCATGCGGATCGAGAGTGGCCATGGGCTCGACCCACTGCATCGCGCGATCCATACGCTTGAGCGTTACGCCGTCTTCCACAGGCACCTCCACTCGGGGACGTGCCCACGTCACATACATGTCGTTGAACGTTTCTGACGGCGTCACGCCGACCTTCATCTCGGACCTATGCCAGCGTATTCTCCACGAGATCGCTACGCGTAGCGCTTCGATCTTCTTCTCCAGCTTGCCGGCAGACAAGAGCGCTTTGACAGAGAGCGCACCTGGTTTGAACAGGGTTGGCGCCGACGCGAAGATGAGACCGTAGGGCCCGGTCCCCTCCAGAGTGCCCATCTCCGGTATGCCGTCAGGCGGACCGACCTCGAGCTGCAGCGACACGCTCATCGAGGCGTCCATGTCGTGGCTTAGGGGCAGCTCGGTCTCCGGTGTCCACTCCGGTTCGGTGAAGAGCGTGCCGTGCTCTGTCCACGTCTCCGCGTTGTCGTTCATCATCGCATGATCGCTGTGCACGGTCTGCGATAGGAGCCGCACCGCGGTGATCTTGGGCGCCGGATTGCTCGGCGGGGGTTGGCCGGGCGGCGGTTGGCTGGGCAGGGGCTGGATGGGCGGGGGCTGGCTGGGCGGGGGCTGGATGGGCGGGGGCTGGCTGGGCGGGGGCCGACAACCCGCACCGCGCTCCCATTCCTCATACGCGATCAACCGCCGCCTCTCGAATGCGGTGTGCAGCACTGGGAACAGCTGTTGCTCGATCTCGGTTTCGGTCCAGCGCTCGGGCTGCTCGGCTCGCGGCACCACCGCTGTACGGTAGAGCTGCATCACGATGGCACGCGCGTGATCCTGGCACAACCAGTGGCGGAGTGCTTGCCGTACTGTGTGAGGCGACACTTCCCGCGCACCTTTTGGTGGCGCAACATGACCAGGCAGCACCAACAGGGGTGTGTCCCCCACACCAGGCACGACCCAGCATGGACGGTCGCCTATCTCAGCCATCATCCACGTCGTTGGGAAAGAGCGATGGTGCCGTGGATGCGCCATTCACACAGAACGACAGGGGACGTCTTGGGGCCTTCACTCTCGGCCTCCTCGCCTCGCGCTCAGCCACGTGGTGTAGTTTGCGAAAAGCTCATTGAACTGCTTCTGCAGCGCTGGATCGTTCGCAAGTCTTCTGGTCCAGCTCGACTCGACTTTGCCGTACGCGGCAGCGTCGCGCAGGTCGTATCGCGCGAGGATCACCTCTTTGGCCTCGGGGCTTTGCGCGAGCTCGGCGCGGAGAGAAGCGTATTGCGTGAGGCCTAGCGTCTTGGAGCTGTTAAACGGAAGCGTAGAATCGGGCACGTGGAGCGCTTGCACGGTTTGTGTCATGCCTATCCCGGCGAGCGACACATCAGCGACCGCCGGTGGGACCACGTGCTGGGCCTCCACGAAGGGCAGCGCATCGTCGCTCAAGGCAGCGATTCCTTCCGCCGCTGTAACATCCACCGGCGAGAAGGCGTTGGGCGCGCCAACACGTGCAACCATCATGGGAGGGACATCCTCGAGCCTGGGCTTGGTTTGCTCGAGCTTGGTCTTCGCGCCGCTAAAGGCTGCACTGAAGCTCGTGGCGAGGGGCGCATCGAGATCGTCGCAATCATCCTGCAGGGCTATCAACCAGTGCCGCTCTGCTTGGTCCCATGCCGATCGTTTCACGCCGAGCTGCGCCACGACTGCGGTCGGCTTCTCCGATTTGAAGTAGGCCACATGCGCAGTGGCGATGGCATACTGTTCAAGCGTAAGCGGTGGTCGATTCATATCAGAGTCACATCAACAGTTCAGGTTGACCGGGCCACCGGTGATGTTGACCTTGCCGCTGCCGTTGATGTTGACGGTGGCCGCATCGACGTTGACGACGCCTCCCGAGACAGTGACGGTGGGCCCTTTAATGGTAACCGTGCTGCCCGACACGGAAACGGGATCACCGCTCACCTTGATTTCACCGCCCACCATCGACACCTTGCCACTGCCATAGATGGTGACTTCGGGCGCCATCAGGAACGCCGACGAGCCTGCTTGCAAGCCGAGAATTCCGCCCGCCTTGGCCTGGACGAGGGCGTCCCCGAGAATGCGGATCGTCGGCGAGCTCTCAACGATCATGGCGCCGGCACGCACCAGCTGCGTTCCGCCGATCCCCATGCTCTGATCGCCGACGACGATCATCTTCTGACTGCCTTGAACCGTGATGTCCTCATTCGCTCCAACCGTAATCGCTTGTGCGGCGCCCACGTCAATCGTTTGGTTCGCACCCACCGTGATCTTCTGGTTCGCCCCCACGTCGATCGTCTGATCCGTTCCCACGGTGATGCCTTGGGTGGTGCCGACGTCGATGGTCTGCCAGCTGCCCACGGAGATCGACTGAGAGCCTGCGTTCTCGGCGTCGTGAGCCCGCGTGTTGCGCGTGTAGTTGCGCTCGATGTCGATCGTCATGTCGCGGGCAGCGTGGATGTGGATGAGCTCCTCGCCCTGCAGGTCTTCGAACGACATCTTGTTGAAGTTGCCGTCGTAGGGGCTCGTGAGGCTCTGAATCGCGCTGTAGGTGGGGCGCGCGGTGGGGTTGCCCTGGGGCGCGTTGGGGGGCAGATTGGTGCCGTTATAAACACGCCCAGTGATGATGGGCCGGTCTGGATCGCCGTGGAGAAACTCGACGATCACCTCGTTGCCCACCCGCGGGTGCCACAGCGCGCCGTGGTTGCCGCCAGCGAAGAACTGGCTCACCCGCACCCAGCACGAGGTCGGCTCGCTCGTTCGCATCGAAACGAGCGCGTCCCAGTGGAACTGCACCCGCACGCAGCCGATGTCGTTGGGGCCGCCGACGTTGATCTCCGCGTCGCTCCCCGGCTCGGCGGTGACGATGGCGGTCTGCGTGCCGTAGATGCGCGGCACCGGCGTGACCCGAGCCGGCCGAAACGTCACCGGCTCGGCGCCCCCGGAAGGGAGGCACTCGAAGCGTTGACGGTAGGGCTCTACCTCGCCCGCCCGATCGGAGAACCAGCCGAGCTCGTAGCCCTCGTGCTCGATAGCGGTCACGAGGTACTTGCCGTCGAACTTCTGCTTCTGGTGCTCGAGCTGAAACACGGTCCCCGCCGCGAGCACCCGACAGCGCCCCTCGGCCGACGAGAAGCGGCGCTCGGTGTCGAAGCGCTCCTCGCGCGCGTTGGCCAGGAGCTCACCGGTCTGTGTCGACGCCTCGTAGCGCCCGGGCCACTCGATGGTCACAAAATCGGTCGACCCCGAGCGCGACTCCGCGCCCAGCGCCATCTGCGGCTTGCGCCAGTTGAAGTCGTCGAGCCGCACGGAGCGCGGCCGCAGGCGTCCTCCCGCGATCCAGCGCGGGATCTCCCGGCCGAGGATGCTGGGGCCGAGCGGCGCGTCGATGCTCGGGCGGCTCCCGTCGGCGTCGGTGAACACCACGCGGCACTCGTCGTCGCTGTGCTCGAAGTGGTACGCGATGCCCTCCTCCTCGAGGAGCCGGCTCACGAAGGCCCAGCCCGACTCGATGTACTGCACGCAGTACGGGCGCGCTTCGGGGTCGTCGAGCCGCTCGTCGTTCAGCACGCGCCACTGGAAGGTGAGCTTGGGCGCGGAGTAGCTCGTGAGCTGATCGCTCACGCTCCCGATCGAGCCGCTCGCCGGTTCCATCGCCGGCCCCCACGCCCTTCGGAGGGTGTCCTCGATGATGGTGCGCAGGGTGCGCTCGAGGTGGATGAAACACACCTTGGTCATCGTGGCCTTCACGATGGGGGGATGCAGCAACACGCGGTAGCGGGCGCCGCGGTGCACGTCGCCGAGCTCCACCGCGGAGGCGATCACCCCGTGAACGATGCGCCAGGCCGGCTCGGTGCGGGTGGCGATCTTCAGCGCGGCGGCCGCCCCGATGAGATCTTGCACGTCGACGTCGGCGGAGTCGAGGTCTCGATGGAGCTCGAGCTCGAACCAGTACACCTCGGAGAGCGCCTCGTGACCTCGGAACGACACGACCCGCAGGTGATCCCACGGGGTCTCCGCCCCCTCCCAAGTGAAGAAGAACTCTCGTGCCTCGTCGGTCATGTCTCTACCTCCCTCACGGACATCCCCTCGAAGGGCAACCGCTCATACCACGGCGGGAATGCGTCGCGTCCCCCGATCTCAGCGCGCTCGGCACCCCCCGCTCCCTCAGAGCGACGGGGCGTCCGCGAACGCCGCCGCGAGCTCGTTTGGGTTGTCCGCGCGCTCCTCCTCGGCCGGACCGAAGACGCCGAGCCCATCGTGGCGCTCCTGACGTTGGCCCCCGCCGGAGGTTGGCGAGGAGGTGAGGGCCGAGAACGACCCATCACCATTCTGCACCACGGACGTGGTCGCGTCTCCAAACGGCGAGGACGTGGTGGTGGTGGCGGGGGTGGAGCTCGCGGTCGCGGCGGCGGCGTCGGCAGCGGCCGCGTTGGCGGGCGCCGCCGCGGACGACGACGGCGAGGACAACCCCTCGATGCCTTTGCCGATGACGTACTTGATCAAGGTCTCGAGCGCCTTGGCGAGCGAGTCGGCCAGCGCCTTGCCGAGCTTCTTCGCGAGGTGCTTCCCGAACGGGATCTTTCCCACCGCGAAATCGAGGGCCATCGAGAAGGCCACCGCGGCCCACCCCATCCCGATGTCGCCGGCGGTCGTGCCCACGTACACCGTGTTCGAGGCGTTCGTCGGCGCCCACTGCTTGGGCAGCGACACGGGATCGGCGCAGACGAGCATGGGACAAAAACCCGTGAGATCGATCACCCCGGTGGCGGTGCCGTTCATCAGCACCGTCGAGGCCCCGAACGTCGTCTTCTGCGACGAGCAGAGCGTGTGGACGATGAGCAACACGTTGTGCGGCGGATACGTGAGGTGGGGAATGACAAAGCCGCAGTCGTGTCCGTCCTTCGCGATGGGGAAGTTTTGGTGGAACACGTTCGTGGTGAAGTTGTGCACGGTGCCGATGCCCCCCGCGTGCCCGATCATCGCGAGCATATCCAGGTGCGGCCAAATCTTGGCCGGAGGTGGTACCGGCGGATACCAGATGCCCGGGTGAATCGTGGGCTGCGGCAGCGTCCAGTCGGTGACGATCGTGACCTCGTGTTTGCCCATGTGTCTCGTGCTCCTTGGAACGCCGCTGTCGCTGGTTTAGCTCGCGCCGTGCTCGAGCCGCAGCCGCAGGCTCCGCTCCTCGTCGGGCCGATACGGCACGCGAAACTTCGCCTGGTAACCGATCGAGAGACGCCGCTCCTCCACCATCAACACCATCAGGTGCGGCGCGAGCTCGAGCGTACCGGTGCGCTCCCCGACAGCGTAGTCGGCGAACACCCGCAGCGCGGGGAACGGAAACACGAGCGTCCCTTGCTCGCTCATGCCCTCGAGCACGACCGGGCTCTCCGGGGCCGGACGCGCGATCACCCACTCGGCGATCGCGCTCCGAAAGCTCTTCTTCACCGCCTCGATGCCGCTCTCTTCTTGGGGGCTGGCCGCCAGCGCGCCTGCTCGCGCGGGCAGCTCCTCCAACAGGTGCGCGGCGCGGAGCCCGCTGTCCATCGGTAGTGTGGCCCAGCACGCCGGGCGCGGTCGGTCGGCGGGAGAGCGGATCCGCTCGTCGGGCCGCTCGAGGTTGGGGAGGAGCCTCGGCGCGTCAAACTTCGGGAAGCCGGGAGGTGGGCAGAGGAACGTCGTGAGCGCAGCCACGTCGCGCGCCACGTCGTGGCCGCGACCGTGAGGGTTCATCGGATCGCCAAGGTCGACGAACGCCCCCTCATCCACCTCGACCGTGGCGCGCCCTCCGAAGGCTCGCTCCCACGTGAGCGGCATCTCGCGAAACGGCACCGGCGCGGAGATCGACAGCTGCCCCTCGTGCTGCACCCACGTCCTGTCGCCGGTGACCATCAGCTCGCGCCGCACCGCGCCCACCGTGGCCGCCACACGCATCTCCGTCACTGGTTTGCCACCCGGTGCGCGTGCGCAGCCGAGGATCACCACCTCGAAGCGCTCGTCGTGGAGGTGGAAGAACGCATCCGATGGCAAGAGCCCCAGCGGCGTATTCATCTGCTCGGGGTAGAGCGGCAGCGGCGACTGCGCCTCGAGCTCGGCGCGGCCCGCCTCGAACCGAAAGGTGGCCTTGGCGGTCACCACGCCGCCACGCTCCCCCGACACCCCGAGCTCCAGGAGGGTGACCTGCGCGGGCAACGGCGTCTGGTTCGTCAGCAACATCGGGCGCGAGCAGAGATCGGTGGTGAGCGCGGGCGTAGGTGCGACTGTGCGTCGGTGAGCTGCTCCGATGGGTCGAGAAAGAGCCCCCCTCACAAGCCTTCAAACGTGGGGAGTCGCGTATCACTGGCGCCGTCGCTCGCCAACAAGCCTTGCATCGCCGCCTCGAACGGCGTCGTAATCGGGGGATGGTTCGTCGTGCCCTCGCAATCGTGCTCCTGCTCACCGCCGGGTGCCCCGAAAGCCGTGACGACGCGGCCGAGGACCTCGCCCGCTGCAACCGCCACGAGAAAGAGGGAAACTACCAGGAGGCCATCCGCAGCTGCCGCGAGGCGGTCGGACGCGATCCGGAGAGCCCCTCTGGCAAGCGGGCGGAGGAGAAGCTCCCGGCCCTCCAGAAAGCCGAGGAAGAGCGCGGCAGCGCCAAGGAACAGGCGCGGCTCGAACAAGCGCGCAAAGGGGCGCAATCCAAGGTGGATGCGCTCATGGCCTGCGCAGACATCGAGCCCGGCCACCCGAAGTTCGAAGAGTGCAAGGCCCTGTTCGAGCGGAAGCGCAGAGAGGCGGAGGCGCAGAACCCCGAGGGAGGCGCCCGCCCGCGGCCCGACTGCGATCCCAAAGATCCGCTCTGCGCCGACCTCACGCGATAGACGTCGAGAGAGTCACCCTCGCGGCATCCGCCGCGACGACCGGGCTCAGTCGGTGGTGATCGGTCCGGTGTCCACCACCTCGAACGCGTCGCCGGTGATCTTCTTCAGGTCGCGCACGGCGTCGTCGTTCCAGCGGGGATCGGGGGCGCCGTTGATGAACCAGTTGCCGCCGTTGTCGGCCACGATCATGCCGTAGGTCTTGAGCGCGGTGCAGATCACCTGCACCTCCGCCGACAGGCCGCTGCAGTCGTAGCCGGCCTTCATCCGGAAGCGGAGGCCCATCGGGGGCAGGTTCGGGTCGCGGCTCTTCGACGCGTAGTGAGACGCGGGCGCCACGTAGCCGCGCTGGGTCTTGCTCACCGTGAAGCGGAGCGCGTGGCGGATCTCCTTTTGCTCCACCACCTCTTCGTAGCGCACCAGGCCGGGCAAGATGGGGAGCCCAGCCGCGTCCGCGGACGTCCAGCGCTCGGGGTGCTTGTCGTTCTTTTTGAGATCCCACACCGCGCCCGAGGAGGCCTTCCACGAGCCGTCGGCCTGAGGCCAGGCGTAGAACATCTCGTAGAGGATGCAGTTGTCGCGATCGAGCACGATCACGTGCCGATCGCCGTCTCCGTCGGGGCCCCCCTCGATGGGAGCATCGGTGGGGATGGGATACGGCCCCGGATCGCTCTCGTCGCTGTACTCGGTGAGGTGAATCGGCACCTTCACGGTGTCGCCAGGCACGACAATGAACGGGATCCCGATGGGCGCCCCTCGCCACACCGTCCCGAAATCGGGGTGCAGGTTGCGGCTCCGCCCCACCGAGTCGACGAAGGCGTCGGAGCGCGCGTGCACCGGGAGCTTCGAGACGTCCTGGTTCCACGCGTTGTCGGGAGGGAACACCGAGCAGCCAGCGATCACCGGGCTCTTCCCCGTTCCCGCGGTCGCCGCTGCGCTCGGGGTGCCCGACGCGCGCGTCGCCGGGGTGCTCTCCTCCGCGCCGTTACCCGTGCCCGCGCCCGTCGAAGCCAGCGGCTCGGGAGGGGGCCGCCCCGTCATCTCACACCCGGTCCCAGCCGCGAGCGCGACCACGCCGAAGAGGAGGCACGACGGGACCGAGAGCACGAGCGTAGAGGAAGGCACGAGGTAGCTTTAGCGCCAACTCGCCCCACGAGCGAACCTCAAGCGCTCAAACCCACGCCAGCCCTCTCACAACGGCTGCTGCACGATCAGGTGCTGATCGGCACCCACGTCGGTGAGCACGGTCTCGGTGCCGTCGGGCCACCGCACCGTGAGCGTATCCACCACGGTCTCGGCGCCGAGGCCGAAGTGGGCGATCGCTGGATCCTGCGACGCGAAGTTGGAGCCGGCGCGAAGCTCCCGCAGCTGCGTCGTGCTCCCGACGGTGGCCATCACCCGCGCCCCGATCGCCTCGGTGTTCCCCCCCCGGCCCACGAGCTTCACCGCGAGGAAGTGTTTCCCCGCCGGCAGCCGGTTCTCGAAGAGGCGCAACGAGCCCTCGTTGTCGAGCACCGCGAGGTCGATGTCGCCGTCGCGGTCAAAGTCGAAACACACGACGCTCCGCCCCTGGCCGACGTCCACCAGACCGAGCTCTCCGGCGCGCTCGGTGAAGGTCCCGTCGCCGTCGTTCAGGAACAGCACCGAGGGATCGGCCACGAACTTCGGCCGCTTCTGCCAGCCGTTGGTGTGAAAGATGTCGAGGTGGCCGTCGTTGTCAAAGTCGGCCGCGCAGGCCGCCCAGCCCCAGTAGCCGTTGGCCACGCCGGCGGCGGTGGTGACATCCGCGAAGGTGCCGTCGCCCTGGTTCTGGTAGAGGCGGTTGCCGGTGTAGCCCGCGTAGTCGTCGTCCAGGATGGCGGTGACGAACCAGTCGAGCAGGCCGTCGTTGTTGAAGTCTCCCACCGCCATCCCCATCCCGTGCTCGTCGGTGATCTCGGGACCGGTCGCGTCGCTGAACGTGCCGCCTTCGTTGTGGAGCACCCGCGAAGTGCCGAAGTCGCCGGCGACCAGGAGGTCGGGCCAGCCGTCGTCGTCGTAGTCGCTGAACGTGAGCGTGAAGGTGTAGATGTTGAGCGTCCCCGTCCAGATCGCGGCCTCGGCGCCCGTCGCCGCCCCCACCGCCGTGAAGCTCATGCCCCCGTCGTTCCGCCACAGGTGTCGGGGCTGCTGGGAGGCCTGGGTACCCCAGTGGCCCAACGCGAGATCCAGATCGCCGTCGCGGTCGAAGTCGCCGAAGCCCGCGCCGAAGTTGAACCGATCCCCCGAGAGCCCCGAGGCGAGGGTAACGTTCACGAACGTCCCGTCGGCTTGGTTACGGAAGAGGAACAGCTCGTGATCGAGCGCGCTGACGAACAAATCGAGGGCGCCGTCGCCGTCGAGATCGGCGAAGGCGGGCCCCGACGTGTGGATCCCCGCCAGCGCCACCCCCGCCGCCGCGGCCGTGTCGCTGAAGGTGCCGTCCCCGTTGTTGCGCCAGAGCGCGGCGCCGGCGTCTCCCCGCGAGGCGTAGAGATCGTCGAAGCCGTCGCCGTCGTAGTCGCCCAGCGCGAGGCCGCCGGCGCAGTAGTCGGCGCCGGTGAAGGGTGGATCGAAGGCGCGGGCATGGTCGATCCCGCTCGCGACCGTCACGTCGACGAAGCGCCAGAGCGTCCCTTGGGACGGACAAACACACGCGACGCACTGCCCCTTGCACGCGCCGTCTTGCGGTGGGTCGCATTGCTCCGTCGCCAGATCGGCGAGGCCGTCGCCACACACCTCGAAGCCCTTGCAGTCGGCGCGACACCCGTCGCCCGAGACCACGTTGCCGTCGTCGCAGATCTCGACGCCCTCCACGACACCATCCCCACACACCGAGCACGGCTTGTCGGCGCCGTCACAGTCTTGATCGATGCCGTCGCCGCAAACCTCGGGCGCGCCCGGGTAGACGCTCGCCCGCGTGTCATCGCAGTCGTCGCACAAGAAGAACCCGTCGCCGTCCTGATCGACGAGCGGCTCATCGAGCGTCGTCGGGTCGCTGTCGTCGTCGAGGCCGTTGCAGGGGATCTCCACGAGCGGAGCGCCTCCGGTGCCGGCGCTCTCGCCCCCCGAGCTGCCTGCCCCCGCTCCGCTCCCCCCCTCACCTTGGCCGGTGCTCGCGCCCGACCCGCTCGAGGGAGCGCTCGTTCCCCCGAGCCCAGGCTCGTCGAGGGGTCGATCACGCGGCAGCCGCTCCGGCGGGATAGACAGCGGGCTCAGCTCGCACGCCGCGAGCGTCGCCAGCCCCACCGTCATTCCTCGCCACCGCATGCCCCAGTCTCGCCTCAGTCTTGCCGCAACCAGCACCTCAGGATAGGTGGCGAGCGCGCGGTGCGCAACGACGCCCCTCGCCGTCGCTCGCGTCGCGGCGCCCACAAAATGAAGAAGGGCTCCACGAGGGAGCCCTTGTTGTCACGTCGAGACGCGCTCAGTTCAAGGTGATCTCGAGGCGGTAGTCGAACACCGCTCCCGGGGCCCAGAACGTGTCGCTCTCCACGGCGACGTAGTAGGTGCCCGCCGCGCCGAGCGTGTAGCCGGTGATGGCGCTGCAGTAGTTGCTGCCACTGATGTCGCCGTTCTCGTCGAGCACGGTCGTGCCATCCGTGTCGTACAGGTACATGTACGAGTCGATGTCGGGCATCGAGCTGACCTGCTGGCACTCGTAGAAATCGCCGCTGTGCATCGTGGCGCTGAGCTCCACGCCGCTCGCCGCGGTGGTGATGGCCCAGTAGTCGATGTCGTTCGACAGGATCTCGCCGTAGCCAACGATGTCGGTGGTGTACACGTTGTTGGCGGCGGCGTCGGTGGCGTTGTTGTTCGGCTCCACCTCGTTGTCGGTGACGGTGGGCGGAGGCGGCGGTGCCGTCACGAGATCGACGTACAAGCCGTACGAGCGGGTGGGCGAGACGAAGGACGACTCGGACACCTTGATGTAATACACGCCGTCGGCCGGGAGCTCGTTCGACGTGAGGAAGTCGTGGAAGCCCGCGTCGGTGCTCACGCCAAGCGACGTGGTGCAGTCGTCCGCGAACACCTCGATGACGGTGTCGGTGTTGGGAGCATTGCCCGTGGCGTCGTAGGTCTCGACGTAGAGCGAGTTGCCCGCCGCGCCCGTGATGCTGATCTGGAACCAGTCTTCATCGCTCGAGTCGAGCAACCCGAGCGGCTCGAGGGCGAGATCGAGATCGGTCTCGTCGCCGAGATCGATCGCGCCGGCGCCACAGTTGTCGTTGCCCGGATCGGAGTCGGCCGAGGCGATCTCCTCCACGTCGATGTTCACGTCGTAGTCGAGTGTGCCGCCGTTGTTGTCGAGCACGACGAGGTAGAACGACTCGCCGGCGCCGGTGACCACCTCGGTCGTTCCCTGAGAGAAGTCGACCAACGTGTCGGAGAAGGAGCCCGACGACGAGAGCACGGTGAAGATGGGCGCAGCGCCTGGGTTGATCGTGTTGGCCACCACCGAGATGGTGGCGAGCTGATCGGTGCCGCCGTCGAACTCGAAGATCGACGTCTTCAGGTCGCCCTGCGGCGCCTGCTGGGTGAGCGTGGTGCCGGGGGTGATGGCGGTCGCCGCGCGTGCGGTCACACCGAACGCGGCCGGCGCCCGAGAGGTGACCAGCTCGCCGCCAGACACGCTGTCGACGATGATGTCGGAGTCGCCAGTGGCCGTGATGTCGATGAAGAAGATGCCGTCGAGCGCGTAGGGCTGAAAGCCCTGCACGCCAGCGCTGCCCGCGGTGTGGAACAGATCGGTGAGCCCGTTGTCGAACGGGGTCGTCACGTCGCGCTGATCGACGCGCGCGATGATGATGCCACCTTGCTCGCTGAAGCCGGCGAGGTCGGTGAAGACCAGCGGCGCCCGCACGGTGAAGGCGTCGGTGTACACGAAGTCGGTGCCGCCCTCGCTCACGGTGACGTCGCGCGTGCCCTCGGCCGCGTTGGCGGCGATGGTGACGGTGGCCACGAGGCCGGTGCCGCTCGCGACCTGGACGTCGTCGACGCTGATGCCCGCGCCGAAGTTCACGGTGGGGTTGCTGAACTCGGTGCCGAAACCGCTGATGGTCACCTGCACCGTCCGCTCGAGATACGCGATGTGAGGCGTGATGCCGTTGATGCTCGGCTCACCAGGAGCGGGATCGCCCGGCTCCCCCGGTTCCCCGGGATCGCCTTGATCGCCAGGATCCCCCGCGGGCCCCGCAGGTCCTTGCGGACCGACCTCGCCATCACACGCCGCCACGGAAGCGGTCAACGCGCTCAAAGCAACCCAACCCAGAACTCTTTTGATACTCATGTTTCGCAAGCCCTCACAATTAACCGCAGCGCCGCCCCCTCATGCGTCAGGGCCGCCGCGGGACCAAAGACCGGGAACAGTTACTCCCAAACAGGGCCAAGCGCCACCCGAACCTGTAGACAAAGCGAAGATACGGGGAGCTCGGTGTCGGGGCCGGTGCGCGGGCCACGGCGGATGGCCCGCGCAGCTGTCCATCGCGGGCGACCTGATCCCACCGTGTTGCGCTTGGGCCCCAACCCCACGCGAGCTTCGCGAGGGCCCCGGGGCCTTTCCGGCCAGCGCCCGAGGTGCTGGCCCTCGGCGGAAGACCTCAGCGGCGGCGGCGCGTCAGCGCGAGCCCGGCGAGGGCCGCGACCGCGAGCCATGCCCCGCGCTCGCCTCCGGTCGGGGCGCTCGGGGCGGCGGCGCAACCCACGCTCACCTCGCCCTCGGCCTCGCAGCTCCCGCCCTCGCAGCTCGCGCTGCCCTGCGCGCTCACGTCCACCTCGATGCTGAGGCGCTCGCGCAGCGCGTCGATGCACTCCTCGAGGTTCCCCCCATGATCGATGTACTGTCCGTCGCAGAAGAGGGCGCCTTCGGGCTTGTCGCACTCCACCTCGCACCCGCCCTGGAGCTGCGCGGTGCACCCGCCCTGGCAGTCGATCTGGCAGTCGACGTTGGCCTCCGCGGTGCAAGACCCCTCACAGCTCGCCTCGCACTTCGCCTCGCAGCTGGCAGAGCCGGGCGTGCCCTCACAGGACGCGCTGCACTCCCCCTCGCAGCTCGACTCACAGGAACCCTTGCAGGTGGCCTGGTTGTCCGACGCCGCGCAGTGGCCGTCGCAGCTCGCCTTGCACTCGGCGTTGCACGAGGCGCTGCACTCGAAGGCGGGTGGGTTCACGTCGCACTGGCCGGTGCAGTCCGCCTCGCACGTGGCCGCGCAGCTCGCCTCGAACGTCGCGCTGCACTGGCCGCTGCAGTCGGCGTAGCAGGCGGCGGTGAAGTTCACCGGCTCGCACTCTGCCTTGCACTCCAAGCCCACCTTCACCTCGCACTGGGCGTTCGCCTCCACGTTGATGTCGCCGCAGGCGGCGATGTCGGCGGCGTCGGCCTCCATGGGGACCGAGAGCGCGACGGCGAGCAAGGTGGAAGGGATGAGCGTGAGAAGCAGGTGATGGCGCATGTTGTCCTCGATGCCTCCGTGATGGAGGCGACACGAAGGGTTTACTCTCGGGAACCGAGACACACCCGGTTTGCCCGGAGCATACCTCGTCCTCGAGACCCATAGCACGTGTCGAGTGGAGCGCTCGGCGTCGCAGTCGTGCCCTACTCGGCAGACTCCGCGGCGACCGCGCGCCCCCCAGCGGGGAGGTCGGGGGAGCCCCCTTCGATCTCGGCATCCTCGACGGCGAGCCTCGCGGCCGCCTCGTGGATCACGCTCATCGGCTCTCCCGAGCCGCCGTGGCGCACGGCGATGAGCTCGGCGACCACGCTCACCGCGATCTCGCCGGGGGTGCGCCCGCCGAGCGCGAGGCCGATGGGCGCACGCACCCGGCTCAGATCGGGCAGCGGCCGCCCCAGCGCGCGCTCCCGCCGGAGGATGCGAGCGAGCACGGTGTGCACCTTGCGGCGGCTGCCAATCATGCCCACGTAGCGGTGCCGACGTCGCAGCAGCTGGGCGAGGGCGCGCTCATCGCGCTGATGATCGCGCGTCACGATGAGCGCGAAGTCGTGCTCGGTGAGGTCGTCGAGCGCGTGCGGCAGATCGTCCACGTCGTGCTCCGCCGTGCTCACCCCTTCGAAGGCAGCGCTCTCGAGGATGTCCTCGCGGTCGTCGAAGACGTGCACGTCGAAGCCGGCCGCCTTCGCGATCGGCGCGAGCGCCTGCGCCACGTGGCCCCCGCCGAGGATGAAGAGCCGAGTGGCGGGCTGCAGATACTCCACGAACACCTCCATGCTCCCGCCGCAGCACATCGCGAGATCCCGCACCAGGTCGGCCTCCACGCGGCGCGAGCGGCCGTCGCGCAGGCTCGCGCGGCACGCGTCGAGCACCTTGGCCTCGATCGCGCCTCCGCCCACGGTCCCCACCACCGCCCCGTCGGCCCGCAACAGGAGCTTGGCGCCCAGGCTCTGCGGCGCGGAGCCGCTCCGCGCGGTGACCGTGGCGAGCGCCGCCGCCCCGCCGCGTCGACCGCGCAGCACGGCAAGCACCTCTTCGGCCACCTCGATCGGCGCCGCGCCACCCTGGAGGGGTCCGCTGGGAACATCGTCCACGAGGTCATCCTAACGCGGAGCCCACCCCCTGTCCCATCCAGCTTCCCCCGCGCGTCGCTCGTGCCCTTGAGCGGCGACGTGGCGCGCCTCAGATGTCGTCGGGGAGCCACCGCGAGCTCCTGGGGAGCTTCGCCGTCGGGGCCGACGGGGGCTTCACGCGCGGCACGTTGGGCGCCTTTCGCGCTGGCGGGGCAGCGCCCTCCGCGGCGGCAGCGCTCTCGGCGGGCGCCACCGCCGCCGAGCCTTGCGGCGCAGCGTTGGCGCTCCCGGTGGGCGCCGCGGCCGACGCGACCTCGGGAGGGGCCTCCTCACGCTGGGCTTCTGGCTGCGGTGCTGGTTCCGTGAGCGGCGCGACCGGCGCGCTCGCGCCGCTCGCGGTCGCGTCGGACGAGCGCGAGAGCGCGGTGAACCAAATGGCCCCCGCGAGCGACACGATGCCCAGCGCGGCCACCCACTGCACCATCGCCTGCGCCGGCTTCGGCGGCACCGGCGTCGCCTCGGCCTGACTCGTGAGCTGAGTGCGAGAAGGTTGCGGCAGCGCCGACTGCGAGAGCTGCGACACCTCCACGTCGGGGGGCGGGATGAACGGGATGCCACGCGTGCCCTGCTCGGTGTGCGGGTCGGCGGGGGGCGCGTTTTCCACCGCGCTCACGAGCTCCGCCATCACCGCGAGGCGTTCGGTCGACAGCGCGGTCACCCAGGCGCCCACCCGCCGCCGCGGGGCTTGGAGCCCGAGCCCGTCGATCGCGTCCGCCATCGCCGCCGCGCTCGCCCAGCGCGCGTCGGGGTCGCGGGCGAGGCCCTTCAGCACGAGCTCGTCGAGCTCGCGCGAGATCCCGTCGCGGAGCTGACTCGGAGGCTCGACGCGGGCCTCGAGGATCGCGTGAGCGAGCCGACCGAAGTTGTCGTGGTCGAAGAGCTTCGTGCCAGTGAGCAGCTGCCAGAGCACCACCGAGGCGCCGTACACGTCGGTGCGACGGCTGATCCCGTCGCCCAAGATCTGCTCTGGGGCGAGGTAGGCGAGCTTGCCCTTGATTTCGCCGGTGCGAGTGTTGGTGGCGCGGCCGAGCGCGTGGGCGACACCGAAATCGATGAGCTGCGCGTGGCCGTCGGTGCTCAGGAGGATGTTCTGCGGCGACACGTCGCGGTGGACGATGTCGAGCGGGCGACCGCTGCCGTCCACCGCGTCGTGGGCCGCGTGCAGGCCGTGCAGCGCGTCGGACATCACGCGCAGCGCCACGTCGATGGCGATGGGCTCCTGGCGGCGCGCCGCGGCGCGACAGAGCTGCGAGAGGGTCGCGCCGTGGACGTAGTCCATCACCATGAACACCTCGCCTCGCTCCTCGATCACGTCGACGATCGGGAGGACGCCGGGGTGGCGGATGCGCGACACCATCCGCGCCTCGTCCCGCAACATCGCACAGAGGCGCGGATCGGTGGCGAGGTGCGGGTGCAAGGTCTTGACCGCGACCACCTTGGTGAAGCCCCCCGCCCCGGTCCACCGCCCGATGTACACGGTCGCCATGCCCCCTTGGGCGAACGGCTCGAAGAGCTCGCAACACTCGCCCAGGACGCGTCGGGTCGAGGCACGCTCGTGCTCTCGCAAAGCAGGCGGTTTGTGCACGCGCGCGATCGATGCACGAAGTATTCCCGCTGCAATTATCGAATATCACGCGCCCAAGGCAGTGGTGTAGTGTTCAGAAGCCATACATTTTCTCGATACGACCAGTTTCTGAACACACCCACGGGGCACTCCATGGGGACGCTCACCTCGGCCCCAGGCGAAGAAAAGTTGCCCTCTGGGCGCCCGTGCTGCTCATGCTCCGCCGCGATGCGCGGGTCGATCATGGTCATGGTGCTCGCTCTCGCGGGCTGCTTCGGGGGCTCGAAGCGGGGCGGCGCCGGCGACGGCGCGGGGGCGCCCAACGACGAGTCGACCGAAGAGGTCGCGTGCGACGGCACCGCCGGGGTGCTCCAAGGCGGCGTGTACTACTGGGCGCCGCCGGGGGAGCCCGACAGCCTGGCCGCCGACAGCGTCGACGTGCTGATCACCCGCGGCGGCCCCACCTTTCGCACCGTCACCTCGCCGACCGGTACGTTCAGCCTGATCGCCGAGGCCGGCTCGTGGTCGCTCGCCGCCGACGATCACAGCGGCTGTCTGAGTGAGCGCGTGCAGACCGTCGAGGTGGAACCGTGTGAGACCACCGACGTCACCCTCCTGATCGATCTCTGCTCCTATTGAGCCCCGCGCTGCGCCGGACCGTTCACCCCGCGACGCAAACGCTGGCTCACGCGCGGATCGCCCAGCCCCCACGTTTGAGAAGCGGCGCCTCGCGGTCTTGATAGAGTGACCGTCTCGGGCGGCGGCGATGAGAGCGAGACTGGTGGTTTTCTGGAGCGTGGCGCTGATGTGGGCGCTCGCCGTGGGCGCCTGCGGAGCACGCACCGGCCTCGAGGTGCCGGAGCCGTCCGACACGATGAAGGAGTGCGTGGAGCTCAGCGCCGTCGCGAGCCTCGCCAAGCTCGACGTGTTCATGCTCATCGACTCCTCGGGCTCGATGGAGGGCGGGACGTCCCTCGGCGTGTCCAAGTGGGACGCCGTCAAGTCGGCGCTCACCGAGTTCTTGTCGGACCCCGCCACCGACGGCAGCGACGTGGGCCTCACGTTCTTGCCGCAGATCAACGAGGACATCCCCACCTACTGCCACGTCGATCAGCAGTGCGGTGACACGCCGGGGGCGTGCATGCCCCTCGGCCTGTGTCTTCCGAGCGAGAGCAGCACCTGCCAGACCGACGGTCAGTGCTACGTGGCGGGCGACCATTGCGAGCGCCTCGGCTTGTGCGAGGGCGGCGCGGGGGTGTTCTGCAACCTCGCGCAGGGCTCGTGCGGAGGCCTCGGCGACTGCCGCCCCGCCGGCTTCTGCGAGAACCGCACCGCCTGCGAGGCCGACGCGTACACCATCATCGGTCTCGCCCAGCTCCCCGACGAGCTCGAGGGCCTCATGTTCGCGCTCGACTCGCGCGAGCGCGAGGGGTTCACGCCCACGTTGCCCGCGCTCGGGGGAGTGAGCCAGTCGGCGATCGCGCACGCCAGCGCCAACCCCCGCAACAAAGTGGTGATCGTGGTCGCCACCGACGGTCTCCCCACGGCTTGCGATCCGGAGCTGCCCATTGGGGGCGTCCCGGCTGGGATCGACAACGTCGCCGAGATCGCCGCCACCGCCCGTACGGAGGCGGTCCAGACCTTCGTGATCGGCGTGTTCTCGCCGCACGAGGCCACGTTCGCCTCCGGCAACCTCGACGCCATCGCCTTGGCCGGGGGCACCGGCGACGCGTTCATCATCACCACCGACTCGAAGGTGTCGGAGCTGTTCCTCGCCGTGCTCGAGCACGTCAGGCGCTCCAACGTCTGCGAGTTCGGTCTCCCAGAGGCAGCGCGCGACCTCGATCTGACGCAGATCCGCGTGCAGATCACGCCGTCTTCGGGGGCGCCGCGGTGGATCGATTGGATCGGCGAGGACGCCGCCTGCGGCGACCGACACGGCTTCTACTTCGATCGCGATCCCCGAGGCGACGTGCCCCCGGGCCGGGTGATCCTCTGTCCTCGGAGCTGCGCGACCGAGCCGAGCAGCATCCTCCTGAGCTGCCGCGATCAGACGCTCGAGCTACCCGAGCCCTGAGCCACTCCCCCTCGGCTGCCCGTCAGCGGACGACGATGGGGAGCTCGAGGCGCGAAGGCCAGGGGCCACCGCGATGCACCGTGAGCGTGGGCGCGGCGGCGAGTCCCACGAAGTGGTCGGCGTCGGCGCCGGCGAGCGCGAGGCGCACACGATGACCGCGCTCGAATCGCCACGCGATCGGCAGCAGATCGATCACGAGCTCGCTCACCTGCCCCGGCTCGAGCGGCGCGCTGTCGGCGCGCGTGAACGACCGATACGGCGCCACCGTGTCGTAGGGTGCGTCGGCGCTCGTCTTACGGTGCAACAGGCGGAGCTGCCCCTCGGTGACGTAGTCGACGTGCCCGCCGGGGTGTTCGTCTTCGAGATAGAGGAACACGTGCGCGTCGTCGCGATCCGCCGCGAGGTGAAGCACCACGATGGGGTGCCCGGCCACGGTCAGCGATGCCTCGAGCGGCGCGCTCCGATACACCAGCATTCGTGATCCGGCCTCGGCGCGTCGGCCGTAGCCCACGGGCACGAGCAGGCCGAGGAGCGACGCCCAGCGCGACCGGCGCCCGGTGCCGAGCGAACGATCCACGCGATACACGTCGGCCCCCTGCTCCGCGCTGGCGGCGTCGGGCGAGAGAAGCGCTCCCCCACCGAGGTGCCAATGCCGTGGCGTCGCGTCGGGAGGCGGCCACGTGTCGCTCGCCGACCAGCGCTCGCTCCCGATGGTGAAGTAGCGCACCGGCAGGTCGTCGTTCACCCCGTTGTCGTCGCCGCGGAGGTGGTGGCCGAAGAACCGCACGAGCGCTGCGTCTTGATCGAAGGCGGCCTGATGAGCGCGGCAGCGCGGGCTCACGTGATGCATCCCGCCGTGATCCCACGGACCGATCACCAGCCCGCTGCCGGCGGTCTTGATGGTGCGGAACCGCTTCACCGCGCTGTGCTGATAGGCGCCATCGAGCCAGCCGCTCAAGCTGAGGATGGGCACCCCCGATGCCTCGATCGCGCGGCGGTAGGTGTGAGGGCTGAACAGATCGATGGTGGCATCCTCGAGCTCATCCGACACCCCCGCGTCGTCGCGGAAGGTGATCCCGAGGGCCCCCGTGTGCACGTTGAAGTTCTGCTGATGGGCGGCGTAGGCCTCGGCGAGGACACGCGGCTCGACCGGCCGCACGCCGCGAGCGATCACCCGCAGCATCGCGCGCCAGAAGGGGCCGAGCCCGGGCCCGGCAAGGCGGCGGAAGAGCGCGGCCTCGGGATGCGCGCTCCGCAGATCGGCGAGCGCGTCGAGCTGAAGACCCACCATCCGAGCGTAAGCCGCGTCGAGCGCTCCCGCGTCGAGCTCACGGTTGAACGCCGACCACAGCTCGGTGAACCACGCGAGGTGGATGCCACCGGGAAAGGCGACGTCGGCGTAGGTGTCGAACAGCGAGAACCGTGGCGCCGCCGCGCGCACCGCCGGGTGGCCGTTCACGAGCAACATCTCGGCCGTGGTGCCGTCGTACGACACCCCGGTGGCGCCCACCCTGCCGCTCGACCACGGCTGCGCCACGATCCAGTCGACGAGGTCGCGACCATCGGCGGTCTCGTCGGGCGACCACGGACACGGCCGATGCCCGAAGGAGGCACCCGAGCCACGCACGCAGACGTCCACCCAGGCGAACCCAGCGGCCACGAACCGATCCCGCGTCTTGGCCGCGTGGTCGAGCAGCCACTCGATGCCGAGCCGGGCAAAGGGCTCCTTGAACGCGATGCCCCGATAGTAGCGGGTCTGGCGCAGGATGGTGGGCAGCCGCTCGCCCGCCCGATCCGCGGGGAGGTGCACGTCCACCGCGAGCCTCACCCCGTCGCGCATCGGCACGAAGGTGGAGCGCTTCACCATCTGGGTGCGCCGCTTCGGGGCCACACCCGCGAGCCACGGTACGCCGTCGGTGGCCTCGGTCGCCATCACCGGCCCCTCCTAATCGCGAATCGCAGCGGATGATATGGTGGAGGCCGTGAGGTCGGGACGAACCGGCCTCGAAGCGCTCCCGCTCGAGCATCGCTCCGAGCCCCGAGCATCGCTCCGAGCCCCGAGCATCGCTCCGAGCCCCGAGCATCGCTCCGAGCCCCGAGCATCGCTCCGAGCCCCGAGCATCGCTCCGAGCCCCGAGC
>CAYOAL010000170.1:0-20477 GCA_964401935.1 uncultured Polyangiaceae bacterium
GAGCCCACCTACATGTCGTTCTGGACGCGCGCAGACGAGGCCAACACCTTGTTCGAGCCGCTGCCGGCGGGCATGGCCAAGGGGACCATCGACGTCGCCCCCCGTCCCGACAAGCCCTGGTACATCGTCATCGGCGTGGGCAACCAAGACGAAGACGGCATCCGCTCGTACTTCATGGCTCACTCCGCGCAGCCGGGGCAGCTCCACATCGAGAACGAGGACGAGTGACGATGCGCCGACGCGCTTGGTCATCCCACGGGGTGCAGAGTGACGATCTTTGTCACCGGCACCTCCATCCCTCCCCCGCTTTCTCTGAAATTATGCAGCCTTCGACATCTCCCTGGGCTCGGCACGCACGATGCATAAGCGTGCCCCTGAGCGAACGTCGCGACGTGCTCCGGCAGGGTCCCTGTCGGCGCCCAGCGCGACACGAGAAGCGAGTGCGTATCCCCACCGACACCGTCATCACCTCCGCCCACCCACTGGCTGGGCGGCGGGGCTTCACGCTCGTGGAGCTGTTGGCGGTGATCGCGATGATCGGCGTCTTGGCCGCCATCGCGACGGTCGGGTACCGAAAGTACCTCCACGGGTCCCACACCGCCGAAGCGAAGGCCGTCATTTCGGCCATCCGCGTCGCCGAGGAGAGCGCGCGTGCCGAGACCATGCAGTACATGGACTGCGGCAACCAGTGGTACCCGTCCGCGCCCACCGGCAACAAGTGGCACTGGCACAACCCGGGTCACCCCACCTACGCCACGTGCTGGCGTCCGCTGAACGTCATCAACGACTCTCCGACGCTCTACGGATTCGTGGTGCGTGCAGGGGCCGCCGGTGGCGCCGTTCCGGCCGTCCAGGCGGCGGGTTGGGCGGCTCCTCCCGCGTGGCCGGCGGCTCCCTCGGAGCCCTGGTTCACCATCGAGGCGATCGGGGACGTCGACGCCAACGGCGTCCAGAGCCGCTTCGTCAGCTCTTCATTCAACGGCGAAATCTACGTCGAAAACGAACACGAGTGAGCGCATGTCGCCACCATCACCGGTTCCTTCGGGGATCGGTCTCGAGAGAACAGGCGCGCGTCGCCAGGAAGCGGCGCGCGTCCTGACGCGGGGGATCAACGTGTCGGGCACCGCCCGTGCTGAACCTAGGAGAGGACTCAGAAAGACAATGAGAGCATTCAAGAGACTGCAGAACCGAGGCTTCACGCTCGTCGAGCTCATGATCGTGGTCGCCATCATCGGCGTCCTCGCCGCGCTCGCGATCTACGGCGTGCGCCGCTACCTGGCGAGCTCGAAGACGTCGGAGGCGAAGAACTCCGTCGGCGCGATCGCGCGTGGCGCGGCCGGCGCCTACGAGCGTGAGGTGACCGTGTCCGAGGACGTCATGGAGGGCGCCGAGGGCATGCAGTTCAGCCACTCGCTCTGCGGCACCGCGGTCACGGTTCCCGCCAACATCCCCGAGGGCAAGAAGTACCAGCCCAACACGGCCGCTGGTTCGGACTACGAGACCACCGACAGCGGCACCGGTTGGCGCTGCCTGAAGTACCAGATGAGCCAGCCCCACTACTACCAGTACAACTACTCGGCGAACGCCGTGGTCGCGGGCGCGACGGCTCCCGCTCCCGCCGGCGTCACCGACTACTTCATGGTCACCGCGTTCGGCGACCTCGACGGCGACGCGGGCGGCATGGCCGGCGCGAACGCCTCCGAGTTCACCTCGCGTGGTGGTGTGAACGACACGACCAAGAAGCTCAAGCGCGACACGCAGCTCTTCATCGCGAACGAGTTCGAATAGTCGCCCCCCAAGAGCACGGGCCACGGCCGGCTCCCGCCACGGGACGCCGGCCGTTTCTTTTTTTGGGCCACTCGGCGCGATCCGCGTTGACCGCGCGGTGACCCTCATTCCATAGAGAGCCCGTGGGTCGAACCGCTGGAGAGCTCGCTGCGATCATCGCCGTCGGTGGCACCTTGGTGGTGGTGGCGGTGCCTGCGTTCCTCCGCAACCTCAGCGCTTCGAAGCTCAGCGAACCCATCGAGGGTCTCGATCGCATCGTGACCAACGCGGTGGCCTATGCCCACGCCCGCCCCCAGAACATCAGCTTTCCTCCCTCCGCGCCCCTCACCCCCCCCGAGGTGCCGCGCGGTGCCCCCGCCGAAGATCCGCCCCACGTGTGGGAGCACCTCACGTGGAAGTCGCTCGACTTCGGCTTCGACGCGCCCCACTCGTTTGCGTTTCGCTTCGACAGCGCGCTCGACCCCAACACCAACGTCATGCGCTTCGTCGCCCGAGCTCACGGCGATCTCGATGGCGACGGCGTGTTGTCGACGTTCGAGGTGCGGGGCGAGCGGGCGCCCGGAGAGGACGCGCGCGTGCTCCCCGGCATGTTCGTCGATCGCAAGGTCGAGTGAGCGCGTCCCCCCTCCCTCGACGCTCGCGCCCGAGCGAACGCGAGCGCTTGAGCGTGCCCGCCCAATCGTTCAACATGGTGACCGATGGGTCTGACCCGCAGCGAGACGCGTGATCTCGCCCGCCTGCTGGCGCTCGGCTGCGTCGCCGCGCTCCTCATCGCGAGCGTGCGGGCTCGCCTCTTCGCGCTGGATGAGGAGGTGCAAAACCGCCACGACGTCTTCTTCCTGCCCCCGCCGGAGCAGGTGGTCACGATGTCGCTCGGCTACCGTCACGCCTTTGCCGACGTGCTCTGGGCCCACATGCTCGTGGGGCAGGGGCTCCGGCTCCGTGAGCATCGACGCTTCGACACGCTGCTCGAGCTCTACGACACGGTGAACGCGCTCGACCCGAGCTTCCGCACTCCTTACGTCATGGCCGACGCGCTCATCACGTTCAACCTGATCCCCACCACCGAGGCCACCAAGGACATCACCGCCAACCAAACGCTCCCGTTCCGAGACGTGCAGAAGGCGCGGGAGGTGATGGAGCGCGGCGTGAAGGCGCTGCCCGACGACGCGGAGCTCTGGCTCACGCTGGGTCAGTTCGTGGCCTACGTGGCCCCCAACAGCTACATGGACGACCGCCTCGACGAGGCCGCACAGTGGCGTCGTGAGGGTGTGGAGTACCTGAAGAAGGCCGTCGAGCTCTCCGGCGGCAACTCCGCGATCAGCTGGCAAGCGATGGGCGGCGCGACGATCTTGCGGGAGGCCGGCGAGCTCGACGCCTCGGTTCGGTTCTACGAGCGGGTCTACGCGGTGACCGACGACGAGGAGCTGCGCCGCGACATCGAGGCGCGGCTCGCGGTGCTCCGTGAACGCCGTCAGAGCGAGATCGCCAAGCTCGACGCCACGCGCCTCCAACGCCTGGACGAGAGCCTCTCGCGCAGCGAGGCCTACCGAAAGCGACGGAGCGCGCTCGAGGCCACCATCCTCGGCGACCTCCCGTTTCAGAACGTCGGCTCCGGCGAGGCGCTCGGGCCGCCACCCTGGCCGGCGGGTTGCGCGGGGCCCGGCCACCACGAGCCCGAGTGCGCCACCAGCTGGCTCGAGTGGTCGCTCCGCTTCGACGCGCAGCGCCTGGATCCGACCGCCGACCCTAGCGAGAAGCGCGACGCGGATGGACCGCCGTGACGCCGTCGCTTGGCCTGCGCGCCGGTGAACGGTCGCGCCCGCGACGCACGGGCGAGCAGGAGCGAGGCGCGCTCACTCCTCGTCGCTCTTCTTCTTCTTCTTCTTCGCCGTCGGCTTGGGCTCGGGCGTGGCGAACACGACGCTCGCGGTCTTGGTCTGACCGGCGGCGACGGTGACGCTCGTGGAGCGCGTCCCGAGCTCGGGGTGCTTGAACACCACCGAGTGTGAGCCAGGCTTGACCTTGTGGCCCATGACCGGCGTGCCGCCGAGCGGCTGCCCGTCGATGATGACCTTGGAGGGCGGCCGCGAGTTCGCGTTGATGAAGCCGAAGTCGGTCGCGGGCACCGGAGCGGGATCCGGCCCGGGCGCGGGGCCTGGCCCCGGAACGGGCACCGGCCCAGGGTTCACGCTCACAGGACCTGGCGCCGGCCTCTCCTCTTCCTTCTTGAGCTCGATGGCGAAGGGGAGCACCTCGCCGGCGCCGTCGAAGTCGATCGTCTTCGAGAACGGTTCGTAGCCCGAGAGCTCCGCCTCGACCATCCACTTCTTCGACGTGTCGAGCTCCTTCTCGAGCTCGTTGCCCCGGAACGCCAGCGTCTCTTGCTCCTTGGTCGATCCCTCGGAGATCAGCTTCACGTCCGCCCCACGGGTGAGCAGCTCGAACTTCACCTTCACCTTGAGGAGCGGCAGCTTGACGCCCTCGAGCTTGAGCTCCTTGCCCGGCTCGAGCGTCACGAGCTTCTCCACCTTGCCGTACTTGTCGCCGCCTTCGAAGCGCAGCTTCACGTCGCCGGCCTCGAGATCGCCCAGCGTGATCGGCAGCTCGCCCTTGTCCTGATCGTTGACGAAGACCTTGATCTTGACGTCGGGCTCCATGCCGCTCGAGAGGATGAGCTTGGCCGGCGGCTTCGGTTCGTCGGGTTTCGCGCTGTCTTCGGGGATCGTGTCGGGCGCGACGCCGAGGGGGATGGTGATCTGCACCTTGCCCCCACCCTCGATGTTGATGTTCTGGCGGCCGGCGAGCTGTCCCGCGGTGACGCGGATCGCACGAGAGCCGGGCTCGAGCTTGAGCTTGCACGGAGCGAACTTGCACTCCTCGCGCCCATCCACGTAGATCGTCGCGGCCTCGATGGACTCGCCGTTGTGCGAGACCATGATCTCGACGTCGGCGGCCGAGGTGCTGCGCAGATAGAAGAACACCCCAGCCGCGGCGGCGAGGACAGCGATGAGCGACAACAGGATGATCGCGCCGCTCGCGCCAGACTTCTGCGGGGCGGTCGGCGACACCCCCGGCGCCCAGCTCGGGTGCGGCGGGCGCGCCTCGGCCGGCACCGCAGGCGACGTCATGCCGTCGCTGATGTCTCGCGGCACCGGCGCTGGGGCCGGGATCCGCGGCATCGCCTCGGTGACCTGCGGCGGCGCCGCGGAGGCGATGGGCTGAGGCAGGGGCATGGACGGGATCGGCATCGAAGGCACCGGCATCGAAGGCACCGGCATCGACACTGGCGCTGCCTGCGACACCGGCTGGGCCGGCGCCGTCGACGGGATGGCCTGCGCGGCCTTGCCCGACATGGCGAGCAACGCCGCCGCCTTGCCGACGTCGCGCCGCGAGGTGTCGTCGGGCTCCTCCGCCACCTTCGGTCGTCCGGCGAGATCTCCGAACAGATCGGAAGCGCTGCGGTCGAAGACGCTGGTCGACTCCTCCTCGTCGTCCCAGTCGAGCTCGGCCACCGCGTGGCCGGGGAGCACGCTGCCCGAGGGCTCCTCGAACATCGTGGTCACGCTCGTGGGCTGCGCCGACACCGACGGCGACTCCGAGTCGCCAGCCTTCTTCGGAGGCGGCGTGGGCTTCGGGAGGACCGCGCCCGTCGACGGCGGACCCGAGCCCGAGGCCTTCTTCGGCGGTGGCGTCGGCTTCGGGAGGGCTCCGGCGCCCACCGACTTCGGCGGCGGCAGCGCGCGACTCGACGGTCCCGCTCCGAGTCCACCGCGCATCGTCTCTGGCGCAGCGGGCACCGACGCAGGCGCATCGGATGTCGTCTCGGGCACGGAAGGCTGCTTCTTTTTCTTCGTCAGCCCCTCGAAGACGTCGAGGTCGCTACCCTTGTCCTCTGCCATGAATCGCACTCCTAACGACAACCTGTGCGGTCGACTCACCACGTGGCGAGCGGGCCGCTTCGCCACCCTCGCCCGAGAGACCGCCGTCCGAACAGCGCTCCGGGCGCATCTTTAGCCGCATCTAATCGATTTGACTAGAGGTTATCCTGATACGGAGCGGCTCCCCCGTTTCTACCTTCGAACGAGGGGCGCGCCGGCAGGTGCACCTACCGCGGATTATACGGTTTTGGGGGGAGCCTGCGCCACTGTGGGTTCAGGTATCATCGCTCTTCTTTTCTTTTTTGAAGTAGCGGATCCGGCGCGCCTGCAGGGGGTGCCACTCCTTCAGGGGCACGATCGGCGTGTCCTCGAAGATGCGTCGCACCCCTGGCCCCGACCGGCGGTAGAGCGTCACCCGCGACCCGGACGCGGGCAGACGGACCGCCTGCTCCGCGAGGTTCGTGTCGCCGCCGAGCGCCACCGGCAGCCGCTGTTCGAACCCGATGGACTGCGAGCAGCCGAGCGCGGTCAACACCGCCAAGAGGTCCTTCGCGGGCGCGGGCGCCTCCCCCTCGACCTCCACGTAGACCAACATCCCCTCCTCGTCCTGCACGCCCATCGCCCCCGCGAGGGTGCCGCTCGGCGCCTTGCCCGAGGCGATGCGCGCGGCCGGGGTCGCGAGCGGCTCGGCGGCGACGGCGAAGGCGTCGCGCGAGAACCACACCGACAGATCGCCGTCGGCGGGCTCGGACGGGCTCGCCGCGAACACCACCGGCGCGCTCCCCTGCTCGCGCACCGCCTCCTTCTCGTCGAGCGCGAGCAGCTTCGGATCGATCTTCAGCACGGTGACCCGGGCCCCCGACGGCAACGTCGCGTGGGTGGTGGCGAGCGCGTAGGGGAAGCCATGCTGCGGCAGCCCCTTCACCTTCCAGGCGCCGTCGCCGTCCTTCATGCCGTCGAGCGCGAGCGGGCTGCCGGGGAGCACGTCGCGCGCGGTGAGGTAGAAGAAGTCGCGCGCCTCGCGCTCGATGTAGCGGGGGAAGTTCATCAAGCCCATGCCCGTGATGAAGCGGCGCGCGCGAAACTCCCAGCCGTCGATGTCGGAGACGGTGCCGGTGCGCTCGAGCGAGAACTGGAGCGGCCGACCGATCGGCTCCATCGTGTCCTTCGGGGCCACGCGGTAAAACTCGAGGCCGCTGTGACCGGCGTTCATGTCGAGGGCCACGCCGTAGCTGCAGCGCGTCTGGATCATCGCCTGCGCGAGCGCTTGCGGCGACAGATCGGCGCCGTAGAAATACGCGACGAACCCTTCCTTGGTCTGACAGATGCCAGTCCGCACGGTGTGCGTCTTGTCCTCCCAGCCGGGCGGGGTCCCTCCCCACCAGGTGCGCCCGTAGGGGTTGAACTTCTCGTCCTGCACCATCACCGTCATGTTCTGGCGAAACGAGTGCACTTGGGTTGGGATGGCGGCGTCGTTGGGCCAGGTCCCGAACGCGGTGCTGCCGTCGTCGAGGACGGCCACCGTGGCCGCGTAGGGTTTGGGCGGGAGGTAGACGACGCCGTCTCCCATCATGCCGAACTCGCCATGAAGCGCCTGAAAGCCCGCGTTCATGGCCGCCACCACCTTCTTGAGCACCTTGGGCTCGCGCGGGATGAGACCGGGCCCGGTGGCCCCGGTGGCGCTCTTGGGCTCGGCGGTGCCGGGCATCATCCGGAGCTCGACCAGCCGCGGATCCCACAGCGCGATGTACACCCGCGTCGCCTTGCGGCGGATGTCGCTGCGGATGAAGCTGGTGACGAAGGTAGGCGGGAGCCCCGGGATCTGATGGACGAAGGGGTCGTGGTCCTTGGCCCGCCACTCCCCCTCACCGTCGAGGGTGGGCTTCACCCACGGCTCGAGCGGCGCGGGGGGAAAGCCGATGTCTGGATCGACGGGGATGGCGCGCTCGGGCGAGGCGAGCGAGTCTTCTCCGAGATCGGCGAGGATCTCCTCCGCGCCGGTGTCCCCGGTCACGCTCTCTTGTTGCGCGTCGATGTAGTCTTTGGCGGTGAAGGCGATGGCCTTCACGTATTGCATGGCCTCGTCGCCGATCTCGGCACGAACGCGATCGACGGCCCACGTCACGAGCTCCCCCGGCCGCGACTCCACGATCTCTTCGAAGCTCAGCCAGGCCGGACGCGCGTCGCCGCTCACGCCGGTCACCTGGGCGACGCCGGCGTCGGTGGTGAGCTCGAGCCCGCCGTCGACGAGCGCGACGTCGAGCTTGGCCGGGGTCGGCTCCACCTTGTACTTCACCTGGCGCAGGCCATCGAGGCGGCCGGTCTGTTGGAGGCGCGTGATCGCGGCCTGCATCCGCTGCATCCGCGTCCACTCGCCGCGGTCCTCGCTCCCCCCCGCCAGATCGAAGAGGCGAACCACGCTGGGGGCGTCCTCGAAGGCCGACTGCGCGGCGAACGCGAAGCGCGAGCCGTGGCCGACGGGGCGAAGCTCGTCGACCGCCGAGGTCTGGCTGAGGTTGTACGCGCCCCCCACCGACAGGAGCACGCCTTCCGGGGTGAGGCGGGCGAAGGCGAGGTAAATTTCGTTGGGCTCCTCGGGGCCGGGGGTGGCTCGGACCACCACCGGGACCGCTCCCGCCACCGAACGCCCCACGGCGTAGGGGGGCTGCTCCAGCCAGAGGATCCCCTCTGGGTCGACGGTGAGCCCACGCCGGCCGAGCTCCGCGGCGAGGGCCTGATCGCGGTGGTGGGCCTCGAGGCGGCCCGTCCTAGTGCCCGAGATCACGGCCGCCAAGAGGCCCACCGCCGCGATCAGGCCCCAGGCAGGCCGCGGGCGTCGGCCGCCGCCACCGGTCGTCGTCACCTCACCGGGCTCGGGTGTGCTCGCCTCAGCCCACATGCTCACGTCAACGCCGGGTAGCAGAGATCGGTTCCCCAGGCCAGTTCTCCGGTGGTAGATGACCGGCATGGCCGAGATCGACGCCGACGAGGTCTTGCGAATCGCCCATCTGGCGCACCTCACGCTCGACGCAGGCGAGCTCGAGCGGATGACCACCGAGCTCGACGCCATCCTCGCCTTCGTGCGTCAGCTCGAGGCGGTCGACGTGGACGCGGTCCCCCCCACCGCACACGTCGAGCTCGCGGCCCTCCCCTTGCGCGCGGATCTCTCCCGCCCCTCCTTCGCTCGTGAGGTCGCCCTCGACCAGGCGCCGGCCACCCACGACGGCAGCTTCGCCGTCCCTGCGTTCGTGGACGAGGGCTGACGTGGCCGACACCAACACGTGGCTCGACGCGTCGCTCCCCGCCGTCGCCGACGCGGTGCGGCAGGGTGAGGTGACGGCGCTTGCTCTCACCGAGGCCGCGCTCGCGCGCATGAGCGGCGCCGCAGAGCTCGGCGCGTTCCTCGCCCACGGCGGCGACGCGGCCCGCGCGGCGGCCGAGCGCGTCGACGACAAGCGCCGGAGCGGCGCGACCCTCGGTCCCCTCGCCGGGGTGCCGATCGCGGTCAAAGATGCCATCTGCACCCGCGACCTCCCCACCACCGCGGGCTCGCGGATCCTCGACGCGGTGGCTCACCACGAGCCGGCGCCACGGGCGCCGTATCGCCCCCCCTACGACGCCACGGTGGTCGCACGCCTGCGAGCGGCGGACGCGGTGATCGTCGGAAAGTGCAACATGGACGAGTTCGCGATGGGCTCGTCGAACGAGAACAGCGGGTACTTTCCTGCGAGGAATCCGTGGGACACGACGCGGGTGCCGGGCGGGTCCTCGGGAGGGAGCGCGGTGGCGGTCGCGGCGCGGCTCGCCCCCGGCGCCCTCGGCACCGACACCGGCGGCTCGGTCCGCCAGCCCGCTGGTTTCTGCGGGACGGTGGGGGTGAAGCCGACCTACGGACGCGTTTCGCGCTACGGGCTCATCGCCTTCGCCTCGAGCCTCGATCAGATCGGGCCGCTCGCCGGCGACGTGCGCGGCGCCGCGCAGCTCCTCGAGGTGATCGCGGGCCACGACGAGCGGGACGCGACCTCGCTGCCGGCGCCGGTGCCGTCGTACCTCGAGGCCTGTGAGCGCGGCGCTGCGGGGCTGCGTGTCGGGATCCCCGAGGAATACTTCGCGGAGGGGCTCGACCCGGGGGTGCTCGCCGCGGTGCGCGCCGGCATCGCCGCCCTCGAGGCCGCCGGGGCCACCACGCGTCCGGTGAGCTTGCCGCACACGCGCCACGCGGTGGCCACCTACTACGTGGTCGCGACCGCCGAGTGCTCCTCGAACCTCGCCCGCTTCGACGGCGTGCGGTTCGGGCTGCGCGAGCGTGGCGACACCCTCGGCGAAATGTATCGCAAGACCCGCAGCCTCGGCTTCGGCCGGGAGGTGAAGCGGCGGATCATGCTCGGCACCTACGTGCTCTCCGCCGGCTACTACGACGCCTACTACCTCCGCGCGCAGCGCGTGCGCACGCTCATCCGCCGCGACTTCGAGGCCGCCTTCGCGGCGGTGGATCTCATCGCCACGCCGGTGTCGCCCACCGTCGCGTTCGAGCTCGGCGCCAAGCTCACCGATCCGCTCGCGATGTACCTCGCCGACATCTACACCCTGCCCGCGAGCCTCGCTGGGCTCGCCGCCCTCACCGTCCCCTGCGGGCTCTCGGACGCGCTGCCGGTGGGCCTGCAGCTCATCGGACCGCGGCTCGGGGAGCCGGTCCTGTTCGCGGCCGCGGCGGCCGTCGAGGAGCGGCTCGGAGCGCTGCGATGCCCACGCCCGTGCTGACACCGCGCACCATCCTCCGGGCCGGCCCAGAGCATATCGAGGGACTCCTCCGCCTCTTCGAGGAGGCGTCGAGTGGCTGCTACTGCAGATTTTGGCACTATTCGAACGACGACAACCAGTGGCTGGCGCGGTGTGCGGAACCGAGTGAGAACCGCGCCGAGCTCGTCGCCGCGCTGCGTGACTCTCGCGAGGATGGGCGGGGCATGGTGGCCCTCGAGGACGCGCGCGCGGTGGGATGGCTCAAGCTCAGCGGCGCCCGAGACCTGCCAAAACTCGCCTCCCGCCGCGTCTACCGCACCCTCCCCCACTTCGGCCGCCCCCGCGAGGGCGCGCTCGTGATCGGCTGCATGCTCGTGCACCCCGCCGCGCGCAGGACCGGCGTCGGTCGCGATCTCCTCGTCGGCGCGGTGGCCCACGCCCGCGAGACCGGGGCGCGCGCCATCGAGGCGTTCCCCCGCTGCGCAGCCCACCCGCTGCGCGACGACGAGCTCTTGATGGGCCCCCTCGCGCTCTATCGTTCGCTCGGTTTCGTACAGGTCGACGGCCCCGAGCTCTACCCCGTGATGCGCCTCGCGCTCGACGACGCGCCGTGACGCGTCGCTCGCCACCGCGCGCTCGACGACGCGCCGTGCTCGCGCTCCTCCCGAGCTTCACCCTCGCCTTCACGCACTGCAACGGCTGCGAGGACGTGGGCCCATCGCAGGCTCCGGAGGCCGGCGTCGAGGTCAGCATCGCCCCGTGGACGTTCGGCGCGGCCCGTACGCAAGACTCGGTGGTGTTGCCGCCCCCCTGCGTGGAGCGCGAGCCGACCCTCAAGACGGTGCTCGATCGGAACACCCGGCTCGCCGCAGAGCCCCACACCCTCGGGCGACTCTGGGCGGCGGAGGGGCCGGCGGTGGGGAACACCTGGCACCCCACGGCGGCCGCGATCATCGAGCTCGCCCACGGCAGCACCACCAACACCCGAGCCCCGTGGTCGGACGAGGGCCAGCCGCTGCTCGCCAGCGACGGCTCGGCGTGGTGGCTGGGTTACGGCACGGAGGGCGCGTTTCGCCTCTTTCGTGACGGGGAGGACGAGCCCACCCCGGCCACGGGCCGACCCCACGCGCTGGCCTGCGGCGGGGGGCGCTGCGCGCTGCTCGAGCGCACCCGCGGGCCGGCGGTGTGGGTTGGGCGACCCGCGAGCGCCGAGCCCTCGTGGACACGAACCGAGGTGGGCGACGCCAGCGACGAGCCGGTCGCGGTGTCGCTGCAGGAAGACCACCTCACCGTCCTCGTGAAGGACTCGTTGCGGGTGCGCTTCATCGCCCTCGCTGGTGAGGAGGCCACCGAAGTCGCCGCGATCGCGGCCACGACGCGGCTGATCGCCACCTCGGCCCACGGCCCTCGGGCGGTGTTGCTCGAGCCCGCGTTCCAGCTCGTCGACGGCTGCGCGAGCGAAGGGGGGGTCGTCGCCGTGGTGGAGGGGCGCGCGCCGGTGCGGCTCCTTGGCCCCGAGCCTCCCTCCTGGGGGCGGCTCACCCCCCTCGGCCGGGGCCTGCTCGTGACCTGGCTCGCGCCCCTCCGCTGCCGCTCACGACGGAGCATGCTCTACGCCACCGTGCTCACCTCCGGCGCGGAGCAGCTCGCGCCGGTGACCACCGTTGGGGAGATCGACGCGGTGCACCTGGCGGCTCGGGGCGACGACGTCGATCTGTGGCTCCACGACGAGGGCGACAACACGCTCACGTGGGTGCGCGCACGCTGCCGATGACCGATTGTTGGGCCCACCCTCCGCAGGTGGCATAAACGAAGAGCGTGGACGACGAAGGCTTCGTGTGGCTGACCGAGCGCCAACCGACGCTCCGCAAGGGCGGGGCGCCGGCGCAAGAACGCAGCGCCTGGACGCGAGAGCGGAGCGCGCTCGGGCACCGGCGGAGCGCGCTCGAACAGGAGCGGAGCACGCTCGAGCACCAACGGAGCGCCCTCGAAGAGGAGCGGCGCGCGCTCGAAGAGGAGCGGAGCACGCTCGAGCACCAGCGAAGCGCCCTCGAAAGGGAGCGGAGCGCGCTCGAAAAGGAGCGTGCCGAGTGGCTGTTGGAGGGTCGCCCCCAGACGCTCGTGGTTTCGCTCCCGTCCCTCCGGAAGGGTCTCCGCGACATCGCGCGCGAGGCGGCCCAGATCGTCCTCGGAGCGCTGCGCCGGCGCGCGCCGATCTAGGATGGGCCCGTGAACGCGCCCACCGCTCCGACCGGCGTCCTCGTCATCGACAAGCCGCCCGGGCTGACCAGCCACGACGTCGTGGCCCGAGTGCGCCGTAAGCTCGCGACCCGACGGGTGGGCCACGCCGGCACCCTCGATCCGATGGCCACCGGCGTCTTGGTGGTGATGGTGGGCGAGGCGACCAAGCTCGCCCCCTATCTCACCTCCAACGACAAGCACTATCGGGCTGGCGTTCAACTCGGGACCAGCACCGACACCCTCGACGCCGAAGGCGCCGTCGTCGAGCAGGCGCCCCTGCCGCCGTGGTGGCCCCACGAGGCGACCGAGCGCGTCGCGGCGGCCTTGCGCGCCGAGCAGGCGCGCACCGAACAAGCCCCTCCCATCTTCTCGGCGATCAAGATCGCGGGGCGCAGCGCGCACCGGCTCGCTCGGGCCGGCAAGGTCGTGGAGCTCGTGCCCCGGCCGGTCGCGGTCCGTTCCCTCGAGCTCGGCGCGCTCACGGACGATGGCCGGCTGAGCGTCGATCTGCGTGTCTCCAAGGGTTACTACGTGCGCGCCTTCGCCCGAGACCTCGGCGCGGCGCTCGGCACGCCCGCCCACCTCGCGAGCTTGCGGCGGCTCGCGAGCGGCGGCTTCACGCTCGAGGGAGCCCACGCCCCCGAGGACGTGACCGGGGACGATCTCATCCCCCTCGCGGCGGCGGCGGCGCGGGGTCTCGGCACCGCCCACCTCACCGAGGAGGGCGCGGTTCGAGCCCGGCGCGGCGCGCTCCTCGGCGAGGCGGACTTCGTCGCCCCCCCCGCGCGCGGCGTGGACGGTGAGGCGTGGCTCGACCCCCGTGGTGGGCTCGTGGCCATCGGAGCTCGCGATGCCACCGGCCGCCCGGTCGTGAAGCGGGTGTTCAACGCGGACACGGCGCCCACGGCGCCCCGCGGTTGAGGCCGATGTGTGCCCTTGCACCACAAGCCGTTGGTGGTACGATCCGAAGGCACACGTTGAGCGCCGATCCATTACCAATATCAGCGCCACTCTGGGCGGGGGGTTTCGCGACACTGCTGGCTGGGCTCTTTGCCTGCGCGGACACCGCGCTGACGAGCTTGAGCGCAGCCCGCCTCGGCGCGCTGGCGAAGGAATCGAGCCCCCGCTTCCAGCGCGCCCTCGATCGGGCCGTCGAGCGGCGGGCGACGCTGCAGTCACGGTATCTGGCGTGGCGCGTGTTGTGCTTGGGGGTGGCCTCGGGGGGCTTCGCCCTGTGGGTGGTGTCGCTGCCGCTCGACACCCGCCAACGAGCAGCCCTCGCCGTGGGCGCGCTGCTCGTGCTCACCATCGTGATGGAGAGCTGCTCGGTCATCGGACGGCGCGCCGCCGACTGGCTGATGCCCATCTTCGCCCTCGCCCTGATCCCGTTCGAGATCATCATCGCCCCCCTCGCCTTCTTGAGCTCGGGCTTCGCGCGGCTGGTCAACCTGCGTCAGAACAACGATCCACGCCTGGCGGAGACCGAGGTGGAGATCATGGTCGATCAGGGGGAGCGCTCCGGGGCGCTCGAGCAGGAGCCGGCCGAGCTGATCCGCAAGGTGCTCGAGTTCACCGAGCTGACGGCGCGCGACGCGATGATCCCCCGCAAGCGGCTGGTCGCGATCCACATCGACACGCCGTTCGATCAGGTGCTCCAGCGGGTGACCGAGACGGGCCACTCCCGCTACCCCGTGTTCCGCGAGGATCTCGACGATATCGTTGGCCTTCTCTACGTGAAAGACCTCTTCCGTGCCCTCGAGCGGTCGTGGCGTCCCCCCGCCGAAGGCTCCCGCGCGCCGGAGCAGACGATCGTCGAGATGCTGCGCGAGCAGGTGAAATACGTGGCGGAGTCGCAGTCGCTCACCGCGCTGCTCGCGGAGATGCGACAGAACCGGCAGCACATGGCGGTGGTGGTGGACGAGTACGGCGGCACCTCCGGCATCGTGACCCTCGAAGACATCCTCGAGGAGATCGTCGGCGACATCCAAGACGAGTTCGATCTGGAGGAGGCCCCCATCGTCCACGACGACAAGGGTCGCCTCATCGCAGATGCGGCCATCCCGGTGTGCGATCTCTCGGCTTACCTCGGCTCCGAGCTCGATCCGGAGGGTCAGTACGACTCGCTCGGAGGAATGCTCACCGACAAGGTGGGGGAGGTGCCGCCCAAAGGCACCTCGATCCGCGTCGATGGGCTCCGCTTCATCATCGAAGAGTCGGACGAGAAGCACATCGCCAAGGTGATGATCATCCCGCAAAGCGCGACCCAGGCCGACCGAAGCGGACCCCAGAGCCAGGCTGCGAGCTGAGAGAGCGCCGGGCCTCCCGCCGCGCCGCCCCCCCGGAGGCCCGGCCGCCGTGCCGCCCCCGGAGGCCCCGCGCGCCCAAACACCGGCCCCGGACGCAAGAGAGCCCACTCGAGGAGGAGTGGGCTCTCGCTTCACGGGCGCGCACGAGCGCGCTCGTGCCTGACGGCGCTGGTCAGCGGCCCGCTTCGACCACCTTCTGAAGACCGGTGAGGAGCATCTTGCCGTCCTTGATGATGCCGTTCATGTGCTCGTTCGGATCCTGGCTCTCTTTGCCCTCGATGAGCTCGTAGAGCTCGTGCACCTGAACGCGGAGCACGAAGAACACCTGACCACCACGGCTGAAGGCGGCGGTCGACTCCGGATCGAGCGGGATCGCAGCGGGCTTCTCGCCGCCGGTGAGCTTGTCGCCGGTGTAGAGCGCGACCTCCTTCTCGTCGCGGCCGATCTTCATCTTGAACGTGCCCGGCCACTTGTCCTTGGTGTCCCAGGCGAAGCCCTCGTTCAGCTCGCCGATCGAGCCGTAGAACCACTGCTTCTTCTCGTCGTCCTTGTCCTTCGCCACGTCGACGGTGATGGCAAAGCCCACGTTCGACTTCTTCTTGCTGGCGAAAAACTCCTCCACGACCTTCTGTGTGTCGTCGAGGAGCTTGGCGACCTTCCGCTTCTGCCGCTGGAACTTGTCGACGCCGTTGGCGTAGGTGATCATCGACCCGAGCACGTCTTTGGGGAGGCCCCCGGGCTTGTGCTGACCATAGACGTCGGCGCCGAAGTCGATGCTCGTGTCACGCAGGTATTTGGCGAGCTCGGCGGGGAACTCGTCGGTCAAGAGGCGCTCCTCGGCCTTGCGGATCGTGTCGCTCATGTCGCCGGCCGCGGTCTGGGCGGTCTCGACCGCGGCCTTCAAGCCGTCGGCGTTCTGAGCCGCCTCGCGCCCGGCCTTGTTGGCCTGGAAGCTCGAGCCGAGGAGAAAGCCGAGCGCCCCACCCACGCCGAGCACGAGCGCGGCGACGATGAACAGGCGCTTGCCGGCTTTCTTCCGCTCGGCGACCACCTCCTCGCCCATCTCGACCTTGATGGTCTGAGCCTGCGCGGAGACCTTCTTCTCCGGCTCCGGTGGCGCAAAGGGTGACGACACCGACGGCATCCCGCCCGGGATCCGTGGCGCAGGGACGCTCCCCATCGACGGCGGTGGCGGAAAGGAGAGCGGATCCGACTTGCGGTCACCGACCCCGGGTCCACCGATGGCTGCCATCGAGCCGGTCGCGCGGACGCTGCTCAGGCGCGACTTGAGATCGATCTTCCGCTTGCGTTTCTTGTCGCCTGGCCCCGACGAGGCCGACGCCGCGTGGTGCACCGCGACGTCGGGGGTCGACGGTCGCTGGATCGGCGGCTCGCTCAGCGGGGGGGGCGCGCTGGGCGGGACGCTTCCCTGAGGCTGCATGCCTGCCGACATCTCGTCAGGGGGCATGCTTCCATCGGGGGGAGCGCTTCCCTCCGCGTTCTCCGAGGGCTCAAGGGTTCCTTCTTCCGACATCGTCTCCTCGATCACAGGGTCGCGCTGCTGGTTGTGGCGGCGCTTGGGCGGTCCCCTGCCGGGCGCTTTACCCGGGTGTATGAGCCTAGCACTGTAACATTGCAATGCCGGCGTGGGCACGTTAGCCAGTGCATCGGCGCCGTGTCAATTCGAGAGGCACGACGCCGACACGCCTTCGCCCACGCCCACGCGGCGCAACCCACGAGCCTCGCACCTGCGCCTTGCGATCTCCTTCGCCACCACCGCCCGTCGCCCTCATGCCCGCCTCTCGCGACCTCCAGGCCGCCCTCGCCGGCGCGCCGCCCGAGCCGACGCCGGTCCAGCCAAGAGACGGGCTCGAGCGGCACATCGTCCGGAGCGCCGATGGGACCCAGCTCGCCGCGTTCTGGTCGCCCCCCGCCGCGGCGGGAGCGAGCCCCATGGTGGTCGTGCTCGCCGCCGATCTCGCCGAGACGGTCCCCGAGGTGTGGCAGCCTCAGCTCGAGTACCTGCGCGGCCACCGGCGGGCCCCGCGCTTCGTCGCCTGGGACTACCGGGGCACCGGCTCCTCCGACGCGCCAACGCATGGTCGGTTCGACGCAGCAGCCCACCTCGAAGATCTATGGGCGGTGCTCGTCGCCGCCGGCGTCCCTGCCGACGTCCCAGTCGTCTTCCTGGCCACCGGGGTCGGGGTCCGCATCGCGCTCGAGGCGGCGCTCGCGCTGCCGGAGCGGGTGCGAGGGCTCGTGCTGATCGGTGGCGCCGCTGGGTGGCGTTACCACGCGCTGTGCGGCGCCTCCTGGGTCGCCGCGGTGGTCGCGGAGCGCGAGCGACAGAGGTCGGAGCGCGCCGCCCTGGTGAGCGCCGTCACGCGCGGCGTCGATCGCGCGATGCACCTGGCCGAGATGTCGCTGCTCGATCCGGGGACCGAGCCGTTGGGCGCGCTGCGCGCCGTGGCGAGCAGCCTGCGATCCCTCGGCACCGGGCCGGTCGTGGAGCACGCGCGGCGCATCCAGCAACCCGCGCTCGTCATCTGTGGCGAGACCGATCCCCGCATGCCTCCGGCCCTCGCCCATCAGCTCGCTCGCCACCTCACCCGGTCCCGGGTGCTGATCGTGCCACGCGCCTCCAGTCGACTCGCCGCGCGGCTGCCGGATCTGGTCAACCTCGAGGTGGAGCGCTTCCTCGACCAGCTCCACGCCGATCGAGACGACGACGATCGCAGCGGAGGCGACGCGACGTGAAGCGACCGCGCATCCTCATCGTGGACAACTACGACTCGTTTACCCACAACGTGGCCCACGCGCTCCGCGGAGAGGGCGCCGAGTGCACCCTCGTGGCGAGCGACGCGGCGACCGCCGCCGAGCTGTGCGCGCTCGACGTGGACGGCTTCGTGATCTCGGCTGGACCGTGCACGCCGACGCAGGCCGGCGTGAGCCTCGAGCTCGTGTCGCAGCTCGGACAACGGCGGCCCTCGACGCCGCTCCTCGGTTTGTGCCTCGGTCACCAGGCCATCGCGGTGGCCAGAGGGGCGGTGCTTCGCCGGGCCACCCAGCCGCTCCACGGCAAGGTCACCGCGGTGCGTCACGACGGCGCGGCCCTCTTCGAGGGGCTGCCGTCGCCCCTCGCGGTCGCCCGCTACAACTCGCTGGTGGTGGAGGAGGGCTCCCTGCCCTCGTCGCTCCTCGCCACGGCCTGGGACGAGCACGACGACGTCATGGCCCTCCGCCACGTCACGCTCCCCCACGTCGGCCTGCAGTTCCACCCCGAGTCGTGGCTCTGCCCCCACGCCATCGTGTTGCTCCATCGCTGGCTGAACGACACCGCCGAGGTTGCGCACCGCACCCCGCTACGGCAGGCTCACGCCCCATGAGCGCGTTGCGTCACGCCCCGACGTGGGTGATCCTCGTCCCGCTGACCACGGCGCTCGGCTGTGGCGCGATCGCCACCTCGCCCTCCTGGGTGGGCGGGGGGATGGTGGTCACCGGCCCGCCCCTCGTGCCCGAAGACGCGGACGACACCCCCGAGGCGACCAAGGACGGCTCTGCCGTCGAGATCGGTGCGCGACACATCCTCGTGATGCACGAGGGCTCGCAGCAGCGCCCGGAAGACGTCACCCGCACCCGCGAGGAGGCCCTCGCCCGCGCCAAGGAGTGCCTGCTCAAGCTGCGCGGCGGCGCCGACTTCACCGAGATGGTCACCGAGTACACCGACGAGCCGGGGGGCGTGGAGCGCGGTGGCGACCTCGGCATGTTCAAGCGAGACGTGATGGTGAAGCCCTTCTCGGACGCCGCGTTCGGGCTCAAGGTCGGGGAAGTGAGCGAGGTCGTGGAGACCTCCTACGGCTTCCACGTCATCAAGCGCACCCGCTGAGCCGGCCGCGGCCGCTCACCACGAGCTCAGGCGCGGGGGTGAGCCTTGTCGTAGGCGCGCCGCACGTGATCGGAGGCCACGTGGGTGTAGATCTCGGTCGTGGAGATGTCGGCGTGACCGAGCATCGCCTGCACGCTGCGGAGGTCGGCGCCGCCTTGCAACAGGTGCGTCGCAAAGGAGTGGCGGAGCTTGTGGGGCGACACCTCCTTGTGGATCCCCGCGACGAGCGCGTGTCTCTTCACGCGCTTGAAGAACGCTTGCCGCGTGAGCGGCCCGCCCCGCGGCGACAAGAACAAGACGCTCGAGCGCTCGGCGTGACGATGGCGAACCCGGTCGAGGAGGTAGAGGTCGAGCGCGTCGATGGCGACCTCGCCGATCGGCACCAGGCGCCGCTTGTTGCCCTTGCCGAAGGCGCGCACCACGCCCCGCCGCCGGTCGACGTCGCCGAGCTCGAGCCCTACGAGCTCGCTCACGCGCAGGCCCGCCGCGTACATCACGTAGAGCATCGCCCGATCGCGACGCGCTCGCGGGTCGGCGATGCCAGGGGCCTCGAGCAGCCGCACCACCTCCTCGAAGCTGAGGGTGCCGGGGAGGCGTCGACCCACGCGCGGCCGATCGATCACACCGCAAGGATCGGTGTCGAGCTCGCGCTCGTGGACGAGGAACCGACAGAAACCTCGCACCGACGAGAGGTGTCGCGCCGCCGACCGCGCGCCGATGCCTTCCTTGCCGAGCCGCACCAAGTAGGTGGAGACCACACTCGTCGTGACCTCGCGCACGTCGGACAAGCCGCTCGCTTCGAAGTGTCCCGCGAAGCGCGCAAGATCGGTGGCGTAGGCCGTCACCGTGCGGGCCGAGAGACCGCGCTCCACACGGAGATGGTCGAGGTAGCTGTCGATCCAGTGCTCGAGTGACACCCGCTCCTCCTCGCCCCCCGCAGCCGGGCGAATCTTCCACGAAGGTGATCGCCCCTTGCTCCTTATCGCTTACCCTGCAAAGTGGGCAAGCATGTTGGAAGCGCCGTTTCAGGTCGTCGAGCCTCCCGGCGACGACACCCCGGTGGTGGTCGAAGCGCCCCACGCCGGCATGTGGCTCGACGCCGAGTCGGCCCTGTGGACGATCGCCCCCGCTCGATCGATCGCGCGGGACGCCGACTTGTACGTGGACGAGCTCTTCGCCAAGGCCCCCGAACGGGGGGCGAGCTTCCTCTTCTCTCGACTCAGCCGCTACGTGGTCGACCTCAACCGCGCAGAGACCGACTACGACGGAGCAGCGGTCATCGGCGGTCCTGCCTGCGACCGACCTCGCGGGGTGATCTGGCGGCTGAGCTCCGACGGTCTGCCCGTGCTCCGCGACACCCTCCCGCGCAGCGAATACGAGCGGCGCATGACGCGGTTCTTTCGACCCTACCACCAGGCGCTCGCCGACCTCATCGACCGCAAGCGGCGCCGCTTCGGCTTCTGCGTCGTGCTCTGCGCTCACTCGATGCCCAGCCCGCGGCGGCGCGGCAACGGCCCCCCGCCGCGCCTCGCCGACATCGTGCCCGGCACCCGGGGGCGTACCACCGCCGCCGATCGGTTCATCGACGTGGTGGAGAACGTGGCCAAGAGCTTCTCGTGGGCGGTGGAGCACGAC
>CAYOAL010000171.1:0-20451 GCA_964401935.1 uncultured Polyangiaceae bacterium
CCCCAACGCCCAAGCGCGCTTCGCGAGAGCGTCGGTCTCTTCCGGTCGGGTCTTGGGCCGGGCGGCCGGCAGGCGCGGGCGTGCTCGCGGCCCCCGCCCGCGCGCTCACTCGCAGCGGTTCGGGCCGCTCTTGCACGTGAAGCCCGGCGCGCAGTCCTCGTCGCCGTCGCAGACCTCGGGCGGGCAGTCGGCCGAGGTCCCGTCACAAGCATAAGTGCCGCAACCGGGCGCGGGGAGGCCGACGGATCCCTGAGCCGCCACCTCGTCGGGACACGGCTCGCCGGGAGTGCCGGTGCAGGCATCGGCGACGTCGCAGAAGCCGTTCTTCGGCCGACACGTCTGACCGGCGGCCACGATCACGTCGGCCGGACACGCCATGCCCGGCACGCCCGGACAAAACTCCGTTGGATCGCACGTGTCTCCGGAGCCGATGCGGCAAGGGGTGGCGGCGCTGGCCACCGTGTCTGCCGGGCACACGCCCCCCGTGCAGGTCTCTGAAGGATCGCACGCGTCCCCGGAGCCGGCGCGACACACCGTGCCGTTGGCGGACACGTTGCACCCCGGGGCGCTGACGCTGCCGTTGCATCCACCCGCGCGACACGTCGCCGGGTTGGCGCTGCACTCGCCATCGGGATCGGTGTCACCGGGTACCACCGCGCAGGTGCCGTTGCCGGCCCCGCCGTTCTTCGCGGCGGCGCACGACTCGCAGCTGCCGTCACACGCCGACGTGCAACAAACCCCGTCCTGGCCGGGACAGAACCCGCTCAGACACTGCGCGGCGTCGCTGCACGTGGCCCCATCGTCGAGCTTGTCGACGCACGTGCCACCTTCACAGTAGCTCGAGGCCTCGCAGTCCGTGCCCCCTGGCGAACACGGGGCGCACGTGCCGTCGTCGCAGAACCCGCTCGCGCAGTCGTTGGTGTCGTCGCAGCTCTTCCCGTTCTCGCAGGGGGCGCACACCCCGCCGCAGTCGACGTCCGATTCGTCGTCGTCGAGAGCGCCGTTCACACACGTCGCAGGCACACAGAAGGTGTCGACGCAGAGCTCGTCCCCGTCGCAGTGGGACGCGTTGACGCAGGCCACACATGAGCCCATCCCATCACACACCGCCGCGTCGGGCTTGTCATCGTCGGTGCATGTCGTCCCCGCTGGCTCCTGCGCCGTCGTGCAGCTGTCGCCGGCGCACGCGCGCTTCTCGCAGTCGGTGTCGATGCCTGGACACAGGTCTACGTCACAGCTCGCGCCGCCCGACCCCCCGACACCCGCGCCTCCGCCGGCGCCGCCGATCCGCGACCGGTCCGCCGTCGCGATGAGCTCGCAGCCTCCCGCTGCGATCGCGAGGAGGACCGCGGCCAGGGCCATGCGCGCGGAGAGGAGCTGGAACCGGCGGCGCCCCGCGAGAGCGGTCGAGCGGGCCGGGGTCGGGCGAGTCGTGGTCGCGCGTGGTGTCGTCGTGGTCATCGTGGTCTCGTGAGCGGGCCGGGACTCGTCGGGCCACCTCGGGCCTTGGGCACCACCCCGCCGCCCGCCGTGGCCCCGACTTCGGCGCGCGGCTCAGGGGATTGCCCGGCGAGGGTGCTTTCGTGAGCCGCACGGAGTACGATGATTCACTCGTTTCCATTGAGTTACTCTCCGGCACCTACCGCTGGCTCCCTCTCGGGCAGCAAGATCGGTCCTCACCTGCTCGTGCATCAGGTGCACCGCAGCCACTACGGTGTGCTGCACGCGGCCGTCCATGAGGCGTCTGGCGAGGCTGCGTGGGTGCGCCGCCTCCCTTCCGCCGCCTGCGCCGATCCGGCGTGGCGGCAGGCCGTTCTCGAGGCCAGTCACGCGAGCGAGACGCATCCCCTCTTGGTGCCGTCGCGGCCCGTGGTGGAGAGCGAGGAGGGGGTGTCGCTCGTGAGCGAGCTCGATGTGGGCTTGCCGCTCGCGATGCTGATGCGCCTCTGGATGACCCACAAGCCCCCCGTCGACGCCAAGCACGCCCTCCGGCTCGCGCTCGATCTCGCGGAGGCCACGGCGCACTTGCATGGCGTGGACGGCTACGTCGCGGGGGCGCTCACCCCGGCGTCGGTGATCGTTCACATGGACGGCACCGCCAAAGTGATCGACGCCTTGGTGCTCCATCGCGTGTTCGAGAACGAAGCCCTCGCGAGCCACGTCGATCATCTCGCCTATCGCGCCCCCGAGCAGCTCGAGGCCGACGCGGAGGTGGCCGGGCACGCGGACGTGTTCAGCGTGGGCGTGATGCTCTACGAGCTGTTGGCCCGAGAGCGGCTGTTCGTGGCGCTCGACGCCGCCGGCGTGCGTGAGCGCGTCGCGAGCCACGCGCCGCAGCTCGGCAAGCTCAAGCTCCCAGACGACGCTCGCCAGGTGTTGTTGCAGTGTCTGGCGAAGCGACCGGAGCGGCGCTTCGCCGACGCGGCTGCCCTCCAGGCGGCGCTCGCTTCCTGTGACGAGATCGCGGAGCGCGGCGAGCTCGCCGCGCTGGTCACGCAGCTCATCGGCTCCCATCCCACCATGCGCCGCATGCGCGAGGCGCTCTCCTCGGGCGGCTCGGGCACCGCAGAGGGGAAGTCGGTCATTCGCGCCAAGCTCGCGCCGGCCGCTCACGTGAGGCCCCCGCTCGGGCCGCCGCCGAAGCGTACGGAGCTCGGGGGGGCCGCGGCGCTGCGGCCGCCGCCCCCGGGCTCGAAGGGGCTCCCGGCGCCGCCACCGCGTCCCTCGTCGCCCTCTCAGGATCTCCCGCCTCGGCCGCCGGTGCTCGAGCCAGCCGACCTCTTGTCCGAGCCCCCGGAGGCCCCCGCCGCCGTCTCCGGCGCACCGAGCGAGCCCCCTCGGGAGGACGACGCGACGCGCCGCGAGAGCTCGGTGCGGGACGCCGCGTCCAAGCCGGTCGCTCCCGTCGAGGAGTTCGACATCGCCGACGAGCCCACCCGCGCCGTGTCCCCCGACAAGCTCATCGAGGACGCCGAGGAGCTGGTCCGAGAAGCCGAAGAGGTCGAGGCCGCGCTCGCGCGCGAGGTGGCGCGGTCTCCGCAAGGGAGTATCCCGCCCGCCGACAGCATCCCTCCCCCGCGGCGCGACGAGATCCAGGGCAAGCGGCTCGGCCGGTGCGTGCTCGGGCCCGAGATCGCGCGAGGCGGCATGGCCACCGTGCACCTCGGGCGGTGGCACGGCGCGGGCGGCTTCGCCAAGACCGTCGCGGTCAAGCGGCTGCACCCGCAATACGCCACCGATCCGGAGTTCGTGCACATGCTGCTCGACGAGGCGAGGGTCGTTTCGCGCATCCGCCACCCCAACGTCACCTCCACCATCGACGTGCTCGACTCCGAGGGCGAGCTCTTCATCGTGATGGACTACGTACACGGCGTGACGCTCGCTCACCTCTTGCGCCAGATGAAGCGCTCGGGGGAACAGGTGCCGGTTCGGATCGCGACGCGCATCGTGAACGGCATGCTCCACGGCTTGTATGCGGCCCACGAGGCGACCGACGAGTCGGGGACGCGCCTCGAGCTGATCCACCGCGACGTGTCGCCAGAGAACGTGATCATCGGCGTCGATGGCTACTCGCACCTGATCGACTTCGGGATCGCGCGAGCGCTCGGTCGCCACAGCCACAGCGTGGACGGCCAGGTGAAGGGGAAGCTCCGCTACCTCTCGCCCGAGCAGGTGATGGGCGAGGAGCTCGACGGCCAGAGCGACGTGTTCAGCGCGGCCATCGTGCTGTGGGAGTGCCTGCTGCGCAAACGCCTGTTCAAGGGGGAGAACGCCGGCGCCATCGCCTACGAGATCATGAACCGGGAGCCCACGCCGCCGTCGATGCTCCGGCCCGACGTCTCGCCCACCATCGACCGCATCGTGTTGCGGGGCCTCAAGAACGCCAAGAGCGAGCGTTGGCTGACCGCCGCCGACATGGCCGAGGCGCTCGAGGAGGCGGGGGGGATGGCGAGCTTCCGCGAGGTGGGCGAGTGGGTGCGCAAGGTGGGCGCCGCGCAGCTCGACCGCCTGTCGGAGGCGGTGAAAGACGTCGAGAGCATGCCCGCCGAGATCGCCGAGGCCGAGCTCGGGTTGCCCCTCACCGTGACGGCGTCGATCGCGATGCCGCCTCCACGGCAACCGCTGATGTCGGCCGAGCTCTCGGTGGACGACATCCCGAGCGGTGTGAACGTGCTCCCCCAGGCGGCCCCCAAGCGGCGCGGGCTGTTCGTCGGCGTGGGCGTCGCGGCCGCGATCGCCATCGTCGCCGCCGTCGCGCTGCGGGGCGGCGAAGAGACGACGGCGGGCCGCGAAGACGCCTCCCACGCGGCGCCCCCGCCGCTGCCCGCGCCGGCGGCGACGGAGACCAGCTCGCCCGAGCCTACCCCGGAGCCCGTCCCCGAGCCGTCGAGCGTGGCGTCGTCGGCGCCGAGCGCGGCGCCGGTGTCGAGCGGTCCGGTGGGCCCCCAGCCGCCGTCCCAGTGGCCTCTCCCGAAGGTGGGCCCCAAGCCTCCGCCGAACCCGCGGCTCCCCGACGGCATCTGAAGACCCGACCGGAGAAGCTAGGGGCTCTCGCGAAGCGCGCTTGGGCGTTGGGGCCCCAAGCGCAACACGGTCGGAGGGGGGCCCCGCGCGCAGCGCAACACGGTCGGAGGGGGCCCCGCGCGCAGCGTGGGTGGAGGGTGCGGCAGCACCCTCCAGCAACCGAAGACCCGACCGGAAAAGCTAGGGGCTCTCGCAAAGCGCGCTTGGGCGTTGGGGCCCCAAGCGCAACACGGTCGGAGGGGGGCCCCGCGCGCAGCGTGGGGGGAGGGTGCGGCAGCACCCTCCAGCAACCGAGCGCCACGGGGTCGGGGATCGCGAGATCGCTGCGTCCTCGTCCCTGCTCGTCGGCGCGCGCCGAAGCTCTTGGAGCCGGGCGGCCCCTCGGCAGCGACGGCGCGATCGAACGTGTCCTCTTTACGCGGCCCCCTCCGGGCGCGTTATAGTGACGGTGAGCTCCGCTCATGTGCACTTGGAATCAACGCTTCGTCCGCGCGCTCGTGGCGCTCCTGCTCCTGTTGGGCCTCTCCTCCGCGGCGTGGGCGGGCGGCGTGCCCATCGAGCAGGCGACCGACGAGCAGAAGGCTGCCGCCACCAAGGCCTACAAGGACGGCCGCACGTCCTTCGACGAGCGTCGCTTCGTGGACGCGCTCCAGTCGTTCCGCGAGTCGTACGGCGTGGTGTCGAGCCCCAACACCCACCTGATGATCGCGCACACGCTCCGCGAGCTCGGCCGCAACGCCGAGGCCTACGACACGTTTGGTGCGGTGGCCGAGCAGGCGCTGGAGGCGGCCAAGAGCGATCCGAGATACGAGGCCTCGGCCGAGCTCGCGCTGAAGGAGCAGTCGCTGCTGCGCGACAAGATCGGCCTCGTCACGCTCGAGATCGTCGCCCCCGCCGCGTCCGCCAAGCTGAGCGTCGAAGGCCGCGTCATCGATCGCTCGCGCTGGCAGAAGCCCATCGCCGTCGATCCAGGCCAGGCCACGTTCCTCCTCACCACCGAGGGTGATCCGGTGGTGCGCGAGCTCGAGGTCACCGCCGGTGGGGAGCATCGCCTGCGCATCGACGCCAAGGCGCCGCCGCCTTCCCCGCCCCCGCCGCCACCGCCTCCGGGCGACGACACCATCGACTGGCTGTCCACGTGGCGCATCGTGGCCTACGGGGTGGCCGGCGCCGGCGTGTTGAGCTTCGCCGTGGCGGGCGGCCTCGGTGGGGCGGCGCTCTCGAAGCACAACGAGCTCGAGGACGCGTGCGGCGGGCTCCCGTGTCCCGAGCGACAGGACGACATCGACGCTGGTCGCAGGTTCCAGACCGCGTCCAACGCGATGTTGATCGTCGGCGCGGGCCTGGTGGCGGCCGGCGTCGCGCTCTGGTTCGTGGCGCCGACGATCGAAGGCGAGGGGGAAGCGGAGGCCAGCGTCGGTCTCGGTGTCCATCCCGGGGGCCTCAGCATCATGGGTCGTTTCCGATGAGACCTGCGCTCTCCATCGTCGCCGCCTGCGTCGTCGTCACCGCGGCGTGGGCCTGCACGCTCGACTTCGGCAAGTTCGAAGGCGACCGCCCGCCGGTGGGCGGCGCCGGCGGCGTGGGCGGCCCGGGCACCGGGGCGAGCGGCGGAGCAGGGGGAGCGGGCGGCGTCGGGGCCATGGGGGGGCAGGGTGGGATGCTCCCCTCGTCGTGCACCAACGGCGTGCAAGACGGCACCGAGTCTGCCGTGGACTGCGGCGGGATCTGCCCTGGCTGCGACAACGGTGAGGACTGCAACGCCTTCGACGACTGTCTGAGCCTGTATTGCGCGGCGGGCACCTGCGCTCCCTGCGCGACCACCCCCAACTGCGCCGACGCCGCTGGCACCTACTGCGACACCACCGTGATGGGGGGCACCTGCACGCCGGTCAAGGCGGGGGGAACGAGCTGCAGCGGCAACGACCAGTGCGCGTCGACGTTCTGCACCGACAGTGTCTGCTGCAACGTCGCGTGCAACGGCACCTGCGAGTCGTGCCTCGGCGCGCAGACCGAAGGGGGTCAAACCGGCACCTGCTCCCCGGTCACCGGCACCACCGATCCGTCCGACGAGTGCGGCGCCCAGGTGTGCAATGGCGTGAACGCCTGCGTCGATCTCTGCGGGTTCGAGCCGGTCCCTCCCGGTGGGATGTGCCCCGCCGCGTGCACCGGCGGCTGTGCGGCCGGCACGTGCACCATCGACTGCTCCGTCACCAACTGCAACGCGGCCGTCACCTGCCCGGCCGGCTTCGCGTGCAACATCGTGTGCAACGGCAACTCCCAGTGCCAAAATGGAGTGTTCGCGTGCCCCGCGAACTACGGCTGCAACGTGTCGTGCGCGGGCAACCAGGGGTGCCGGGATCTCACCGTGAACTGCTCCGCCACCGGCGCCTGCGATCTGCTCTGCGGCAGCGAGGCGAACGTGTGCTCGGGCGCGGATCTGGTGTGTGCGGCCAACGACTGTGTGGCCACCTGCAATGGCAGCTCGAAGCCCACCGTGATGTGCTCGGGCGGGGCCTGCGCCTGCACGCCCTGCCCCTGACCGGCGCTGCACGTCGCGCCGAATCGTGAGCTTGGAGGCTCGCCGAGGGCCACAGCACGACGTGATGAAACGTTGGCCAAGCTCGTCGTGGAAGATGCTCGCCCTGGGGCTGCTGGTCGCTAGCTGTGGGCCTGATCCGGAGAAGGTGGGAGACGAATGCGACTTCGACGACGGCGCCGAGGCGTGCCCCGCGGGGCTCGTGTGTGAGCTCCGCGGCGAGGAGACGATCTGCCTCTATCCGCCGGGTGCGGTGTGCGATCCCAAGCTCGAGCAAGATTTCTGCCACGACAGCGTGTGCGTGGACGACGGCGATGGTGGGTTCATCTGCGCCCGCGAGGTGGAAGAGGGCGGCAGCTGCGACCCCGCCAACGACGCCTTCGAGCGCTGCGTGACGGGGACGGTGTGTGCCGAGCTGAGCGCGGGCGGCTACGCGTGCCATCCACCGGTGCTGATGCGCGGGATGGTGTTCGACAGCGAGACCGAGGGTGGCATCGAGGGCGCCGAGGTGCTCGCGCTCGACGACCGTGCGACGGCGGTGACGGACGTTGCGATCACCGACGCAGCGGGTATCTACGAGCTCGAGGTGCCGGTGCCGCGCGACGCCAGCGGTGTGCCGGAGATGGACTTCATCTTCACGCTGCGAGCGAGCGCGGCCGACTACCAGACGTTCCCTGGTGGCATCCGCACCGCGCTGCCGATCGCCTCGTCGGAGGCGTCCTCGAACACCGAGGGGTGGGTGATCGAGTCGACCCTCACCGACATCGCCCTCATCGCGTTGCCCGACGATCAGCAGGGGCTGCCGAGCATCTCGGGCCACGTGCTCGCCGGCGACGCGTCGGCGGGCGTGCTCGTGGTGGCCGAGGGGGGCGACGCCGGGATCAGCGCCATCAGCGACAAGAAGGGGCGCTACACCATCTTCAACGTGCCCGATGGGGGCTACGAGGTGCGCGGCTACGCGGCGGGCGTGCAGCTCGTGGCGGAGGCGGTGGACGTGGCCGGTGCGGAGGTGCGCGACGTGGATCTCGCCGTCTCCGAGGCAGCCCTCGGCACCATCAGCGGGAGCGTGAACATCGTGAACGCCCCTGGCGGAGCGGCGACGAGCGTGGTGCTGGTGGTGGCGTCCACCTTCAGCGACACCTTCGTGCGTGGCGAGGTCCCCCGAGGTCTCCGTACGCCCCTGAGCGGCGCGCCCAACGTGAGCGGGGGCTTCACCATCGAGGGCGTTCCCGAAGGCAGCTACGTGGTGCTCGCCGCCTTCGAGAACGACGACCTGGTGCGCGATCCCGACCCCAACATCGCGGGCACCCAGATCGTCACCGTGCAGATGCCGAGCCCGGGCGAGCCCCTCAGCCTCGAGTCGTTCAAGGTCACCGAGGATCTGGCCGTGATCGCGCCGGGCGCCGACGCGCCGGAGGCGGTGTCCGAGGCGCCGGTGCTCACCTGGGCGGACGACTCCTCGGAGGCGTTCTACACCGTGGTCGTGTTCAACGCCTACGGTGAGCTCGTGTGGTGCCGCTCGGACGCGATGATGGGCTGCGATGGCGGCAACATTCCCAGCGTCTCGGGCGGCGGCGAGGTCACGGTGACCTACGACGGCCCCCTCGAGGCGGGCATGTACTATCAGTTCCGCGCCACCTCCTGGCGTCAGAGCGGCAACCAACCGGCCGGTCCCATCTCACAGACCGAAGATCTGCGTGGGGTGTTCTTCGTCCCTGGTGGATGAATTTCCCTCACCGCCCCAAAGATGTCCCACAATATGGTGAGCCGAGCGTGCCCGCCGCGCCACGGCTCGACAGTGGAGGAGTAGCTGCGCATGTCACGACGAATTGGACACGAGAGGCATCCGGTCGCGGCCGTCACGGTGATGGCGATGGCCATGGGGGCCTTGGTCTTCGCCGCGTGCGAGTCCGGTGGAGAGTCGAGCTCCGGAGCCGGGGCAGGCGCGAGCACCAGCACCAACGTCGGCGGCTCGGGCGCGAGCGCGACCGGTGGCGGCAACACGGGCGGCAACGGCACCGGTGGCACCGCCACCGGGGGCAGCGCGTCGGGCGGCAACGCGTCCGGTGGGCAGGGCCAGGGCCTCATCGAGGCCCCCTGCGGCAACCAGACGTACGAGTGTGGCGACACGATCGACAACGACACCGACGGGCTCATCGACTCCGACGACCCCGACTGCCTCGGGCCCTGCGACGACACCGAGGACGGCTACCATCCCGAGCTCCCGAGCTGGCAGGGCGACAAGTGCCACGAGGACTGCTTCTGGGACACGGGCGCCGGCTCGAACGAGGGCTGCTACTGGGATCACAAGTGCGATCCGCTCTCTCAGGCCCCGCGCTTCGATCCCGAGGGCCCCGCCTGCGAGTACCAAGGGGACGACCACGTCATCCAGGGCGGCGGCCCGACCTGCGCCAGCGCCTACATGACGCAGACCCAGGACTGCCTCGACTACTGCAACCCGCTCACCCCGAACGGCTGCGACTGCTTCGGCTGCTGCGAGCTCCCTGCGGGCAGTGGCAGCTTCGTTTACATCGGGTCGTACGACGAGAGCAACAACCCCACCTGCTTCCCCGACGTGGTGGACGACATCGACAAGTGTCGCCCCTGCACCCCGGTGCCGTCGTGTCAGAACGACTGCGCGACCTGTGAGCTGTGCATCGGCAAGGAGTTCCTCCCGCCCGAGTGTTACGATCCCCCGGGCTCCACCGGCTCCGGTGGTGGAGGGGGCTCGCCGCCCCAAGAGTGCCCGCCGGGGATCCAGGCCTGCGGCCTCGTCGGACAAGCCCCGTGCCCCTCGGGCGCGTTCTGCATCACCGGCTGCTGCCAGCCGCTGCCCAACTGAGGCGTGGAGGCCCATGAGGACCATCATCAGCTTCGTTTCGACCTTGGCGCTGCTCGCGAGCCTCGGCTGCAGCGACGACGAGACGGCGACGAGCACCACCACCACGAGCACGAGCGCCGCCATGGGGGGGGCGGGCGGCAACGGCTCGGGCGCGGGGACCCAGGTCGGGGGCGCGGGAGGCGCGGCCGCCGGCGGCAACGGCTCGGGGGGGCAGCTCATCGGCGGCGGCGATCCCGGGGAGCTCACCATCGAGGTGAACGACCTCGCTGGGGTCGACGGCAAGACGCTCATCGTGAGCGTGCTCAAGGGTGACACCAAGGAGGGCGGGATCTGCGTGGCGCTGAGCGGCGATCCCGCGAGCGCCTCCGAGATCGCCGGAACCGTGGGCGACAACCCCTGCAACGTCGGCGACCCGGTGACCCTCGCGGGGGTGTACACGCTGCGCGGTGGGCTCTACATGAGCGGCGCTCCCGGACCGGAGCAGTGCCTCGCACAGGACGTGCTCGTCGACGGCGACACCACGGTGGAGCTCGGCGCCTTCGGGCCCTGTCAGTAGCCGGCGACCCCCTCACGAGCGCGACCGGTGCCGCGCCGGCCACGCCGGAGGCGCCCGCGTCGCGCGACGAGGACCGCGCTCGAGGCGTTGTCGTGAGCGCAAGCGAGCGGCGGGGGCCGAACCCGTACTGAACAGCCGTCGAGGCCTCTTGTGAAATGGGGCAAATTGGAGTAGATGTAGGGATTGATGTCGGAGAAGCTGCGGAAAGCTGTGTTTCCCGCCTCCGCGCCTGAGGCCAACCCTCGCGGTGACGAGCTCGAGGAGCAAGTCGAGGGCCTGCTCGGCGACATCGAGGAGGTGCTGAGCGTGCCTCCGCCTCCGCTCACCGGCTGGAGCTCCATTCCGCCCGAGAGGCGCGACGAAGATCCGCTCGCCGAGCTCGCGGCGGAGCTCGCGGCGGCGCGCGAGGAGTCTCCTCGAGACGCGCTGGCCGCGTCACGACGGCACGGACAACCGGCCCCTTCCGCCTCCGTGATCGTGCCTGCGGCGCCCGCCGCGCCGAACATCGCGCTGCCGATGGTCGAGGAGCCGTCGACGGTCGACTCCCCCAACATCTCGGTCACCTCCGTCACGTTCGACGCCAACGACGGCTGGGACGAGGAGCCGACGCACGACTGGGGGGCTCCGCCACCGGGGAGCGCCTCGTCGGCCTCCCCCGAGCGCGCGGCACCTCCTGACGGCTCGCACGCGGCGCCGCCGGTGCCGCCACCGCCTCGGTCGGCGGCGTTCCTCACCACGCCCGACTATCTCGTCGCCGAGCGGCCCGCCGAGCGTCTCACGCCGCTCCCGTTGACACCCGACTATCGGGTGAGCGCGCCGGGGCTCGACGAGCTCGACGACGTGCGCGCGGAGATGCCCTCGCTCGTGGACACCATCGACGACACGCCCGGCACCTTGCGGCCGTCGGCGGTGTCGCTCCCCGCGGCGCGACCACCGCGGCGTCGGTCGCGGGTGCCTCGCTCGCTGTGGCTGGGCGCGGCGGCGGCGGTCGCGGCGGCGGTGGTCGCTTACCGCACGGGTCCGTACGCGGCGGGCGACCAGGCGGAGGCAGCGCGGCATGTCGCCGCGGTGACAACGCCAGCGGATGGCCCGCGGCTCACCGTGCGCGACCGTGACGGCGCGCATGACCTGGCGGCCGAACCCGGTGACACGCAGCGCCTGCTCGTCACCGTGATGCCTTCCAACGCCTTCCTGTCGCTGCGGCCCATCGACGAGCGCGAGGGCAAGCGCAGCGCCGGGCCGTGGCCGAAGGCGTTCGACTTGGTCCCGGGGGAGTACGAGCTCGTCGCCTTCCGCAACGGCTTCAAGCCCCTCCTGCGGCGCGTCACCGTCCGGCCGGGGGTGCGGCCTGCGGCCCTGGAGCTGCGGCTCGTGTCCGAGGACATCTACGAGTAAGCTTCGCAGCGACGGCGGCATGCGGTGGCTCACGGTTCGGTTTCGCGTCACCAGCGCGTTCGCCGCCTTCGCCGTCGTCCTCATCGCGGTGCTCGTCGTCCTCGCCCCCCGTCGGCTGCGCGAGGAGCACGACGTGCGCATCCGGGAGATGGCGACCGCCGTCCTCGTGGTGCTCGAGCTCCAGATCGCGGACGCGCTCGCGCGCAACGATGACGCGGCCGTCGCGGCCGCGGTGGAGAACGCGACGCGGATCGACGGTGTTGCCCGCGTCGAGGTGCGGCGTCGCGACGGAGACCTGCTGCAGGAGGCGGGGGCCGTGCCCACGCTGTGGGCGTCGCTTCCAGCCACCGGCCACGCCACCGTCGGCTCCGCCGAGCACTTCGCCCTCCAGGAGGAGAGCCCACGGGCTCCGGGGGTGGTGCTTCGTATCGCGATGAGTCGCGCCGGCCTCGAGCGTGAGCTCCAGCGGCTCTACTCTACCCTGTTGCTGATCGGGGGCATGGTGGTGCTCTTCAGCGCCCTCGGCGCCCTCATCCTCACCCGCTCGGTGACCCGTCCCATCGAGCAGGTCACCCGCGGCGTGCGGGCGATGGAGCGGGGGGACGCCGAGCACATCGAGGTGTCGGCACCCAAGGGCGACGAGCTGTACGACCTCGCGCAGGCGATCAACCGAATGCGCGACGAGCTGAGCCACTCCTACCGCGAGCTCGCCCGCGCCGCGCGGCGGGCGCGGGTGCGTGCCGACGCGCTCGAGCGGGCGAACGTCGATCTCGATCGCTTCGCCTACGCGGCGTCGCACGACCTGCGAGCGCCCCTCCGGGGCATCTCCACGCTGGCGGAGTTCATCGGCGAGGATCTGCAAGGGGTGGAGGGCGTGGGCGAGGACGTGCACGCGAACATCACGCTCCTGCGCCGCCGGGTCCAGAGGATGGACAACCTCTTGATGGGCCTGCTCGACTACTCGCGGGTGGGACGCGCCGGCATCGAGCCGGAGCGGGTCGACGTGGGCGCGCTGGTCGCCAGCGTGATCGAGCGGCTCGCGGTTCCGCCCGGCTTCGAGATCGTGATCGAGGACCCTCTGCCCGTGCTCGAGACGCCGCGGGCGCTGCTCGAGCGGGTGTTGCTCCACTTGATCGGCAACGCGATCAAGCACCACGATCGGCGAGAGGGGAGGATCGAGGTGGCCTACGAGAAGACGGCGCGCCACGCGGTGTTCACGGTGCGCGACGACGGTCCCGGCATCCCGGTCGCGCTGCACGAGAAGGCGTTCAAGATCTTCTCCACCCTCAAGCGACGCGACGAGGTGGAGGGGAGCGGCTTGGGCTTGGCCCTCGTGCGCAAGATCGTCGAGACGGTGGGTGGCACCCTCACGCTCGAGTCTTCGGGCCGCGGCGCCGCGTTCATCCTGCACTGGCCGCTCGACTGGGAGAGCGACGACGCCACGCAGATCGACGTGGTCGCCCGCGCCAAGCGGGCGCACCCAGACGCGTGAGTCAGTCGCCCTCGGAGAGCGCGGGCTCGAGCTCGCAAAGCCAGTTCTGGAGCCCCGCCCCGCACGAGCTGCTCCGCACCAAGCCGTTGTCGAGATGCGAGCAGCTCCCCCCGCCGTCGGTGGTGGGGTGCCCTTCGACCCACGCGTCGTAGTTGGGGTCGAATCGTTCGCCGCTGATGCAGGAGAAGCGGAGCTCGGTGTTGGTGAGCGCGTTCATGCCGAGCCACGCTCGCGTGGGGACGCTCTTGGCGATCAACGCGAGCTCGTCCGCGTCGTTCACGCAGGCGAGCATCCCGCCCGCCTCCGCACACGACCGCCGCGCGTCGACGAAGTTCGTGCCGTCCATGGCGTCGTCCGACTGCACGAGCGTGTAGCAGTGGCCGTTCTGTTCATCGCTGAACGAGAAGCGTGCGGTGGTGATCGACGCGGCCCCGCAGTTGTCGGGGAAGCCCTCGTGGTCCTCGAGGCCGAGCACGAAGTTGCAGCCCGCGCCGCCGAGCGCGACCGCGAGCGCGGCGAGCGCGCTGGGGATCCGGCGGGTCGCGCTCATGAGCCCTCTCCCAGCTCGAACTCGCACAGCCAGCTGTCGTGGGTGTCGTCGCTGCAGCCCACGTCGATCACCGAGGCGGCGTCGAGGGCCGTGCAGCCAGCGTCTCCGGGGGTCGCGCCCTGCCAGATGGGGAGCCTCACGTCGAAGCTCTCCCCGTTGTCGCAGCCCGCGGGCTCGCCACCTTCGAAGCGCATGCCCAGCCACACCCATGGGACCACCTTCTGGTTGAGGAGATCGAACTCGACCTTGTCGGTCACACACGCGAGGTAGCCGCCGGAGGCGACACAGGCGTTGCTGGCGAAGTCGTGGTTCGCGGGCTCCGAGTGCGTGACGACGCTGTAGCAGTGACCGGTCCTCACATCGAGGAAGCCCGCGTTCGCCTCCTCGAGCGATGCGACGCCGCAGTTCTCGGGCACCGGCTCGTGGTCGTCGACGCCCAGGATGAAGTTGCACCCGGTCGACCCGAGGATGGTCGCGAGTGCAAGCCACCTCAAAAGGTGCCTCCGACCTCGAGCATCCACGCGCTGTCCTTGGGCTTGCCGGGGTCTTGGGCCTCGGCCACCGGATCCGGCGCGGTGAGCACGAGGATGAGGCCGACGCCGAGGCCGGCGCCTCCCACCGCGAAGCTGATGGTGGAGATGTGCGCGAAGGCGAGGGCGCGGTCGTGGCCGTCGAGGCCCTCCTGGGTGCAGAACTCGTTGATGCACTTCTTGTCGGCGGCGTTGGTCTCGAGCGTGGCGATGATGCCGAAGATGGTGCCGATGGTGAGCCCGGCCAGGCCCAGCGCTCCGAGGGTGTAGCCGATGACCTGGTTGTCGTTGAGGCCCGAGGTGACCACGACCGGAGCGGGGACGGCGGCCTTGGTGGGCACGAGCGCGGGGATGCTCACGCTGGTGGTGGCGGGCCCGACGGGGATCGCGAGCTCCTTGTCCCAGTCTTCGTGGCCCGGCGCTTCGGCCTTCAGCACGTGGTCGCCTGGATCGACGGGGAGCTCGTCGCCGAGGGCGCCACGCGGCACCACCTTGCCGTCGAGGGTGATCACCATGTTGGGGAGCGCCTTGTCGATCTTCACCGAGAGCAGCGAGAGCTTGGGCCGCAGCTCCGCGGCCGACTTCTGCGCCAGCTCCGCGACCGCGGGCTTGTCCTGCCGCCGGGCGAGGCTCGCGGCCTCGTTGTAGTCGGCCCACGCCGACGCCGTCTTGCCGAGCTCGACGTTGCAGGCGGCGAGGGCCATCAGCGTGCCGACCTGTGCGTCGAGCTCGTAGCTCGCCTGAAACTTCGGGCACGCTTGCGCGAAGGAGCCCGTCTTCGCGAGCTCGATACCTTCTTGATAGAGCTTCTCGGCGATGGCGGTCTGAGCCTCGGCGCGCAAGGGCCACGTCATCGCCAAGAGGCCTACCGCAATGCAGATCGCGAGGCGCCTCGCGAAAGGTCCAAGCATGCGTGTGTTCTACCACGGACGCGGCGCCGAGTGTCTCGCGCCGCGTGGCGTGAGAGGGCCCGGCGGTCGTCCTCCATCCACGGCTCCGGACGGCTCGCGGGCGGACGGCTCGCGGGCGGACGGCTCGCGGGCGGACGGGTCTAGCCGCCGAAGCGGTCGCCGCCGGTCTCCCACGGCTTTCGGCCCCCGGAGGGCTGCGGCGCGGGCGTGGTCGGCTTGGCGGACGGGGTCGGTCGCGGGGGCCAGGTGCGCGGTCCTGGCCACTTGGGAGCGACCTGGGACGAGTCCTCGGGAGCGGCCGTGTCCGACGGCTCGGGCGCGACGGAAGGGGACGCTTGGGGGGTTGCGGGGACAGGCTCCGCGACCTCGGTGGGGGCGACGGTGGCCGCGGCGGGGACGGTGTCGGCGTGTGGCTCGGTGGGCTGGCCGAGCTCCGGCGCGGGCTCGGGGGGCGGCGCGAGCTGCTGGCTCTGGAGCCACATGACGCCGAGACCGGCGATCGCGCCGATGGCCACGATGCCGCCCAGCAGACCGAGCGGGGAGCTGCGCTTGGTGGGGCGCGCCACCTGGGCCGCGGTGGCGTTGCCGGTGGTGGAGAGGTCGTCGCGCGAGCCGTCGGGATGCTCGGACTGCTCGTCGCCGAGGGTGTCGGTGGAGCTGACCTCCTCGTGGTCCTCGAGCTCGAGGGCGTCGAACATCGCGGCGCGGATCTCGCTGAGGCGGCGCCCTTTGCCGCTCTCGACGTTGGCGAGCACTTGGGCGCGCTCCGCGAGCGTTTGGCCCGCGATCTGCGTGAGCCACTCGGCCACCGCTGCGTTCGAGGCGGTGCCGGCGCAGTCTTCGATGGCGAGCGCCATCTCGCGCGCGGTGTCGAAGCGGTGATCGGGCTCTCGATCGAGGCCCTTCATCACTACCGCGTCGAACGGCGCGAGCGCGGGGTCGACCGTGCTCGGCAGCTGCACCTCGCCGAACAGCGCCTTCGCGATGACCGCGTACTCGGTCTCTCCTTCGAACAGGGGCTTGCCGCAGAGGGCCTCCCAGAGCATCACCGACGCGGAGTAGATGTCGGCGCGGCGGTCGATGTTCTCCTTGTTGAACTGCTCGGGGGCGATGTAACCGAGGGTGCCCTTGAGCACGTTACCGCGGGTGTTGTGCATGCGCCCGGCGGCCTTCGCCACGCCGAAATCGAGCACGCGGGCCATGCCGTCGGTGCCCACGAGCACGTTCGAGGGCGACACGTCCCGGTGAACGATGCCGAGGTTGTGGCCGTCTTCGTCGCGCGCCTCGTGGGCGGCGTGCAGGCCCATGAGGGCTCCGGAGACGATGGCGGCCACGATCCGAGAAGGGACCCGTTCGCGTCGTGCGCTGGCCGCGTCGAGCAAGCTCGCGAGCGACACGCCCTGCACGTACTCCATCACCAGGAACAGCTGACCCTCGGTGGTGACCACGTCGAGCGTGGGCACCACGTTCGGGTGTCGGACCCGCGACGCGAGGCGCGCCTCGTCGAGGAACATGGACACGAACTGGGGGTCGCGGGCGTACTCCGGATGCAGGCGCTTGATGGCCACCGTGCGGGAAAAGCCCACCGGACCGCGCAGCTTGCCGAGATGGACGGTGGCCATCCCGCCCGCTGCGATCTCGTCGAACAGCACGTAGCGGCCGATCTTGCGATCCGCTTCTCCGCTCACGGTCATGAAAGCTCTGGGCCCCCGCGGCACGCCCACGGTGGATGGAGTGAGGCTATCACGCCCCGGACCCGGGCGCCCACTCGCTCGACGGCGCGAGGGGCGGCGTGGCGCTTCAAGGTTGGCCAACCGACCGCCGGACACGAGGTGCGCGCGCGCGACTCGCGGCCTTGCGCGGCCGCTCGCCGCTGTCAGTCTTCGGTCTTCTTCTCGTCGGCGCCCTGCTTCTCGTCGGCGCCCTGCTTCGCGGCAGCGCCCTGCTTCGCGGCAGCGCCCTGTTTCTCGAGGCCTCTCTGCAGCTCCTCGATCAGGGCGGGGTTATCGTCCATCATGGACTTGGCCTGGTCTTTCAGCGCGTCGAGGTCCATGTGCTGCATGAGCTCGGCGGGGTCGGGCATCTTGAAGCCCGGGGGGAGGTTCTGCGCCATGCCCGCGAGGGGGCTGTTTCCCCCCGAGAAGGCGGCCACCGCGCCCATCAACGCCTGGGCCTTGCTCGGATCGGCGAGGATCGACCCAACCGCCTTCATCGCGTCCTGCATGGCGCCGGGATCGCCCGCCATGAGGCGCTCTTGGAGCGCGAGCACGTCGGGGCCAAGGCCATCCATGAGCTGTCCGGCGAGCTCGGCGAAGCCCGCGCCGTCGCTGGGCGCCGTCGCCTTGGGCGGCGTCACCCACTCCCCCATCTCCCCGAGCTCGGTGACGGCGGCCTCGTAGGTGCGTGCCTTGGGGAGGGCCGCGCGTGGAAACAACAGCACGCCGCGCTCGTCGTCGTGTTGGTCGAGCAGCGCTCCGAGCAGCTCCCGCAGGTACGCCGCGAGCTCGGACGGCTCGTGCTCGCGGATCGACACGTTGGTGAACACCAGCGTCGCGTCGTCGAGCGCCTCCACCTCGAGGTCGTCGCCGTTCACCGCGGCGAGCGTCGTCCCCGTCGCGCCGCGCGCGCCGAGGGCCCCCGCGAGCACGCTCGTTCTCACGCGCAAGAGCGCCACTGCCTCCATGCTCATGAGAGGGTCGTAGCTCCCCCGCGCTCGGGGGGCAAAGGCGGAGTGGTCCCCGCCCCAGCCCAAGACAGGCGATTGGCGCCGGCGGAGGGTGGTGGCAGCGTCGCCGGTGTGGCCGATCGCGGGCGATGTGCTGGTCCAGCTCGTCGGGGGGCGCTGTGACTTCGTAGGGCTCGCGCAAGAGCGCATCGACGCGGTGACGGTGGGCGACCGCCCGCCAGCTCCCGGACAGCTCTACGTGCCCGTCCAGGAGGACGGCGACGGGCACGCGTTCGTGGGGCTCGCCCTCGGGGCAGGCGTGTCGCTCGCGCTCGTCAGCGAAGCGTGGCCCGACCGTCACGCGCTCGCGCCGAGCCTCGCTGCGCGGTGTGTGGTCGTACCCGACGTGCTCGTCGCGTTTCGCGCGTTGGCGGCGGCGCTGAGGGCGGGCTTCACGTTTCCCGTCGTCGCGGTGGCGGGGAGCAACGGCAAGACCACCACCAAGGAGCTGCTCGCCTCGCTCCTCACGAGCGCGGGGCTCCATGTCACCAAGACGCCCCACACCATGAACGGCTACACCGGCATCCCGTTCAGCTTGTGCTCGGCGTCCCATCGCCGCGCCGAGCCTCCCGACGTGACGGTGGTCGAGATCGGCATCGACGCGCTCGGGGCGATGGCCGACCACGCGGCCCTGGTGCGACCGACGGTGGGGGTGATCACCGCGCTCGGCGTCGAGCACCTCGACGGGCTCGAGAGCGAGGCGCGCGCGCGGGACGAGGAGCTCTCGCTGCTGCCGTGGTGCGAGCGGCGCGTGCTGGCGTGGAACGATGCGCAGCTCCGGGCTGCCGTCACGCCAGCGGCGGGCGACGTGGTGGTGGTGTTGGAGGCGCCGGAACCCCTGCCCGACCGAGGCGCCGCCTCGCTCCTCTCCTATCGCCGAGGCCGCGCGTCACCGCGAGCCACCGAAGTGTGGCTCTCGTGGGAGACGCCCGGCTGCGCGCCGGTGGAGGGCGTGCGCGTGGTGCCGCTCGGCGGACCTCACAACGCCGACAACCTCGCCTTGGCGCTGGGGGCGGCGCTCGCGCTCGAGCTGGTGCCGCCGGCTGCGCTGCTCGCGCCGCGGCCGGTCGCGTGGTCTCTCCCCTCGATGCGGTGCCAGGTGCGCGCCTTCGGTGCGCTCACCGTCGTGGACGACAGCTACAACGCGAGCCCGGCGAGCATGCGTGCCGCCTTCGCGTTGATGCAGAGCCCGGCGTGGCGCCATCGTCACAAGCGCCTGGTGCTCGGCGACATGTTGGAGCTCGGCGACGAAGCGCGGGAGCACCACCAGGCGCTCGCGGCGTCGTTGCCAGCGGGAGAGCTGGTGCTGCTCGGCGGCGCGATGCGAGCGCTGGCGACCCTCCGTGGCGACGCAGAGTGGCTGCCCGCGGACGCTCCTACCGAGAAGATCATCGAGGCGCTCGAGCCGCTCGCCGACGCGCTCGTGCTGGTGAAGGGGAGCCGCGGGGTGGGGCTCGAGCGCGTGGTCGCGGCGCTCGCCCTCCGCGAAAGCGCTCCGGCGGAGGCGCCGCGGGTGGCCGTGGTGGGCCGCGATCGGCATCTCGCCGCCGCCCTCGTGACCGCAGCGCTGGGCCGCGAGGGCAGCCGCGCCGTGGTGGCGTTCGATGCGGCGGCGCTCGCCACCTCGCCTCGGGTGTCGGACGCGGCGCTGTACACCGGGTACGAGCTCGAGCCAGGCGTGGCCAAGGGGTCGCAGCGCGACGAGCTCCAGCTCGCGCTCCTCGCGCAGCCCTTTCTTCACCTCGACGCGGCGGGCGTGGCTGTCCTCGACGCCGACGACACGACCTCGGCGCTCCTCGCCGAGACCGTGCCGCGTGGCTCTCGGGTGGTGACGTTCGGCATGAGCTCGGGGGCAGACGTGAGCGGCACGCTCCGGGGCGACACCCTCGTTGTCGAGCTCCCGGGCGGCGCGTCGGTGTCCCTCTCCTGGCCCCCCTCGAGCGCCCCACCCCGGCTCGGCGTCGCGGCGGTCGCGGTGGCCCACGCGCGTGGTGAAGCGGTCGCAGACGCCGCCTCCGCGATCGAAGGCGCATCCCTCGACGCGATCGCGCTGCCTTGACCGCCCCGACCACGCCGCGCGCGCCCCGCACACCCCAACGGAGCAGAACCGACGCCAGCCACGCGCCCTCGCGATGTGACGAGCGAGGGCGAGTTGAGGTGAAGCGCCGAAGGGGAGCGATGGCGAAGTGAGGTGGCTAGCCATTGCGCGCTTCGCCACTGTCCGTCAGAGCTTGTTTTTGGCGGATATTTGCCTGGCGGTGGATCACGGCGGGCTCGCGGATGGATGGCGCGAAGGATGGAGTGGGGAGGGGTGGGTTGCGGTGGGGGGGGCTCGCACTCTTTTCGGGTAGGGGGCCGCTCGGGCGTGGACGTTGGGGGTCGCGAGA
>CAYOAL010000172.1:0-4964 GCA_964401935.1 uncultured Polyangiaceae bacterium
CTCCGCTTGGCCCCCCTCCCACCGTGTTGCGCTTGGGGCCCCAACACCCAAGCGCCGCTGCGCGAGGGCGTCGGGCGCTCCGGTCAGGTCGTGATTCTCCTGGAGGGTGCTGCCGCACCCTCCCCCCAAGCTCCGCTTGGCCCCCCTCCCACCGTGTTGCGCTTGGGGCCCCAACACCCAAGCGCGCTGCGCGAGGGCGCTGGCTCACCAGCCGAGACGGCGGAGGCAGTCGGCGGTGTCCTCGATGCCGAGGACGAGCTCGGTGCGGAACAGGCGCCCCTCGATCGGCTCCGGATCGTCGACGTAGACGTGGGCGGTGAATCCTACCCACGAGGTGTCGCCGAAGGCGGGCTCGTCCGCCTCCCACACGAGGGTGGACGGCTGTCGGGGGTCGAGGCGTCGGTGAAATGAGAAGCGGTCGCCGGCCCGACACAAGAGCAGCTCCATCCGGGTCTGGCCCGACGCCACGAAGTCGCCCGCTGGTCCCTCGAACAGCCACGCGAGGTTGCCGAGCTCGTTCTGAGGGCCCCCGGGGACGGTCTGCCGCGCGAGATCGCCGAGGATCCAGCGCGCCTCGTTCGCAGGATCGAGGAGCGCGATCCCGGCGCCGTGAAACGGTGCGCTGGGGATGGGGCCGCCGGCCCCCGTGTCCACCACGTCGAGCTCGATCGCGAAGCCGAAGCTCCCCTCCACCTCGGTGAACAGCATCGGCGCGATCTGCTCGTCGGCACCGAACCAGTAGTCCTCGCCAACCCGTGGCGTGATGGTGAAGTGGCCTCGCGGTGTGAGGGCGAAACCATCGTGGCGCTCCAACGTTTGCCAACAGGCGTAGACCGCGTCCTCCGAGGAATATGTGCTAAAATCGACAACTCCCTCCGCGCAGGGGCCGGCGCCGCCTTGGGGTGCGGCCCCTTCCCCTCCTTGCCCCCCTCCCGCCGAAGCGCCGCTCGAGGTGGTGGTGGCGGCAGGGCTCGCGGCGCCCCCGCCCCCGGTGGCCTCGGCGTAGGTGCGCCGCTCGATGAGGGCCTCGCAGCCGAGCAGCGTCAGGGCGGCCCCGAGGAGGACCGCGTCGTTCACTTCTTCACTCCGTACTTCCCGAGCAGCTTGCTCAGGTAGCTGCGCTCCACCTTGCTGATGCGCGCCGCCTCCGACTGGTTGCCTCCGGTGCGCTCGAGCAGCGCCTCGAAGTAGAGCCGGCTGAAGAGGTTGGTGAAGCCGTCCTTCTGCTCCTGGTACGGCCGATCCGGATCGATGTGCTGCTTGAGCGCGATCTCGAGCAGGCCGGCCGCAGGCGCCCCTGGCTCGGGCACCTCACCGATGGCGAGGTAGGCGTGGACCGCGTTTCGCAGCTCGCGCACGTTCCCTGGCCACGTGCGCTGCACGAGCTCGGCGACCACCGCCGGGGGCAGCTCGGTGGCCCCCGCCTCGGCAGCGAACGCCGAGGCGAGCTTCTGCACGTCTTCCGGTCGCTCCGACAAGGACGGCACCCGCAGCTTCACGACCGCGACCCGGTAGTAGAGATCCTGGCGAAAGCGCCCCCGCTGCACCGACTCCTCGAGGTCGCGGTTGGTCGCGGCGACGAGGCGCACCTTCACCTGGCGAGGCGCGCTCTCCCCGACCGGCTTCACCTCGCCGAGCTCGAGGGCGCGCAAGAGCGCCGGCTGCACGTCGAGGGGCAGCTCGCCGAGCTCGTCGAGGAACAGCGTGCCGTTGTGGGCGAGCTCGAAGGCGCCGAGGCGATCCTCGGTGGCGCCGGTGAACGAGCCGCGTCGATGGCCAAACAGCTCGCTCAGCACGAGCTCACGGCTCACCGCCCCGCAGTTCACGGTGACGAGGGGTCCGTCGGCGACCGCGGAGCCCTCGTGCAGGGCCCGCGCGACCAGCTCCTTGCCCACCCCCGACTCACCCAGGATCAACACGTTGACGAGCGAGCCCTCGAGCCGCCCGAGCATCGCGAAGAGCTTACGCATCGCCTCCGAGCTGCCGATGAGGCCCCGATAGCTCTCGTCCCGCGCCTCCCCGTCGAACAGCGCGGCCGGATCCGAATCGATGGACACCTCCGCCGCGCCCACGCGGAGGCGACTGCCGGGCGCGAGCACCGCCTTCTCGAGCCGCTGCCCGAGATAGAACGTGCCGTTGCGGCTCCCGAGATCCGTCACCCGCACCCCCTCGGGCACCAGCGTGAGCTCGACGTGTCGGCGCGACACGGCCCGGTCCTCGACGATCATGTCCGCCATCGAGCCGGCGCCGATGACGCAGCTGCCGTGACTGAGGCGGAGCTCGCGCGGAGAGACCGGGACCCCGGTGGCGCGAACGATCACCCCGAGCGGACGTGGCGGGGTCCGGGCCCCGGTGGCGGTGGGCTCGGTTCTGGATCGGGGGCGGTGGGAATCACTCACGGCTCGGGGCCAGGATACAAGACCGTCGCCGAGGAGGCGACTGTACGGCCGGCGGGGCGACGCACGGCGCGACGGGCCGCACGTCGGGGGGCGCCTCGCCTCGCGCGGCGGTCGTCGGCGATCTTGCGGAGGCGCGCCCTTCGCGACACCATCGGACCGACCGATGTTCGCGCTCCCTCGACTCCTCGCGTGGTGGTGGGTGGTTGGCTTGGCGGCGACCCTCCCGAGCAGCGTCCGCGCCGAGGAGGGTGACGCGGCAGCCAGCGACGAGGACGCCAGCTCCGCCGCTTCGGCGGAGGCGGCGCTGCAGCGTGGCCGCGAGGCTCTCGCGCTCTTCGAGGAGGGGTCCCACGCCGCGGCGCTCGCGCTGTTCGAGGCGGCCGAGGCGAGCTTTCACAGCCCCGTGTTCGTGGTCTACATCGCGCGCTGTCAGCGGGAGCTCGGTCGGCTGCTCGAGGCGCGCAGCACCTTCGACCGCGTGCTCGGCGAGGCGCTGCCCGAAGACGCCGCGCCCCCCTGGTTGAAGGCCCAAGCCGACGCGGCGGTGGAGCGCGAGGCGCTGGCCGCACGCATCCCCACCCTCACCGTGCTCGTCGACGCGCCCACCAAAGAGGTGACGCTCACCATCGACGGACGCGCGGTGGCGGTCGGCGCTGCGATCGAGCTGAACCCCGGGCCACGGACGGTGCGGGCCAGCCATCGCTCGCGCTCGGTCTCGCAGCGGCTGACGGTGTTGGCGTCGAGCCACGAGACGCTGCGCCTCACGCTGGGGGCGCCCGCGCCGACGGACCCGTCACCCGCACCGCCGGGTGTCCTGGAGCTGCCCCCGCCGGAGAGCGCCCCCCCCGCGGGCACGACCGGCCTCACCACCGCCGGCTACGTGCTCAGCGGGCTCGCGGTCGCCGCCCTCGGCGCGGGCACCATCACCGGCGTGATGGCGCTGCTCGCGAACGAGGCGGCCGGCGAGGGCTGCACCGACGGAGGGGTCTGTGACGCCGCCAACCGGCGCCACGAGGACCGGGCCTTCACGCTCGCGCACGCGTCGACGACGACGTTCGTGGTGGGTGGCGTGGCGGCGGGCCTCGCCATCGTGTTCGTGGTCGTCGGCGGGCGCAGCGCTTCGGTCGGTGGCGTCTCCGCGAGCCCGCGGGGGCTCGAGCTCCGCTTCTGACGGGCGAGCGGCGAGCGACGCGTGTCGGTGAGGCCTCTTCCCGATCAGCGGGCGCGCTCGGGGATGCCGAACACGTCATCGTGCCGCGGACCGGACGGGGGCGGCGTTGGCGGCGCGCTGGTCGTGCGCGGCGTCGCCGGGGCGGGCGGGTTCGCGGGCGCGGACACCACCTCCGAGGAAGCTGTCGCGTCGGTGGCGAGCCCGGCCGCCGGTGGCGCCGACGCCGTGGCTGGGGACGGCGCCACGGACGCGGACGGCGCCGCGAGGCCCGTCGCCGTGGTGGTGAGCGTCGATCCCGAGGGGGGCGCGCCGGCGCCGAGCGCCCCCGCCGAGCCGCCGAGCGTCGGACGCGCGCTGGCGGCCGACTCCGCACGCTCGGGACCGTAGCGCCACAGACCCACCCCCGACATCACCAGAAGACCGGCCGCGACCCAGCGCCACCGGCCCTTGCCTTCGCGTGGCGGCGCGTCCACGTCGACGCCCGGCGACGTGTGCTCGGAGCCCCGCCCCTCACCGCGCCCCTCACCGCGCCGCTCGCGGCGTCGCGGCGGGCCGACCGCGGTCTTCGCGGGCCGCTCCTCCGGTGACGCATCCTCCAGCGACGCGTCCTCCGGTGGCCGCTCTTCGAGGGACGCGTGGTCCGGTGGCGGCGCTTCCGGTGGCGGCTCCTCCGGCAGCGTCTCGAGCTCGTCCCGATCGAGAGCGAAGGGCCGACGCGTCGAGCCCCGCGCCGCGCTCCCCAACCCCGATCCCGCCGTCGCTGCGGCCGGGGAGTACGGCCCCGCGTCGTCGCCAGGCAGCGTCGGCTCCTCACGCGGCCACGCCGTGTCCCGCAAAGGAGACGCGGCGGGCGCAGCCCTCGCCTCGGCCACCGCGGTCGCCACCCTTGTGAGCTCCCGCGAGAGCTCGGCGACCGAGGCCAGGCGGCGCGTCGGATTCGCGACGAGCAGCCGGGCGAGCAGCGTGTCGACGGCCGGCGGCGCCGCCACGAAGGCGCTCGGGGCCGGCGCCTCGTGGGTACAGATCGCGGTGACGAGCTGCCCGAAGCTCGTCCCCTCGAAGGGCATGTGATCGGTCAGCATCTCGAACAACATCACGCCGAGCGACCACACGTCGGAGCGGGCATCGAGGGGATGTCCCTGGGCCTGCTCGGGGCTCATGTAGTGCGGAGAGCCCACGATCACACCGCTCGCGGTGCCCTCGATGGACTGCTCGGGGCTCGTCCGCTTCGCGATCCCGAAGTCGAGGAGCTTGACCACCTCGAGGGCGCCGCTCCGGCTCAGGAACACGTTGGACGGCTTCAGATCGCGGTGCACGATCCCCGCCGCGTGGGCCAGGCTCAGCCCGAGACAGATCGGTCGCAGGATCTCCGCGCAGCGTTCGACGCCGAGGGG
>CAYOAL010000172.1:4974-20384 GCA_964401935.1 uncultured Polyangiaceae bacterium
CGGTCGAGGTAGCTGCGCAGATCCTCCCCCTCGAGCAGCTCCATCACGATGTAGGGCGTTTCTTCATCGACGCCGTAGTCGAGGATCTGAGCGACGTGAGGGCTCCTCAGCGTGGCCGCCGCGCGCGCCTCACGCCGGAAGCGCTGCTTGCTCAGCTCACGGGTCGCCGGGTCCTGCGGGTCGTCCCGCATCAACTTGACGGCCACCTCCACCTCGAGATCGAGGTGCTCTGCCACCCAGAGCGAGCCCATCCCACCCTCGGCGAGCGGGCGCAGGAGCCGGTACTTCCCGGCGAGGACCGAAGAGCCTCGCACCACCCCGACAGGCTACAGGCATGTCGACGCGGCCAGCACGAACAAGCGACGACGACGAGCCACAGTGTGACATTTGCGGTACATGTAGGTTCTATAAGGACAAGGTTTCCAAGTGTAGGTACACTCCGCAGCAACTCCTTGGAGGCTCGTATGTCGCGAAGCGTTCTCGTGTTCTCGTTGTTGGCGGCGATGGTGGCGGCCTGTGGCACCCCGATCGAAGCCGAAGAGCTGGCGTCCACCGCGGCCGCGGTGCGCGACGGCACGCCCGAGGGCGTAGGCGTGCTCGCGCTGATCGGCGACCCCGCCACCGACGTGGCGCTGCTCGACGTGCCGGTGGGGCTCGATCGTCGCGCGGCCGAGAACATCGTGGCGCGACGAAACGGCGCCGACGGCGTCGTTGGCACCGCCGACGACAAGCCGTTCAGGACGATCGGCGCGCTGGACGCCGTGCCCTACGTGGGCCCAGCCGCCTTCCAGAAGCTCATCGCCTACGCCGCGGCCAACGGCTTCGTGCCTGCGGGCAGCGATCTGCTCGGTGTGTACGACAACGTGGCCTTCAGCGTCGACGAGGCCGAGGCGACGCTCGAGCTGGTCAACAGCGCCGAGCACGCCTACCTCGACGACACGCTCAGGCTCGATCGCCGCGCCGCGGACAGCATCGTGGCTGCGCAGCCCATCGCCACCGTGCTCGAGCTGTCCGAGCTCGGCTACGTGGGCGAGTCGGCGCTCAACAAACTCAAGCAAGCGGCCGGAGGGTCGGCCGACGGCGGCCAGGCGGTGGTGTCGGCGCTGGAGGCGGCGGTGGAAGGCCTCTACCACATGAGCGAGTCGGACTACCCCTTCGACGTGGTGACGGTGAGCGGGGGCGGAGACAGCCCCATCACCGCCGACAACATCAAGGACCGCATCGCCTCCATCTACGTGGAGCACGACGAGACGACGCCGCTCGCGGCGCGTGAGGTGGAGGTGCGAAGCCTCGAGGAGTTCTTCGCGCGCTACACGGAGATCGGGGACTACTGGGAGCCGGAGCAGCTCGAGGCTGCGCCCAAGTTTCAGGCCGTGTACGAGATTTTGCGCGACCGGTTGCTCGACGCCCAGGTGTATCGCCTCGGATATCGCTACCGCTCCGGGAGCTACACCTCGCCGCACCTGTCGGGCGCCATCGACGTCTTCATCGTAGGTCGCAGCCACGACGGCCACCTGGTGGGCCTCTACACCATCAGCGTCGAGACCTGAGCGTCGAGACCCGAGCGTCGAGACCCGAGCGTCGAGACCCGAGCGTCGAGACCCGAGCGTCGAGGCCATCTCCGGCGCGTCGTGCACCCCGACCGCTCTGCCGCTTCAGGAGGCGCCGGAGGACGGGGCCCGCTCGGCGGCGTCGTCCTCGCCGTCGTCGGGGGCCTCGACCTCGTCCTCGGTGCGGATCTCGGCGAGCAGCGCCTCGACGCGCTCCGCCGCCTCGACGCCGGTGTCGTGGATGAAGCGCAGCTCCGGGGTCTTGCGCAGGGCCATGCCCTTGCCCACTTCGCGCCGGATGCGGCTCGTCGCGAGCTCGAGCGCCTGCACGAGGGTGCGTGGCTCCACGGCGCCATCGAGGGGCGCCCTCACGTAGATGCGCGCGAACGCGAGGTCGTGGGTCATCTCGACACGGGTGATGATGGCCTGGCTCACGCGCTCGTCGCGCAGCTGCCGCATCGCGACCACCAGGCGTTGATGGAGATCGCGCTCCACGCGCAGACGGCGGGGCACGCCCCGGTTCGGGATCGCGGTCTCGGGGAGCAGCCCACCCCCGCGGGGCTTGCGGTCACGGCGCCGACTCACGGGCGCTCGCGCTCCTCTCGGGCGTTCATGGCCACGCCCGCCCCCTCGCGACCGAACGGGATGATCTCGCTCCGCTGCTCGACGAGCACCGCGTCTCGCAGCGTGCCGGCCATGCTCGCCGCCGCCGACAGCAGCTCGTCGACCCGCGCTGCCTCGTTGGACACGACCGCGACCGCCACCACCGCCTGCTGGTGCTGCTCGAGCGCGCCCACCTCAGCGACCGAGGCCCGCAGCCGCGAGGCCACTCGGTCCTTGAACGACCGCACCACGCGCCGGCGATCCTTGAGGGAGCGGGCCCCAGGGATCCGAAAGGTCAATCGCAACACACCCACGAACATCACCCATCGAGGCCGACGAAGGCCCGCTCCCTGCTCGCTCGGAACCCGTGAGCGACACGGTCACGAGCGCATCTCAATCGAGCGTGGCCTTGACCTCCTCGATCTCGAAGCACTCGATGATGTCCCCCTCCTTGAGCTCGTTGTAGCCATCGAGCGAGAGACCGCACTCGAAGCCCTCTTTCACCTCGCGCTGGTCGTCCTTGAAGCGCTTGAGGCTAGCGAGGCGACCGCCCCAGATGACCACGTCCTCGCGGATGAGGCGCACCTCGGCCGACCGCTTGATCAGGCCGTGGACCACCATACAGCCGGCGACGGCGCCCACCTTGGTGATGCGGAACACCTGGCGCACCTCCGCGCGTCCGAGCTCCTTCTCCACCTTGCGGGCGGGCAAGAGGCCCTCCATCGCCGAGCGCACGTCGTCGATGCACTCGTAGATGACGCTGTAGAGGCGGATCTCGATCCCCTCCTGCTCGGCCACCTTCCGCGCCTTGCCCGCCGGTCGCACGTTGAACCCGATGATGATCGCGCCGCCGGCCACCGCGAGGTTCACGTCGCTCTCGGTGATGCCGCCCACTGCGGCGCGCACCACCGTGAGCTTCACCTTCTTGGTGGTGAGCTTCTCCAGCGCCTGCTGCAGCGCCTCGATGGAGCCCTGCACGTCGCCCTTGATGATGACCTTCAGCTCCAGCTGATCGGCCTCCGCGAGGCGCTTGGCGAGCTCGTCGAGCCGAATGCCCGCGTCGCGCCGCCCCGAGCCACGCGTCTTGCGCTTTCGCTCCTCGGCGAGGGTCTCGGCGGCCTTCATCTCGTTGACCGCGTGCACCGGATCCCCTGCCTCGGGCACCTCGTTGAGACCCAGCACCTCCACCGGAGTGGCCGGCCCCGCCTCTTTGAGGCTCCGGCCCTTCTCGTCGACCATCGCGCGGATCTTCCCGTAGGCGCTCCCCGCGAGGAGGATGTCGCCGCGGTGGAGCGTGCCGTCCTGCACGAGCACCCGCGCCACCGGCCCGCGCCCGCGGTCGAGCAGCGCCTCGACGACGACGCCGATGGCCCGTCGCTCGGGGTACGCCGTCAGCTCCATCATCTCCGCCTGCAACACCACCATGTCGAGGAGGTTGTCGACGCCCTCGCCGGTGAGGGCCGACACCTTGGCAAAGATGGTGTCGCCGCCCCAGTCCTCCGGCGTGAGGCCCTCGGCCGAGAGCTCGCGCATGATCCGCTCGGGGTCGACGCCCGGCTTGTCGATCTTGTTCACGGCCACGATGATCGGGACGCCCGCGTCCTTGGCGTGGCTGATCGCCTCGCGGGTCTGCGGCATCACGCCGTCGTCGGCGGCCACGATGAGGATGACGATGTCGGTCACCCCCGCCCCACGGGCTCGCATCGACGTGAAGGCCTCGTGACCCGGGGTGTCGAGGAAGCACACGGTGCCCTTCTTCGTCTCGACGCGATAGGCGCCGATGTGCTGGGTGATCCCGCCCGCCTCACCCGCTGCCACCTGCGACTTGCGGATGGTGTCGAGCAACGTCGTCTTGCCGTGATCGACGTGACCCATGACGGTGACGATCGGGGGCCGCGACGAGAGCGCGCCCAGCTCCTCGTCGTCGAGCTCGGTGGCTGCCGCGAGCTCCTCCTCCACGTTGATGGCCACGTCCTCGACGCGCCAGCCGAGCTCTCCGGCGAGCAGCTTCGCGGTGTCGGCGTCGAGCGTGGAGTTGATGTGTACGCCGGTCATGCCGAGGCCGAGGAGCACCATGAGCACGTCGGTCGCCTTCATGCTCATCGAGTCGGCGAGCCCCTGGAGCGAGGTCTCGCCGTGGATCTTCACCACCTTCTTGCGGTCGGACATCTCCTTGGTGGAGACCTGCGCGGGGCCCTTGCGCTGGTGGCCGCGGAAGCCGCGTCCACCGGGACGGAAGCCCGGGCGCTGTGGGCCGCGGAAGCCGTGGCGCTGCTGAGGCCCGCCCGGCGCCACGTTGGCCCGCGGATCGTAGGTCTTGCGACGCTGGCTCGGAGGTCCGTTGCGACGGTGCTGAGGTTGCCATCCGGCCCACACCTCGATGCCAGTCTTGGGCGGCGACGACGTGCGGCGCGGACGCCCATCCTCGCCGAGCTCCTTGCTCGCGTCGGCGGCTGGCGGCGCGCCCGACGCGGGAGGGGCGGAGCCGGCCGCGCGTGGCGGGGCCTCTTTGGGTGGGGGCCTCCTGGCGGCCACCCGCTCCGACGGCGGCGGCGCCGGAGCGACGGGGGTGGCGGGCTTGGCCTCCGACACCGGGGGCGGCGATTTCTCCTCCGCGAGAGGAGCAGCGGGCTCGGTCTTGGCGCTCACCGGCGGCTCCTTGGGCTTCGGCTCGGGCGGGGTCTCTGCGGTCTCGGGCTCACGAGCCGGCTCGGCCGTGACCACCGGTTGGGGCGCCGGCGGAGTCGCGTCGCGCGGACGCTCCTCGGGCTGGGGCGGCGGAGCCTCGCCCTCCGAGGCCTTGGGCTCCGGCTCCTTGGCCTTGGGTAGGGGCCGGGCCACCGGGCTCCGGGTCGGCGCCGACGGCGCCGCGCGCTTCGGGGTGCTTGACGGCGGGGCGTCGTCGGCCTCGGGCAGCGACGGTCGTGAGGCAGCGCCTCGCTCGGAGGGAGCCCCCCGGCGGGAGGGCGACGGGGCCGGGCCGCGACCGCGGCGCTTGACCACCGTGGGTCGAATTCGCTCCTCCACCACGTCGTCTTGGTCACCCGACTTGCGCTCGAGCTTTCGCTTCAGGCGCTCGACCGCGTCCTGGCCCACCGCGCTCATGTGGTTGCGCACCTCCGAGACGCCGAGCGACTGGAAGAGCGAAACCAGCTCTTTGGCGTTCATGCCCAGCTCGCGAGCGACCTCGTAGACTCGGACCTTGCTCATACCTTCTTCAACCTGCCTAATCCGCCCCACCGCTCAGAGGCGGGGGTCAAACGTCTCCGACAATGCGATCGTGTGCCGAAGGGTCGCCGCCATGCCGTCGTCACAGACGGCGATGACCCCGACCTCAGTTCTTCCGAGCGCCTCACCGAGAAGCGCCTTGGTCCCGTACGCGACCGCGGCGCCATCTCGGGCCGCCTGCTCCACCTCGGGGTGCTTGGACGCCGCCGCCGCGTCCTTGGCCACGAGGAGCAACACGCAGGCGCCCTTCCGCAGCGCGTCTCGCGACGCGTCGCTGCCCACCACGCAGAGACCCGAGCGCACCGCGGCGCCGAGCAGGCTGCGGATGCGCCGCGCCGCTTGCTCGCGGAGCTCCAGCCCGAGACGGGCCGGCTCCGCGCTCACCTTGGCCTTGGCGGAGCGGGCGAGCCCACGTGCGCAGGCGTCGTCCCAGCAGGTGGGGCGGGCGTGAACCCAGCTCCCGCGGCCCACGTTGGAGCCACCGAGATCGACGTGCGCACGCAGCCCGCCCTCCTCCTCCACCAACACCAGCCGCACGAGCTCCTCCCGCACGCGGTCCTTCGCGACGCGCACGCCACAGCCCACGCAGGTTCGCGTACCTGCATGTCGCTCGCGTTTGCTCGGCGTGGACTGCGTCATGGTGAGCACCGTGGACCCTCCTCCCGTTGGAACCGAGGTCCCCGCTCAGGGGGTGGCCGAGGGCGTGGCCTCGCCCGCCGTCTCGGCAGACTGGACCTCGTCGTCGTCGACCGGCGCGCCGTTCTTGCCCTGCTCTGCCTCGCGCAGGATGCGAGCCCGCGTCTCCTCGTAGAGGCGCTGCTCGTCGCGCGCGAATCGCTCCGCCGCTCGTTTGATCGAGGCCGCCTTCTTGAGGCCAAGACCACTGCGGATGCCGAGCCGATCCGCGTCTTCCTTCACCACCGCGGTGAGCGACTTGTAGCCGCCGTCCTCGAGCAAAGTGAGCGTGCGTGCGCCGAGCCCCTCGACGCAGAGCAGACGCTCGCGCTCGGTGGGTGGCTCGTCGCGCATGGCGATCTCCCGCAGGCGCTCGAAGCGGAGCCGCTCCATGGTGGAGGCGGCTTCGACCCGCACCTGCTCGGCGAGATCGCCCTCTCCGAGACCCTGGATGGTTCTCAGCTCGTCGACCCCCGCCTCCGCGACCTCCTCGAGGGCTCGGAAGCCCATGCGGTACATCGCCTTGGCGAGCGTCTCGCTCACCATGTCGATCTGTTGCAGGGCCTCGACCGCCTCCTCCTCCATCTTGCGGAACTTCGACTCGCTGATGACGTCGAGCTTCCAGTCGGTGAGCTGCGACGCGAGGCGCACGTTCTGGCCCTTGCGACCGATCGCGAGGCTGAGCTTCTCGTCGGGGACGACGATCTCCATGCGCCCACCGGCCTCGTCGACGATGACCTTCTGCACCTCCGCGGGTTGGATGGCGGCGATGACGTAGCGGGCCGGATCGCGGTCGTAAGGCACGATGTCGATCTTCTCGCCGCGCAGCTCCTGCACCACCGCCTGCACGCGCGAGCCCTTCATGCCGACGCACGCCCCCACCGGATCCACGTCCGCGTCGCGGGAGGTGACGGCGATCTTCGAGCGCGACCCGGCCTCTCGGGCCACCGCCACGATGCGCACGATGCCCTCGTAGATCTCGGGCACTTCTGCCTCGAAGAGCTTGTCGACGAGCCGGGGATCGGAGCGCGAGAGGATCACGATCGGGCCGCGGGCCTCGCGGTCCACGTCTTTCACGTAGGCCACGATGCGCTCGCCGGGACGGTAGCTCTCTCGCGGGGTCTGCTCACGCGCGGGCAGGATGGCCTCGGTGCGCCCGAGGTCGACGATGATGTTGTTGCCGCGCTCGAAGCGCCGCACGATACCACGGATCAGCTCGCCCTTCTTCCCGCGATACTCGCCGAAGATGATGTCGCGCTCGGCGTCCCGCACGCGCTGGAGGAGCACCTGCTTGGCGGTCTGCGCGGCGATGCGGCCGAAGCTCTGACGCGCTTGCTTGAGGCCCAAGAGATCGCCGTACTCCTTGTCCTGATCGGCAGCCCGCTTCTGATCGGCCTCTCGCCAGAAGATCTGAAAGCCGAGCTCCTCGCCGAGCTCCGCGCCGAGCCGCATCCGCTCCACGTCGGCGACGGCGAGCTCGCGCTCCGGATCGTCCACCTCCTCGACCACGATCATGTACTGGAAGAGATCGACGTGCCCGGTGTCGGGGTTGTAGCGGGCTTCGAGCTCACGACCGGCCCCAAACGTGTTCTGCGCCGCCTTGAGAATGGCCGCCTCGATGGTCTCGACCAGGGCGCTCTTTTCGATGCCCTTCTCTTTGGCAACGTCTTCGATGACCTGATCCAGGTTGATATCAGGGACTTTGGCTTTCTTCGCTCTGGCCATGGCTAGGACCCCGTGCGTTTCCGCTGTCGGCCAGGAGAGGACTTGCGGCGCCTCGCCTGACTCTTTTGCTTCTGCTGCCCGCCAAACTCGAACACGAGCTTGGCGTGATGGATGTTGTCGAGCGGGACGTCGTGACGGTTCCCGTCGACCACGATGACGACGGTGTCTCCCACGACCTCCGACAGGATGCCCCGCAGAACCTGCTGGCCGTCGGCGGCCGGCTCCTTCAGCTTGAGCTTCGCGAGCCGCCCCACCTGCCGCTGAAAGTCGCGTGGCGTTCTCAGCGGCCGGTCGAGCCCGGGCGAGCTCACCTCCAGGTTGTAGCGCTGGTGGATGAGCTCGACCGCGTCCAGAGCGGTGCTTAGATCACGTGACACGCTCACGCAATCCTCGAGGGTGACGCCGGCCACCGCCGGAGCGACTGGCGCGGGCTCCGCGGAGGGGGCGTCGGGGGGCGCCGCGTCTTCGCGCTCGATGATCGCGCGCAGGATCATGCCCGTCGGCCCCGTGGTCCACTCGAGATCGAACAGCGACAACCCGTGAGCCGCCACGAGCGGCTCCACCAGCACGCGCACCGCGGCCAGATCCAGGCGCCGCGGGGCGGGCTGGGCTCCGGTTCCCGACTCCGTGGGCGGCGTCGGCTCGGATGAAGGCGAGCTCTCAGAGGACATGAGGGTGAAGGCTGAATCGAGCGGTCGGCTCTCGACGAGAGGGACGGGAGGCAGGTCCCGGGCAAAAAAAATACCGGCCTCCCAGTAGGGAACCCGGCGAAAACTGGTCCAGTTTGTCGACGTGTTCGCCGCGTCATATACGCGAACTCCACCCCTTTGGCAACAGGGCGGGGGTCCTGCCACCTACATGTCGCATTCCTCGCCGCGGGCCCGCCCCCGCGCCGCCGCGCCACGGCCTCGGCGTCCCCGCCGCGTCCGCTCCGCGCGAGCGGTCAGGCGAGGTTCGGCAGCGCGACGACGTCCACGTGGAACACCTCGTCGAAGGCCCGGATCTCCTGCAGGCAGTCTTCTCCAGGACGTCCCGAGAGGCGGAGCTTGGTGCAGGCGGCGTGGGCCCCGTCGAACACCGTGTTCACGATCTCTTCGATGTTGAGGCCGTGGCGCTTGATGACGTTGAGCACGTTGGCGAGCACGCCCACCTCGTCGCGGGAGCGCAAGACCAGCGCCCACCGCGCGGGGGTGTTGCGACACACGTTCACCACGTTGGGCACCTCCTCCTCGGTGAGGAAGGCCCGCACGATCCGCGCGACCTCACGCACCACGGCGCGCTGGGCCTGCTCGGTGGAGGCCCCGATGTGCGGGGTCCCCGCGAACACCGTCGCCGGCCCGAGCTCCGCCACCACCTTGGGGCAGAGCTGCGCGCGGCTGGTCTTGGGCTCGTCCGAGAAGACGTCGACGCCGACGCGGAGCTTGCGCGCCTTGGCCACGTCGATGAGCGCGTTCTCGTCTACGATCTCCGCCCTCGAGGTGTTGATGAAGGTGGCCCCGATGGGGAGCGCCTCGAGGACGCTCCGCGACACGAGGCCACGGGTCTGCGGCGACAGCGGCAGGTGCACGGTGAGGATGTCGCTCGCGGCCGCGAGCCTCTCGAGGGTGCGGTGCGGCTTCACCCCCAGCTTGTTGGCGCGCGCCTCGGTGAGCGACCGGGACCAGGCCTGCACGTCCATGCCGAACGCCTTCGCGCGCTGGAGCACGAGCCGGCCGATGGCGCCCAGGCCCGCGATGCCGAGCCGGCGACCGTACACGCCCTCCGCGCTCTGGAACTCGGCCTTGTCCCAACGCCCCTCTCGGAGGGCGGCCGTCGCGTCGATCAGCCGGCGGTCCAACGTGAGGATGTGGGCCATGGTCAGCTCCGCCACCGCGATCGCGTTCTTGCCGGGGCAGTTGGCGACGTAGACCCCGAAGCGGCTCGCCGCCTCGACGTCGATGTTGTTGACCCCCGCGCCGGCGCGCACGATGAGCGCGAGGTTGGGGCAGCTCTCGATCGCCTTCCCCGTCACCTGGGTGGAGCGCACGATCAGAATCGACGCGCCGCGCAGCGCCTCCACCAAGGAGTCGGCCGTGAGCTCGGGCTGGTACGCGATCTCGACCCCCAACACCTCGAGCTCTTCGAGCGGACCGAGCAACAGCTTGTCGGCGACGAGCATACGCATGGCGCCGGCTGCTTAGCCGCTGGCGCGCTGCGATTCAACTCATTCGGCGGAGGCGAAGGCGGTCGGCGAGGCGGACGCGGTCGTCGGCCGCACCGGCCGGGCGCGAGGGCGTCACCGGCTCGGCTCAGATCCACCTGCGCCAGCGGAAGAAGCCGAGCATGGTCACGGTGAGCGTCGCGAGCAGGCCCGTCACGATGGCGAACCCTTGCGGATGATGGCCGAGGGGGATGCCGCCTACGCTCATCCCCCACAGGCCGGCGATGACGCTCAGCGGCAGGAACAGCGCCGCCACCACGCTCAACACGTAGAGACGTTGGTTGGTGAGCTCCGACAGGCGGGTGGCGATTTCCTCCTGGGTGACGGCGGCGCGCTCCCGGGACGCCTCCAGGTCCTCGATGATGCGCGTCATCCGCTCGGCGAGCTCGGCGAGGCGCGCGCGATCGATCTCGCGTAGCCAGGGCGCACGCGCCGCGCTCAGCTTGGAGAGCACGTCGCGCTCGGGGGCCACGTGGCGGCGCAGCGAGATGGCCCGGCGCCGCATGTCGGCGAGCTGGTGGCGCACCGCGTATTCCTCGGAGGCGACCACCTGGTCCTCGAGCTTCGCCACCGCGTCATCGAGACCGTCGGCCACGCTGTTGATCGCCTCGAGCAAGCTCTCGATGAGCTCGACCACGAACTCGCTCACGTTGCGCGGCCCCTTGCCGGTGCGCAGCGCCTCCCGCATCGCCTTGGCCGCGTTGTTGCGGCGGTGGCGCAAGGTCACGATCCGGTGACGCTCCACCCACACCCGTATCGACACCATGTCTTCGGGCTGCGCGCCTTCGTTCAAGTTCACGCCGCGCAGCACGAGCAAGATCCCCTGTTTGGTCTCGTGGCACCGCGGCCGAGGATCGTGCGACACGAGGGCCTCGCAGACGATGGGATCGATGCGGCTGTGCTCGACGAGCCAGTGGCGGGCGTCCTCGGCTCGATAGTCGAGGTGCAGCCACAGGACGCCGTTCTTGGGCTCGTGCCGAAACACCTGCTCCCAGTCGAGCGCGGTGCCCCCGCCCTTGCCGTCGAGCTGCAGCGCACAGATGAGCCCAGCCGTCGTCTCGCGCATGGCGCTCAGAAGGTCTCGGTGGGCGGATACGTGGCCTTCACGTTGATCACGTAGCGGCTGTGTTGGTGGGGGATGCTGTCCCAGTCGGGGGTGGGGATCGACTTCTTCACGCAGCGGAACAACTCCTTGGTCCGCGCCTCGGGGATGGTGCTCGACTGGCCCCGGTACACCTTCCACGTCTTGCGACGGAAGCTGAAGTCGAGCACGAAGCTCACGGTGGCGCCGGTCTTGGTCTCGGGCGCACAGCTCGCGTTCTCCTGAATGGCGCGCGCGAGCCCGTCCTCGAAGAACTCGATGTGATCACAGCGCGAGGGCGGCGTCTTCTGCGACCCCGGATCTTGGCATTTGAGGATCTCGAAGGGGGCGAGCTTCACCTTCGGTTCGACGGCGGCGTCGACGAGGGGCACGTAGGGCTCGGCGCCGTCGATCACCGTCGCGCCCGCGTCGGTGCCCACCTCCTCCACCGACTCGGCCGAAGCCATCTCCGGCCGACGCCACAGATACAGGGGCACCGCCACGAGCACCAGGCCGACCACGAGCCCGATGATCATCTGGACCCGCACCGGTTGCTGGCCTCCCGAGCCGAGCTGCCGATACGGCGACGGCTGGGAGGGGGGGGTGGATCGCAGGCCCGGGCGCACGTTGAACCTCCTACTACATCCTACCGAGGCATGGCCAGGATAGGAGCGCGGGGCGTGGCCAGGAGAGGAGCGCGTGGCGGCGAGCAGCGCAGGCCACCGCGGCGCCCCGGGGCGCCGTCACTCGATGAGGCTGCGGGCCGATTTGCCGGGCTCCCACTTCACGAGCGTGGCGACGAGCTCGATGGTGTCGGGCAGCAACCCGCGCACCTGAGAGACCACCTGCTCGACCACGTGGCGCGCCTCCTCGAGGCTCGGACCTACCATGGAAACCACGAACTTCAGCGGCCCCGTGCGCCCCGCGACCACGGGCAAGAGCGACGTGAGCAGCACCTCCGTGAGCTCGATCACCCGCGCCGCGGCGCGCCTGAGGGCCAGCATCTCGAGGATGGTCGGGCGATCGCTGACCTGGCGGTTCGGGCCGCGCAGCTCGTAACGCGCCACCTGCATCGGCGCCTCGTACCACTCCGCGAAGGCGCACTCGTCGGTGATCGCCTTCACGAGGTGGTCGCGAATGAACAGCCCCGTCAACCCGTCGCGCTGGCTCAAGAACTCCTGGGCCCGCACGTGGTGCTTGGAGTGGGGCCGGAAGTTGACGAGCTTGATGCGCGCCTCCCCCACCTGCGCCTCGCCGCCATGGATGATGGTGAGCCGCTTCTTGCGCTCGTAGTCGTGATCCGCGTAGCTCCCGTTGGTGCTGCCCGCGTCCTCGAGCTCCCACGACCCCTGGCGCCAGCGCAGCACCGCGTGGTGCCCCGACACCGTGGCCTCGGGGAGGCAGATGTCTTGCCCCGCCTGGCGCCCGAGCGTGAGCTCGGGCTTGTCGAGCGCGAACAGCTCCCCCACGATCTCCGGCGTGTTGGTGGCGTAGGTGACGAGCAGCGCCTGCACGTCGGGATGGAAGCTCGTGGTCTGGCCACGGCCGAGCGGCGGCCCCGGCTGCAGCTTGGGTCGCGGCACCTGCGCTGGGCTGGTGGTGAGCTGCTGCGGGTTGAAGAAGCGCATGTGGCGCGCGTTGGGGCGCGTCTCCGGATCCGGCGCGAGACCGGTGAAGATCTGCTTCACCTCGTCGATCGACAGGCTCGCCGGCACATCGAACATGATCTGCTGTCGCATCGGCTTCGCCCGCGGCTTGTAGCCCGGCTCCGGCACCCGGCAGGTCCACATCTCCCAGAGGGTGAGGGCCAGGGCGTAGAGGTCGTCCTGAACGCTCGCGCCGCCGCTGCGCAGGCGCTCGGGCGCCATGTAGTTGGGCGTGCCGCCGTCGGGAGGGGCGCCGGGCCGACGCGAGGCCGCGCGCGCGCGCTCCTGCGCGAAGCCGAAATCGAGGATGATGGCCCGGTCGTCGGTGACCATCACGTTGCCCGGCTTCAGATCGCCGTGCACCAAACCTGCTTGGTGGATGGCCGCGAGGCCCCCGCACACCTCGGCCGCGATCTTGCGGAACTCATCGGCGTTGTAGCCCCCATGGGCCTTCTTCCGACGGATGTGGGTGTGCAGCGTCTGACCGTTGATGTGCTCCATCACGAGGATGGGCCCCCACGGGCTCGGCGCCAGATCGTGCACCCGGCACACGTTGGGATGCCCAACGCTGCGGGCGAGGAGCGCCTCCTGGCGCAGGGCCTCGTCGTCGCCGGGGAGCCGCGACTCGTCGCGCACCACCTTCAGCGCCACCGTCTGCTGCGTCGAGCGATCGAAGGCGAGAAACACCTCGCCCATGCCCCCCTTGCCGAGACTCTGTCGGATCTCGTAGCGGTCGTTGATCACGGTCCGCTTCCGGATCGGTCCTGGCGCTGAGTGAGACGTGGCGAGCTCCTGTGGAGGGATGAGCGGAGCGAACTTACCAAATGTCTTCCGCTGCGGGAAAAACCAAATGCAACAAGAACGCCGGCCAGGGCGATCGGCTGGCGGCCCGGCGAGGCTCCCCCCGGGCCGCGATTTCGGGGTCTCCTCGCGTCCCCCGATCCTGGCTCAAGGCGCGAGCCAGGCCCCAAGCGTGAAGAGGTTGGCCTCGAGGGAGCTGACGGCGATGATCCCCCACCAGGTGAGGAGAGCGCCTACGTGACCGAGGGTGAGGGAAGCGACGCCCTCGCGCTTTCGCAGGAGCAAGGCGACGGCGGCGGCGACCATCCCGAGGCTGGTGAGGACGCTCGCCCCCACCACCCCCGGTAGCTCGAGCGACACGAGCTTGCCGGTGACGATCGCGAGGCCGCCGAGGACGCAGGCGAGCACGACCCCGAGCCCGGCGTCGCGGGGGGCGGCACGGTCGGCCGCCACGCCGAGCTTGCGGGCCACCTGCTCGAGCCGCGCGAGGGCCTCGCTCGGGCCGAGCAACACGGTGGCGATGGCCAGCATGTAGAACGAAAACATGCCGATGTGCAGCTCGAGGAGCTCGATACCGCCGTGCAACCCGATCGACGCCCCCCAGGCCCCGAGGCGCAGGCGGCGCGCCTCGGGCCTCGACACGTACGCCACGTAGCCAGCCGCGATCACCAGCTCCACCACCATGGCGCCGACGCCGAACACCCGGCCGAAGGTTGGCGTCGCGAGCCCGGACAGCCACGGCGAGCGCGAGAAGATGAACGCGACGGTGGCCCCCCCGAGCCACTTGGGCTCCGCTTTCGCCACCACCGCAAAGACGTACATGATGGCCGCGGTGGCCGCCAACAGCCGGAGCGGCCAGGCCGGCGCGGCGGGGTCGCGGGCGGCGAGCCGAGCGTGGGGGACGAGCGCGAGACAAAGCAGCACCAACGACAGGAAGTAGTGGTGTTGAAAGCTGTCGAGCCGGCTCATGGCCCAGCCGTAGGTGTACGCCGCGGCCACCGTCCACGCGCCGAGCCGCGAGCTCCCCCCCACCACCATCGCCGTGCTCACGAAGGCGGTCACGAAGAGGGCGCCCTGGTAGAGCTCGGGGGACGGCAGCGGGAGGCCATCGAGCAGCCGGAAGTGGGCCACGTCGAAGCCACCCGCCCCGTGCACCAGACCGCGACGGAGGAGACCACGCCAGGCGTCGATGGCCACCAGCGCGTAGATCACGCGCGGCAGGAGGTATCCCTCGCGCCCGCCCCCCGAGCGGTGCCACAGCCCTCCCCAGCGCGTCGAAGCCCTCGACCGACGCGAACCGCTCATGGCAGCCGACCGCTCTCGAGCCGACCGGTGTCGCAGCGGAGCGACGCGGAGCGCTCGGGCAGCCGCTCGCCGTCGACCGCCACACAACGGTTGTCGTACCGCACCGCGGACACCCCCCCGCGATCACACCAAAAGCGCATCAACGCAACCACCACGTCCGGCTCGCCGCGGGGCACGAGATCCATCGTGTACGGGCTCGGCCCGAGCACCTCCGACACCGGGATCGGGGCCCCGTCGGCGGTCATCGCGTAGGTGCACGACGCCAGCCGTTGCGAGGAGAACATCCGCCACGCGAAGCGCTCGTCGGCTCCCCCGCCCCCCGCGTAGTAACGCAGCGGCAGCAGGAGCTGAAGCACCAAGAAGGCACCGATGAAAACGTCTCGCGCGCGCATCGCCACACCCACCGCCCCGAAGCGCTGACCGATAGAACCCCTGCCCCCTCCGCGCAAGCGGATGCGAAGACAGCGCCACGCACACCATCCGTCCCACGAACCCCGCATCCAGCAGCAGCGCCCTCGCCCTCGCCCTCGCCCTCGCCCTCGCCCTCGCCCTCGCCCTCCCCCCCGCCCTCGCCCTCGCCCTCGCCCCCGCCCTCG
>CAYOAL010000173.1:0-19803 GCA_964401935.1 uncultured Polyangiaceae bacterium
GGGCCCCACGCGAAGCGTGGGGGGAGGGTGCGGCAGCACCCTCCAGGAAACTCAGGGTGCTGGGGCCCCAAGCGCAACGCGGTGGGAGGGGGGCCCCACGCGAAGCGTGGGGGGAGGGTGCGGCAGCACCCTCCAGGAAACTCAGTTTCGCTTGTCGAAGATGCGCTCACGGCGAAACGGGTTCTGAGGTTGGGGTTTCGGCGCCGGGGCCGACTTCGGAGCGTCGGCGCTCGGACGCGGCGCCAACGTTGGAAAGGCCGCGGTCGAGGTGGGCGACGGAACCGAGGCAGAGCCGCTCGGACCACCGCTCGGCCCTGGGGCGACTCCGTCCTCCGGCTCGTCGCTCTGGTTGTCGAGGGTGTCGTCCTCCTCGACCTGCCGCCGCTTCGGGCGCTCGTCCTCCACGCCGTCGGACGCGGGCGTGGCATCGTCGCTGCCACCGCTCACGAGCAACACGATGACGAGCGTCGCAAACATCAACGTCGCCGCGATCACCGCGAAGACCATCTTGCGCTCACGGTTCCCTCGCGCGACGAGCGCCGGATCGAGCATGTGTTGCCACGACTGGGCGGTGACCGCCCGACGCTGCGGCGGCGCATCGCCGAAGCTCCCATCGGGGTAGCTCGTGCTCGCCGGCGGCGCGCTGCCGTAGAACGGGAACACCGGGCTCGGCGCGGTCACCGACTGGGGGCCGCTCTCGGTGACCGGAGGCGCGTATCCCCCTTGCTGCTGGGCCCCCGGATCCACCATCGTGACCGGCGCTCGAAAGTGCCCGTCGAGCACCGCGGTGCGCGAGCTCGTCGGTGCACGCTGCTCATGGACCGGCAGCTCTGGCTCGGAGCCGCCCGTCGGATCCGGCAGGTGATCGAACGTGCCGGGCTCCCGATGGTAGACGCGCGTCGCGACCAGATCGCCCGAGGACGGATCGCCCGAGGACGGGTCGCCCGAGGACGGTGTGACCGTTGTCGGCGTCGCGCTCGCGTACGAGGGCCGCGCTGGCGGCGGGTTGGGTCGGGGCAAGCCGGGGAACGACGGCGGAGGCGGCGGCATCCCGTCGACTTGCGACTGACTCGGCAGCGAGGGCCGCTCCGAGGGCGGGGGCCGACCGAGCACGAGCCCCTGACCAAGTCCGCCGCCCCCGCGCACCGACGCCGGCACCTCCCCCGCGTCGACGCCGATGGTCTTGAACACGCCGACGATGCGCTTGACGGTGGTTCGCGCCCGGGCAGGTCCGTACTCGAGGAGCGCCACCGCCATCTCACCGACGTTGGGGAACCGCTGTTTGGGCTCTTTGCGCAGGCAGCGGTTGATGATCTGCACGAGACCGGGCGGCGCGTCGGGCCGCAGCTTGAGCACCGGCTCGGGCTCCCCGCGCAGCACCTGGGTGCAGAGCTGCGCGAGCTGCTCCTGATCGAACGGTTGGTGGCCAGTGACCAGCTCGTACAAAATGACGCCGAGCGCCCACTGATCGGTGGCCGTGCCCACGTCGCGCGCCGACATCCACTGCTCGGGCGACATGTACTGCGGCGTCCCCATGACCTGCGCGGTGCCGGTGAGCGCCCGCTGACGCTCTCCTTTGGTGTCGTTGGTGGCCTTCGAGAGCCCAAAGTCGAGCACCTTCACGCAGGGCGTGCCGTCGGTGCGCTTGGTGAGGAACAGGTTCTCCGGCTTGAGATCGCGGTGCACGATCCCCAACACGTGCGCCTCGGCCACCGCCTCGAGCGCCTGCAGCACGTACTCCACCGCGTCATCGATGGCGAACGCGCGGCGATCGGTGAGCATCACCCCGAGATCGGTCCCCTCGAGGAACTCCATCACCATGTACGGCACGTTGCCGTCGAGCTTGCCGACGTCGATCACCCGGGCGACGTGCTCGCTCTTGATCTTGAACGCGGCCCGCGCCTCTCGCTCGAAGCGGGTGAGCGACTCCGCGGTCGCGAGCTGGGGGACGAGGAACTTGATGGCCACCCGCTCCTCGAAGTGCAGGTGGTAGGCCTCCACGACGATGCCCATCCCGCCCGTCCCGATCAGGCGGTCGACCCGGTACTTGCCGGCGATGACATCTCCGGGCGACACGATGTCGCCGATGGAGTCTTCCGAGACCATCTGGTCGTTGGACATTTTCGGCCTAAGAGCTTGCAGAGCAAACCCTATTCCCAATGTACCATGATGTGTCGGCGCGTGTTGAAAAGCACAAGCGTCGAGTCACTCTGTCACGGCCCCTGTCAGTTGGTCAGCGGCTCCCCGAGCACCGCGAGCGCGGCGCGCCCGCGCAGTCCGGCTCACTCGCGAGCTCTCGCTCCGGCGAGCGCGCCGCGGTTCGGGGAGCGCGCCGCAGCGGGCGGACGAAGTGGGTGGTGGTGACCCGGTGTACGCTCGAGGGCGCAACCGGCCACCTGGCTCGAGCACAGGCTGCGGAGGCGGGGCGTGTCATCTCGCACCCGAAAGCGCGTAAACGCGTCGCGGGCAGACCGGGCGAGCGCGACGTCGCGCGAGTGTCGCAACGCCAGGCTCTGCACGCGCAACAGATCCGGGTGGCGGGGTGCCAAGGCGAGCCCCCCATGCGCAGCGGCGAGGGCGTCGTGGTCGCGTCCGACGCTGCCGAACGCGATGGCGAGCGCCGTGAAGCCGCGCGGATCCGACGCCGCACCGGCCACCGCCTGCTCGAGCCAAGGGATGGCGTCGGCGTGGCGCCACACCGACGAGAGAGCCAGACCGCGCACGTAAGCGAGCGCGGGGTGGTCTTCTGCGAGAGGATTCGCCCGGGCCAGCCAGTGGTTCATCTCTTCGATCCGGCCCTGCCGCGCCGCCACCACCGCGAGCTGATGGGCCGCCGCTGCCACCAGCGCGCGCGCCTTGCGCGTGGTCGGCGCGAGGTCGTGAACCACGCGCAAGAGGCTCGGCCGCGCCTTGTCCGCGTCTTCCCCGAGCACGTGCTGCCACCCGGTGCCGTGGCGGAGGAGACGCTCGGCGAGGGCGAGGTCGAGCTCGCCGTAGCTCGGCCCCTCGGTGCCGAGCAACACGACCGCGGTGTCGATCACGGTGAGCGGCTGGGCCACGCAGGCCTCGAGCGGCGTGATGGCCTCGAACGCCGGGCGCCGTGGATCGCGGCAGGCCACCGCCGCGAGCTGCGCCTCACGGCTGCGGTGCAAGAGCCGCACGGTGGCGACCAGGGGCAGCGCATCGGCCGCGAGCGAGGTCGGCACCTCGAGGCGATAGGGCACCACCACGCTGTCGCGTGGCCCGATGGTGTTGTCGTAAGCGAGCGTGCGGAACGCCTCCACACGCCGCGCCAGCACCGGCTTGCCCCCGTCGTCGACGATCACCGCGTGCAGCACGTGGGCGTCGGCCACCCTCGCGTCCCGCGTGTGCCGCACCCCGTGCGCCGCGATCGTCTCCCCGTGGGCGTCCTCGACCACCACCTCCAACCAGGTGTCGTGCATGTCGAGGGTGCCACCCGGGAACCGGTGCCCAACCCGCTCGTTCGTGACCACCACCTCGAGGTCGAGCGACGTTCCCGCCGCGAGGGCCGCCGCCTCCGCGGGAACGACCAGCGCGCCGCCGCCATCGCGCACCGCGACCACATCCACACGCGCCGCGTCGCGCAGATTGGCGCGCACCCGCTCGAGCTGCGGAGCGTCGTGGCGCATCGCGGCGAGCCAGCTGTGGCCCCCGGTGAAGCGGTGGGAGGCCACCCTCCCCTCGCGCGCGGCGACGTCGCCTTCGGGCGCGTCCTCGAGGCCCATGTGGCAGGCAGCGCAGCTCTTCTCGCCCCCGTGGGGGCCACCCTGGGAATCAACGCCAAAATCAATCCGATCGAGCTCGTTGCCGGCGTAGGTGGAGCTCTGCCACGCGCCATAGTCGTCGGCCCCGGGGAGGTGGTGACCGTGGCCGGTCTCCACCCCGAGGAAGGCGCGATGGCAGCTCCCGCAGAGCTCGGCCGAGCGCAAGGGAGGCAGCGTCAGCCGCTCGATGTGGGCCTTCAAGCTGGCCGGATCTCCCTCTCGCGGCATCACCACCGGATCGGTGCGCAGCGTGTAGCTGCCGTTCCCGTCACGCCGCGCCGACGCGATCGAGTGGCACGTGAGGCAGGTCACGCCCGCGTGGGCGCGCGGGTCGTCGCTCGCCACCTCCTGCGCCGTCATCGCGCCGTCGATGAGGAGCGCGATGTCGTGGCAGCCGGCGCAGAAGCGGCTCGTCTCGGGGCTCGTCGCCGCGCGAAAGCTCTCCACCGACGCGCGGTAGATCGGGTTCGAGAACGAGGAGAAGGCGTGGGCGCTCGTGCGCCACTGGGTCACCACGTCGGCGTGGCAGGGGGCGCAGGTGCCCGCGTCGTTCGCGAGGGCGAGCCCGTCGATGGCGCCGCTGCCGCTAACCTCCGTGAGCGCGGGGGACAGCGCACCGAGCGGCGCCGGCACCCGGGCCGAGCCCGGGCCGTGCTCCCGCGCGGGTGCGGCCGGCGTGGCGGTGGGCTCCACCTGGTCGTGCGACGGATGCGCCGGACAGCCGACGACGAGCGCGAGCAGCGCGAGCTGCCAGCGACGCGTCATCGCCGACGCCGACTCGACGCGATCGCGGCCCCGAGCAAGAAGGCGAGCCACCCCCGCGAACCGCCGCCTCCCGCGGCTCGGCAGCTGCACGCGCCTCCCCCGTCGGCGCCGGCGTCGGTGCCCGCTGGTGCTGGCTCCTCGACCGGCTTCGGCTTCTTCACTGGCTTCGCGGGGGTGAGGCTGAGCTCGGGGACGTCGGTCCGAATCATCGAAGCGAGCTCCACGCCCTCGCGCTTGGCGAAGGCGAGCTTGAGGGCGGAGGAGATCTTGCCGTCTCCGCGCTTGCCCTTGGGAGGACCGCCCCACACCCCGCGCACGGGCTCTTTGCACTCCACGAGGCCCTCCCACCCGTGGCGGATGGCGTAGCGCCCCTGGAAGTTGTTCACCGAGCCCTTGATGGCCCCATGCTCGAGCTTGCCGTCGTTCCGGAGCTCGCGGCCCCCCAGGATGGGCTCCGCCTTCTTGAACACGAGATCCTCGCCGAGGGTGTCCTTGCCGTAGCGGGCGTGGAGCCGCGTGAGCACCATGCCGCTCGCCATGGGTCGGCGCCGAGGCGGCGACGGTGGCCCCTCGTCACAGAGCGGGTCGCCGGGCGCACAGCTTGGCTTCGTGGGGCTCGGCTCGCTCGCTTGGAAGAGCACGTCGAGGCCGAGGGTCGCGAGATCCGCCGCCGACAGGGGCGGCACCGGACACGGATCGCAGGTGGCGGAGTCCCAGGCATATTCGGTCACCACCGCGCCTTTGTGCTTCGCGAGCGTGGCGTCGAAGAGCGCGGCGTAGAACTCCCCGAACTTCTCCTTCGCGTCGGGAGACACGTCGATGTTGGTTGGGATGGTGACGTTCTCGTAGTTGGCCAGCTCGTAGCGCTGCCCCGGGGCCAGGACGTGCACGATGAGATCCTGGGTCCCGCTCGAGTTCATCAGCCCGAGGCGCACCGGGAGCTTGAAGTGCTCGGTGTCGTAGTGGAAGCGCAGCGGCGAGAGCATCGTGCGCCCGTCCACCTTCTTCACCTTCTTCGCGTCCACCTTGGCCACGAAGAACTTGCTCCCCTCCTCGACGTAGGGCCGGAGCAGCGGCTCGGCGCCGTCGGGGATCTTGTACCCCTCCGCCTTGAGCCAGGTGTCGAGGCCGGCGGAGTCGGACGCGCTCAGGATCACGATCTCGTACTCGCCGACCGTGAACTGTGCCTCGACCTTCACGCCGCCGTCCTCCTTCGCCGCTCCGCTCTTCTGCGGCGCCGCCGCCGAGGGCGGCGACAAACTGTCGCGATCGTCGCCCTTGCCCACCGCGCACGGGTCTTGCTCCCAGTATTCGACGAGGCGCGGCGCCGCGAGCTGATCCACCCGGTCGAACACCTCGCTCGGGAGCGTCTTGACGTTCTCCTCCTGGAGCACGATGGGGACCGGCACCACCATCGCGAAGTCTTCGGGCGGCCCCTCGTAGTTGTTCTGCATCGACAGCACGGTGCGCTGACCGTCGCGCATCAACACCACCATGGTCGCGTTGTTGAAGAGCTTCGCGTCGGCGCCGCTCACGTAGAAGCCGCAGAACGCGTGCGCGCTGTCGGACCGCGCCAAGCACCCCAACACCAAACACAAACCGAGGACGACGCTCAACGATCGCTGCATGGACCCCTCCGTGGGAGGGCGCATCCTACTGCGCCGGCCAAGCCTGGCGCATGACAAATCCGAGCGTCGGGCCGAGCCGGTCGCCCACCCCGTGGCCCCGTCGCGCCTCGACGATCAGCGGCCGCGGAGGCGGATGAGCAGCCGACGATCGCGCTTCTCGGGGCGACCGGCGCCCCGATCGCGCGTCCCGAAGCCGTCGTCTTCGCGGGGCGGCGGGGGCGGGGTCCGATCGTGATAGAGGGTCTGGGCCACCGACGCCGGACCACGTTTGTCGGCGAGGGCGACCACATCCACGAGCCGGCGGCCTCCCGGCGTGACCGCGTCGACGGCGTCGCCGGGGCGCACGAGCTTGGCCGCCTTCACCGCCTGGTCGTTCACGCGCACGTGGCCCGCAGCACAGGCCTTGCTCGCCTGAGAGCGCGTCTTGAAGAGGCGCGCGGCCCACAACCAGCGGTCGATGCGAACCGGCGCGGTCACGCTCGGTGGGGCGAGGGGAGCACCTCCGAGCGCCTGACTCGGGGCCGCTCCTGGAGAGGCAGCCGGGGCGGGGCTCTCGGCCACGCCGCTGAGCAGCTCGGGCTCAACCGTCATCTGCGTCGAGCGTAGCACTCCTCGGGCGGTTGGCGACCACGTAGACCACCAGACCGAGCGCGAGGGTGCCGAGGCCGTAGAGGGCGGCGGCCGGCCGCTCGCGCACGCCGGCCACGATCATCCACAGCATCAGCGCCACGAACACCAGCGGCACGACGGGGTAGCCCGGCATCGAGAACGGGCGTTTCCAGCCACGGCGCCGCAGCACGAACACGCAGGCCACGGTGAGCGCGCCGAAGACGGAGAGCGTGAAGCCGATGTACAGCATGAGCTGCTCGAAGCTCGCCGTGAACAGCATGGCGAGGGCGAGCACCCCCTGCACGAGCACCGCGACGACGGGCCCCTCCCCCGGCCGGCGCCGCGCGAGGATCCGCAGCGCGGGGAAGTCTCTCCCTACCGCCTCGTAGATGCGCGGGCCGGTGATGGTGATCGCGCCCACCGTAGACACGAGGCCGGCCGCGATGACGACGCTCACGAGCTTCCCCCCGCCCTCGCCGAAGAGGTGCACCGCGGCCACGTGTCCCACCTTCACCTGGCCGGCGAGCGCGGCGAGCGGCGCCGCCGACAAAAACACCGCGTTGAGCGCCACGTAGAGCAGCGTCACGAGGAGCGTGCCTCCGATCAGCGCGCGGGGGAGCACCCGCGCCGGATCGCGCACCTCCCCCGCGACGTAGGTGGCGGCGCTCCAGCCCGTGTACGAGAACGACACGAACAACAGGCCCACCGCGAAGCCCGAGCTCGGGACCACCACCGAGAGCGGGGCGCCCCCGCCGAGGTGACTCGCTTGCCCTGCGAAGACGCCGAGCCCGATGAACGCGACGATGAGCACCACCTTGCCGGCCGTGACCACGTCTTGGAGCCGCGCCCCGAGCTTCACGCTGCGCACGTTGAGCAACGACATCAGCACGATGAGCGCCGCCCCCGACGCGCGCGGAGGCAACGCGACGAACACGGACAGGTACTCGCCGAACGCGAGCGCGATGCCCGCGAGCGGAGCCGAGAAGCCGACGATGAGCGAGGTGAAGGCCGACAAGAAACCGAGTGACGGATGAACGAGGCGCGACAGGAAGAGATACTCGCCGCCGCTCTCCGCGAACGCCGCCCCGAGCTCGGCGTAGGCCAACGCCCCGCTGAGCGCGGCGAGGCCGGCCACGAGCCAGCAGACGAGGATCCCCTGCGCCGAGGGGATGTCGGTGGTGAGGAGCCCGGCGGCGGTGAACACGCCGGTGCCGATCATGCTCGAGACCACGAGCGACGTCGCGGTCACGACCCCCATGCTCCGCGTGGCCCCCGTCGGGCGAGCTGGTGGAGGGTCGTGCCCGTCTACCGTCTGCACAGCCCCATGTGTGCCTGGCACTTCCGCTCGCGGGCGCACAGCGCCGAGCGCTTGCAGTCGCCGTCCCCCCCCACCACGCACGCCCCGTCCTTCACCGTGCAGTGCCCTTTGTTGGCGCAGAGCCACGAGCTCGCGCAGTCGTCCTTGTCGGCGGCGACGCACTTGTCGCCCTCTGCCTTGCAGGTGCCCCAGTCTTTGCAAGCGGTCGCGGCGCGACAGTCCTCGTCGCGCTCCGCGACGCAGCTCGGCGGCTCGCCGCCACAACGCCCCTCGTAGGTGCACGCCGTGGTGCCGCGGCAGCCCGGCTCGGGCGGAGGCAGAGGCGCGGGCTCCGGCGCCGCGGAGGCGTCTGCGGCCGCGCTCGCGCTCGCGCTCGCGTCCGGGGTCGCGGAGGTCTCGTGGCCGCCGAAGGCGAGCACGCCGATCACGACGGCGGTGACGCTGGCGACGGCGCCGGCCGCAGCGAGCGCGATGGCGACCCGCTTGTTGACTCCGAGACCCACCTCGCGGCCATATTCTGCCCAGCCGCTCGCAGCAACCCGTGGTAGCGTCCGCGGCGGCGATCGATGGGCACGGCTTGGTCCTCGGCCCGTTGGGCCTTCACCGGAGCGTTCACCGTGGCGTGCACCGCGGCCTCGGTGACGGGTTGCGACGGTGCGAGCACGTCGGGCGCGGCGTCCGCTGCGGCGCCGGAGGCGAGCCCGAGCCCGAGCGCGGCCCCCGCGCCCACCGTCTCGGTAGGCGCCGAGATCGTCGCCGCCGTGACCCCGATCACGTTCTCGCAAGGCACGGTGGTCGCCGTCGAGGGCGACGACGTGACGTTCGAGCTCGGACGCGCCGACCGCGAGACCGGCGAGCGCGCGCGAAAGAAGGTGGCCGCGATCGACGCCCACCGCATCGGCGAGGACGCGCCGGTGACGGCGGGAGAGCACCTCGTGTGCAACGTGGCGCCGGCGGGCCCCCCGCCCGCGCCCTCGCCGGCCTGGTATCCGTGCCGGGTCACCGAGGTCGCGGGCACGACGGTCCGCGTCATCGATCACTACGGAGATCGTCACGAGCTCACGGCGCCGCGTTGGGTGAAGCCGCGTCCCGAGCTCCAGAAGGCGCTCGCGGCGTTCATCGAGACCGAGCTCGCACACCGCGCGTTCGACCGCGCCTTCGAGGCGGCAGGCACCCCGCACCGTCCCCCAGGGTGGCGCCCCGTCGTGGGCGCAGAGGTGGTGATCCACTTCGTGGGCACGAGCTTTTACGGCGGCAAAGTGGTGGAGGTGTTCCCCGACAAGGGGAAGGTGCGCGTCGACTTCGCCGGCGATCGCTGGAGCGATCGAGACGTGCCGAGCGCCGCCGTCGCCCCCGTCCCCGAGACCGAGCTCGCGGTAGACGTCGGCCAGTTCGCGCTGGTGCGCCCGGCCGCCGCGGACGAGCGCTGGGAGCCTCACAAGGTGACCGGCGTGGGCGGCGCCGGCGTGCAGACCGTCGATCGCGATGGCGCAGCGCACGAGGTCCCGCGCCGCGATCTGCTCCCGATGGTGCCCGTCCCCGCGCCCAAGCCTTGAGGTTTGGGCGCAGCGCCCCCACCGTCGTCGTGGCACCGGGCACGCGGCGACGCCCCACCGTCACGACGACGTCTCTTCCGAGCTCGGGCTCGTGACCGGCCGGGGATCGGGGCGGCCCCGCGCGAACGGCAAGCTCAAGAGGTAGAACAAGACGAGCGCGAGGCCCTCGCAGGCCACGAGGTACCAGGGCCAGGGGCCGAACCAATCGAGCGGCGTGGCGGCGTCGGGCTTGTGGCGCAGGTAGAGGAAGTTCACGTCGAACGCGAAATCGACGACGCCCACCCCTACCGCCACCACGTTGAGCCAGAGGAGCGCCCGCAGCACCGCCCCCTCGCGTGGACGCATCCGGAGCCCCGCCACGAGGAACAGCGCCCCGACCACCAGGCTGCCGTGCTGGGCGAAGTAGAACAGGAACCGGTGGTGAGGGAAGTCTTCCGCGAGCTCGGGGGTGAGCATCGCGAGCAAGGTGCCGGTGAGACCCCAGAAGTAGAGCAGCTCGAACGCCTGCTGGCGGCGCGTGAAGAGGGCGGCCGCACCGACGAACACGGCCAGATCGCACAAGTGGAGCGGAGCGATGGCCCGCCACGAGGTGCCATGCAGCGCCTCGACGGCCACGTAGCCAAGGCCGGCGCCGAGGATGAAGGTGCCCACCGCGGCGGCGAGCACCGCCTCGCGCTCCGGGAAGCGGCGCGCGGCCCACACGACCAAGAGCGACACCAGCGTGGTGACCGCGAGCGCGCCGAGGTGGCTCCCGCCGAGAAACGCGAAACGCTCCACCCTCGAATCATGCCATGGCACGATGTCGGGCACAGGAGCGAGAGCTTGCAGAGACGCCGCGTCGTGATCGTAGGAGCCGGTTTCGGAGGACTGGAGTGCGCCAAGAAGCTCGATGGCGGGCCGCTCGACGTGCTCCTCGTCGACCGCAACAACTACCACGTCTTCACGCCGCTCCTCTATCAGGTGGCGAGCTCGCTCCTCAACCCGAGCGACATCGCCTATCCCATCCGGCGGGTGTTCGCTGGCTCGCCCAACGTGCGCTTCCAGCAAGCCGAGGTGATCGACATCGACCTGTCTGCGCGGGCGGTGGTGACCGCCGCCGGTGAGACGATCGCCTACGACCGGCTGGTGATCGCCGCGGGCAGCACCACCAACTACTTCGGCAACCGCTCGATCGAGCAGCGCGCGCTCGGCCTCAAGACGCTCGGCGAGGCGCTCCAGCTCCGCAACCACATCCTCACCTGTCTCGAGACGGCGGCCGCCACCCCCCTCCGCGACGAGCAAGCGGCGTGGATGACCTTCGTCATCGTGGGAGGTGGCCCCACGGGCGTGGAGTACGCGGGGGCGCTCGCGGAGCTGATGCGGCTGGTGCTCGCGGGGGAGTATCCAACCATCACCGTCGAGCCACGCATCGTGGTGGTGGAGGGGCGCGATCAGCTCCTCGGGATGTTCTCGGAGCGGCTCGGACGTTACACCGAGGAGCGCCTCGAGAAGCTCGGCGTGGAGGTGATCACCGGCGCCCTCGTCAAGGCGGTGCGGGGCGACAGGGTCGAGCTCTCGAACGGAGAGACCGTGCGCCACAAGACGCTGGTGTGGTCGGCGGGCGTAAAATCGGAGGCCATCGCCGACGTGGACGGCATCCCCAGAGCCGCCCCCAGCCGACGCATCGACGTCGACGACCACTTTCGCGTTCGAGGCACCCGCGGCGCCTTCGCCATCGGAGACATCGCCGGCGCCCGCAACGACGGCACGGAGCTCCCCATGCTCTCCGCACCGGCCATGCAAGCCGGGCGCTACGTGGCCGACTTCATCCTCGCCCACGTCGAGGATGTGGACACCGACACCCCGCGCCTCGCCCCCTTCCGCTACCTCGACAAGGGCAGCATGGCCACCATCGGCCGCAACGCTGCGGTGTGCTCCATCGGGAAGCTCGAGCTCACCGGGCTGCTCGGGTGGCTCGGCTGGCTCGTGGTGCACATCTACTACCTCATCGGCTTCCGCAACCGCCTCGTCGTGCTCTGGAGCTGGTGCTGGAACTACCTCTTGTACGACCGCCCGGTGCGCATCATCACGCGCGCTCGCACCCACCCCTCCCTCCCCTCGCCCGACCCACCCCTCCCCGAGGAGCCCGCGCCCCCTCCGCCGCTCCCCAGCTGAGCGGCGCCGGAGGTCGTGCAGCGAACCCGTCGCTGTGGCAGACCCGCGGCGCGGCACGACAACCACCCCGAGCCCCGAGGAGAAGCCATGTCCAAGACGGTCGACGCGTTCATGCACACCGTGGTCGAAAAGAACCCCGATCAGCCCGAGTTTCACCAGGCGGTCCGCGAGGTGGTGGAGAGCGTGGCGCCGGTGGTGGAGCGAAACCCCGCCTATCGTCAGATGAAGGTGCTCGAGCGTCTGGTCGAGCCGGAGCGGATCGTGATGTTCCGCGTCCCCTGGGTGGACGACAAAGGCGAGGTCCACTGTAACCGCGGGTACCGGATCGAGATGTCGAGCGCCATCGGCCCCTTCAAGGGGGGGCTCCGCTTTCACCCCAGCGTCACCCTCGGCGTGCTGAAGTTCCTCGCCTTCGAGCAGGTGTTCAAGAACAGCCTCACCACCCTCCCCCTCGGCGGTGGCGAGGGGGGCAGCGACTTCGATCCCAAGGGCAAGAGCGACGGCGAGGTCATGCGCTTCTGCCAGGCGTTCATGAGCGAGCTCTTTCGCCACGTCGGCCCCAACACCGACGTCGTGTCCGGAGACGTCGGCGTGGGAGGCCGCGAGATCGGCTTCCTCTTCGGGCAGTACAAGAGGCTCAAGAACGAGTTCACCGGCGTGCTCACGGGCAAGGGGCTCGGCTGGGGCGGCTCCCTCATTCGGCCCGAGGCCACCGGCTATGGCGCGGTCTACTTCGCCGAGGAGATGCTCGCGACGCGCGGGCGCTCGCTCGAGGGGGCTCGGGTCACCATCAGCGGCTCGGGCAACGTGGCCCAGTACACCGCCGAGAAGCTCCTCCAGCTCGGCGCCACCGTCCTCACGTTCAGCGACTCGGACGGCACCATCTTCGACGAGGACGGCATCGACGAGGAGAAGCTCGCGTGGGTGGTCGCGCTGAAGAACCAGCGCCGCGGCCGCATCCGCGACTACGCCGAGAAGTACCCCAACGCGAAGTACCTCGAGGGCAAGCGCCCCTGGGCCGTGCCCTGCGACGTCGCGTTTCCGTCGGCGATCGAGAACGAGGTGAGCGGCGCCGACGCCGAGGAGCTGGTGCAAAACGGCTGCCAGTGCGTGTGTGAAGGGGCGAACATGCCCACCACCCCAGAGGGCATCGCGGTGTTCCTCGCGAACGGTCTGCTCTTCGGGCCGGCCAAGGCAGCCAACGCCGGCGGCGCGGCGACGTCCGGCCTCGAGATGTCACAGAACGCCACCCACATGGCGTGGCCGCGCGCCGAGGTGGACGCCCGCTTGCATCAGATCATGCGCTCGATCCACGCCACCTGCGTCGAGCACGGCAGCGAGGGAGAGCGCGTGAACTACGTGCGGGGAGCGAACGTCGCCGGCTTCATCAAGGTGGCCGACGCGATGCTCGATCAGGGCGTGGTGTGACCCCCGACCCCGAGGCCACCGTCGCGGCGGGGAGCCCGCGCGACAGCTTTCTCTGGCGCGAGGCGCGCTTCCAGAGCTTGATGGCGTTTCGAGTGCGCGAGATCTTGCTCGTATCGTCCGCCTACGACGCCTTCGTCCTCGAGGAGGACGGCTCCCTCAGCGACCGCCTCTTCTACGAGTACAGCGAGCTCAGCCTCTCGTGGGCCCCGCGCATGGCCCACGCCGCCACCGCCGAGCGGGCCCTCGCCATGCTCGCCGAGCGTCGGATCGATCTGGTGATCACCGTGGTGCGGGTTGGGAGCACCGACGCCGGCGCGCTCAGCCGGTCCATCCGAGAGCGCCACCCGGACATGCCCATCGTGCTGCTCCTCTTCGACGAGGCCGATGTCCGCCACTTCCCCGCGGGCAAGCCTCCGAGCGCCATCGACCGCGTGTTCCAGTGGACGGGGAGCGCCGGCGTGCTCATCGCCGCCATCAAAGCCATCGAGGACGACCGCAACGTGGCCCACGACACGGCGGAGGGCGGCGTGCAGGTGATCCTGGTGGTGGAGGACAACGTGCGCGCCTACTCCAGCTTCCTCGGCATGATGTATCCCGAGCTCCTGGCCCAGTCGAACTCGCTGATCGCGGAGGGGCTCAACGATTACCACCGCCTGATGAGGATGCGGGCGCGCGCGAAGATCCTGCTCGCCACCTCGGAGCGGCAGGCCCTTCAGATCTTCGCCGCCCACCGCGCCAACATCTCTTGCGTCATCAGCGACGTGCGGATCCCCCACGAGGAGGGGGAGCCACCGCAGGAGCTGTTGGGCATCGCGCTCGGGAAGGCCATCCGCGCCCGAGATCCCGAGCTGCCCATCCTGTTTCAGACCGCCGAGCTGAACGCGGCCGACGAGGTGAGCGCCCTCGGCGCGTGGTTGGTCCACAAGAACGCTCCCGACTTTCTCGCCCAGCTGCGCCGCTTCCTGCAAGACGCGGTCGGTTTCGGCGACTTCGTGTTCCGACTACCCGACCGCACCGAGGTGGCGCGCGCCCGCGACGTGTACGAGCTCGAGCGCTTCCTCGCCACGGTGCCCGCAGCGTCGGTGGCTTATCATGCGGCGCGCCACCACTTCTCGATGTGGCTGCGCGCCCGCAGCCTGTTCGAGCTGGCCAAGCGGGTGCGGCCGCGCATCCTCAGCGACTTCGACGACGTCGAAGGGCTGCGAAGAGATCTCATCGGCGTCTTGTCGAACGCGCGCCTGCGCGAGCAACAGGGGGTGATCACCGATCTCGCCGCGCGCAGCACCGGGCCCGAGAACCGCTTCGTGAGGGTGGGCCGCGGCTCGATCGGCGGCAAGGGGCGAGGCCTGGCCTTCGTGAGCCACCTCATCGTCCGCCACGATCTGCTCGAGCGATTCGAAGGCCTCGAGATCCGCATCCCGAAGACGGTGGTGCTCGGCACCGACGCGTTCGACGCCTTCATGAGTCAGTTCGACGTGAACGCGCTCCTCGCCCTCGAGTCGGACCACGCGGTCACCAGCGCGATCCTCGAGGGGCGTTTTCCCGAGGCGGTGATCCGCGACCTGTCGAAGGCCTTCGACAACCTGCGCGGGCCCCTCGCGGTGCGCTCCTCGAGCCTCCTCGAAGACTCGCGGTTTCGCCCCTTCGCCGGCGTGTACGCCACGTACATGCTCCCCAATCGGAGCGCGAACCGTGACGCGCGCTTCGAGGAGCTCCTCGACGCCATCAAGGCGGTCTACGCGTCGGTGTTCTGGCGCGACGCCCGCACCTACCTCGCGGGGACGCCCCACGACCCGGAAGATCAGAAGATGGCGGTCGTCATCCAGCAGGTGGTGGGGCGCCGCCACGGGAGCCGCTTCTACCCGCCCGTCTCTGGGGTGGCGCAGTCGCACAACGACTACCCGGTGGGCGGGCAGCGGGCCGAGGACGGGGTGGCGCACCTCGCGCTGGGCCTCGGTCACACCGTGGTGGGGGGCGGCGTCGCCCTCCGCTTCTCGCCGGGCGCGCCCACCATCCTCCCCCAGTTCCCGTCGGCCGCGGCGTACCTCGAGGGAACGCAGACCACCTTCTACGCGCTGGATCTCGACAGGAGCGGGATGGGGATGAGCGACCCCGAGGCTTCGCTCATGCTTTGCGACCTCGCCGACGCCGAGCGCGACGGCACCTTGCAGCTCGTCGCCAGCGTGTACTCTGCCGCCGACGACGTCATTCGAGAGAACCTCGCCGCGGCCGGGCCGAAGGTGGTGACGTTCAACAACATCCTCAAGTGGAACAGCATCCCCCTCGCCCCCGCGCTCACGCAGCTCTTGCAGCTGTTGCGCGAGGGCATGGGGGGAGACGTGGAGCTCGAGCTCGCCGTCGACATCCGCCCCCCGGGGCAGAGCGAGCGGGCGGCCCGACTCTACGTGGTGCAGGTGCGGCCGATGGCCACCCACGAGCAGCGCGGACCGCTCTGCGATCTCACCGAGCTCGCAGACGAGCGGCTCGTCTGCCGCACCGACACGGCGCTCGGTCATGGCACCTACCCCGAGCTCCGCGATGTGGTGTTCGTGAACGCCACGTCCCTCGACGCGCCACGGGGCCGCGCGATCCGGGCGCGGTTGCGCGCGCTCAACGACCGGCTGGTCGCCGACGCTCGAGGCTACGTCTTGATCGGTCCGGGGCGCTGGGGGACCTCCGATCCGAGCCTGGGGATCGGGGTCTCGTGGGCAGACATCCACGGCGCCCGCGTCATCGTCGAGACCCCCATCGGGTCACGGCGCGTGGAGCCGAGCCAAGGCACGCACTTCTTCCGCAACATCACCGCGGCGCGGGTGGGCTACCTCACCGTCACCGATCGGCCAGGCTCGTGGCTCGATCGGGACTGGCTGGCGCGGGCCGCGGGCGCGACAACGGCGCAGCCGGGCGACGCGCGACAAGAGGCAGCTCGAGCGGAGCCTGCGGCGCGCGTCGAGGGCGAGGCGGTGCATCACCTCGCGCTCGACGCCCCCCTCACCGCAGCGATCGACGGGCGGCGCGGACATGCGGTGATCGAGAAGCCGGAGGCATGAGCATGGGTCTCGTCGAGCGATGGTTGGCGACGCGGCGCGGGTTCAAGCCGCGCGACGTGGAGGAGGCGATCGACTTCTACTGGCATCGCCCTCTCGCGGGTCTGTTGGTCGACGTGATCAAGAGCTGGCCGGTCACGCCCAACCAAGTCACCTTCGCGTCGGCCTTCGTGGCGCTGCTCAGCGGGCTGGCCATCGGCCTCGGCGGCTACCACGGGGTGTGGTGGAGCGCCGTCGGTGGCGTCCTCTTGCTCCTCGCCATCGTGCTCGACTGCGCGGACGGCCAGCTCGCCCGCATCAAGGGCCTGAGCTCGCCCGTCGGCCGCATCCTCGACGGCACCATGGACGCCGTGTCACCGCTGGCGGTGTTCCATGGGATGGCCTTCTTCCTCCTCGGCGCAGGACAGAGCGCGTGGGTCGTCTGGCCCATCGGCTGGGTCACCGCGGTGAGCCTCATCTGGCACGCGAACCTCTACGACATGGGCAAGAACGTCTACCTGCACTGCAGCCGCCCCGACTTCAGCCTCGGGGGCGACACGCTGTTCTTGCCCGACGAGATGCGACGCATGCAGGCCGAGTTCGCGCAGCGTGGCGAGCGGTGGAACGCGCTCTTGATGCGGGTGTGGCTGACGTGGACCGCACCTCAGGTGTCGCAGCTGTCGGTGTGGCGCACTCGCGAGCGCACGCCGGAGAACGACGCCGAGCGCGAGCTCTTCCGCGGATTGTTCCACACGCCGATGCGCTGGCTCACGTGGCTGGGCTTCGGCACCCACCTGTTCGTGCTCACCTTGGCCGCGGTGCTCGCGCCGCTCGACGCCCGCGTGATCTGGGTGGCGTGGGGGATCATCCTCGGCCCCCTCAACGCCGTCGCCATCGCCTACGCCATCCTCCGCCCCCGCCGAGAGCGCGCGTTCCTCGAAGGCATGGCCGCGATGCGGGGGGACGCGGTCTGAGGCACACGGCCCCTGTGGCGTGAGCCGACAACGGGCAGAGCGTCGGCCGACAACGGGCAGAGCGTCAGCCGCTCGCCTTGCTCAGCGACCAACGTCGGGCCACCAGCGTCTCCCCGAGCGCCTCGTAGAAGAAGTCGACGGGCTCGAACGCGAGACCGCGCTCCGCGGCGAGGGCGGCCACTCCCGGCGCCGCCCACGCCGACGGAGACAACACCACCTCGCCGGGCCCGGCGATCCGCTGCAGCTTGGCCGCGAGGTTCACCGTGTTGCCGAAGTAATCGATGTTGCTGTTGAGGTTCACCGCGATGCACACCCCGGTGTTGATGGAGATGCGGAGACGGATGGCGCCCGGACCGTGGTCGTCCCCCGAGCGCTCGAAGCGCTCGTGGAGCACTCGCGCCACCTCCACCGCCTGCGCGGTGTCGTTGAACACGGCCATCGTCGCGTCGCCGATGGTCTTGACCACCGCCCCCTCGTGCGCGTCGACCACCTCGAACACCTCGGTGAAGTGCTTCCGCACCGCCGAAAACGCCTGCGGGTCGCCCTGCTCGAGGTAGAGCTTGGTGGAGCCGACGATGTCGGTGAAGAGGATCACCTGCTCGCCCACCGCGAGGTGAACGTCGGCGCCGATGTACTCCTCCGCGAACAGATCGCGAAAGCCCTGGTAGCAGAACAGGTGCTCGGGTCGCAGGGCCTCGTCCGCCCAGCTCACGTCCTCCACGATGAACACCGCTCGCCGCTCCCCGTCGTTGTGAAACGCGAGCCGCGGCACGCCGCCCGAGCGCGCATCGCCAGGCAGTGACGACGCGGCGAAGCGCACGGTCGCCGGGGCCTCGTCGGCTCCCTCCGCAGCGGCGCCCACGTCGAGATACGCGAAGCCCGGGTCGCCGAGCCGGCGGAGCCGGTAGCGCCCCGGCTCGAGCGGCGCCTCGACGGTGCGCGCCTCACCCGGCTCGAGCACCATCTGCACCTTGATGTGGCGGCGCTCCGCGGTCTGCGCGCTGCAGAACAGCTGCTTGTGCACGCTCCGCACCGAGCGGTGGATGCGGAACGTGATCTCGATCGCGTTGGCGCCATCGGTGCCGAACTCCGCCTCACACGGGGCACAGCTCGCGCGCTTGGGCACGTCCCCGAGGGTCGCGAGCTCTTCGCGCGTCCCCCGACAATGGGGACAAATGACGTCCCAGCTGAGCTCGAGCAGGCCCACCCGCGTGGCGTGAAGGAACAGGTGCAAGACCTTGCGCTCATCGAGCCGCCACGCGTGCGCGAGGCGCCGCACCTGGAGCCGGTGCACCTCCATGTCGTCGCCCTCGCGGATGAGCGTGAGCAGGCGCGCGAGCCCCTCCCGATCCACCTCGCGCTGCCGCAGCGCCTCGGCCATGTCGATCACGCGACGCTCGACCTCCGGAGGGAGCCAGGGCTCACTCGCAGCCGGTGGGCTGAGCGCGGCGGTGTCGGCGGCGAGCGAGCGGAGCACCGCCTCGAACCGCGAGCGCAGCGAGAGCATCCCCAGCTCGAGCACCCAGCGAAAGAACCAGTTGCGCGGGATGAAGCCGAAGTAGGCGCTGAACGACAGTCCACCGTCGCGGGGAGTGAGCTCGTAGCGCACGCGCGCGTGACGCGAGAACCCACGCTCGTAGGCACGCTCGGCCATCACGTAGCGCCCCGACACCCAGCTCCACGGCACCTCCACCCAGCGGTGCTCGAACCCGGCCGGGCTCCCCACCCCGTGCAGCACGCCGTCCTCCTCGTGAAACTCCATCGAGGCGAGCCCGAGGGCCCGGTTGAGGCGCGAGGTGTCGATGAGGCGCGACCAGAGCGTCGCCGCGTCGGCGTCGAGCTCGAGCTGCCAGAAGAACTCCACCGGTGTCCGCCGCCCGCGCACGGCGCTCGGCCAAGGGTGCTCGGCGAGCACCGCAGCGAGGGTCCGCGCCGGCGGCGAGAGCTCGCGAGAGAGGCTGCGCTCGGTCGGAGGAGGCACCGAGCGGACTATAACGCCCCCGCTCCCACGAGCGCATCCAAACTGCGGATCCAGGCCTCGTCGTCGACGACGCGGGTCTTGGCGACGGGGGCAGGGATGAAACCGAGCGGACGACCACGCTTCCCTCCGCGGAGCGCAGAGGGCACCTTCGCGGTCCCGAGGGGGCATCATCGGATGCGAGAAGCCGGCGACGGCGCCGCGCACCGCCCCAAGCACCTGCGGCTGAAGCGGACGCCGCGCATGAGCCGCCTCCGGCGCTCGCTGCGACAATCATCGTCCGTCGACGGCCAGGCGCGTCAGCCATCAAGCCGTCACCAGCGGAAGACCACCAGCGCGGAAGACACGCCAGCGGAAGACCACCAGCGGAAGACCACCAGCGCGGAAGACCACCAGCGGAAGACCACCAGCGCGGAAGAGCACCAGCGGAAGACCACCAGCGGAAGACCACCAGCGCGGAAGAGCACCAGCGGAAGACCACCAGCGGAAGACACACCAGCGGAAGACACGCCAGCGGAAGACCACCAGCGGAAGACCACCAGCGGAAGACCACCAGCGGAAGACCACCAGCGCGGAAGACCA
>CAYOAL010000174.1:0-19740 GCA_964401935.1 uncultured Polyangiaceae bacterium
CGGCGGCGACCATTGGGATGAAGTTCAACGGCTGGGCAGTTCGGGCAGTTCGCAACATCGTTTTGGCCATGCGAGAATGGGAGCAGCAATGACAACGATAGGCGCAATGGCAATTGTGACGCAAGCGCGGCGCGAGCTCGCAATGAATCGACGGCGTGCGCGACGCAAGGTTGACGATGGTTGTCGAATTCGCCGCCCACAATCGCCGCTACGCACGCTGCGTGCGAGGGAGGCGCGGCGACGGTGCCGGGGAGGCCACGATGGGGAGGGGGTGAACGCTTCCCTATGGGGACGGAGGCGTGGACGGCGGCGTGGGTGGTGGGAAGAGGCGGGCTACCTCGAGGTGGATGGCCTCGAAGGGTTGGACGCGTGCGCTGGGGTCGTCGGTGTAGCTCCCGATCTCGAGCCACTGCCCTTCGAAGAGCCGCATCGCCTCCAAGGTGCGCGCCTCCGGATCGACGATCCAGTAGAAGGCCACGCCATGTTCCGCGTAGAGACGACGCTTGGTGACGCGATCTTGAGCCGCGTTGGACGGTGAGATGACCTCGCACACCCAGTCGGGGACGACGTCGATAGGGCGTTGGTCCCATGGGTCGAGCAGGCGCTCGCGGCGCCACCCAGACAGGTCGGGACCCACGACGTCGTAGGGGCCGAGGCGAACGTCGACCTCGAGCAGGATCCACCAGCCCCCGGGGCCGCCGTGGTCGTGGTCGTCATCGAACGCACCGCCCACGAATCGCCGCAGCGCACCCTGCGCGCGCGAGTGGCGCGGCAACGGCGCCGGGGAGGTTGTGATGTCGCCAGCGAGGATCTCCACCCGCGTGCCGTCCGGGAGATCGAACAGGTCGTCGTAGGTGGCGGGCTTGTTCGCCGGTGGCATGGTGGGAGTTTAGCGCGGCGGAGACGGCGAGCGGGCACGGGTAGGTGCCGCCCGGCGCCCGAGAATCTTCACGTCGACGATCATGCGCGCAGGAGGGCCGCCGGTGGCGCGTCACGGTGAGCTCTGGGCGGCGTCATCGGGTGCGTTGGTTGAGCGCTCGGCTCCCTGCTATGTTCGCGCAGTCATGCGAGTTGGCGTTGGCGAGGGGCGGGCGCGCGGCTGGGGGGTGGGGCGCTCGCTGCGGCGGCTCGGGATGGTGGTGGGATGGGGGGTGGCGGTGAGCTGCGGCGGTGCGCCGGTGGCGGTGGGCGAGCCGGTGGCGGTGGGCGCGCCGGTGGCGGTGGGAGAGCCGGTGGCGGTGGGCGCGCCGGTGGAGGGGTCGCTCGCGGACGCCGGGGCCGAGCGCGTGGCGATCGATGCGGTGCTCGACGACTGGCACCACGCCGCCGCCGAGGCCGACGAGGGGCGCTACTTCGGGCACATCGCGGAGGACGGCGTGTTCATGGGAACGGACGCGACCGAGCGGTGGGACAAGCCCGCGTTTGTCGCGTACGCGCGGCCTCACTTCGAGAAAGGCAAGGCGTGGAGCTTCACGCCGACGCGTCGCCACGTGACCTTGGATGGAGGCGGCACGCTCGCGTGGTTCGACGAGGCGCTGGAGACGCCGAACCTCGGCCCTGCGCGCGGCAGCGGCGTATTGCGGAAGGAGCACGGGACTTGGCTCATCGTGTTCTACAACCTCACCATCACCGTTCCCAACGAGCGCTTCAAAGCGGTGAAGGAGCTGCTCGAGAGCGAGGCGACGCGCTGAGACCGTAGCTGTGGTTCAGGGCAGAGGGTGCGCCTCGAAGAAGTCCATCACGGCCTCGCCCCAGGTGAACGCGTTGGGGGGATCGCAGCTGAAGGGGAAGAACTGGCCCGGCGCGCCGCCGGGATCGGTGCTGCCGGGGAAGCAGTGACCGTCGATGAGGGCGGCGCCGGAGTAGTCGTGGTCGAGCATCTCGAAGACCGCGCCGGAGGGGCCTTCGTAGCGGGTCCAGCGGTGGTCGTCGTCGCCGGCGATCTCCATCCCGGCGCCAAGGCTCTGTGCGGCGATCACGCGATCGCGTGAGGTGATGGCGGTGGAGTACGCGACGATCGAGTCGCTGGTGCCGTGCAGGTAGAGGATGGGGCGGATGTTGGGAGGGGCGGTGCCCTCCGAGAAGCAGTCGTCGTTGTCGTTGTGGAACGCCGCCGGCGCCACGCTCGCGAGGATGTCGGAGTGGTCGCACAAGAAGCGCCACGTCATGTCGCCGCCTTGAGAGAACCCGGTGAAGTGCACTCTCTTTTCGTCGATGTGGAGGGCGGCGATGGTGCGCTGCATGAAGTCGAAGACCTTCGGATCGTCGACGCCGGCGTTCCAGGACGCCGGGGTTCCCGAGGCGGAGGGCTGCACGACCACGTAGCCGCGGGCGCGACCGAGCGCGGCGATGCGGGTGTTGGCCTCCTCCATGGCGGCGCTCATCGTGAAGCCATGGACGTCGAACACCAGCCCGCACGCGCACCCGACGCAGGCGTCGGGCACCGACACGGCGTAGCTCAAGCCGTCGCAGGCGAACGTGTGCTCGCCGGCGCCGACGTTGGTGATGCAGTTGTCGGGCACGCCGGGGGGAACCTCCACGCAGGGCGGTGCGCCGCCGCTGCTGGTGCTCGACGAGGTGGTGGAGCCGCCGCTCCCACCTACGCCCGCGCTCGCGCCGCTCCCGCTGGTGGTGGGACCACCGCCTCCCGCGCCGGCGCTCGCGCCGCCCGAGGCGCCGGAGCCGCTCCCGTCGGAGATCGCCGAGTTGCAGGCCGAGAGCAGCACGAGCGGCAGCGAGAGAAGGAGACCGACGACGCGGTTGTCGGAGGGAGTCATCACCACCAGAGATACTCGATCACGGCCGCGACGGTCACGCGTAGGTTGCAACGGTGCCGAGTCAGCGCTCGCGCGACAGCTCGTGCGGCACGGGCCGATCACGGATCCCCAACGCCAGCTCGAGCTGCTGCTCGACGAAGAGCGCTTGTTCCGCCTGCTCGAGATCCTGAACGAGGGTGACGTCGTCGCCAGTGTGGCGCATGGCCCGCACCTCGTAGGTGCTGAAGTGTTCGGTGGGCGAGTGCTCGGCCGCCATGCCCTTCGCGCGCTCCACGGAGTAGAGCTGCAAGAGCGCGCCCGCCTCGTGTCGCGAGCGCGGCCAGGGGAGCGGTTCGCGTGAGATGGTGAGCGCGCCACCGGCCACGTCGATGCGCGTCTCGTTGATCCAGCGCCCGAGCCCGATGTAGGCCACGACGGAGCCGGAGACGACGGCGACGGCGCCCCCCATGATCATGACCACGTCGCCCTCCCCGAGCCACCACGAGACCACACCGAGGCTCGCGAAGATCAAGCCCGAGAGCAGGTACTGGAACACCGCCGTACCGTGAGCCCAGCGACCGCGCAGGGTGAGGTCACGGCCGCGCTCGCCCCCGCCGCTCAGGATGACCCCGTCCGGCAGGGTTACGCGAGGCCGCTCCCACCCCGTGGACTTCTCGTTGGGCGCACCCTCGCGCTCGTTCGTAGCGTCGAGCGCGTCGTGGCAGTCGAACACCGTGCAGCAGCGCATGCACGTGGCCAGGTTGCGCGCCCTGTCCACGTCTCCCTTCGGGATGACCGACTGGCACTTCTTGCACCGTATCCCCACCGCGCCATCCTACGCTGGGAGAGGAGCGCGAGGCGATCGGTTCTCGACGGCACGACGTGGCGGATCGGCACCCCGCCCCGGGCAAGCGTCCGATCCCGAGAGATGCGGTGAGGCCGACGCCCGCGCCGAGAAGGGCGCGCGACCGCTCGGACGGCCCGCGCCGCGAGCCGCGCGCGCCTCTGGAACCGAGGCCCGCGCCCCGCGCTGCGAGCGACCCCTGGGAACGATGCCGGATCCATAACCACGCCGATCGGAGCGAAGTCGACGCTCTCGCGGTCGCCCGCGCCAGGCGCTACGAACGGGGCATGACTGGAGAGTTTCCGTACGACGTGGTGATCGTGGGAGGCGGCCCGGCCGGGCTCTCGGCTGCGCTCGCGCTCGGTCGGGGACGCAAGCGTGTGCTCCTCCTCGACGCGGGCGCGCGACGAAACGCGGCCGCCGAGCACCTCCACAACTTCGTGACGCGTGACGGGACCCCGCCGGAGGTGTTTCGTCGGGTGGGCCGCGAGCAGCTGGCGAGCTATCCGAGCGTCGAGATCCGTGAGGAGCGTGTCGAAGGGATCTCCGGGGCGAAGGGGGCGTTTCGGCTGGTGACAGGCAGCGGCGCCGTCGAGGCGCGCCGGATCCTCCTCGCGACGGGGATGGTGGACGAGATGCTCCCGCTCGAGGGGTTTCGTGAGCTTTGGGGGCGCGCGATCTTTCAGTGCCCCTATTGTCACGGATGGGAGCTGCGGGAGCGCGGGTGGGGCTTCCTCGGGCGCGCGGCGGACGCGGGGCACTTCGTCCCGTTTGCGCTGATGATCCGTGGCTGGACGCGCGACGTGGTGGCCTTCACGGGCGGAGCGTTCGAGGTGGTGGAGGAGGATCGGCGCGCGCTCCACGCCGCCGGCGTGCGGCTCGAGACGGCGCCGATCGCGCGCCTCGTGATGAAGGACGGTGCGCTCGAGGCGGTCGAGCTCGCGACCGGTGTGCGGGTGGCTCGCGACGTGCTGTTCGCGCACCCGCCACAGCGGCAGGTGGCGGTGGTGGGGGCGCTCGGCCTCGCGCTCGACGCCGCCGGCCTGGTCGAGACCGATCCGATGACACGCGCGACGTCGGTGCCGGGGATCCATGCGGCGGGCGATCTGACGACGCGGCTGCAAGGCGCCATCTACGCGGCGGCGGCCGGCACTCAGGCTGCGGGCGCGGTGAACGCGGAGCTGACGCTGGAGCTCGCGGCGTCGGGGGTTATCTGAGCGGCCGGGGACGGCCGGGTGCCGCCTGTGGCGGCGCCGGTGACCGACGGGGCCGTCGCCTCCACGTCGAGAGCCGATGGTTTCGTGGCGGCGGGAGCGTGGGATGACCGCGGTATGGGAGGCTGCGTTCGTCGAGAACCAGCTGATGTGGGGCTCCGAGCCGGCGCGTTCGGCGCTGTTCGCGAAGGATGTCTTCGTGCGCGCGGGCGCTCGAACCGTGCTCGTGCCAGGGGTGGGCTACGGGCGGAACGCGAAGGTGTTCGTCGACCAGGGGATGCACGTCACCGGCATCGAGATCTCGGAGACGGCGATCGGGCTCGCTCGCTCGCGGCTCGGCCTCACGTTTCCCATCCACCACGGCTCGGTGACCGACATGCCGTTCGACGAGCGGGAGTACGACGGCATCTTCTGCTACGGGCTGCTCTATCTGCTCGACGCGGCCGGGCGCGAGAAGGTGCTCCGCGAGGCGCACCGCCAGCTCGCGCCGGGCGGGCACATGATCTTCACGCTCATCGCGAAGGAGGCGCCGATGTACGGCCGCGGCAAGAAGCTGGGGGAAGACTGGTACGAGGTGCATTCGGGCATCCCGATCTTCTTCTACGACGCTGCCTCGATCGTTCGCGACTTCGGCCCCTTCGGGCTCGTCGAGCAGGTGGCGATGGAGGAGGCGGGGGCGCTCCCGTTCATCAACGCGGTGTGCAAGAAGACGTGAGGCGGCGGCCGGGCCAAGCTCGGCTCGGCTCGGCTCGACCCGACGGTGCGGTGCCGACCGCGTGGGCCGTGCGCCAGGCGGCGGGGGTGACGCCGTGCTCGCGCCGGAACATCCGGATGAAGTGGGTCGGGTCGGCATATCCGACGCGCTCGGCGACGACGCCGACCTGCTCGTCGGAGTGGAGCAAGAGCCGCCGCGCTTCGGCCATTCGCCCGCTCACGATCCAGCTCACCGCGCTTCGCCCGGTGGCCCGCGTGAGGGCAGTGGTGACGTAGGCCGGGGTGCGCCCCACCGCGGCTGCGACGTCGCCGAGCGTGAGCCGACGCAGACAGTTGCGCTCGATGAATCGAAGGGCGTCGACGACCACCCCGCCCCCCGCGCGACGTGGGATGGCCTCTTCGGCGGAGGCCTTGTCGACCTCGGCGAGGATCAACGTGAGGAGGCTCCGCTCGATGGCGTCGATGGCTTCGCTGGGTGCGCCCCGGTCGTGAACGACGCGCTCGAGCTCGCGAAAGAGCCCCTCGAGATAGACGTGACGGTTCGCCGGCACCCGCACCACGGGGGCGCCGCCGTCGCGCACACGCTCGAAGGGCGCGAGCAGCGACGCGGCACCGTCGGCGCCGAGGCACGGCACGCAGAACGAGAGGCCCCACGCCTCGCCCCCCTTCGTCTCCAGCATGCGGTGCGGCTCACCCGCGGGGATGAGCAAGATCTCTCCTTTGCGGAGGCTCCACGCGCCGTTCAGCTCTACGCGCGCGCTGCCGCCGGTGTAAAGCGCGAGCGCTGCGTAGGTGTGCGTGACGGGCGTTCGCCGCGAGCGCACGCACTCGGCCGCGAAGCGCGCGACGCCGACGGGCCCGCCGTTGGTGATGGCCCCGTCGACGGCGATGGCGCGAGAGAGCGTCACCCCGAGTGAATAGCACGCCTTATTCGCGGGGCGTGCGCCGCGGGAGCAGCCCGCGCGCGTTTCCGCCGGCACACGCCGCGGAAAGCGTGGCTCCGGCGGCGGTGCGTGTCTTGCACATGCCCGCGCGATGAGTGCGACCAGCCCCCACAAGATGCGAGCGCGGCCGTACGCGTTTTCGTGCGCGCTTCTCGGGGCAGTGGCGCTCGCGGCGTGCGCGAGCGCGGCCGATGAAGCGTACCAACCCGGCGCGGCGCCGCCGGCGACCGCTCTCATGCAGCCGGGCCCGCTCGCAGACTCCCCCTTCGCGCCGGTGAACGTGGCGCCCTTCGAGGAGGTGATGAAGAGGATGACCGCGGAGAAGGCCGCGGTGATGAAGCGCCAGCTCGCGCTCCTCGAAGACCGCTACGACCTCGCCGACAAGGCTCACGCTTCGGCCAAGATGACGCGGGGCAAGAGCGTGCAGGCAGGGGTGCGCGTGAAGCTCCACGGCGGGACGGCGTGGGACACGCTCGCGAAGACGAGCCCGGCCGAGATCCGAGACAAGGGGCTGTTTCCCCGCGGCTTCCTCCCGCTCTCGCACCCGAACCACCCCGAGGGGGGGATGGTGTTCCCCACCTTCCACATCGACGAGATCCTCCGGCAGACCAAGCGCGATCTCACCCGCTTCGATCTCGACTTCGATCTGCCGGATCGGTTCCTCCCGGAGTTTCCTCCCGCGATCTTCCTGACCACGCGCCCCGATCTCGGGGACGTGTCGAAGGGCGCGCTCGTGACGCACCAGAACTTCTTCCACCTGTTCAAGGGCATCCTCAATCCCAAGCAGCTCGACGGCCTGCGCCTGTTGGTGTTGCCGTTCGCCCAGCAACAGTTCAACCTCACCGACGACCGGCGCTCGACCGAGCCATCGCTCGGCGTTAGCTGCTTCGACTGCCACGCCAATGGGCACACCAACGCGGCCACGCACCTCGTGGGCGACATCCGGCCCCAGGCGCTGCGCCACCGCATCGACACGCCCACCCTTCGCGGAGTGAACATCCAGCGCCTGTTCGGCTCGCAGCGCGCGCTCCGCTCGGTGGAAGACTTCACCGAGTTCGAGCAGCGCGCGGCCTACTTCGATGGCGACCCGGTCATCGCCGTCAAGAAGGGCGTGAACGTCCTCGAGCGCGGGACCAGCGTGCACGCCATGGCCGAGTTTCAGGCGCTCCTCGACTTCCCGCCGGCGCCCAAGCTCGACGTGTTCGGCAGGCTCGATCCGAGCAAAGCCACCAAGGAAGAGCTGCGCGGGGAGGCGGTGTTCTTCGGCAAGGGGCGCTGCTCCGAGTGCCACGCGCCGCCCTATTACACCGACAACCTGATGCACAATCTCCGCGTCGAGCGCTTCTACAAGACGCAGGACATCAACGGCCGCCTCGCCATGGCGGATGGCCCGATCAAGACCTTCCCCCTCCGAGGCATCAAGGAATCGCCACCCTATCTCCACGACGGCCGCCTCCTCACGCTCGCCGACACCGTCGAGTTCTTCAACCTCGTCCTCTCCCTCTCCCTCACCGAAGAGGAGAAGGCCGACGTGGTGGCCTTCATGCTGACCCTCTAGGTGGGCTCAACCCCCACTCGCGCAAACCCCTTGAACACGAAGGCATCGACCCAATGACGGACCTCGCTCGAGAGTCGCTTCCCTTTTCGTCGGGCCCGGCCGTGAGGCTCGCGCCGGAGCGGGGCATCTCGCACGTTCTGGTGTGCCTCGATCGGTCGGTGTTGGCGGAAGCATGCTTGGCGCACGCGCGCTTCGTCGCCGATGCCTTCGGCGCGAGGATCACGCTGCTGCACGTGTTGGCGTCTCCCGAGGGAGACCAGCCGCCGAGCCACCCCAACGCGCTCGATTGGGAGCTCACGCGACGCGAGGCGGAGCAGTATCTGGCGGCGATCGAGGCGCAGCTCGTGGCGCAGGGCGTCGCGGAGGGACGGCTGGCGACGGAGGTGACGCAGGGGCGGCCCGCCGAGCGCATCGTCACGCTGGCGTGGGAGCTCGACGCCGATCTGACCGTGCTCAGCAGCCACGGCGAGGGGGGCCTCGGCTCATGGAATCTGGGAAGCACGACCCAACAGGTGCTGTCCCTGGCCCCAGGCTCGGTGCTCGTCGCGCCGCCGGGGCTCGACGACATCCACTGCGTGCCCGCAAAGCGCGTGTTGGTCGCCGTCGACGGTTCGTTGCGTGCTCAGAGCGTGCTCCCCGAGGTGGCCCGCCTCGCTCGCTTCCACGGTGCGGAGCTGTTGCTGGTGCACGTGGTGGCGGAGCCCAAGCCGACGGCCGTGCTCTCGTCGGAGGAGGACCTCGAGCTCGCCCGCTTGCTGGCTACGCGGCTCCAAGCCGGAGCAGAGAGGTATCTGTCCACCCTTCGCGAGCGCCTGCTCGGCGACGTCGCGCACGTCGAGATGTTCGTGCTCCGCGAAACGGACGAGCGGCGAGCTCTGCTCGAGGTCGCCCGCGTGCGCCAAGCCGACCTGCTCGTCTTGGCTGCCCACGGCGCGACCTGCGATGCCGAGCGTCCCTTCGGGAGCTTCACCGCCTACGCCTTGGCCCACAGCAGGCTCCCGGTGCTCGTGCTGCAAGATCTGCCCGTGAACGAGCGCGAGAGCTTGCGACCCCACGGAGACACCACGAAGGGCCCAAGCAGCGTTCGAGCCTCCTTCGACAGTCGCTCCCTCGAGGAGCGCTGAGTGAGCCAGGCGATCGCGCCGTCAGACCTCGTAGCGGCCGACGCCCGGAGCCTCGACACGCGGGCGGCCGACCTCGCGAGCGCGCATCGGCCGCTACGACGCGCAGCGCCGCACAGCCCCCTGCCGATCGACATCGGCGCGCTGTCACGCTCCATCGCCCGTGCCGCGGCGGCGTTCGATGCCCCCGCGCTCGATGACCCGGTGTACCAGAAGGCGGCCGAGTGGTTCCTCGACAACCACTACCTGCTCGTAAGAACGGTGCGCCAGGTGAAAACCGAGCTCCCCAAGGAGTTTCGGCGCCGCCTCCCTCACGTGGCGTCGGACGAGCTGCCCCGGGTGCTGCGGCTGGCCCGCGCGGTGATCGAGTCGAGCAACCTCGACTTCGACGAGGCCACGTTGCTCCAGTTCATCGAGGCCTATCAGCAAGAAGCTCCGCTCACCATCGCCGAGCTCTGGTCGTTGCCGACGATGCTCCGTATCGCGGTGCTGGAGATGCTCGTTCGAGTGCTCGAGCTCTTGCTCCCCGCTCCCGACCAGCAACGCGTGGCGTGGGAGCTGCCGATCGATCCGGGCGTTGGCATGGGGCGAGCCGTGCGGGCGCTGCGGCTGCTCGCCGAGATCGACTGGAGGGTGTTCGTTCGAACGACGAGCGCCGTCGAGGCGACGCTGCGCGCAGAACCCTGCGGCGTTTACGCGCAGATGGACTTCGAGAGCCGCGATGCCTACCGGAAGGTGGTAGAAGAGCTGAGCTGGGGGGCGAGTCGGCCCGAGCCCGAGGTGGCACGGCTGGCCGTTTCCCTCGCCAGCGAGCATCCGAACGACCTGCGTGCGGGTCACGTGGGCTTCTACCTCGTCGACCGCGGGCGTGCGCTGCTCGAGCAGGAGCTCGGGTATCGGGCGCGCGGCCGCGAGCGCTGGCGTCGAGCGCTGCTCGCGCATCCGACGCTGGCCTACCTGGGCGCGGTGCTCGGCGCGACGCTGCTGTTCGTGGTGGGTGTGGCCGCCTGGGGGGCCGACCGCTTCGGTGCCGCCACGATCGCGCTGTGTGCGCTGGCGCTGGTGCCGCTGTCGTCGATCGCGGTGGCCTTCACCAACTGGCTGGTGACGGCCCTCGTGCCGCCACGCACCCTCGCGAAGCTCGACTTCTCCGAGCGCATCCCCGCCGACTGCAAGACGGCGATCGTGATCCCGGCGCTCGCCGCCGCCAAGGAGGACGTCACGGAGCTGCTGATCCAGCTCGAGCTCCACTACCTGTCGAACCCCGACCCCTCGCTGATCTTCGTGCTCCTCATCGACCACGTCGACTCCATCGATGCGCCCGACGACGAGGCGCTGCTCGCTCACGCCGAGGTCGCGCTCGCCGAGCTGAACCGCAAGCATGGTGGCGAGAGCGCGAGGCCGTTTCACCTCTTGCATCGCGAGCCGACCTGGAACGAGGCCGAGGGGCACTTCATGGGGTGGGAGCGAAAGCGTGGCAAGCTCGAGGAGCTCAACCGCCTCTTGCGCGGCGACCGGACCACCGGGTTCCGCCACCACGTGGGCGACCCGTTGGGGCTCGAAGGTGTTCGCTTCGTGATCACCCTCGACGCGGACACGCGGCTCCCTCTCGGCGCCGCGCACCGGCTCGTGGGCTCGCTCGCGCATCCGCTCAATCAGGCGCAGTTCGACCCCAACACCGGCCGCGTCGTGTCGGGCTACACCGTCGTGCAGCCGCGCGTCGAGCCGTCTCCGATGGTCGAAGACACGTCGTGGTTCAGCCGTGTGTTCATGGGCGACACCGCCGTCGACATCTACAGCCGCGCCGCGTCGGACGTGTATCAGGATCTCTTCGGTGCCGGGGTCTACGTCGGCAAAGGCATCTACGAGCTGGACGCCTTCGTGCGCAGCGTGGGGACCGTGCCCGAGAATGCGCTGGCGAGCCACGACCTGTTCGAGGGGATCCACGGGCGGGTCGCGCTCGCCACCGACATCACGCTGTATGAGGAGTATCCCCACCACTATCTCGCGTTCGCGCGACGCCTCCATCGCTGGATTCGCGGCGATTGGCAGCTGCTGCCGTGGCTGCTTCCGCGACGACGCTCGACGGGCGGGCGCGTGTCGCTCCGTCTCATCGACCGCTGGAAGATCGTCGACAACCTCCGACGCAGCCTGCTCGCTCCCTCGCTCTTGGGGGTGCTCGTTTTGGGCTGGGCGCTCTACCCCGAACACGCCGTCGCGTGGTCGGCGGTGGTCTTGGCGGTGCCGCTATTGATGACGCTGCCGTCGTTGGCAGGGGAGCAGCGCTTGCGAGCCATCGGTCGCTGGGCGTTTGGGGTGGTGATGCTCCCCTACGAGGCGCTGCGCGCCACCGACGCCATCGTGCGGGTGCTGGTGCGCCTAACGATCACGCGCAAACATCTGTTGCAGTGGGTGACCGCGGCCACCACCGCCCGCCAGCTGGGTAAGGTGTCGGCGCGCCGCACCTTCTTCCGTGAGATGACTGGGGCGCTGGTGCTGACGGGCGCCTTGCTGGTCGCGGTGGCCCTGCTGCGGCCGGGGCTGACCCTCCCCTTGGCGCCGCTGTTTGCGCTGTGGCTCGCGTCGCCGGAGATCGCGCGCCGGGCTAGCGCGGGGCAGACGGTGGACGAGAGCCTCGACGCCGCCGATCGCCGCAAGCTGCGGCAGCTCGCTCGGCGCACCTGGCTGTTCTTCGAGACCTTCGTGGGTCCGGGCGACCAGTGGCTGCCGCCGGACAACGTTCAACTCGAGCCAGCACGCCGCGTCGCTCATCGCACCTCACCGACGAACATCGGCCTGTTGCTCACCGCGCAGCTCTCGGCGCGCGACCTCGGCTACATCGGACCCGTCGAGCTGCTGGCGCTGCTGCATCAGTCGCTCGACTCGGTCGCGCGGCTCGAGCGCTATCGAGGGCACTGGCTCAACTGGTACGACACCAAGACCCGCGAGCCCCTGTTGCCCCGCTACGTGTCCACGGTGGACAGCGGAAACCTTGCGGCCTCGTTCCTTACGCTGGCGCAAGGGTGCAGGGAGCAAGTCGACACGCCAGTGCTCGATGACGTGCGCTTCGATGGTGTGGAGGACGCGCTCGACCTGCTCGAGGCGGCGCTCGAGACGCTGCTCGAGGCGCACCCGCCGCTCCGACGGGCCATCGCTGCGTTGAGGAGCGCGCTGGCGCAGGTGCGCGAGCCGAGCTCCGATCGCCGGGCGCTGCTGCTCGAGCTCGTTGGCTCCGAGATCCCCGAGCTCGAACGCGCCCTGCTGAGCGCGCTGGAGCAGAGCACCGAACACGACGAGGTGGCCGTGTTCCGCGAGGCCCGCACCTGGCTGGAGCGCCTGCGTCATCAGCTGAGCGGCATGCAGAGCGACGTGGAGCTGCTGTTCCCGTGGCTCGCTCTTCGGGAGGACGCGAGCGCGTTCGGACTCGACCTCGGCACCGCGGGCGTCGCGACGTCGACGCTGTCGCCGCGCGCGGTGAGCGACACCTGCGCCGCGCTGCGCGATTCGCTGCGAGGGCAACGGCGACCCGACGCGCCGCCCGAGGTGGTCGCGTGGCTCGAGCGAGCAGAGAGCGCCCTCGGCGCCGCAGGGGAGCGCGCGCGCCGACTCGTCGCGGAGCTCCTCGCCCTGGCGGAGCAGGCGGAGGCCGCGTGGGCGAGCATCGACTTCGGGTTCCTCTTCGACCCAAAGCGGAAGCTGTTCCGCATCGGCTACAACGTGAGCTCCGACCGACCCGACCACCACTACTATGATCTGTTGGCCTCGGAGGCGCGGCTCACCAGCTTCCTCGCCGTTGTGTTGAAGCAGGCGCCGCCGACCCATTGGCACGCGCTTGGACGCCCTCTGACCCGAATCCGAGGCTCGGTCGCCCTGCTGTCTTGGGGTGGCACCATGTTCGAGTATCTCCTCCCCTCGGTGTTCATGCGGAGCGCCGAGCGCACGCTGCTCTCTCAGAGTGAGAAGCTCGCGGTGGCTGCGCAGATCGACTACGGCGAGCGCGTCGGCGTACCGTGGGGGATCTCGGAGTCGGGCTACGCCGAGCGCGACGCGCAGCAGAACTACCAGTACCGCTCGTTTGGGGTGCCCGCGCTCGCGCTCCAGCGCGGTCTGGAGAACGACCTGGTGGTGGCCCCCTACGCGTGCGTGCTCGCGTTGCGCTTCCAGCCGCGAGCAGTGCTCGAGAACCTCGCGTCGTTCGAGGGGCTGGGTGCGCTCGGCTCCTTCGGGCTGTTCGAGGCGGTGGACTATCATCCGCTCCGCGGCGAAGCCTCCCTCCCCGAGCCACGCGAGGCGCCACGAGGCTTTGCCGTGGTTCGCTCGCACATGGCGCATCATCAGGGGATGATCATGGCGGCGCTCGACAACGCGCTGAATGACGATGTGTGGGTCGACCGGTTCCACGCCGACCCAGTGGTCATGTGCGGAGAGCTGCTGCTGAGCGAGCGCACGCCCTCGCCGGAGGCCGCCGAGCCGGTGACGCGACCGACCGGGGAGCGCTTCGAGGCGAAGGTGACCGCGGTTCACTTTCCCGATTGGTCGCCGGAGCGCAACGTGCCCCGCCCAGCCGTGGCGCTCTTGACGAACGGCCACCTCACCACGCTCATCAGCGACACGGGGGCGGGCTCCACCCGCTGGAACGGGCTCGCCATCATGGGCGGCCCCCCCGATCCGAGCGGCGAAGGCGAGGGCACGTGGATCTACGTCCGCGACCAGGACTCGGGGCGGCTGTGGTCGGCGACGCCGGCTCCGACGCGTGCGCGAGACGAGAGCGACCTCGTGAGGTTCCATCCTCACAAGGCCGAGCTTCATCACCGACAAGAGGGCGTGTCGCTGCGCACCGTGGTTGCCATCGCTCCGCTCGACGACGCAGAGGTTCGCTATCTAACGCTGCACAACGAGACGTCGGAGCAGCGGACGCTCACGGTGGCGAGCCATACGACTCCCGTGCTGGAGACCGCGCTAGGGGCGCAGCGGCACCCGGCCTTCTCGCGCATGTTCGTGGAGTGTGAGGTGCTGCCAGACCACGGCGCCGTGGCCTGGCGCCGAAAGAAGAGCCCCGACGAGGCGAGCGCGGTGTTGGTCCAGCACGCAGTTTGGGACAGCGATTCGATCTCGTGGCTCGGGTGCGAGCTGGATCGGGAGGTGTTCGTCGGGCGTCGTCGAGGGGCCAGGGAGCCGCGCATGGAGCTCGCGTTTGCGCGCCAGTCGCGCGTGGGAGACAAGGGCGGCATCGATCCGGCGGTAGTGCTCGCGCTGGAGGTGAGGCTGGAGCCTCACGCGACGGTGAGGCTCGCGTTCGTCACCGCCGTGGGCAGGACCCGCCAGGCAGCCCTCTCCGTGGCGCGCCGGTTTGGGTCGCTTCACGCCGTCAAGTGGGCGATCCGCGACGCAGACCGCGCCAGCGCGCGTCGTCTCGAGCACGCCGGCATGACCCCAGCGCTCTTGCCGGATGCGATGCAGCTCGTCTCGCGGCTGCTGGTTCCCGGGCCGCTCTTCCGTGCGCCCGCATCGACGCTGCGCGCCGGCAAGCCCTCGAGGCGTCGGCTGTGGGGTCACGGCATCTCGGGCGACGATCCGCTGCTCGTGGTTCGTGTGCACGACTCGGACGACAACCCCCTGTTGGAGGAGGTGCTCGCCACGTATCGCTACCTGCGCGGATGTCGCGTACCGCTCGAGCTCGTGCTCCTCGGCGCGGCTCCGAGCGGATATCAGACCGAAGAGGGGAGCGCCATCCATCGCGCGCTCGTGCGGAGCGGGACCGACGCTTGGCTGCGACAACGCGGTGGCATCTTCGTGCTCGCCCTCGACACCCTCACGAAAGAGGAGGTGCACCGCATCGAGGCCTCCGCGCGGGTCTTCATCGACAGCGCGCGCGGTACGCTTCACGAGCAGTGGCTGGCCCTCCCCACCGCGTCGCCCCCCATCCCGCTGTTTTCCCCCTCGCCCGCGCGCGAACGGGAGCCCAACGTCGCGCCGTCCGTGCCGAGCCTCCGTTTCGCCAACGGCTACGGGGGCTTCACCGAAGACGGTCGCGAGTACGTCATCCGCTTGTTGGACGGTCGCGTCACCCCCGCTCCGTGGTGCAACGTGCTCGCCAATCCCGAGCTCGGGTGTTTGGTGAGTGAGTCGTCGCTGGGCTGCACGTGGTCGGGCAACAGCGGCGAGAATCGACTCACACCGTGGAGGAACGACCCCGTCGGCGACTCCCCCTCCGAGGCGGTGTACCTGCGGGATGAAGAGTCGGGGCGCGTCTGGTCGTCGACGCCATTGCCGGCCGGGCTCGACGCCGACACGTTGGTGCGACACGGCGCTGGCTACACGGTGTACGAGCGCGACAGCGATGGCCTCGGCCAAGAGCTCTTGGTGTTCGTGCCCGCCGACGTGCCCCTGAAGGTGCTGCGGCTCACGCTTCGAAACCACAGCGAACGCGCGCGCCGCTTGACGGTGACCTACTACCTCGAGTGGGTGCTCGGCGCGCTTCGCCAAGAGCTAGAGGCTCATGTGATTTGCGAGCACGACGCCACCGAACAGTGTGTGCTCGCCCATTGCTCGTGGAGCGACGAGCTCGGTGAGCGCGTCGCGTTCGTGGCGACAGACCGCGCGCTGCATGGCTTCACCTGCGACCGTCGCGAGTTCCTTGGCACGAGCGGCAGCTTGAGCGATCCGGAGGGGCTCAGGCGCTGGGGCCTCGCCAGCTCCACCGAGCCTGGGATCGATCCGTGCGCGGCGCTGCAGGTGCACGTCGAGCTCGCGCCGGGCGAGACGCACGTGATGCACTTCATCCTCGGGCAAGGACGCGACCGTGCGCACGCGGTCGAGCTCGTGCGACGCTTCCGTCGGCCGACCGAGGTGCAAGCAGCGTGGAGCGCGCTTCAGCGCCACTGGGACGGGCTCTTGGGCGCGGTTCAGGTGAAGACCCCCGAGCCAGAGCTCGACGTGATGCTCAATCGCTGGCTCCTCTACCAGAGCCTCTCGTCCAGGTTCTATGCCCGCTCCGGCTTCTACCAGTCGTCCGGCGCGTTCGGCTTCCGCGACCAGCTTCAGGACGTGATGGCCTTCACGCTCGTGTCGCCAAACCTCACCCGCGCCCACATCCTCGAGGCGGCCTCGCATCAGTTCGAGCAGGGCGACGTGTTGCACTGGTGGCACCCGCCGCGCGGTCGCGGGGTGCGCACGCGCTGTTCGGACGACATGCTCTGGCTCCCGTTCGTCGTCGCGCACTACGTTGCCGCCACGTCGGACACCTCGATCCTCTCCGAGGAGGTTGGGTTTTTGCACGCGGCGCCGCTCGAGCCGGAGGAGCACGACCGCTACGCGGAGTACGCGCCGGGCTCCGAGAGCGCAGCTCTGTTCGAACACTGCCGCCGCGCGCTCGAGCGCGGATTCACGCGCGGACCGAAGGGGCTGCCGCTGATCGGCGACGGCGACTGGAACGACGGCATGAACCGCGTCGGCGTCCATGGGCGTGGCGAGAGCGTGTGGCTTGGCTGGTTCATCTTCGCCACGGCGCAGCGCTTCGCGTCGCTCTCGGAGCGCATGGGACGGGCGGAGGAGGCCGAGCGGTGGCGCGAGCGCGCAGCGAAGCTCAAGGACGACATCGAGCGGGTGGCGTGGGACGGCGCCTGGTACCTCCGCGCGTTCTACGACGACGGCTCGCCCCTCGGTTCGGCGCGCTCGCGAAGCTGTCGGATCGACTCGATCGCGCAGTCGTGGGCGACGCTCAGTGGTGCGGCCGGGGCCGAGCGAGCCCGGCAGGCGTTGCGCTCCGCCGACGAGCTCTTGGTTCGTGAGGAGCACCGCCTCGTGCTGCTGCTCGATCCGCCCTTTCGTGGAGGCACTCACGACCCTGGCTACATCAGCGCCTACCCCCCAGGTGTTCGCGAGAACGGCGGGCAGTACACCCACGCCGCGGCGTGGCTCGCGTGGGCTCACGCGCACGTCGGCGACGGCGCCGGGGCGGCGCGCCTCATGCGCCTCCTCAACCCCGTGTTCGGAGCCCGAAGCGACGACGACGTCGAGCGCTACCGCGTAGAACCGTACGTGCTGGCGGCCGACATCTACGGCACGGCTCCGCTCACCGGACGCGGTGGCTGGACCTGGTACACCGGCGCGGCGGGCTGGACTTGGCGCCTCGGAGTGGAGGCGATCCTCGGCCTTCACCCCGAGGACGGCGGCTTGAGACTCGACCCCTGCATCCCGCCCGATTGGCACGGCTTCGAAGCGACCGTGCGCGTGGGTGACGCCGAGGTTCACATCGCGGTGGACAACCCCGACCGGGTGAGCCGCGGGATCCGACGGTTGACCGTGGATGGCGCGGAGCACGCCTCGCCCCTCGTGCACTTCGCCCAGCACACGGGCGCCAAGCACGAGATCCACGTCGTCCTCGGCGAAGGAGGGACCGCCGCTCGAGCGGTTCTCGCGCGTGGCGTGTCTGGAGCCAGAGGAGCCTCGTGAGCTGCACCGACGCCTACTGCGGGCCGTTCGACTGCATCTATCTGGGTGAGACGCATTCGCCTGGGAGCTCGTTCCCGGCGCGCGACGGCTGCAACACCTGCACGTGCCAAGAGGACGGCACCGCCGCCTGCACCGAGCTCGACTGCGCTTGCGATCCGAGCGCGGAGTGGTGGCGCAGCTACGTGAGCGAGGAGCCCAACGGCTGCGACGAGGTGGCCTTCTCGTGCGTGCCGAACACGACCGCGTTTGCGAACGAGTGCGGCTGCGGGTGCGAGCAAGCGGAGCTGTGCGCAGAGCAGTACGACTGCCTCGAACAGGGGTGCAATGTGGAGCACCTGCGCGAGATGTGCCCCTACTCGGAGATCCTCGAGTGACGCCCTCTCAGCGCGGCTCGGGCGTCTCGGGGAGCTACAAGCTCTCGCGCAGGGAGAAGCGGATGATGTGGCCGGCGGTCGCGCCAGCGGCGACGCTGACGAACAGGTACGCGTCGGTGAGCACGAGCGAGGTGGCTTCGGGGAGGGTCTCGAGGACGACGGGGGAGCCGCCAGCGTAGGCGGTGGCGAGGTGGCCCTCGGAGTCGACCCAGAAGGCGCACTCGCCCACGACGACGAAGTCGAGGATGCTCCCTGGGCTCGAGGCGACCTGCTCGGACGCGCTCCCGAACGTCGTGGAGGACTTCAGCAGATCGTTCCCCGACGTCCAGTACAGCCAGGGTGGCACGAGGAGGAGGTGCGTCGGCGCGGGGGTCGTGGTGGTCAGGCTCTCCCCGGCGGGGAGGAGGTGCCGCGTGATCCCAGTCGCGCTCGCGACGTAGGCTGCGTCGCCTCCCACCGCGAGGGATCGATCGCCGTTCACGGCGAACGATCCGTCCGCGTCGGCGAGCTGTGTATGTGGGGGCGCGCTCTCGAAGAACAAGCGTTCGCTGCTGGGGGTGGCGGCGGTGAAGTAGATGGTGTGGCCGTCGGCGGCGAGGGGGGTGAGGCTCCCTGGGGTGAGGTAGAACAGCGTGCCCGAGTTGCTCCCTGCGGTCTTCGCGCGTGTCTTCACGCGGGCGATGCTGTTGCTTGTCGTTATCCACGCCACGTGGTCGGTGCTGAGGGTGAGGCCGTCGACGTCGTGTCCGGGACCATCGGCCTGCTCGAACAGGCCCGGGCTGGGGGATGGCTCTTGGTGCTCGAAGCGGAAGACACCCGCCACGCTGTTGAAGGAGGCGAGGAAGTACACGTGCTGGGCATCGGCCTCGAGCTGCCGCGGATTGCCGAGCACGGTGGCGATCTGCACGCCGCTCGACACATCGACCGCCTGGCTGCAGACGGATTCGTCCCCCCCGCCCCCGGTCGCGTCGCCGCCGCTGCCGCCGCCGCCCGGACCCACCGAGGAAGACTCGCCGCCGCTTCCCCCGACCGACCCGCTGCGCTCCTGACCCGCGTCGATGCCGAGGACCAGCTGACACGCGGTGAGCGCGAGCGCGCCGGCCGCGACGACCGCGACGCCTGGAACGACGCTCCTGGTGGAGCGCGCGGTGAGGCGTGACGTGGGTCGCATGTTCGCATCATTATTCAGGGACTGCCCCGAGAGAACAAGGTACGTGGCGCGCTTGGCAGGGATCGGGGGCGCGCGAGAGAAGAGCAGCGCGACGTCGTTCGGCGTCGCAGCGAGAGCAGTCTTTCGACGACAAAGAACGCCGGCGCGGCGCCGTATGGTAGAACGGCACCTTTCTTTTGGTTCTTTGGAGGAATTGAAAATGACGAAGTATCTGATTGTAGGCGTGGTCTTGGCAGCAGCGGCACTCACCGGTTGCGCCGATCCTTGCGAGGATCTCAAAGAAGACGTCTGTCCGAAGTGCACCGACGCCTCGGACAAGACGAGCTGTGAGACGACGGCAGCCGCCGACGATCTTCCCCTGATCGACGGGGACGACGCGTGTGAGGCGATGATCGACAATCCGCCCGCCAGCTGCAAGTAGGCTCGGGACGAGCCGACGACATCTTCGAGAGGCCGACCTGCCGCGGCGCCTCGTGCCGCGGCGGTCGAGCACCCTCCTCGGGGGCAGGAGAGCGCCCTGCTCAGGGGCGAGCATGGGGCGGGACGAACGGGGCGGGACGAACGGGGCGGGACGAACGGGGCGGGACGAA
>CAYOAL010000175.1:0-19694 GCA_964401935.1 uncultured Polyangiaceae bacterium
TTGAACGTGGTGCTGCGGCTGCGGCACAACCGGGTGGAGCTCTTGGCGGGCAAGGGGGGGGTTACAGCCTGAGCGCGCATCACGGCTACAACCCCGGGCACCAGGACGCTCCACTACGGCGACGGCTCGCGCCGGCGCGCGGAGAGCGAGCAGGTGGAGCAGTGGATGTGGCGGTCTCGGTGGAGCTGGTAGGTGTCGCGGTGGGAAGGGGACGTTGTGCTTGCCGGCGCGGTTGGTCTGCGAGGGGGGTGCTCGGGTGTTTCACCCGTGGGCGTCGCGCGCCACGGTGCGGAAGCCGGCGAGCACGTCGTCGCGGTCGGGGGTGAAGAAGTTGCGATAGCCCGGACGCGCGAGCCTCGCGCGGGTGGCCCAGGCGCCGCCGCGGAGCACTCTGCGGTCGCCGAACCAGGGGGCCGAGTATTCGCGGTAGGGTGTGTCCACGACGTAGCCGGGGAACGGATAGAACGCGTCGCTCGTCCACTCCCACACGTTGCCGAGCAGCTGCCGAACGCCGAAGGCGCTGTCCCCCGCGGCGTGGGCGCGCACGTCGACGGGGCCCGTGCGCACGGCGTCCAGGTTCGCGCGCGCCGGCGACGGCGGCGCGTCTCCCCAGGGAAAGGCGCGCTTGTGCGGCGCGAGACCGCCGTTCGGGGAGGGCTCGCCGAGCGCGGCCACCTCCCACTCGAGCTCGGTGGGGAGCCGACGGCCGGCCCAGCGGCAGTACGCATCGGCCTCGTACCAACAAACGTGCGACACCGGGTGGCGGAGGGCGAGGGGCACGAGCACGTCGAAGCGGCGCTCGAGCCAGCCGTCGGCGCTCGGGTGCCAGTAGCGAGGATGACGCCGTCCGAGGCGCTGGCGCCAGCGCCATCCTTGCCGCGACCAGAGCCGCGCGTCGCGGTAGCCTCCATCGTCGACGAAGGCCGCGAACGACGCGTTGTCGACGGCGGTGCGCGCGATGCGGAACGGCGCCACCTCGAGCGCGTGGCCCCACTTCTCGTTGTCGAAGACGAAGGCCTCTCCGGGGCTCGTGCCGAGCTGGAAGCGCCCGCCGGGGATGTCTGCGTCGCCGCTTGGATCGTCCTCGATCGCCGCCAGCTCCGGCGAGGTGATCTCGGTCGCGAGCGCGATGGTGGGCGGGGGCCGGTAGCCGAGGGTCTGGCGGGTGTAGGTGAGGGCCTCGCCGTGCATGTCCTCGTGCAGGACGCCGAGCCGATACAGATACGTCTCGCGCTCCGACCGCTCCGACCGCTCGAGGCGCTCGAGCAGCGCGTCGCTCACCCGTCGGCGGTAGTCGAGAGTCGCCGCGCGCGATGGCAGCGCGAGGCCCCAGCGTTCGGCGTGGGCCACGTCGAACGAGTCGTAGAGCGCGGCCCCTTCCGGCAAGACGAGCGGCTCGCCGAGCTCGCCGAGCACCATCGCGTCGTAGAAGAACGAGACATGGCCCACCTCCCAGCGCATGGGGTTCACGATGTCGAGGGGAGGCACCGCCCACTCTTCGTCGCTGAGATCGTCGACGACGCTGCCCGTGCGCGCGGCGGCGTCCTGCACCAGGGCTGCGAGCGTGGTCGCGGGCTCGACGCGGGAGGGAGACATTCAGAGGATGTAGACCGACACGAGCGCGACGAGAACGACGACGGCGGTGATCACGAGCCAAGGCCTCGGGGGCCAGGTGAAGAGCGCGCCTGGCCCGCGGTCCGCGTCGATCGTGCGGCGCACGCGGTCGCGCATGTAGTCGCGGTCGGAGAGGGCCACGCGGGGAGCGTAGCAGCCTGGTGAACGAACGCCGCCCTTGGCGTATGCTGTCGCGGTGCTTCCCCGGTGCCGCGCGTCTCTGGGGGTCGCGCGCTCCACGCGACCCAGGCCGCCTGCGCTCGGCGCCTCCCGTCGTGGGCTCGGCTCGTGCGGAGACGATGGCTCCGGCTAGCGCTGTGGGGAGCGCTCCGGCTAGCGCTGGGGGGAGCGCTCCGGCTGGCGCTGTGGGGAGCGCTCCGGCTGGCGCTGGGGGGAGCGCTCCGGCTGGCGCTGGGGGGAGCGCTCCGGCTGGCGCTGGGGGGAGCGCCGCGGGGCGCGCTTTGCGCCTGGCGCTCGGGACCGTCGCGATCGCCGTCGGCTGCGCGCTCGGGGTGGTCAGCTCGACCGTGCACGCCTCCGAGCCGGACCCTCCGCGAGCCGGCGCCGGCGCGGGCGACGCGGGCTTCGATCCCGATGGTGAGCCCTCGGGGGGAGTGCGGGTGCTCGGGTTTGCCGCGTCGCTCGTGCCCGGCGCTCTGCTGCATGGCAGCGGTCACTTCGTCATCGGGCGTCGCGACGCAGCCTATCGGCTCCTCGCGGTGCAGGGGGTAGGCTTGGGGCTGATCGTCACCGGGGTGCTCCCGCTCATCCTCACCGCCGCCAACCGTTACGTCGTGCGCGAGGCAGGGATCGTGAGCGCGATGGGCGTCGGCGCCTGGGTCATCTCGTGGCAGACCGACATCCACGGCACGCTCATCCCGCTCGAAGACCGGGGGACGCCCGAGACCACGCTCGCTCACCTCGAGGTGGAGGCCGGCTACCGCTACGTTCACAACCCTCGGTTCCGCTACGCCCACTTCGCCTACAACGCGCTCGAGCTGCGGACGGGGGGCCTCCGCCTGCGTCCCTCGGCCCAGGTCGCCCTCGACGACGGCAACCGACGGCTCCGCCTGCTGGGGGCCTATCGGTTCCTCGGTCCGCGCGCGGAGGAGCGGGCCGCGCCCGACGGGACGTTTCTCGAGCTGCGCGGTGCGGTGACCCATCACGCTCACTTCGCCGAGCGCTTCGCCACCTTCACGCCGGAGGTGATGATGTTCGGGCGCTACGATCTGGAGCGGCTTCACCCCCAGCTCCGTGGCCTCTTCGGCGAGGCGGGGCTCGGCGTCGGGCTGCAGCTCTTCGACTACGACGGGCTGCCGCTCGGGGAGGACACCGAGTCGCTCCTGCTCGCGCGCATGGGGGGCGGGATCTACTTCGGGGGGCCCGAGACGCCGGTTGGGGAGGTGGTGAGCTATTATGACCACCGCCATGACGACTACGTCGGCGGCCTCGTCGAGCAAGCCATCGGCGTGCCCGGCCACATCGGTTTGTCGGGGAGGGCCTGGCTCCACGACCACGTCGGCTTCAACGCGCTGATCGAGGTGGGGGCTGCGGTCATGGCCGGGGGAGCGCTGATGTTTCGGGACGAACGACCATGACACGCGCTCCGCTGGTCAGCCTCGCCCACTTCGGGCTCCTCCTCCTCGCGCTCGGGTGCACGCCTCCCTCGGAAGAGCGGGCCACGCTCGATCGAGACGTGGGCCGGCAAGCAAGCGCCGGGCTCGACGTGGAGGTGCGCGACGGCCTGGCCACCATCCAACGGCTCGACGGCGAGCGCCTGCGGCTCTGGTGCAGCGCGCCGGAGGTCGTCGTGACGGTGGTGGCCGACGAGGCGCGACCGCTTACGCTCGAGCTGCTCAACGTGATGCGCGACGCACGCCTCTCGTTTCGCGGAGCGGCGGGCGACGAAGAGCTCATCGCGCTGTCCGACGACGACGGCCCGACCCGGAAGTCGGGCACGGTCGAGCTTGCGCGCGGCGAAAACGTGCTCCGGGTGACGACCAGCGACTCGAGCGACCGTGGCCCGTGGCGCTTCGCCCTCATGAGCGACGTGCAGACCGGGATCGACGACGTTCAGGATCTGTTCCGCTCGATGAACGGGGAGGACGGGCTGCGGTTTCTCCTCGGAGCGGGCGACCTCAGTCAGCGGGGCACGCGCGAGGAGCTCGAGCGTTTCCAGCGCGAGCTGCGCCAGCTGTTGGTGCCCTACTACACCACGCTCGGCAACCACGACATCGCCGACGTCGGGGCCTGGCAACAGCTCTTCGGGCGCGGGAGCTTCCGCTTCGTGTTTCGTGGGGTGCAGTTCACGCTGCTCGACTCCGCGAGCGCGACCGTCGACCCCCTCGCGTACGGCTGGCTCGACGGCTGGCTCGACGAGGGCCGCTCGCGCGTGAACATCTTCGCGATGCACATCCCGGCCTTGGATCCGGTGGGTGTTCGCAACGGCGCCTTCGGCAGCCGCAACGAGGCGGGGATGCTCCTCTCGCGGCTTCGGCAAGCGAACGTGGCGATGACGCTCTACGGACACATCCACTCTCTCTATCAATTTGAAAACGGCGGGATTCCCGCGTTTATCTCGGGGGGCGGGGGAGCGCTCGGGGAGAAGCTCGACGGCATCGGCCGGCACTACCTGGTGCTCGACGTGGGCGCCGACGCCGGGATCGTGTCCACCGACGTCGTCGCCATCGACTGACCGTCGGCGGCCGAGGGGGCCGTTGCGTTTCTCGGTTAACGCATCGTGTGACGCGAGCGTCCTCTCCCCATGCGACGACACACGATTCGGACGACGAAGATCCTCGCTATCGTGGCGGTGGCGAGCGGCTGCAACCCGACCGCGCGCACGCTGCCGCCGGCCACGAGCGCGACCCGCGACGCCCCCAGCGTGAGCACCGACGGGCCCGCTCCCGCCGCGGCCACGGTGCCGGCGGATGGGGCGGCGGCAGACGCCGGGTTGGCGGTGGCGCTCGCGGCGGACGGCGACGGGGGAGCGACGGCCACGACGCCGGTGGGCTCGCCTGCGAGCCCGAGCGACGACAGCGTGGCGACGGTGAGCGTGGCCCCCGCCGCGAACGGCGACGGGGTGACCGAGCCGCTCGAGTGGCTGCGGCGGGAGCTCGCCAACAGCACCAAGGAGGCTGCGTTCGCGCGCCTGCCGCATTTTCGGCCCCTGTGCGACGACAAGGGCTTCCCCGTCGTGGGGAACGTGATCCGCAAGTCGCCCACCTACACGGTGAGCGCCTTCTGCGAGGATCTGCGCCGTGAGCGCCCCCCAGAGGGGAGCTCGTGACGGCGCTCTTCGAGCTCGAGAGCATCGGCGGACCGTGGGGGCGTCGGCTCGAGCACCGTCGGGCGGCGTTTGCGGGGATGCCCTGGCACGAGGGCATCGACGGCTCGAAGGAGGCGCTCGACGCCGCGCGCTGGGTTTGGACGCAGAGCGCGTTCAGCGAGTACGCGAGCGCCGCCGCCTTCGCCGACATCGCCGGCGCCCTCCTCGCCGCGCGTGCCCCGCTCGAGCTCATCGCCGCCGCGGGAGAGTTCATCGTCGACGAGATGCTCCATGCCGAGCTCTCGGCGCGGGTCGCGATGGCGCTCGGGGGGGCCGTGCCGTTGCGGGTCGACTTCACGCGCCTGTCGCGTCCTCCCTCCGGTGAGGCGCCCCTTCGCCGCGCCGCCGAGCTCGTGGTGCGCACCTCGTGTGTCGGCGAGGCGCTCACCCTCCCCGTGCTCAAGACCACCGCCGCGGTCGCGGTGTCGCCGCTCATTCGGACGGTGGTGACCACCATCGCCACCGATGAGAGCGCCCACGCCGAGCTCGGCGCCTGGTTCCTCGACTGGGCCGACGGTGAGCTCACCGACGCCGATCGCGCCCACCTCGGGGAGGTGGCCAGCGAGGCGGTGGCCTCGTTCGCCCCGCTCTTCGGCGGGGGGTGCGACCCCCACGCCAGCGCCGGCCTGGGCGTGGTCGGCTGCGACGCCTACGACGTCGCCTTCGCGAAGGCGCTCGAGAGCCGCGTCGTCGCGCCGCTCGGGCTGCGTGGCATCCACTGTGAGGTGCCGAAGCTCGCCTTCAGTGCGTGCTGACCACCATGTCGGGGTGGAAGGGCGCGCCGGTCAACAGCTCCGTGAAGCTCTCGCCGAGCACGTGCTGGCGCGCGAAGCCGAGGAGGTAGCCGGCGAGAGCGGGCACCGCCTCGGCGGTGGGGGTGAAGCTCTCGCCGCAGCCGTCGTCGCGAAAGCTCGGTTGGAAGAGCTCGAGGAGCGACGCGTCGAGATCGTCGCACACGGTGATGAACGACAAGTGTCCCCCATCGGGGAGCTCGACCCAGAGGTCGTCGGGGTGATCGAGGCCGCTCCAGGCGGGGATGGCCTGGGCCGCGTCGGTGGTGGTGATGTCGCGGCGCGCGCTCATGAGCAGCGTGGGCACGGAGAGCCCGCCGAGCTCACCGGCGCCGTAGAACGGCACCAAGGCCGGGGCCTGAGGGGCGATGGCCACCACGCGCTCATCGCCGAGGTCGGCGGCGAGCGCGGCTGCGATCGCGGGGTCGTCGTAGAGCTCGCAGTCGGCGGCGCAGCCGTCGCGGAGGGCCTCGTCATCGAGATCGACGCCGCCGCCGGCGAAGGTGGTGAACGCGCCGAAGCTGTGTCCGAACAAGAACACCGCGTCGGTCTCGGCCTGGCCCGCGAGATCGTCGGGCAGCTCCGTGGCGGCCCAGTCGATCACCGCGCTCACGTCGGCAGGTCGGTTGACGACGGTGCGCACGAAGGGATCGAACGACATGTCCAAGAGCTGCAGGGCGCTGTTGCCGGTGTGGTTCGGCGCCACCACGATGAAGCCGTGGCTGGCGAACAGCTCCGCGTAGGGATAGGCGAGAAGGCCGTCCCCAGCGTTGCCGTGGGAGTAGACGGCGAGGGGAAAGGGCCCCCCGCTCGCGACCGCTGGCCCGTCGAGCGCACCGTCGGCCGGCACCTCCACGATCCCGGCCACCGCATAACGTGCGGGACCTTCGGAGCCGGCCACCGCGGGATACCACAGCCGCAGGGCGAGCGTGCGCTCCCCGCCGTTCGCCACCGCCTCGTAGGTGACCTCGAGCTCGCGGAACCCGACGTCGTGGGCTCCTCGCTCCATGAGGTCCCGCGCGGTGGGAGAGGGATCCGTCGGCGTGACCGCCTCGTCCACGCAGCCCCACCAGAGCGGCGCGAGCAGCACGAGGAGCCCCCGCGGGGAGGGCCGCGGCCGAGGACGCGCGATCGGCATGCTCATCGGGGGAGCATACTCGAGAGCAAGGCGCGGCGCCGGTGTCGAGCGGTGAACGCGTGGCCTCACGGACAGGTGAGGAGCGGCTCGACCAGCCCCGCCACCTCGGTGTCGAAGCCGTTCCCGAGCTGACCGTCGGTGTTGCTCCCGCGGCACCAGATCCGGCCATCGGGACGGCGTACGCACTGGTGGTAGGTGCCGAGCGAGAGGAGGGAGGCGCCGCTGAGCTGTGAATCGACCGCGGGCAGCTCGGGATCGACGGGGGTCGGGTCTTTCGGCACCGGCTGCCCGGCCTCACCCCAACAGACCACGCTGCCGTTGTCGAGGCGCGCACAGGTCTTTCGCCCGGAGGCCGCGATCGCGACGACCGTGCCATCGATGGCGACCTCGCGCGGCATGGGATCGCGCGTGCCCGACGCGTCGCCGAGCTGCCAGTGCTGGTTGAATCCCCAGCACCGCACGCGCCCGTCGCGCAGCGCACAGGTGTGGGCGCCGCCGAGGGCGAGGGCGTCGGCCTGGACGTTGAGTGGGGTGGGGTCGGCCACCGCGCTGGTGATCGCGAGCCCAAGCTGGCCGTCGTCGTTCCGCCCCCAACACACCACGTTGTCGTCGCTGCGGATGATGCAGGTGTGGCGCGCGCCGACCGCCAACGCCTTGGCACCGAAGAAGGCTTCGCGGGGGCGGGTCTCGAACGGCGTGGTCACTGGATCGGTGCCGAGCTGGCCGCGGTCGTTGGAGCCCCAGCATTTCACGGCGCCGGCCGCGGTGCGAGCACAGGCGTGGGCCCTCCCCGCGCCGATCTCGACGACGTCGCCGACGTCGGGCGTCTGTTGCTGCAGCTGCCGGCTGCCGCTCTGACCGTTGCCGAGCTGACCCTCGAGGTTGTCGCCCACCGTCCGCACCGTGCGGTCGGCACGCAGCGCCACCAGAAACTCGGCTCCGAGCGCGACCTGCACCACGTCGCGGATGTTCGCCTCCACGGGGAGGGTCGAGGACTGGGTGCTCCCGTTGCCGAGCATGCCCGTGTCGTTGCGCCCCCAGCAGAAGAGCGCGCCGTCGCTGCGCACGGCGCAGGTGGTCGCGAGGCGGGTGGCGATGTGCGCGACGCAGGGGGCCTCCGGGCCGCTCCCGCCGGTGTCGCCCCCGCCGGTGCCGCTCTCGCCGCCGCCGCCGCCGGCCCCGCCCGAAGACATCACGGTCCGCTCGATTTCGAGATCGGCGAGCCCGCTCATCCAGCTGCACGCTCCGAGCGAGGCCATCGCGACGCTCAGACCCACGACGCTGCGACCGCTCCGAGGGACGGGCGGCGCGGCGGCAGCGGGCACCGCCCGCACACGAGGCGCGGGCCGGGGGTGACGGCGTGCTCGACCAGGGAAGCTCATCGCCCCATCTGGCGTATCATGGCCGCGATGCGTATGCAGTTCCCGAAGGTCGGCCTCGCGCTGGCGGTCGCGGCAGTCGTGGGAGCCTGTGAACAGGAGCGACGCGCCGTCGACGACGACGACGACGGCTCGAGCTCCTCGAGCTCCTCGAGCTCCTCGAGCTCGGAGAGCAGCGCGGGGGCCGGTGGCCTCGGGAGCGGCGGCGCCGCGAGCACCGGCACCGGCAGCGGCTCAGGCGGCGCCGACGCCGTCTCGGTCTGTCTGCCCGCCTGCGTCAGCGCCGCCGACTGCAACCTGGGCTCACCGCCCTACGACGCCGACAACTACACCTGCGAGGGCGGTGGCTGCGTCTACCAAGGCTGCAACGACGACGCCGAGTGTGGCGCGCTCGGCGCCTACGTGTGTCGCTGGTCGCTCGATCCTGCCGTCGTTCAGACCCACAAGAGCTGCGTTCTGGCGTGCAGCACCATCGACGACTGCGTCACCACCCTGCCCAACACCGACGCGGACAACGTGGCCTGCGTCGACGGCGGCTGTCGTTACCTCGGATGCAACGACGACGCCGAGTGCCAAGCGTTGGGGAGCTACGTGTGCCACGACGCGGGGCTCGGCGTGGCCTTCTGCGTGCCCGCTTGCGACAACGCCGCCGACTGCGATCTCGGCGGCGGCCCGGCCTACGACGCCGACAACTACGCTTGCCAGGACGGGGCCTGCAGCTACCTTGGCTGCCACGGGGACGCCGAGTGCATGGGCCAAGGGGACTACATCTGCAAGGAGTGACCGCGCCCGCAGCGCGCCGCCTGGGGTGGATGCAGCAGGTCACGCTCGCCGTCTCTGCCCCCTTCGCCGGCGCTCACCTCTTGTTGACCGATCCGTCGGCGCTCGGGCTCGCGCTCCTCATGGGCCTCTTGTCGGGCGGCATCCTCGTGGGGCTGTTGGTCGCGGCGGTGCTCGCGGCAACCCCCATCACCGACTGGCTCACGAGCGCGAGCGGCTTCTGGTACGTCCTCGTGTGGATCGGCGTGCTGATCGCAGAGCTGCCCTTGGTGCTCGCCGCCCACCGGCTGCTCGCGGGGCTGGTCACGGGCAAGCTGCAGGCGTCGCTCTCGCTCGCCATCGATCGGCGTCTCGATCCGAGCCGTCCGTTCCCTGGCTCCACCTCGTCCCTCGCCGCTTCGCTCGGGAGCGCGTTCTTCGGCTTGCTCAAGGGCATCGGCCTGGCGGCGGTGATCTTGCTCGTCAACTTCATCCCGGTGGCCGGCCAGCTCGCGGCCCTCGTCCTCGCGGTTGGGCTCAGCGCCAAGGCGCAAGCGCGCGACCTGCTCGCGCTCCCGATGGAAGCTCGAGGCCACGACGCGCGCGCGATCGACTGCGAGCTCGCCCTGCACCGACCGCTGTGGCTCGGCCTCGGCGTCGTCTTCACGGTGCTCTCGATGCTGCCGGTGCTCAATATGCTGGCGATCCCCTGCGGGGTGGCAGCGGTCACCCGACGTTACGTCGATCTCGAGCGCGCACCTCTGCCCACTGAGACGAAGCGGCTCACGCAGTGAGTGCTCCCACGCTCAGCACGAGGCCTCGTGGGGTTCAAGTTGTTGTGATTACGAATGTTTGCCGCGGATGACGGGGCGGCACGCGGGTTGCGTCAGGAGCAGCGCGCCCGCTGCCCCTCACGATCATGCCCATCAGAGAACGCGTCCCCCCTGCCTTCGTCCTCACCGCCTCTCTCGGTGTCGCCGCCTGCTTCGGCCTGTCCGGTTGCATGGGCGTCATCGGGGGCGGAGCCGACGCCGCGTCGGAGAGCCCCGAGCCCTCCACGCCGACCCACTTCGTCTGCAACGAGGAGCTGGTGCAAGAGACGTTGCCCCTGCGTCGGCTCAGCAAGGTGCAGTACCAGAACACCATCCGCGATCTCGTCCGCCACGCGCTCCCCACCGACGCGGACGCGGTGATGGTGGCCGTCGAGCCGTCTTTCGCGCGCATCCCCGACGACCTGCGCAGCGGCCCCGACAAACACTACGCTGGCTTCTCGAAGCTCGATCAGGCGGTGCAGCAGGCCCACATCGATGGTGCCTACGTGGTCGCGGCTGCGGTTGGGGAGGCGCTCACCGCGAGCGACGCCCGCCTCACCGCGGCGGTGGGGAGCTGCGCGTCCGACGCGGACGCCGCCAACGACGACGACTGCCTCGACGCCTTCATCCGCGACTTCGGCGAGCGCGCGCTGCGGCGACCGGTCACCGCCGCCGACGTGACCTTCTATCGCGGGCCGGCGGGCGCTGCGCCCTTCGACGCTGCCGACTACGCCGACGTGATCGCGCTGCTCCTCAACTCTCCCCACGCGCTCTACTTCGTGGAGCATGGTCAGAGCGGAGAGGCGCGGAAGGCCGAGCTCGAGGCGTATGAGCTCGCGTCCCGCCTCTCGTATCACTTCTGGCAGACCCTCCCCGACGAGGAGCTCTTCGCCGCCGCGAGGAGCGGCGACCTCCTCTCCGAAGACGTCTTCGCCGCCCAGGTGGAGCGGGTGTTCGCCGATCCCAAGACACGCGACGCGCTCGGCGCCTTCTTCGCGCAGTGGCTCGAGAACACCACGCTCGAGGAGCTCGACTCGCGGGTGGGCACGCCGGTGTTCGATGCCTTCGCCGGCGACTTCACCCCCGGCCCCGAGCTGCGCGAGGCGATGCTCGCGGAGGTGGTGGACGCGGCCGCGTACTACGCGTTCGACCACGGCGGCAGCTACGAGGACCTGTTTCGGAGCAACCGCTCCTTCGCCCGCACCGACGACCTCGCCGCCATCTACGGCGTGGCGCCGTGGTCGGGCGAGGGGGAGCCGCCCGCGCTGGGGGTCGAGCGCGTGGGCCTGATCACGCGGGCTGCGTTCCTCGCCACCGGCTCGGCCAACACCCGACCGGTGATGAAGGGGGTGTTCATCCGCAAGGCCCTCTTGTGCGACGAGATCCCGCCCCCGCCACCGAACGCGGCCGCCAACCCGCCGCAGCTGAGCGACAGCCTGAGCACGCGCGAGGTGGTGGAGGAGCTCACCCACGACGGAGTGTGCGCTGGCTGCCACATGACGGTGATCAACCCGCTCGGCTTCTCCACCGAGAACTTCGACGCCCTCGGGAGGCTGCGCAGCGAGCAGCCGCTGTACGACGAAGAGACGGGCGAGCAGGTGGGCACGGCGGAGATCGACACCGAGACCGTTCCCGCCGTGGACGATGGCGACGCGACCGTGTCGCGCGGCGCCGGCGACATCGTGGACCTCATCATGCAGAGCGCGAAGCCCAACGCGTGCTTCGCCCGCCAGTACTTCCGCTTCACCTTCGGACGCATGGAGGATCTCGCGAGCGACGCCTGCGCGCTGGCCGACGTGAAGCAGGCGCTCGATGACGACCGTCCCCTGGCCGAGGTGCTGCGCACGGTGGCCCTGAGCGCAGCGTTCCGCGAGCGCACCTTCGCGGAGGGAGAGTGAGCATGGACAAGTCGAACATCACCCGCCGCACGGTGCTGCGAGGAGCGGCCGGCTTCACGCTCGCCCTCCCGTTCCTTCCCTCGGTCGCGGAGCGCAAAGCCAACGCGGCCAACGACGAGCCCCGTCGCTTCGTGGCCTTCGCCACCGATCACGGCGGGGTGTGGCAACAGAGCATGTACCCCGGCGACACCGCGCTCACCGAGCAGCTGAGCTACGCGAGCCAGACGGTGCGTCGCGGCGAGTTGCCGCTCACCGTGTCGAACGGCATCGCCGCCATCTCGCCGGTGCTCTCTGGCGACTCGGCGGTGCTCACCGCCAACCTCGCCGCCAAGCTGAACGTGATGCGCGGCCTCGACGTAACCTTCTACCTCGCTCATCACCGCGGCGGGCACCTCGGCAACTACGCCGAGAACGACGGCAACGGCGCCGACGGTCCGACCCTCGCCCATCGGCCGACCATCGATCAGGTGATGGCCTGGTCGGACAACTTCTATCCGGATCTCGGCACCATCCTCGAGCGTTCGCTCGTGATCGGGGCCCACGGGATGAGCGCCGACTTCTCGAGCCCGTCCACGCGCTCGGGCCCGGTGCAGAACATCACGCCCGAGCAGAACTCGCTCACGCTGTTCAACAGGATCTTCGTGCCCCAAGAAGACCCCACCGAGGTGCGGGCGCCGATCGTCGACCGCGTCCTCGACGACTACCGCCGCCTCCGCGACGGGAACCGTCGGCTCTCGAGCGAAGACCGAAGACGCCTCGAGGACCACATCGATCGGGTCGACGAGCTGCAACGCAAGCTCAACGTGGCGCTGTCTTGTGGCGACATCGAGACGCCCACCCAGGCCTCGACGGAGCTCTATGGGAGTGATTACGGCATTAATCCAGCGCTCCAGGCCCAGTTCTGGGGTCTCATCAACGACGTGATCGTCGCCGCCTTCGCGTGCGACACCTGCCGCATCGTGTCGGCGCGAGCGGCCGATCATTTCTCCACGTTCCCCGGGGATTGGCACCAGGACGTGGCCCACCAGGCCAACACCGACGCAGGTCAACAACAGATCTTGGCGGATGCCCACCAGCGGTTCTTCGAGGGCGTGTTCCTCGATCTGATCTCCAAGCTCGACGCGGTCGACGACGGCCTGGGCAACACCCTGCTCGACACCAGCCTCGTGCAGTGGACGCAGGAGTCGGGCGTCGTCACCCACGATCCCATCGAGATGTGCGTCGTCACCGCCGGCAGCGCGGGAGGGTGGCTCGCCACCGGGCAATACGTCGACTACCGCAACCTCGCCCGACCGGCGCATCAAGGCGGCGGAGGGTCGGGTTTTGCGAACACGCACATCGGCCTCGTGTACAACCAGTGGCTCGGCACCGCCGCGCAGGCGATGGGGCTCAATCGTTCCGAGTACGAGAGCGGCTCCTACGGGGGCTACGGCGAGACGATGCTGAGCACCGAGACCTGGTACGCCGGCTACCAACAGTACGGGCCTCAGCTCTCGGTGATGGGCGAGCCGCTGCCGTTCCTCCGCGCCTGACCGAGTGAGATTCGCGCGGCGACGGCACGATCGCGACCGGAGCTCGACCGCAGGGCGCCGGGAGCCCAGGACTGGTCGCAAGCAGCCCCAGTTGGAGCGTCGAGGATCCATGCGTGCGAGATATTTCTCAGTGATTTCAACGGAAAATCTTGGTAACGAGGTGGTATGTGGTTTGCAGTAAGACAAATGTCTACATCCACGGTTCAGCTCCTCCCATGCCACGACCCCGACGAATCCGCGTGCTCGAGACACAACACTACGTGAAGTTCCGACTGGTCGATGACCTCGGTCCCGGCGAGCGTGGGCTCGAGACGAGCCGCGGCTTGGAGCTTCGTCCGCCGCTGCTCACGTGGGTGGCGCGTGCCCGACTGCTCGGCGCCATCGCTCGCTGAGTGTGGGTCCGCGGCCGGATCGGTGCGCTCGCGCGGACCGGTCTCGCTGGGCATTGTGTGATATGAAACCTCGATGAGCCAGCCCTCCCGCTCCTGCGGCAAGCACCACACACTCGCCGACAACCTCGGCGCGCGCGTCACGCAGTGCGCCTGCGGAACCGTGCACGTGCTCGTGAAGTCGTCGGGCGTGACGCTGCAGCTCTCGGAGGAGCGGTTCCAGCAGCTCGGGCTCGCGGTGATGGGCGCGGTGTCGGCGATCGGCTCGCGCTCGACCACGCCGGCCCCCAACAACCCCACCACCCCGCCCCGCATCATCAACTGAGCGCAGCGCGAGGAGCCCGCCCTCGGCGCGGGCTCCCACACCCCCGCCCGCCGTGTCGAGGAGCGACGAAGGGAACCGCGCCTTTCGGTGTCGTGCACCGCGCTCGGCGGCGACCCACCGTGGGTCGAGCGGAGGATGCGCTCGACGTGAGGGTGCACCCGCCGTTGGGTCGTCGCGAAGGTGGGTGCACAGGTTCACGTTCACAGTGTGAAGCGCGGTGCGCCCAAGCGGCGTCGAGTCTTCGACGGTGGGTTCGTGATCCCAAACGCGACGCTCCGGCCACGGATATGAACGTGGGTCCCGCGAGCTATGACATCCATGCCTTACTCCGAGCGGCGCCGTCGAGCTCGCGGGGCCCCAAGTGTCGATGGTCCCGACCGTGTCGCGGTTGGCACGACAGGTGCAAACCGTTTCGCAAGCGTCCGAGCATGGGAGAACCGACGCGCTCACGCGGCGGGCAACGGACGGAACCGCGAGGATCAGGGAGATGACCATGAACACACGAGGTGGGTGGGCAGGCGCGGCGCTCTTGGCCGCAGCTTTCACGGCTTGCACATTGTCCGCGGCTCCGGCGCTGGCCCAAGACGGGCAGAAGGCCGGGAGCTCGAAGAAGGGCGAGAAGGTCGACTGGGCGGCGCAACAACGCGCGGCCCAGAAACGCGCCGAGGCCGAAAAGAAGCGCCAGGCCGCGGAGCAGGCGGCGGCAGAAGCGGCGGCGGCAGAGAACGAGGCGGCGGCGGCCGAGGCCGACGCCGAGCCCGACGTGGCGTCCGACGGTCCCGAGCTGCCCGATGAGGCGGCCGGCGACGACACGGAGGCCGACGAAGCGGTCGAGACCGACGAGCCCGAGCCCGCCGAGGCTCCGGATCTGCGTCGCGACAAGCGCCACAAGCGGGAGCGTGATCGTCGTCGTACGCCCCACCATCATGGGCACGTGCCCTCCCCCGATCGCGCGTACGCGCCTTATCACTACGCCGGGCCCTACACGATGGACTACATCGACGGCACGCCGGTGCCCGACGGGTACGTGAAGGTCGAGCGTGTCCGCAAGGGCCTGGTCATCGGCGGCGCGGTCACCTGGGGCGTGAGCTGGCTCATCGCCGCCACCGCGGCGGCGTCCATCGACGAGGACATCCGCGACGACACGGCGCCGTTGTTCGTCCCCCTCGTGGGGCCCTTCATCGCGATGGGCACGCTCGAGCCCGACGGGGCTGGTCGCGCCGCGCTGTTCGTGAACGGCATCACCCAGGTGGCGGGCGCGGCCATGTTCATCGGCGGGCTCGCGGCCACCAAGACGGTGCTCGTTCGCAGCGGCAAAGCCGAGGTGAACATGCGGCCGGGCGTGGGCAGCCTGCAGCTCGACGGCAAGTTCTGAGCGCCGGCTCCTCTCCGACGTCGGTCGCTCGGTTCGTGCCGGCGCAGCGACGCACAGGGGGGGCGGTGTCTCCCCACCGCGACGGAGCGGTGACTCACCGTCGCCTTCCCGCGCGGGTCGGGCTACGACGCTCGGCATGTTGCACCGAGGCCCTTGGGCCGCGCTGCTCGCGGGTTCTTTCGTGGCGGGCTGCACGCTCGAGCCCCTGACGTTGCCCGAGGACGAGCGACTCGAGACGCTGGGCCGCTGCGCGAGCTTCGACGCCCTGCGCCAGCCGTTCTTCGGCGACACCCACGTGCACACCCGCCTGTCGCTCGACGCGAACCTTCAGGGCAACCGCCTCGCACCCGCCGATGCCTATCGGTTCGCGCGCGGCGAGGAGGTGGGGATCCAACCCTACGACGACGACGGTCAGCCGCTGCGGCGGCTGAAGCTCGAGCGCCCGCTCGACTTCGTGGCGTTGTCCGACCACGCGGAGTTCTTGGGCGTCGTCTCGAGCTGCATCGAGCCGGGCTCGCCGGGCTACGACGGAGACGCGTGTCGCGAGTATCGCGACGATCCCGACGCAGCGTTCATCACGCTCAACCTCGCCCTCGCGGCGCCGCAAGGCTTCGCGCGGCCCCCCCGACCCTGCGATCGCGACGACGGCGGTTGTCCCGAGGCCGACGCGGCGGCGTGGCGCGAGGTGCAGGAGGCCGCCGAGGCGGCCTACGATCGGAGCGACGCGTGCAGCTTCACCTCCTTCGTGGCCTACGAGTGGTCGGGCTCGCCGGGCGCGCTCAACCTCCATCGCAACGTGATCTTTCGCAACCACGTCACGCCAGCGCTCCCCACCAGCTACTTCGACGAGAACCAGGAGCAGGGCCTGTGGGCCCGACTCGCAGACGAGTGCCTCACGCGCGACGACGCGTGTGACGTCTTGACCATTCCCCACAACTCGAACCTGAGCTCGGGGCTGATGTTCGAGACGGTGACCGCCGATGGGCAGGCGTTCGACGCAGAGTACGCGCGGGTGCGCCACGAGCTCGAGCCGCTGATCGAGATCTTTCAGCACAAGGGCGACTCCGAGTGTCTCCCCGGGACGCCCGCCGCCGACGAGCTCTGCGACTTCGAGAAGCTCCCCTACGCGTCCCTCTCGTCGGCCAACCTCGGCGGTGCCCCGGAGGCGGCCTTCCCGACCGATTTCGTGCGCCACGCGCTCGGGGAGGGGATGCGGCTCGAGCAGTCCCTCGGGCACAACCCCTTCGCCTACGGCATCATCGCGAGCACCGACACGCACCTCGGCACGCCGGGCGCGGTGGACGAGGCGACGTTCCCCGGTCATGGCGGGGCGGGGCTCACGGTGCGTGACGCGCTCCCCCCGGGCCTCCCCGACCGCGCGTGGTTCAACCCTGGTGGCCTCGCCGTGTTGTGGGCGGAGGAGAACTCGCGCGAGGCGCTCTTTCTGGCCATGCGACGCCGCGAGGCTTACGGCACGAGCGGGACGCGCATCGTGCTCCGCTTCTTCGGGGGCTGGGGCTACGGCGGCGAGCTCTGCGACCGCAGCGACATGGTCGCGGCGGGCTACGACGGCGGCGTGCCCATGGGCGGCGTGCTCGGCGCGGCGACCAGCGAGCGGCCGCGCTTCTTGGTGACGGCGCTGCGTGATCCGCTCGGCACGCCGCTGTCGCACCTGCAGATCGTGAAGGGCTTCATCGAAGGCGGAGAGGCGCGCTGGCAGGTGTTCGACGTGGCCGGTGACGCCGACAGCGGCGCCGACGTCGACGTGGCCACCTGCGAGCCGCAGGGGGAGGGCGCCGACAGCCTCTGCACCACCTGGTCGGACCCTGGCTTCGACGCGGGGGTGCCGGCGCTCTACTACGCGCGGGTGGTGGAGAACCCGAGCTGTCGCTGGCATGCCTACGCCTGCAACGCGGCCGGCGTCGACTGCGACGACCCGGCGACGGTGACCGAGGGCTTGTCGGGCTGCTGCGAGTGGGACCCCCGTCAACGAGAGCGCGCATGGAGCTCCCCGATCTGGTACACGCCGTGAAAGGGGTGGCGCTCGCGCTGCGGCGGCGCCCGCTGCTCGCCTTCACGTTGGGGGGACTCTTGCTGTTCGGCGCCAAGCGCTGGCTGGAGGCGCGCGCTCCCGAGCCGGTGCCCCTGGCGGTGGTGGTGGCGGCGGGGGCCACCGAGGCTGACATCGAGCGCGCCACGGAGCGGGCCCTGCTCCTGGCCTTCGCCGAGCGGGCTGGCTTCGTGCGGGCCGACGTGGCGGTGGTGGGGCGGCTCGTCGACAACGTGCGCTTCGTGAGCCCCGAGCTCTCCGACGCGGCCGCGCTCGAGCAGGCCTTGGCGCTCGAGATGCATCGCACGGACGCAGTGGCGCGGGAGCGGCTCATCGCGCTCGCGCGCCAGACCTTGGCGGAGGCGACGCGCACCGAGCCGAGCGACGCGGAGCTCGAGCGGTTCCTCGTCGAGCAGGCCGAGCGCTTTCGGCGGCCGCCTCGGTTCACCTTCGAGCACGTGTTGGTGAGTCGAGAGCGGCACGGTGAAGGCTTCGCGGCGCGGGTGGCGGAGGTGGGGCGGGAGCTCGCGCGTCACCGCTCCTGGCGAGCGCTCGGGGATCCGTCGCTCTTGCCCGCAGAGCTGCGCCGCCTTCCCCCGGCCCGGATCGAGGCGCACTTCGGCCGCGCCGCAGCGGAGGGGATCGCGTCCGCCCCGTCGGAAGCATGGGTGGGGCCGATCGCGTCGGTGTTCGGTGCTCACTTCTTCCGGGTGCGTGAGCGGGTCCCCGCGGCGCTGCCGGCGCTGACGGAGGTGCGCGAGCGCGTGCGTCACGAGCGTGAGGTGGAGCTGCGTGAGCAGCGTGTTCGCGACGCGCTGTCGCGGATGCGGGCGGCGTATCGCATCCGCCTGGAGGAGCGCTCGTGAAGGGCGCCTTGGGGCGAGCGCTGCTCGCGGTGCTCGTCGTCCTCGCGGTCTTCGCGCTGACGGGGCGGCCGGCGCGGGCCCACCCGCTCGCGCCGCTCGGGGTGCACATCGTCGAGCGCGACGACGCGATCCTCGTGTCGCTCAAGCGCGCGCGGGTGCAGCCGAAGGGCGCCGCGTTCCTGGTGAGAGCACCCGCGCACTGCGTCCCTCGCGGCGCGCCACGTCTCGAGGACGCCGAGGGCTACGTGGTGGAGCAACGCGAGCTCTCCTGTCCGGGGACCCTCGTCGGCACCACCTGGGGCGTGGATGGCCTCAGCGAAGCCGAGCTCGACGCCGTCTTTCGCGTCGAGCTCCGCGACGGCCGCGTGCTCTCGTTTCTCCTCGATCGCTCGGAGCACAACTTCGAGGTGCCGCCGCCGACCGCACCGAGCGCGCTGTTGACCGCCGCCCTCCGCTCGGGCCTCGAGCACCTGCTCGGGGGCTGGGACCACCTCGCGTTCGTGGTCGGGCTGGTGCTCCTCTTGCGCCGCTGGCGAAGGGTGTTGCTCGCCCTCACCGCGTTCACCGTCGGGCACGGCCTCTCACTCGCGGCGGCGGTGCTCGGGTGGCTCGACGCGCCGGCGCACGTCACCGAGCTCGCGATCGCCGTGACGCTCGTGTGGCTCGCGCGCCGCCTCACCGAGCCTCGAGACGCCGAGCGCGTCCTCTCTCGACCTTACCTCGCCGCCCTCGGCGTGGGCCTCGTGCACGGCCTCGGCTTCGCGAGCGCGTTCTCGGCGACCGGCCTCTCCCACGACGAGCTCGCGCTGACCCTCGCGTCGTTCCACGTCGGCATCGAGCTCGGGCAGCTCCTCGTGGTCGCCGTCACGCTCGCGAGCCACGCCCTCTTGAGCCGCAGCGTCCCGGAGCACCGCGTGCGCCTCGTCCCCGCCTTCGCCATCGGGGCGCTCGCGATGATGTGGGTCGTCGAGCGCCTGGTCGTGTTCGCCTGAGCCGCTGGGTGGTGTCGATGGCCTCGGGTCGCAAGTTCTGTCCATAGGGTGTGCCGTCGGCGTGTCGGAAGCCGAAGCCCGTGCTGGCGGTGCCGTCGATGACGAGGGCGCCCGTGTGGGAGGCCAGGTGGTGACGTCCGCACAGGGTGATGAGGAGGTCGGGGTCGTGGGTTCCCCCCTCGGCGCGCGGGTGGACATGGTGCACGTCGAGGAAGAGGTGATGGGTGCAGCCATCGACGCGGCAGCGCTGGTTGTCGCGACGAAGGACCCGACGACGCTTGGCGACGGGGAGGGTCTGCGTAGCCGGAGCGAGACGTGACCGCCGCTTCGGCTCGGTGGGGGGCATGGGAGCCCCCACGTGGGGGCGCTCTCCGACGCCCTCGCTCGGCTCCCCGTTCCCGTTCCCGTTCCCGTTCCCGTTCCCGTTCCCGTTCCCGTTCCCGTTC
>CAYOAL010000176.1:0-19475 GCA_964401935.1 uncultured Polyangiaceae bacterium
CCCGAGCGGGCGGCGCGGCCCGAGCGGGAGCCGCGCGCCGACAGGCCCGAGCGGGGGGCGCGGCCCGAGCGGGAGCCGCGCGCCGACAGGCCCGAGCGGGGGGCGCGGCCCGAGCGGGAGTCGCGCGCCGACAGGCCCGAGCGGGCGGCGCGGCCCGAGCGGGAGCCGCGCGCCGACAGGCCCGAGCGGGAAGCTTCACCGGAGCGGGAGCCGCGGGTCGACAGGCCCGAGCCACGGGCCGGGGGGCTCGCAGACGTCGCGGAGAGCCACGGCCGCCGCCGCTCCGAGCCAGACCCGGTCGAGCCGGGGGCCGACGAGGCGGAGGACTCTTCACCGGGACGGCCGGGCGAGATCGAGCTCCACGTCGACGCCGGGCGGCGCGATGGGGTGCGGGTGCAGGCGCTGAAGAGCATCCTCGTCGACGGCGGGGTTGCCCTCGACGACGTGCGGCGGGTGCGCGTTCGCGAGCGCTACTCCTTCGTGGAGGTGGCGCTCGAGGCGCGCGACGCCGCGCTCGAGGCGCTGAACGGCGCCCCCCTCGGCGATCGCGTGCTCGCTGCGACGATCTCGCAGCGCTCTCGGGGGCGACGCTCGTCGCCGCAGGTCCTCACCGAAGACCGCTCGCCGGAGTAGAGGGTGGTTGCCCAGCCGCCACCGGGCGCGTAAAACGTTACAGATATGCGCGAGCTGTCGGCAGAGGCGCTGGCCCTGTGGCGGGCCCTCGAGGTGGCCAACACCAAGGGCTCGGGGAAGACCCGCGTGGTCCCTCTGCTCGTGGAGCTCGCCCGCGTTGCCCCCGAGCGGAGCGAGGCCTGGGCATTTGCCCACCGTGAGCTCGCGTCCCACCTGCTCGCCGACGATCCTTGGCGCGCATCCATCTGCGCTCGCCGGCTGCTCGATCACGCGCCGCGGGACGCCGCGGCGTGGGGGATCCTGGGGCTCACGCAGTCCCTGCTCGGCAACCACGAGTACGCGGTGAGGTGTTACCGAGAGGCCCTCCGGTTCGACCCTTCGAACCCTTGGTATGCCCACAATCTCGGGCATTTGCTTGATGTTGCATGCGACCGGCCGCGCGCCGCGCGGCCCCTCCTCGAGCGCGCCCTGGCTCGCCTCGCAGACTGGCCCGAGGCCACCCCACGGCACCACGTGGAGGTGACGGCGAGCTTGGCCCACGCGCTCATGCGCGTCGGCGAGCTCGACGCAGCGCTCGTCCATGTGCGTCGGGTGATCCGGAGCGGGATGGCCACGCAGGGACACCATGAGCTGCACCGCGTGATCGACGAGCGGCTCGAGGCACGCCTCGAAGCGCACATGCGCACGCTGCCGAGAGCGGCGGGGAGCGGGCGCGCCGTGCGCGTCCGGCGCCGGACGACGGCCTCCACACGACCTGACCCCCAGCGGTCGACCCCCGCGCTCGAGCGGCCGGCGACGCGGCCGCGAGACACACCCGCTCCGAGCAAGCCCCTGGGCCGACCGACGAGCAATTGAGGCCCCTCCGCCCTCGGTCTATACGCGCGAGATGTCGATGTTGCGCAGCTACGTGGGAGGAGAGTGGGTCGCTGGGACGGGCCGCTCGTATCCGCTCCTGAACCCCGCCACCGAGGCCGAGCTGGCCCAGACGTCTGCGGAGGGGCTCCCGCTCGAGCGAGGTCTCGCGTTCGCTCGGGACGTGGGCGGGGCGGCCCTCCGCGAGCTCTCGTTCGCGGCCCGCGCGGAGATGCTCGGCGAGCTCGCGGCGGCGGTGCACGCCCAGCGGGAGGAGATCCTCGCCCTCGCCATGGACAACGGCGGGAACACCCGCGGCGACGCCAAGTTCGACGTCGACGGCGCGTCCGCCACATTTGCCGCGTACGCCGACCTCGGCAAGACCCTCGGCGAGCAGCGTCACCTCGACGATGGCGAGGTGATCCAGATCGGTCGCTCGCCGCGGCTGGTCGGACGCCACGTGCTCACCCCGCGTCGCGGCGTGGCGCTCTTGATCAACGCGTTCAACTTCCCCGCGTGGGGCTTCGCCGAGAAGGCCGCCTGCGCGCTCCTCGCCGGGATGCCCGTCGTGCTCAAGCCAGCGACGAGCACCGCCCTCGCGGCCCACCGGCTGTTCGAGGTGGTGTGCGACCACGCCCCCCGGGGCGCCCTCTCCCTGGTGTGTGGCTCCGCCCACGAGCTGCCGCAGCTCCTCGGATACGGTGACGTGATCGCCTTCACCGGCTCGAGCGACACCGCGCGGGGGCTCCGCGCCCTGCCCCGCGTGCAAAGCTCGGAGGTTCGGCTCAACGTCGAGGCCGACAGCCTGAACGCGGCCGTCCTCGGAGCCGACGTCGAGATCGGGTCCGACACGTGGGAGCTGTTCCTTCGCGACGTGGCCCGCGAGATGACGCAGAAGACCGGGCAGAAGTGCACCGCGATCCGTCGTGTGGTGGTGCCCGAGGCCACCGCCTCGGAGGTGCTCGACGCGCTCAGAGAGCGTCTCGGCGACGTGGTGGTCGGCGATCCGGTGGTGAAGGGGGTGCGGATGGGGCCGCTGTCGACACGGCAACAGCTCCACGACGTCACGAACGGCATCGCGGCCCTCGCCGAGCACGCCGAGGTGGTGTTGGACGGACGGTCGGTCGAGCCGCTGCACGGCGACGCCGCGCGCGCGGGCAAGGGCTTCTTCGTGGGGCCCACGCTCCTCCGCGCGAAAGACCCGAGCGCGGCCGTGTTCCACGACGTGGAGGTGTTCGGGCCAGTGGCCACCGTCCTGTCCGTCGGGGACGGGGCGCCCTACGCGGCGGCGGCGGCGGAGCTCGTCGCTCGGGGTCGTGGCGGGCTTGTGTGCTCGCTCTACACCGACGATCGGGGCGAGGCCGCGACCTTCCTCGAGGCCGCGGCGCCGCACCATGGCCGCATCGTGGTGGGCAGCAAGAAGATCGCCGAGCAAGCCATCAGCCCGGGCATGGCCCTCCCTCAGCTCTTGCACGGTGGCCCGGGACGGGCGGGAGACGGCGCCGAGCTCGGTGGACTGCGTGGGCTTTCGCTCTACATGCAGCGGACCGCGATCCAAGGAGAGCGTCCGCTGTTGGACGCGATCTTCGGGAAGGGGTGATTTGACGGGTCCGAGCGACGATCTGATAGGCCGGGTCATCGCTGGCCGCTTTCGGATCGCCGGTGCGCTCGGCACCGGGGCGATGGCGACCATCTACCGCGCGCGCGATTTGCTCGAGATGCGAGACGTCGCGGTCAAGATCGTCAAGCCCGACATCGTCCGAAACAAGACGGCGGCGGCGCGCTTTCACCGGGAGGCGAAGGCCGCGAGCAAGCTGAAGCACCCTGGCATCGTGCGGGTGGTGGCGTGGGGCTTCGACGTGGATCTCCCCTACATCGCCATGGAGCTCGTCGAAGGGGAAGATCTCTTCGAGCTCTTGGATCGGCGAGGAACCCTCACCGAGGTGGAGGCGCTCAAGGTGGTGATGACCCTCTGCGACGCGCTCCAGGCCGCCCACGAGCAGGGGATCGTGCATCGCGATCTCAAGCCCGAGAACATCATGGTCACCATGGTGGAAGAGGGGGAGCCGGCGCTGAAGGTGCTCGACTTCGGCATCGCCAAGCTCGTGGGGCCCCAGCCCGGCGACATGTGGGGCGACGAGACCGTGCCTCAGGCGCTCACCAAGGTGGGCTCCGCGGTGGGCACGCCGAGCCACATGGCACCCGAGCAGGCGCGTGGTGAGGCGGTCGACGGGCGCACCGACATCTACGCCTGTGGCGTGCTGCTCTACGAGATGGTCACCGGCCACCTGCCGTTCGAGGGGGACAATCCGCTGCACGTCGCGATCCGGCAGGTCCGTGACCCGCCCCCACCGCCGAGCACCCACAACCCGGATCTGCACCCCGAGCTCGAGGCCATCATCCTCCAGGCGCTCGAGAAGGATCCGGCCGCACGTTTCCAGTCTGCGACGGAGCTCGAGCACGCGCTGCGCGCGGTGCTCCTCGAGCTCGATCCCGATCTCCGGACCGTGCCCCGAGACATCCCGCCCGAGGTCGAGGACGAGGGCCTCACCCGAGAGCGGAGCATGCCGCCGGGGACGATCCTCGACGAGGACAGCGACGGCGAGCCGCTCACCGCGCAGATCCAGGTGCCGGTGTCGCTGCGGGGCATGGTCGACAAACGCAGCGCGGCGTCCTCGCGCGCGCCCGGGCCCGTGGATCTGCGACCGCAAGAGGAAGACGACGATGAGCCGCTCACCGACGTGGTGCGGGACAACTACGAAGAGCCGCTCACCCTCGACGCCGATACCATCGCCGGACCCACCATGCGCCAGAAGGTGGAGCGGCGGATCCGGGACGCGATCGACAAGGCCATCGCCCAAGGGCCGAGCTCGGCCGACGTCACCGCGCCGCGTGCCGCCGCCGACGAGCGCTCCCCGGCGAGCGATCGCACCCCGCTGCTCGGACGCATCGGGGCCCCTCGACCCCAGCCGCGACGACGCGCCGAGGGCGACGTCGGCCCGGCCGGCACGTTCAAGGTCACTCCCCCACCCTCGCCGCCTCCCTACGACATCGAGGACGAGGACAGTCAGGGATCGATCGCGACCGTGGTTTCGGATCCGAACGACGCGTCGTCGAGCGCGGCCCAGGCGGTGCGCGAGGCCCGCGCGATCGCCGCCGCGAGCGTGGAGCGCAAGCGCGATCCGGCGCTCTCGGTAACCAAGGAGAGCGACTTCGGGGCGTTCTTGGACGCCGCGGCCCGCGGGCCCGAGGTGCAGGTGGAGGCCGCGGTGAGCTCCCGCTCGGTCCCGCCCGCCGACCCGAACCTCTCCCCTACGATGCCACCACCGCCGTTCTCCACCGACATGTTCGGCCCGCCGCCGTCTCTCGACGAGCGTGGTCCGGTGGCCAGCACCCAGGCCCCTCCGCCATCGTACGCGGTGAGCCAGGACGCGCCCTCGGCGCTGCCGCGGGCGGGCTGGCACGCGGGGGCGGTCACCCGGGGAGCGGCCCACGAGCTCGAGGATCTGCTGCGTCAGATGCCGCGGCAGCGCCAGCCCATCGTAGGATCGGTGATCGTGCTGATCCTGCTCGCGGTAGCCATCGCCGCCCTCCTCTATTTGCTGGTCGGCGTCGCCACGTTCTGAGCCATCGCCGCGGTGGCGCTGTCGGCCTCGGGCGGTGAAGAGGGGCGCGGGCCGGCCCCCGAGAGCGCCTCCTCGAGCGCGCGCACGCGCAGCGACCGCGCGAGCTCGAGGCGGCCATCGGTGCGGGCTGCGAGGTCACGAGCGAGGGCGTCGGCACAGGCCGACACCGCCACGGTGAGCGCAGCGGAGAGCGCGAGGCCGTGGAGCGGAGGCCGTCCGCCAAACGCGGCGGCGGCGCCCGTGAGCACCAGCGACAGGGCCCCGCCGAGCTCGGTGGTGTCGCCGGGGAGAGCCTCGCCGCGCTCGCGGAGCCCGTCGGCGAGGCGCAGGAGGACGGCGGGGGTGAGGCGCTCCACCGTCCTCTTGATGACGTAGCTCCGTACCTCGGGGTCGCCGCGATTCTCCTCGGCCACCTCGGCGATGGGGATCATGTCCTTCGAGAGCTCGGCGAGGGTGGGCTCGAGCCCGGCCATGATGTGCGCCACCAGCGCCCCTTGCTCGGAGCGCAGGCTCGCGATCACCCGGCTCGTGGCCTGTGCGCGCGCGCGCAGCTCGTCGCCGTGAGCACGGGCCGCCCTCCTCTGTTCGGCGGCGGTCGCGGCGAGCTCGGCGGCGATGCGCGCCGCCTTGCGACGCAGCGCGCGCTCCCGCAGCGTGTCCGCCACGTTCACCACGTGCTCGGCGAGCACCGCCTCCACCTCCAGCCACCCCGACGCCGCGAGGGCGTCCTCGTCGCCGAGGCGGCCTCGCAGCGCGAGCTGTGCCGACATCGCCACCGGCGGATGGAGCGACACGATGCCGGTCGTCTCGAGCGCGGTGGCGACATACTCCATGACGCGGCGGAGCTCGTCGTCCGACAACCGATCTCGCTTGTTGACGAGCACCTGCATGGGGACCCCGGCCCCCGCGACCTCGCTGATGACCTGGCGCTCGCTCTCCTTGAGGGGAGCGGTGGCGTCGAGCAGCCACAACGCCACATGAGCCTCTTCGATGCCGCGGCGCGCCTCGATGGCGTGGTTGGTGTCGGGCGCGTTGAAGCCGGGAGTGTCGAGGATCTCGATGCGCTTGAGCCGCTCGACGGGGGCGTAGATCAACACCCGCTCCACCACCTCCCCCGCTCGTCGTAGGGCCTCGAGCGTGCCCTTGAGGTCGTCGTGCGACACCACCCGATCCGGACCGCCCCGCACCAGGACGCGGGCGAAGGGGTCGGGAGCCCACGCCACCCAGTGCAGGCTCGCGGTGGTCGGCCGCACCCCGGTGGGCGCGACATCGGTGGCGAGCAGGGCGTTGATGAGCGTGCTCTTGCCAGCGTTGAACTCGCCGAGGATGGCCACGTAGAGCGGGCGCTCGCGCTCCACCACCAGCGCCTCGATGGCCGGCGAGAGGTCGCGGCGATCGAGGCGGGTGGCCGCGCGATGGAGCTCGTCGAAGACGCGGGGCCACGCCGAGGGGGCGCCTTCGCGGGGCAGCCACGTGGCGATCATCTGTCGCATCTCGTCCTCCGCCCAGCGCCGGGCCGCGCCGTCGAGCTGCCAGGCTTGCTCGATGCGCTCCAGCGCGAGCTCGTGCTGACCGCTGCGGCGAGCCGTGTCGGCCTGCCACAAGAGCGCCACGTCGGGAGGGAGGAGCGCGGTGGAGAGCGCTGCGACCGCAGACACCGCGACCATGTCGCGCCAGGTGACGGCGTGGATCGCGAGCGACAGCGCGGCGTCACGATCTCCGCCTCGTGCCGCCTCCACCAGCGCGGCGCGGGCGTCGTCGCGGCGGCCTTCGGCGAGCGCGAAGGCCGCCTTGTATCGCGGCTCCTCGGGGTCGCCGAGGCTCGACACCGCCTCGCGGGCGCGGGCCACCAGCGCCGCATCGCGCGACTCGGCCACGAGCTGCACCAGCAAGCGGTCCGCCCCGGGGGTGCCGAGCATGAAGGCGCCGAGCGCGAGGCTGACCGGATCGGAGCCCACCGCGCGGTCTGGCCACCGCGCCGCGGCGCGGGCCCTCAACAGGCGTAGACGGCCCCCGAGCTCGTCGTCTGCGAGTGAGAGCGCGCGCTCGAGCCAGGGTTCCGCTTCGTCCCATCGCCCGAGCTCGAACGCGCACTCCGCGCGTCGGAGCGCGAGGGCCGGATCGGGTAGACTCGGGTGGAACGGGACGCGCTCGAGCCAGCGGCTGGCTCGGGCCGGCTCGCCGCCCTCGATGTCGAGATCGGCGAGCGCCAAGAGCGCGCGCCGCGTGACGTCGGGGGCGTCGCTCTTGGTGGCCGCTCGCTCGAGCGCGTCGCGGGCGCCGGACCAGCCCGAGCGCAGACCGGCCTCGCCGAGCCGAAGCCAGAGCTCCTGCCGCCAAGGAGCGTGCTCGGCGAGGGCAGCGAGGGCCTCGACCACCTCGTCGAAGAACCCGCACTCTTCGGCGGCGTCGGCCCACAGCGCGAGGCCGACCGGCGACTCGGGGACCCTCGCGAGCAGCGCGCGGGCTTGGGAACGCGCCTCGAGCGCGTCGCCCCGCTCGAGCGCCGCCTCCGCGCGCTTGAGCAGAGGCTCGGCGCCGCGAGCGAGGATCTCCACTCTCCCGAAGACGCGCGAGAGACCTTGGCCGAGGCGAGACATCGGCTCGGAACGTTAGCCCGAGCGTGAGCAGGCGTCAGGGGGCCTTCTGTCGGAGCACGAGGTAGTGGAGCGGATCGTGGTGCTCGGCGACCACCTCGAAGCCCTCCGCCACGTCCGGCGTGGTCGCCGTCCACATGTCCACGAAGGTCGCGAAGCGGCTGGTGTAGAAGGGCTCGCGGAGCGCTTCCCCGGGCCTCAGCCGCAATACGAGCGTGTCGACGCCGCGGGCCGCGAAGAACCACGGAGGGATGCGCTTTTCGGTGTGGCTCCCGGGCAGCGTGGCCACCGCCGGATCGGTGACCCCGGCGAGATCGACCACCGTGGCCTGGGTGCTCGCTCCTACCCAGCCGATGTCGAGCGTGGCCACCACCTTCGCTTGGCCGAGCGGGGCCTCGAGGGCACGCATCAAGGTCACGCGGGCGGCTTCGACGGCGCGGAGCTTCGGGCCTTGGGTGACGAGCACGAACAGCTGCCCCGCGAGCGCGAGCACGACGCGGAGGCCGTCGAGGCCGCGATCGAGCCACGGCCCCGCGCCGCGGGGGCGAGCGGCGACGGCGGCGGCGGCGAGCGCGAGGCTCGGGAGCGCCGTCGTCGCGAGCCGTGAGACGGGCATCCAGTCTCCGCCTGCGGCCGCCATCGCGAGCCAGTGGGCCAGCACCGCGACCTGGAGACCGCGAGCCCAAGCGGGGACCGCGCGCAGCCCTGCCATCGCGATGAGACCACAGAGGATGGCGCAGGCGAGCGCGTAGCGCGCACCGAGGTCTACCGTGGAGGGCTTGGCGATGGCGCCGAGCGGCGTCGCGTGTCCGAACACCCACAGCCGCGTGAGGGCGACGCCGGCAGGGGGGACGCTCACCACGGCGAGCCGCAACCAACGCGAGCGCCAGAGGCCCTCCGGCGGGAACCGCTGCGGCCCGAGCGCGAGCGCCACCGCCCACGGCACCGCCTCGGGGCGGAGGCCGGCCACGACGGCGGCGCTCACGGTCGCGGCGCGCTCCCACCCCAACACTCGCGCAGCAGCGGCCACCCCTGCGAGTCCGGCGACGAGCCCCGTCTCCATGCCCGCCACCGCCCAGGCCCCGAGCGGCACCGAGGTGGCGAGGAGCACGAGGCCGAACCAGCGCGCGCGCGACCCATCGATGCGGTGGATGGCGAGCGCCACGAGCGCTCCCGACACGCAGGTGGCGACCAGGCCGAGGAGCTTCGCTGCGCGATAGGCGGCCATTGGACCGGCCCTCGCGAAGGGGGCGAGGAGGTAGGCGAAGCCGAGCGGCGTGACCCCATCGGTGCTCGGCCCCGACGCGTTGAACCGGTAGCCATGACCGTTGGCGAGGTTCGCCGCGTAGCGCCCGGTGATGAGCGCGTCGTCAACCATGAAGCCCCACAGCGCGAGGGCCATGGGGAGCACGGCTGCCACTCCGAGCGCAGCCACCGCGACGCGACGGATCACGGTCGGCGAGGTAGCTTCGCGGACAGGTCCTCCACCTTCTTCCTCACGCGGGCTGCCTCCTCGCCTTCGAGCAGCATCGGCTGGAAGTCGTTCCTGTCCTTCGCGGACGAGATGCGAACGGGGATGATCTGATGCTCGGCGCGAGCGACCTTGCCGTTCGCGACGTGGAGCCGCTCCTGGTAGATGATCGAGTCCATGTCTTTCGGCTGGCTGTTGGCTCCGAACACGAAGTTGCCGAGGGAGTACACGATGTGTCGCTCCTTGTACGTCTCGATCCCTTGCAATACGTGAGGGTGATGCCCGAGCACCAGGTCTGCGCCGGCGTCGATCGCGGCCCGGCCGAGCCGCACCTGGTCGGGGTGGGTGGCGTAGAACGCCTCTACGCCCCAGTGAAACGACACGATCACGATCGTCTCGGCGCCGACCTCACGCTTCACGTCGGCGACCATGAGCCTCATCGTCTCCTCCGGGCCCCCGAGGTACCCGAGGTTGACGACGTTGATGCCCTTGATGGTGCGTCGATCGATTGAATTCTTGCCGAAATAGGCAACACCAGCCGCCTTCAACGCCGCCTTCGTGTCCTCGTGCCCCTCGGGGCCGTAGTCGAAGCTGTGGTTGTTGTACACGTCGACCACCTCGATGCTCGCGCGTGGGAGCATGGCCGCCCACTCCGGCTTGCCGCGGATCGAGAACACCGGGTTGCTCCAAGCCTTCCGCTCGGTGAACGTGCCCTCGAGGTTGGCGATGGTCAGGTCGTCGTATTCGAAGATCTTCCGCACCTTCTCGAACGGGTAGTCGAGCGGGCTCGGCACCTCGGCGAGCTTGGCCGCGAACGACCCAGGGGCCCCCGCGCCATAGTGCAGATCGCCGATCGCGCAGTCTCCGACGGCGCTGATGGTGATGACGTTCGGCTCCCCGGGGTTGGGCTTTTCGGGTCCCGACGCCTTGTCGCTCGGGGCTTGCACCGTCTCGACGGCCGCGGTGGCCACCTCGATGGTGGCGTCTCCCACCCGCTGCGCCTCAGAAGGGGTGGGGGCGGGGCCAGCGCAGCCGGCGCTCGCGAGGATCGTGGAGCAGGCAGCCGCGAGGACCGCACCGATGGAACACGAGAGACGTCGCATCACTCCACCCAGAACCCGTTGATCATGATCGGCGTCGACGGCCCGTTGCCGCCGCCGGGGCGAACCGCGCCCCAGTCCTCGGGGAGCTTCGGATCCGTCCACTCGAACATGAAGCGACCGTCGTGAGGCGAGAGGTTCACGCACTCGGCGCTCTTCGGGTTTGCGAAGTCCTCGTGCCAGTAGGCCACGTGCATCGCCAGCGGCGCGCGGATGTACTGGATGTGAGGCACGTCGCTGAACCACAACACCTTGGGGTCGCCGGTCTCGTTCGACATGGTGGCGACGGCCTCCTTCCACTCGTAGCGGAAGTAGCCGGTCTGCGTGGTCGCGTAGCGGGAGTGATCGAGACCGGGCACTGGGTGGCCTCCCTTGCCTGGCGAGAACAGGGTGGTGAACACCGGCGTCTCGCCGACATAAGCGGTGAGGGTGCCGGGCGTGATGTGAGCGTCGATCCACTTCTCACCAGGCTTGATGGCCGGCGGCAGCTTCTTGCGCTTGCGCGCGAGGGTGACGTCGGCGGTGGATACGTACTTCCCCGGCCGCTCCTTGAGCTCGTGGTAGCCGGTCTTGCCGCTCCCGAGGCGTTTGTCGTGCACCATCACCCACTGCTTGCCGCCGAGGGTCTCGCTCGTCGCCACGAAGCTGCCGTCCGCGGCCCGCTCGTACACGGGACGCGCCTCGTGCCCGCGGTTCCACGCGAGGGGGAGCTCGACACCGTTCTCGAGGCGCACGCCCTGGAACTTCGAGCGGCGCATCGGCTGCACGCGATCGGCGGGCACCACCGTGAGATCGGGGGTGACGAGCCAGACCCGTCCATGCATCTCGAAGGCGCGCCCGAAGGCGAGCATCGAGCCGTTGGGGATGGTCTTCCACACCAGGTTGGCGGAGCTCCGCCCGCCGCCGCTGACGCGGCGCTTCCCCCCCTCGAAGTACCAGGGCACCTCGTCGGTCGCCGTCACCCCGTACGGCTCGAGCAGCTCTTCATGCCCTGCCGCCCAGGGCCCGAGCTCGGCGTGGGTGCCGGCCTTGCCGTGCGCGAGCTCGGCCTCCTTCCACTCGGCTGGGGTGGGGACGCGGCTGTACATGGGCGCACCTCGCGAGTAGGCGTAGCGATAGGGGAAGAGCTCGCCACGCTTGGGCGCCACGTCGCGCAGCGCGAGGAGATACGGGTCGCTCATGTCGAGGGTGGTGCGCACGTTGAGGCACACGTAGCCACGGGGCTCGATCGCGTACCAGCCACGAGCGCAGCCGTCGCCGGGGATGGGGGTGGGGCTCTTGAGCTTCACCGAGGTTCCCAAGCGGATGTTGCCGAGCGCGACCAGCCCCTCCTTGGTGAAGGGCTCGGGGCTGATCCACACGTGGGGACCGATCGCGGCGATGCGGTGCCCCTGCTCAGGAGTCGCCTTGATCGACTTGGCGAGCTTCAGACCTTCGGCCGACGGGGAGCCGGCGGCGCCCGCGTCCTCGGGGCCGTGGGCTGCGGCGGTCGAGCTCGGCGCGTCGTCATCGACACCGCGGTGAGACGGTGAAGAGGTGAGCGCGGCCTCCTCGCCAGCGCTCGGCTCGACGCCTTCGAAGGTGGCTCCCTGTTGCGCGGAGCTGCACGCGCTCAGCACGCTCCACGAGACGAGAATGGTTCGCGAGACCTGCTTCATCGCGCGGACCATGCGATGTGGGTAGATGTAGGGCCAACTTCGCGTGAGGCGGTGCGAGCCGAAGGCGACCGTCGCCGAGCGCGCGAGCGCGAGGCGGGGGGAACGAGCGCGTCGTCGCGAGCGCGGCGCGCGCGGACGGCGGCGCCTCGGCGCGGGCGCTTCGGCGTGGGTGACCACGAGCTCCGCCGCGCCGCATTCTCGCGTCTGTCGCCCAGCACGACGTCGGCGACGAGACAGCGGCGCCCGCGGCGGTGCTCCCGGCTCGCCTAAGCAACTCGCACGACCCTTGTCCAATCCCCTGCAAACCAGACCGAAAACTTAGGACCGAGCCACGCACCTCCTAGCATCGATGTCTCGATGTCGACCCTTCGCCTCGTCGTCGATCAACGACAGCAAGCACACCAGGAAACGGCGTCCCTCGCGGTGCGCGCGCTCGCGCCGTTGTTCGCCGAAACCGATCTCCTCCAGATGGAACGCCCGCGCTTCGCGGCCATGCTACGCGACATGTCCTTCGCCCTCGCCGATCTCACCTCCCACAAACGCGAGCGCGCCAGCGTGGTGCTCGATGGGGCGGCGGGGATCTGGGAGGTGGGCCTCGAGCTCGACGGGGGCGACGTGTTGGTGAGCGTGTTCCAGCGCGGGCGGACGCCGCGCGTCGCGCAGACCGATCGGACCGTGCCGGTCGCGCTGGCCCAGCGCGCGCTCCTCGAGTCGATCGGCGTGCTCGCCATCGATGACCGTGGGCTCGTCATGGCGCGCGAGGCGCTGCTCGCCCAACAAGACGTCGGCGCGAGCCCAGCGTCCGAGAAGCGCAGGGTGACGGTGGCGGTGGAGAGCGTCGGGAGCGCGCGGCTCGTCATCAGCGCCAGCGCCCGCTTGCGGCAGCACGCCGACATCTCGGGAGGTGTCGCCCGCTCCGATCTCCACGCGCTCATCTTCCAGGGTGATGTCGCGTTCACGATCGGTCAGAGCTCTTGCGCGCTCCCTGGCTCCCACGTGTTCCTCGTCGCCGAACAGCTCATCCGCCTCGCCGCGGAGCTCCTCGACGCGCTCTCCTCGGGTCACTCGATGTTGCGGCGCGTCGGTTTCCGCGGCAAAACGCTTACCCTGCAGCTCGATGAGCGCGGCCGCGTCGGCCTCGGGGTGTCCACCGGCGAGGAGGCCACGCCGATGGGCCGCCGCCTCCCCTCCCTCTCGACGAACGACTTCGTTCGCGCGGTGGTGAGCTTCGGTCGTCGCCTCGCCAAGAAGGTGGTCGCGGTCGACGGTAGTCAGCGCACCAACCTTCGCCTGATCGCGTTCCGTCGCGATCTCGGCGCCCTCGCCGAGCGGGTCGATGGTGGCGCCGGTCACGCACCGAAGCTCAATGGCGCCCCCGAGAGCTATCGGGCCTTCGCCGAGAGCGACAGCCACGTGCCTCCCCCGGTGGCGCCAAGGCGCCGGCCGACGCCGGCCGTCGGCAAGCTGCGTTTCAGCGAGATCTGGCGCGCCGACGTCCCCAGCGTAGACCTGCGATCGATCTACCTCGCTGGCTCGCACGTGCTGGTGGCGGCGCAGCGGGAGCTCGCTTGCATCGAGCGTGACACCGGTCGCCTCGCGTGGACCCGTCGCTCGCCGCGGGCGGTGTCCATCCTCACCCCTGCCGGTCTCGCGCGGCTCGCCGCCGACGGGCGTCTCACGCTCTGCGAGGTGCCCACCGGCGACACCCTGTTCGAGACGCAGCTCAGCCCCTGCGTGGGCGCGTCGGCCTCGGGTGCCGTCGTCAACGCGCCGGGTTTGCCGCGCATGCTCCTCGTCGCCGACGGCGCGCGCCACCTCGCCGCGATCGATCTCGACTCGCGCGAGGTGTCGTGGCGTCGCCCGCTGCGCCCCCGTGGCGCTGGCGCGAGCCGATTCCCCCTCCGCCTCCGTCGTGCTGGCAAGCTCATGATCGCGGCCGCGGGAGAGAACACGCTCACCGCGTTCGACGTGCTCAATGGTGAGATCGTCTGGCGACACTGCGGCGACCACCGCTACGTGCACGCGGTCGTGGACGGGGCCGAGCTGTTCGGCCTCAGCTGCGAGCTGGTGCGCGCCTCGGGACCGGCCACCCTCGAGCGCCTCGACCCATGGTCTGGGAAGGTGCGTTGGCGCGCCACGCTCCCCCGCCGCGTGCGGCCGCTGGGTCCCCCGCTCACCACGGCCGAGACGGTGCTCGTGGTGACCGCGGACGAGGGGCATCGCACCGGCGTGATGGCCTTCGCGCGCGAGACCGGCGAGCCGCTCTACGACCGCGCGGGCGGTCTCTGTGGGGGCACCGCGGCGACGCTGGTGGTGGATCAGACCCTCATCGCCAACTCCGACACCGGCGAGCTCTCGGGCATCGACTGCGCGACGGGCGAGACGCGCTACCGCCACGTGTTCGGTGGCGACCGCCCCGAAGGGCTGGCCCCCGTGCTTCGGAGCGGAGCGCTGTTCATCCCCCAGAGCGAGGTGTTCGTGGTGCGGCCGTCCGACGGCCACGTGCTCGCGCGCGTGCCGTCGGATCTGGTGCCGGACGCGATTCGGGTCGACGAGCGTTGTGGGGTGTACGTCGCCGAGTCGAGCGGCTACCTCGCCGCCTATCGCGCCTTGCCCACGTTGTCCCTGGTCAAGGCGTGACGGGCGCCCTGCCGGGCGCTCGTCGCGCGGCAGGCCGGACGGCGCGTCAGTCCCCGAGCTTGATGGCGCCGCTCGCGGCGAGGGCTTCGATCTCGTCGCTCGAGAAGCCCGCCTCGGAGAACACCGCCCGTGTGTGCTCGCCCCGTCTGGGCGCCGGCGAAGGCACCTGGGTGCGGTCGCTCACCGGCGTGCGAAACAAGGTGAGCGGCGTACCGTGCTGATCGAGCTCGAAGAAGAGGCCGCGCGCCGACAGCTGAGGATCGCGCTCGATGTCGTCGGGGCCGAGCACCGGCTCGACCAGCACGTCGTGCTCGGCGTTCAGCGCCTCCCACTCGGCGCGCGTCTTCCCTGCGATCACCGCGCGCACCCGCTCCTTGAGCGCCGGCTGATGGTCTCCGGGCAACAGCGCGGACAGATCGGCCTCGAGCCCCGTGAGCGCGGCGAACTTCAACCAGAACTTCGGCTCGAGGGGCGCGAGCGACATCGGCACCCCGTCCTTCGAGAGGTAGGTGTTGTATGGAGCGATGCCCCCGGTCAGGACGCCGGCCCCGCGCTCGTGGGGGACGCCGTTGATGGCACCGCTGAGCTCGAGGCTCGCGAAGCCGAGCACCCCGTCGGTCATCGCCACGTCGCACACCTCGCCCTCGCCGGTGCGCTCGCTCCGGCGCAGCGCGGCGAGGATCGCGATCACGCACCACATGCCGCCCGACACGTCGGCCATCTGGAACCCCGGCACCTGCGGCGGGCCGTCGACGGGGCCCTGGATGCCGAGCACTCCGGCCCGCGCGAGGTAGTTGAGATCGTGGCCTGCGCGCTGCGCGAGGGGGCCGTCCTGGCCGTAGCCGGTGAGCGCGCAGATGACGAGTCGGGGGTGAGCCTGCCGCAGCCGCTCGTGGCCAAGGCCGAGCCGCTCCAGCACACCGGGGCGAAACTGCTCGAACAGCACATCGTAGTGGCCGACCAGGCGGAGGAAGGCCTCGCGCCCGGCGTCCGACTTGAGATCGATCACCGCGCTGCGCTTGCCGCGGTTGAGCGCGGCGAACGCCACCGCTTCACCGCCGCGCTGGGGTTGCGCGTAACGCAGGTAGTCCCCCGCCCCGCTGTCTTCCACCTTGTCGATCTGGGCCCCCAGATCGGCCAGCACGAGCGTGGCGAACGGGCCAGGGATGAGCCGCGACAGGTCGAGCACGCGCACACCCTCGAGGGGACGACTCATGTTTCGTTCTCCATCCTCACGATCGGGTGCGGGCGCTGCTCCCACGAGCGGTGCGGAACGCGCTGGGTGGAGGGTGCGGAGCACCCTCCAGGAACACGAGAGCCGACACGACGTTGCGATCGGAGCTCTCGCGAAGCGCGTTTGGGTGTTGGGGCCCCAAGCGCAACGCGGTGGTACAGGGGCCCCGCGCGCAGCGTGGCTGGAGGGTGCGGCGCACCCTCCAGAGACTCAGTTCGCAAGCTCGAAGAGCTTCTGCAGCTTCATGGCGAGCATCTGGTTGCCTTGCACCTTGAGCTTGCCCGAGAAGAAGAGCTGCATCCCGTTCGCCTGGGGATTTTCGACGAGCTTCTGGAAGTCGTCGGCGGCGATCTCGATGGTGCAGTCCGCGCCACCGGGGTTGCCATTCTCGGCCTTGGGCCCGGAGTCGGAGCAGTCGATGTACCACTCACCGCCGCCATCGCCCGCGATGTTGATCTGGTACTTGGCACCGATCGCCTTGGCCGCGTCGGGGGCTTTCTCCATGGCAGCGGGGAGCGTCTCGTTGAACAACTTCTGGATATCTACAGCCATCTCGTTTCCTCCTGGTGAGGGCGTGGCCGCGCTGGCTCGCCCGTTACGCCGGCTCCTCGCCGACTCTCGCCGGCACGGGTGCCGGAGCTCCACTGCGACACCACGCGGCGCGCGGCGATCGGATCGTGGGGTAGCTGCGTTTAAGCCTCCGTTCGCGACGCGTCAACGGGCGTTTCAATCCCCCCCATGCGGGTAGGGCGGCTGTCCGAACGGCCGTGCAAAAAGCCATGAACGGCCAGCGATCCGCTGGCATAATCGGAGCGCGTCATGGGCGACTCGGTCTTACTTTGTCCGTCGTGCGGCACGGATTGCCTCGCCACGCACAAGTATTGCCCGGGCTGTGGCTTCCCGATGGAGAAGCTCCACGAGCAGCCAGACGACCCCCTCATCGGCTGCACGCTCCCCGGCGGACACGTGGTGCTCGAGCTCATCGACGTGGGCGGGATGGGCCGCGTGTATCGCGCCGAGCAGAAGATGCTCGGGCGCACCGTGGCCGTGAAGATCATCCATCCTCACCTGCTCGGTGACGAGACGGTGGAGGCTCGCTTCATCACCGAGGCCCGCGCGGCCAGCCAGCTCAACCACCCCAACTCCGTCGGCGTGATCGACTTCGGCAAGTTCGAAGGTCGGCTCTACATGGTGATGGAGTACCTCCGTGGCCGCGATCTCGCCACCGTCGCCCACGAAGAGGGGCCCCTCGAGCTCGAGCGGATCCGGGACATCCTCACCCAAACCCTCGCCGCGCTCGAAGAAGCCCACCACAACGGCATCATCCACCGCGATCTCAAGCCCGAGAACATCGTGCTCGCGCCGCTCCGGGCCGGTGGCGACTTCGTCAAGGTGCTCGACTTCGGTCTGGCCAAGGTGCTGCAGGTGGCGCGCGACAAGCGCATCACCGATCCGGGGATGGTGTGCGGGACGCCCGAGTACATGGCGCCCGAGCAAGCGCGCGGCGACAACGTGGATCATCGCGCCGATCTCTACGCGTGCGGCGTGCTCCTCTACGAGCTGCTCGTCGGTCAGCTGCCGTTCGACGGCGGCTCGCCTCGCGAGGTGGTGTTGATGCACCTGTCGATGTTGCCCCCCGATCCGCGCACCCTCGCGCCGGACCGCGGGCTGTGGCCCGAGCTGGTCGACGTGGTGATGAAGTCGCTCGCCAAAGATCCTGGCGAGCGTTACCAAACGGCGAGCGAGCTCGCGCGCGCCCTCAACGGCGCCTTCGCCGCCCACCAGAAGCCGCTCCGTCGCGTCGAGTCCCAGGTGCGGTGTCCTGCTTGCGGCTCGACGATGCCGCGAAACCAGAAGTTCTGCGGCGAGTGCGGGGGGGCGCTCACCCTGCTGCCGCCCTCGAGCGCGCCGCCGCGCGACAGCCGGCCGGGGACCATCAGCGACCCGAGGATGCTGAAGGCAGGCACGCTCCCCCTCCCCTTCGTGGGACGCGACGACGAGCTCGCCTGGCTCTTCGAGCGCCGCGACGAGGCCCAGAATCGACTCGTGAGCGCGCTCCTCGTGGGCCACGTCGGCATGGGCAAGACCCGCCTGCTCCACGAGTTCGCCAGCGCCGCCGAGGCGTGGGGGGACACGGTCGTGAGCGTTGGCCCCGATCCTTGGTGGTGTCAGAAGGGCTACCACGCGCTCCGTTCTGCCATCGCGCAGCTCGCCCAGCTGCCCGAGGGCGGCGGTGAGCCCGGTCGCTGGCAAGGCGCGTCGGCCGAGGTGAAGGCCGGCCTCGCCGTGGTCTTCGAGCGAGCGAACAACGCGCGCCACAAGGGCACGAGCGGCGGCCTCGGCTGGGCGGAGACCCCCCCCGCCGCGGGCGGCGAGGGCTCGCGACGGCAGCTGGTCGCCGAGGCGCTTCGCTGGGCCATCGCTCAAGCGCAGAGCCAGAGCGGTGATGTGCGCGTCATCCTCGCCATCGACGACCTGCACGCCGTCGACGGCGCGAGCCGCAACGCGTTCGCCGACGTCATCGCCGAGCCACCGCTGGTGCCGGCGCTCGTGCTCGCCACCCACCACCCTTCCTTCAAGCCGGAGTGGGGAGAAGACACCCACGAGCTGGAGGTTCGGGGCATTCCCACCACCCTGGCCACCGCGCTGCTCGGCGCCGAGATCGACATGCCGGAGAACACCGGCGCCGAGTTCGGTGGCGAGGAGGGCGTCAAGCGCGTCTCACCCCTCTACGTGGAGCACGTCATGCGCTTCACGCAGGAGGGCTTCGACGATCCGCCCACCAAGCTCGCCGACCTCCTCGCCTCCCGCATCGAGCGCCTCGGCGCGGAGTCGCGCCGCGTGCTCCAGGCGGTGGCGATCCTCGGGGACGACACACGCTCCGCGCAGCTCGTGGCCCTCCTCCCCGACGTGTCGGAGTTGAGCAAGCACATGGCCGGGCTCGAGGACGCGGGCCTGGTCACCATCGAGGACGGTGTGGTCGCGACGAGCCATCCGATGGTGCGGGACGTCACGCTCGGCTCCACGCCACACGCGGTGCGCAGCGGCCTCCACGCGCGCGCGCGGCGCGACGTGGGGGTCGACAACCCGAGCACCCCCATGGAAGCGAACGCGCTCCACGCCTATTTCGCCGACGAGTCGTTCGAGGCGCTGATGATGCTGGAGCAGGTAGCTCAGGCGTGCCGCGACCGCGACGATCCCAACGGCGCCGTCGCCTCGCTGCATCGAGCGTTGGAGCTGGCGCGGCGAGAGATGGTGCGCGGCGAGCTCGACGATCCGGTGGGCGCGGTGCTCATGTTCTCCTGCAAGCTCGGTGACGCCCTCGCGCTGGCCAACAAAGTGACCGACGCGGAGGGCATCCTCACCGAGGCGCTCAACCTCGCCGGTCCCGCCTCCCCGGAGCGCTCACGCATCCTCGCCTCGCTCGCCAACGTGGCTCAGCGCGAGGGCCGACCCGACGCCGCCTACCAGCGCCTCGACGAGGCGCTGGCCATCGCCGAGCGGGGCAACAACCCCCGCCTGGTCGACACGCTCGAGCAGATGCGCCACCGCTGGGTCGCCGGGCTCTGAGTTTCTTTGAGGGTGCTGCCGCACCCTCCCCCCACGCTTCGCGCGGGGCCCCCCTCCCACCGCGTTGCGCTTGGGGCCCCAACGCCCAAGCGCG
>CAYOAL010000177.1:0-19198 GCA_964401935.1 uncultured Polyangiaceae bacterium
CGCGCGGGGGGGGGGCCGGGGGGGGGGGCGGGGGGGGGGGGGGGGCGGGGGGAGGGGGGGGGGGGGGTGGCGGAGTAGGGGGCGCGGGCGGCGCCGCCGCGGGGGGCCAGGGTGGCGCCGGCGGTGGCGGTGGTGACGTCACGCCCCCCACCGTGGTGGGCACCACGCCCAGCGACGGGAGCACGGCCGTCGCCGCGGCGAGCACCGTGAGCGTCACGTTCTCGGAGGTGATGAACGCGAGCAGCATCACCACGACCTCGAGCGCTGTCTGCAGCGGCTCCATCCAGGTCTCGTCGAACGGCTTCTCGAGCTGCGTGGCGATGAGCGGCGCGCCCGCCACGAGCGACGACACGACCTTCACGCTCACGCCGGCGGCCCCGCTCGACAGCGCCGAGACCTACCAGGTGCGGGTGACCAGCGCAGCGGAGGACGCGTCCCAGAACGGGCTCGCCGCCCCCTACACGTCCTCTTCCGGCTTCACCGTGCGCTACGCCCGCACGATCGCCGTCGACGGAGCGCTCGACTTCGGAGCGGACAACCTGGTCCCCTCATCGACGGCGGGGGGCACGCTCTATCTGAGCTATGACGACACCCACGTGTACGTGGGCCTCGAGCACCCCGATGTCGTGGTGGGAGGGGATGGCAACAAGTTCGTCTATTTCTTGTTCTCGACCGACCCTACGCTCGCCGCCGGCAACCCGACCTCGAGCGACGGCAAGGCCCAGTTCGGGGGCGCCGGCACCGCGCGCCTGTCGCACTACTACAAGGAGCGGATCGATGGCCCGACCTACGCCGAGTACGGCACCGGCAACGGCACCCTCTGGGACATCTCGGGCTGGGGCGCTCAGAACAAGGCGTCGGCGCGGGCGAACGGCTACCTCGAAGCCAGCATCGCTTTGTCGGAGCTCGGCAGCCCGGCTGCGCTCGTCGTGACCACGTTCACGATCGATTACGCTGGCGACGACGGCAACGGCTGGCTCTACAACATGATCGAAGGAGCCACCGACGGCAGCGGCGCGACCCCGCGCGACGTGTATGGCTACGGCCTGCTCGCGCTCCCGACGTCGAACCTCCCCAACGCCCTGTCGCACCTCAAGACGTTCTGAAGGCGCTCGCGCGGAGGGCGCGGCCGAGGCGCCTCACGCCGCGCTCGAGCTCCGCCTCCGGGTAGAACGCGAAGCACAGCCGCAGGCAGCTCGTCAGATCGCGCTCGATCGCGCAGCGGGCGCCGGGGGTGAAGGCCACCCGGTGCTGGGCGCGGCATGCACCCAGGAGCGCGCTCGTGTCGAGCCCCCGACCGAGATCGAGCCACACGAAGTACCCCCCCGCGGGAGCGGGCACCTCCACGTCGAGCTCGCTCTCGAGGGCGAGGGTGAGCGCCCGCGCGCGGTGGCCGAGGGTGGCCCGCAGGTGCTCGACGTGCTCGGCGAGGAAGCCGCTCTCGAGGGTGTCGTGCACCAGCGCCGCCACCACCGGGTTCAGGCAGCCGCCGCTCTTGAGCGCCCCGTGATCGACGAAGCGCCCGATGAGCGGGGGCGCGGCGTGGACCCAGCCGAGGCGGAGCCCGGGGGCGAGGAGCTTCGACATCGAGCCGAGGGAGAGCACTCGGCCGCGACCGTCGTCGAACGCCATCATGCACGGGGGAGGCGCGGCGCCGAAGTGGAGCAGCGGGTACGGCTCGTCGGCCACGATCACGAAGTCGTGCCGGTCGGCGAGCTCCACCAAGCGGCGCGCCCGCTCGGGCTCGAGGGTGACGCCACACGGGTTGTGAAACGACGGGATGCAGTACACGAAGGACGGGCGGAGGCCCCGGTCGAGGAGCCCTCCGAGCGCCTCCACGTCGAGCCCGCCCCGATCGCAGGGCACCCCCACCACGGCGAGCCGCTGCGTGGCGAAGATCCCGGACGCCAGGAAGTAGGTCGGATCGCTGCACACCACCGGTCGATCGGGGACGCCGAGCACCTGGGTCACGAGCGCGAGCGCGAGCGACGTACCCCCGGTCACCGCCAGCTCGTCGGGCCGAACGGGGTGGCGATAGCCCGTCGTGAGGAAGCGAGCGAGCGCCTCGCGAAAACCGGCGAAGCCGGGGCGCGTGCCGTACTGGAGCACGAGGGGATCGGCCTCCCCGAGCCGCGTGGCGGCGGCGGCGATGGCGTGGAGGGGGAGGAGCGACGGCGACGGCTGGCCGAGGCCGAAGTCGATCACGTCCGGGCTCGCCGGCGTCTGCGGGTGAGGACCTCCTTGATGCGTGACCGGAGGCTCCGAGGGGGGGCGTCGCGCGCTCACGGAGCGGGGACCGCGAGCACGGGGCAGGGCGCTTCGCGGAGGACGCGCTCGGTGGTGCTCCCGCGGAGCGCGTCGAGCACGCCGTGGCGCCCCGCGGTCGCCATCACGATCAGGTCCGGGCCGAGCTCCTCGGCCAAGGCCACGATGGCTTCGGCCGGCTCGCCGTCGCGAAACAACAGCGGCACGTCGTCGGGCACGAGCGGCGCGTCGTTGGGGTCGCCGACGAAACAGGCGGTGATCCGTGCGTCCTCGACGCCGAGGGCACGGGGGAAGCTCCGCGCAGCGCGCAGCGCCTGCTCAGGGCGGGGGGCGCTGCAGATCGGCACGAGCACCTTGGCGAGGCGCACCGACCCGTCCGCGCGGTCGACGAAGCCGCGGCTCTTGTTGCGCACGAAGAGGGTCATCATGCGCGACAGACGCGCCACCGGCTCGGCCACCGAGCCGCTGAACCAGGCGTCCCAACCACGGCGGCCTTGGGTGCCGAGCACGAGCAGATCCGCCGGCTCTCGCGCGAGCTCGAGGACGATCCCGCGCACGACGTCTTCGCTCTCGGCCTCCACCCGCGTGAGCGACACGCCTGCGCTCGGATCGTCTTCTCCGCCCTCGGGCAAGAGCTCCCAGCTCGCGAGCAGCTCGCCTGGCGCGGGGAGTCGGTCCCAGCGTGCCCGCTCGTCGATCTCGTCCACGTGGAGCAGCTTGAGCGAGGCGTCGCCAGCGGCGGCGATGCGCAGGGCGTGCACGAAGGCGAGCGCGCTGTCGGCCTCGAGATCGGTCGGGTGGCACACGCGGAGCTTGCCCGCTTCGGCTTCGGTCATGGCTGCGAGCATACGCGAGCTCTGGAGGGACGACACAACCTCCGCGCGCCTCGGTGAGTAGGGGCCGGATTGGAGGCCGTTCACGCCTCCGAGACCGCGAGCGGCCGAGCCCTCCGTGTGGCAGGATCGGCGTGCCCACGCGCCAGGGCAGGGAGAACCGTGTGATCGTCGAGCAGATTTGGACCGGCAACGCCTTTCGCAACTTCAACTACCTCATCGCCTGCCCCGACACCGGTGAGGCGCTCGCCATCGATCCGCTCGACCACGAACGCTGCCTCGAGCGTGCCCGCGCGCGGGGCTTCACCATCCGACGGATCCTCAACACCCACGAGCACCGCGACCACACCGGTGGGAACGCGCCGCTGTGCGCGGCCACCGGCGCCGAGGTCCTCGCGCATCGCGACGCCCGCGCGTCCATCCCCGAGATGACGGTGGGGCTTGGCGCGGGCGACGTGGTGCGGGTGGGCACCGTCGAGCTCGAGGTGCTCGATACCCCGGGCCACACGATGAGCCACGTCTGTCTCTTGTCGCACACCGACACGCCGGCCCTCTTCTCGGGCGACACGCTGTTCAACGCGGGCGCGGGCAACTGCCACAACGGCGGCCACCCCGAGGTGCTCTACACGACATTCGCCGAGCAGCTCGCGCGCCTCCCGGACGCCACGCTCGTGTACCCGGGCCACGACTACATCGCGAACAACCTCCGCTTCACCCTCGCTCGCGAGCCGGACAACGCGCGCGCCCAAGCCCTCTTCGACGCGGTGGTGGCGCAGGATCCCGAGCACGCGCTCGTGACCACCCTCGAGCTCGAGAAGGAGGTGAACACGTTCTTTCGCCTCCAGCACCCGACCGTGATCGCGCGGCTACGCGAGGCCTTCCCCGAGCTCCCGGAGGCGCCCGACGCCCGCGCCGTGTTCCTCAAGCTCCGCGAGCTGCGCAACCGGTGGTGACACCAGCGCACCTTCCCGAAGCTCGTCGCCGGCTCCCACGCGGCGCCACCTTTGGCGGCGCCCATGGCGCGCCATCGACACCGGATCCAGCTATGAACTTGCGGGACGCGGTACGAGCGCCCGCGACCCGCGAAACGCACGAGAGGCGCGCGCGCCGAGTGGCGTCCAACGTGCCCGTCCGTGGCTCACTCCTCGTGACCGTCCGTCTCGGCCACGCGCGAGTCGCCGGGAGAGGGCCCGGCGACTCGCGTCGTTCGGTCAGTGGCAGCTCGGCGCGCAGTCGCAGCTCCCGCCGCAGCGACAGCTCGCCCCACAGCAGCACTTCCGCTCGACGGGGCGCTCTTCGGCGCTCTTCGGCGCGCAAGGACAGCTCGCGGTGGAACAAGGGGCTTGGGGTGCGGCAGCTTGGTTCTGGCTCATCGTCGTACTCCTTGGCTGGGCGGGGCGAGCCCGCGTTACATTCAGCTGACGCGAGCGCCTCGCGACCCTTACAGCTCCGCCCCCGCATTTCTTCGGGGGGCGCTCATGAGCCGGTGATCGCGGTGAAGAGCAGATCTCGGATCGCGGCGTGCCCCACCGCGTTGGGGTGGACGCAGTCGGCGGCGTACCAGCTCGGAGGCATGTTGAACCCGTGGCCCGCGAAGTGAGCGTGAATGTCGATCAGGCGCTGCTGGTGAGCGAGCACCTGCTCGGCGATCACCGCGTTCCAGTCGGCGAAGAACCCGGCCGAGCCGTCGGGCGCGTTGAGGGGCATGGCGCAGCCGCTGTCACCGAAGTTCCCCTCCCCGTCGCTCGCGTCGTACACGTTCGCCTCGTACACGGCCACCTGCACGCCGGCGCCGAAGCGATCGGGGCTGGTGAGCTCGGTGAGCGCCGCGTCGATGTGCTCGCCCATGCGGTCGCGGGCGTTCTGATCGAGGCCGGTGAGGATCTGCGCCACGTTGTACTGCATGTTGTTGCCGCCGCTGGTGATCACCACCGCCACCGGGCCTTCGAGCTCGGCGGGGAGCGCCGCGATCTGGCCGGCAAGGAACAGCGTCGTCGTGCCCGCCTGCGCCTTTCGCTCGAAGGTGATCGAGCGCTGGTAGTGGGCCTCGAGGTCGTCGAGCAACAGGTCGTAGTAGAAGGGGCCTTGTCCCCCACCGTCGCTGATGGAGTCGCCGAGCACGACCAGGGTCCCCACATCCGGGAGGCCGGGTCCGCCCTCGGCGCCGCCCCCCGCGCCCGAGGTGGTCGAGCTCGCGCTGGTGGCGCCCGTCGCGCCGCCGCTCCCGCTCGCGGTGGTGCTCGCCGCGACGCTCACCAGCTCGCCTCCGCCTCCTGTCGCCGACGAGGCGCCGCCGGCGCCCGCGTCGGGGGAGGCGAGGGGGTCTTGCCCGCCGCAGGCAGCGAGCGCGAACGTCATCAGGAACAGAGAGGCCGTGGCGTGCTTCATGAGAGTCCTCGCGGGCTCCGCTCCGGCCCGCGGCCGTGCGGAGGCGTCGTCCGTCCGCGTCACGCCGAGGCGTGACGTCGTCACGGAGGTGGTGCCGTCCGTCTCCGCTCCATCGCAACGCGCGTGCCCGGTGCGCGCTGCGACAACTGCGCGAAGCGTCGACCGCGCCTGCCGTCTCCAGGCGGCACCTGACGCCTGGGGGCGGCAGGAGCGCGCTGCCTTTCCTGCGTCGCCCGCCAAGCCTCCTGTCGGGTGCCGTGCCGTGGTACCTTCGGGCGCGGAGGTCGGCATGCGAAGGCGTTGGTTGTGGGTCGTGGCGTTGACGGCGCTCATCGGCGGCTGCTCGGAGAACGAAGCAGCGACGAAGAAGTGCAAGGGTGGCTCCTCGAGCTCCGACGAGTGCCAGAAGTGCTGCAACGAGAACGGGGCGAGCGGCTACAAGTACATCAACGGCGACTGCGGCTGCCTCGGCGGCTGACCGCGCCTGCGTGGCCCCGCCCCAGCGAAGGGGGACCGGTGATCCAGTGGGTCTGGAGCACACCATCCCACATGCGGCTGGATTTCATGATTCTCATGGCTTACCGCTTGCGCGGGGTGGCACTCGGCGTGCTTTCGAGGCGGACATGAGCCGTACGACCCTCCTCCGCCGCGTGCTGAGCACCCTGCGCTTCGCACAGCACTGCAACCGTAAGCGCCTGTCGACCTCGGCCGCGCTCGACGAGCTCGCGACCGCCCGGGAGCGCGGCGGGGTGAGCCGTCGCGCGTTCATGGCGGCTTCCGGCGCGTCGCTCGCTGCGTGCACGGTCGGCCCCGACGAGCGTCCTCAGCTCTCTCGTGAGCGGCTCAGCATCGGCGACGTCGACGTCGGGATCGTCGGCGCCGGCTTGGCGGGCCTCGTCTGCGCCGACCAGCTGCGGATCTGGGGCGTCGACGCCACCCTCCACGAGGCGAGCGAGCGGCTCGGGGGTCGTTGCTGGACGCTGCGCGACAAGTTTCCTGGTCAGGTGGCCGAGCGCGGCGGTGAGCTCATCGACAACCTCCACAAAGTGATGCTCGGCTACGCCAAGGAGCTCGGCCTGGCGAGGGCGGACCTCTCCAAGCAGCCGGGGGACGAGGTGTTCTTCTTCGGCGGCGCCTTCCACTCCGAAGAGGCGGTCGTCGACGAGTTCCGCGACTTCGTGGCGGCGATGCGTGAGGATCTGCGCACCCTCGGGACGCCCACCGCCGACGCGTTCACGCCAGCGGACGAGGCGCTCGACTACACCGATCTCGCGAGCTACCTCGACAGTCGCGGCGCCGGGCCCATCATCAAGGCCGCCCTCGATGTGGCCTACAACATCGAGTACGGCCTCGAGACCAGCCAGCAGAGCTGCCTGAACCTGCTGATGTTCATCCACGCCGACAAGCGCTCCCGCTTCCAGCCTTTCGGTGTGTTCAGCGACGAGCGCTATCACCTCGTTGGCGGCAACGACGCCATCGTGCAGGGGATCGCCAACCGCCTCACCGGTCCGGTCGAATACGGCCGGCGGCTGGTGAAGGCACAGCGCCTGTCCGACGGGCGCGTGCGCCTCACGTTCAAGCAAGGGAACAAGACCGTCAACGCCACCCATGACGCGGTCGTGCTCGCGATCCCCTTCTCCACGCTGCGCGACGTGGAGCTCGACGCGAGCTTGGCGCTGCCGTCGTGGAAGCGCTACGCGATCGACAACCTCGCCTACGGCACCAACACGAAGCTGATGATCGGCTTCGACGGCAGGCCATGGCTCGCCGCCGGCAGCAACGGCGTGGCGTACGGCGACCTGCCCCACCTTCAGAACAGCTGGGAGACGAGCCCCACCACGGCGACCGCCGAGCGCGCCATCATCACCGACTACACCGGCGGCAACCTCGGCGCGTCGCTCGATCCCAAGAAGGTGACCCAGGAGGCCGAGAGGTTCCTCGACGACTTCGACCGCGTGTTTCCAGGGGCGAAGGCACAGGCGAGCAGGATCGGCGGCAAGCCGGTGGCGCACATGGAGCACTGGCTCTCGAATCCTCTCAGCCGTGGGAGCTACACGTGCAACCACCCCGGCTACTTCACCACCATCTGCGACAACGAGGCGAAGTCGGTCGACAACCTCTACTTCGCCGGCGAGCACACGAGCTCGTTCTACGAGTGGCAGGGTTTCATGGAGGGCGCAGCCCTCTCCGGCTTGCGCGCGGCCGACGAGATCCGCAGGCAGTACGGCCCCGGCTGAGCCGCTCGAAGAGGAGGGCACCTTTGTCGGCGCTCGGAGCGGCTGGTAGAGCCCCACACCGGGTGTGGTAGAAGCAGCGGATGAAGCTCCGCACCCGACAGCGCGTGGAGGGGGCGGTCGCCCGGGCCCTGCTCGGCCTCCCCGAGGCGGCCGTGCGACGGCTCGCGGGGGCTCCCATCGAGCGTGGAGGGCGCCGCTTGGATCCCCAGGTGCAGCTCGCGATGAAATTGAGTCGCCTCGCGCGGAAGCAGCCCTCTCACGCGCTCGGCTTGCGCCGCGCCCGCGTCGAGATGGAGGTGACCACCCGCCAGATGGTAGGCGAGAGCCCGCCGCTCGCACGCGTGGAAGACGGCACCCTCGCCGGCCGCCCCATCCGCATCTATCGGCCGCTCGCGGCGCGGCGACCCGGCCCCACGGTGCTCTTGTTCCACGGCGGCGGCTTCGTGCTCGGGTCGCTCGACAGCCACGACGCGCCCTGTCGGGAGCTCGCGGCCCGCACCCCGTGCACGGTGATCGCGGTCGACTATCGGTTGGCGCCGGAGCACCGCTTCCCGGCCGCCGCCGACGACGCGCTCCTCGTGTTTCGCGAGCTGGTCACGCGGGCCGAGCCGCTCGGCGTCGATCGAGAACGGCTCGCGGTGGCCGGCGACAGCGCCGGCGCCAACCTCGCCGCGGTGCTCTCCCTCGACACGCGGAGCGACGCGGTGCGCCCCTGTTTTCAGCTGCTGGTGTATCCGGTGACCGACATGACCATGTCGATGCCGTCGGTGGAGGAGATGGGCCACGGCTTCTACCTCGAGCGCGAGACGATGCGCTGGTTTCACGAGACGTACCTCGGAGGCGCGGATCCTCGGGACCCGCGCGCCTCGCCGCTCCTCGCCGAAGATCTGCGCGGCGCCCCGCCCGCGCTGGTGGTCACCGCGGGCTTCGATCCGCTGCGCGACGAGGGAGACGCCTACGCGGTCCGGCTCCGTGAGGCCGGGGTCGAGGTGGCCCATCACCAGCACGCGAGCCTCTTTCACGGCTTCTGGAACACGACCGCGGTGATGGTGGCCGCGGAGCGCGCCTTCGACGAGGCGGTCGCGGTGTTGCGCGCCGCCCTCGCCTGAGCGCGCTCGCGGCGCCTTGTGCCGCTCCCCCGGCTGGGGCCTGAGGGTCGGCGCAACGTGAGCCGTACTGTGCCAGGCTGCTGCGAAAGCGGACGTGATTTTGAGTGCTTGTCGCTGGCGCGCGGTGTGCATCGGGCGCGGTGGTCATGCAGCTTCGCACCTCTCCCCTGGTTCGCCTCGCGCCGCTCGCGCTCGTGGTCGGCTTCACCCTGCTCGGCGCCGCGTGCACCACCACGATCGTGGAGGACGTCGCCGCCGAGCCGACCCCCGAGCCTGTGTACGATCCCGCGGTGTGCGACGTGCCCGACGTGACCTGTCCCGCCGACAAGCCCTATCCGGGGGCGCCCTGCGAGGGCGCGTTGAGCTGCACCTACGACGCCGAGAGCGGGGTGCCGTGGAACTACTCCTGCACCGGCGGGCGGTGGAACGGCGAGCCCGACTGCAGCGAGGTGGTCGGTGGCTGCCCGGTGGCCCCCGCCGCAGAGGTGTGCAGCGCTCCCGTCACCGGCGCCGGCGCGGCGCCGATCGAGGTGGGGCCGGCGGCCCTCGGGATCGACTTCCGTCCGTTCGCAGCCGGCGAGGAGCCCAGCATCGTGTGGGGTGGGCAGGGGAGCGCGATGATCTACTACCGCGTGCGCGTCGACGCCGACGACGCGCCGGGCTGCGTCCAGATCCGCACCATCATCACCCCGAGCGGCGGCACGCCCGAGACCACGACGAGCAGCGTGGTGATGCGCTGCGGCGAGACCCTCGGCATGTACATCATCGTGCCCTACGGCGCCTGCGGTGGGAGCGAGCCCGTCCCCACCACGCTCACCGTCGAGGTGGAGGGCGTGGGCAGCACCGAGGCCACGCTGTCGGTGCCGGCCGAGGCGTTCTGCGGTGGTTTCGGCTGAGCGGCGAAGCCTCGCCTCGAGGAGGTCGTGACGGGCACGGATCCGACGTGAGCCGCGCGGGGGGGATGGTTATGCCTTGGAGGTGCTCCGTTTTCACCTCGCTGCGCTACCGCTCGCGTTCCTGGGTCTCGCGTGTGGGAGCGCCGTGTTCGGGGAAGAGGGCGGCAGCTCTTCCACCTCTTCTGGACCCGCTGGCGCCTGTCCTTCCGTGACCGAGGGGATCGCCGCGCTAGGGAGCGCTCTGTTCGCCGCCAACGCGGAGATGAGGACCGACGCCGCGTCGTCGTGTCTCGCCATCGCCGAGGGGCTCGGCGCCCCGTTCGAGGGGACGGTGTCGAGTCCCATCGCACCGGGGGAGGCGCTCGAGGTGTGTCGCGCGGCCGCACAGCGGCTCGACGCGGCGCTCGGGGAGGGCGCATCGAGCGTGAGCCGGGGCGAGGTGACCTGCACGCCGCTCGCGAGCGCCGAGGCCGAGTGCGCGAGCGACTGCGGCGACGACTCCGCTTGCGCGCCGCTCTGCGCCGCGGTCGCCGCCGCGCGCGGCACCTGCGTTGGGCCGACGGTGACGGTCACCACCGACGATCCGGCGATCGCGGCGCTGCTCGAGGCGTCGCTCCCGCCGCTGTTTCGGGCGCAGGAACGAGGCTTCGTCACCGGGGAGGCCGTCTTCGCGATAGAGCGCGGCGTGGCTTCGCTCGCAGGCGAGGACCTCGCCGACGCCTGTCGCGACACCGTCGACGACAGCCTCGATGCCGCCCGCGACGTCGGGCTCACCATCCCTGAGATCCTCGAGGCGGCGCAGGCGATCGTCACCGCGTTCTGAGCAGAGGCGCGAGGCCTCTGACGGGCGGCGAAGGCGCGGGGGTCAGGGGGACGGCGTCCACTCTCCGCCCTGGCAGCTCGCCGCGGCCACCTCCGCGGTGACCGTGCCCACCTTGTAGATGACCAGCGAGCTCTCGGTGGGCGTGCCCTTGTTGCGGAGGCAGCGTCCGAGGGCGTTGTCGGTCTTGCACGCCGCGGTGGCGTAGGTGCCGCCCCCTTGCTCGCAGGTCTCTTTCACCGTCTTCTGCGTGGTGCGGAACTGCTCGGAGCGGTATTCGCTGCAGCCGGTGTCACCGAGGGTGCACGACTGCACCTCCGGCCCCTCCACCTTCGGGGCTTTGTCGTCGCTCGCGGCCACCTCGTCGGAGGTGCCGTCGGGCTCGGCGTCGGCGGCCTTGTCGTCACAGGCGAGCGGGAAGGACCAGCTGAGCGCGAGCAGCAGCCAGCGAGGGGTCTTCGCAGCGAGCATGGATGCGTCGTACACCCGACGCGCCACGGCAAGAAGGCCGGGCCGTGCTGGCGCGGGAGGCGCTCGCCCACTGGACGCCCCGGGGGGGCGAGGCCATAGCGAGGCATGGGTCGTTGGGTCCCGATCGCCGAGCTGCCGACGAAGCTCTCCTTGCAGCACGCCGTCGAAGCCGCCTACCCCGTCGAGCTCGAGCGAAGCTACGAAGCGCTGCTGCGCGGGTTGCCGGTGCTGGTGGAGTGCGACAAGGAGCTCTCCCCGTTCTTCTATCGCGCCGTGCGGCAGCGGCTGCGCCAGCGCGAGTTTCGCTGCGACTACATCGATGGACGCCCGCGCGCCGGCGAGATCGATCCGGTGCAGGAGGGGCGCTCGATGGTGGACGCCGTGCTGCGGCAGCTGCGCGAGGCGGTGCGCGGCCCGTCGGGCGGCAGGGTGGTCGTGCTTCCCCACCTCGACGTCCTCACCTCCTCGCTCGGCGGCGCCGCGCCGGAGGTGCGCGAGATCATCCCGCTCCTCTACGAGAACGCCGACATCGTGTGGCTCGGCTTCGAGGATCCGAGCTTTTCCATTCCAACCGCCATCGAGCGGCTGTTCCCTCACAAGGAGATCATCGCCGGCGTGCGCCGCGAGCGGCTACGGGCCCTCGTCACCCAAACGGAGGCGCGCGCCCTAGGCGGCACCCTCGACACGTTCGCCCTCTACGAGATCGTCTCGGGGATGAACGCGGTACGGCTCCGGCGCGTGCTCACCGCGACCGTCAACGACGGACCGACGGATCGGCAGACGAGCTATGCGCGGCTCCGCGCCTTCACGCTCGGCACCGCGTTGACGGTCCCCGACGTCGATCTGCACGAGGACATCGGCGGCTACCCGCGGGTGAAGGAGCGCCTCGAGCGTGAGATCATCGACGTGATCCGGCGCAAGGTGGAGCTGGTCGACGACGAGGCGATCGCGCACCTCGAGGCGGTGCTGCCGCGGGGGGTGGTGATCTGGGGACCGCCGGGCACCGGCAAGACGCTCTTCGCAGAAGCGCTCGCCACCGCCATCGGCGCCGCCGTGCTCCACGTGAGCGGTCCGGAGCTGAAGACGCGCTGGATGGTGGAGAGCACCGAGAACGTGAAGCAGCTCTTCGTGCAGGCGCGCCGCAGCGCCCCCACGGTGATCGTGCTCGACGAGCTCGAGGCCTTCGCGAGCCGCACCTCGTCGGAGCACGGCGTGGAGCGGGCGATGCTCAAGCAGCTGATGACGGAGCTGGACGCGCTGCGGCCCAACGAGCTGGTGTTCGTGGTGGGTACCGCGCGGCAGGTGCAGGCTCTCGAGCCCACGCTCTTGCGACCAGGGCGGTTCGAGTTTCACGTGTACGTGCCCTACCCCGACGCCGACAACCGCCGCTCGGTGCTGCGCATCCACGACAAGAAGCTCGGCCTCGCGCTGAGTGAAGAGGCGCTGGTGCACGCGGTGAAGAGCACCGCCGGCATCGTCGAAGGCACGGCCAACGCGCGATACTCCGCCGACCACCTCCAGGCCCTCTGCCGGCAGCTCGCGCGCCGTCGCTTGCGCGAGGGGCTCGAGGGGCCCACCACCCCCGAGGACGTGGACCTCGCGATCGAGGCCTACCTCGAGCGCCCCGAGCTCAGCCCGGAGGAGGAGCACGCGGTGGCGACCCACGAGGCGGGCCACGCCATCTGCTCGGTGCACTGCGAGCACGCTCCGCCCATCGATCGGATCTCGATCCGCGGTGACCTCGGCGCGCTCGGCTACGTGCGCCACGAGCACGCTACGCAGCGCTACATCGTGAAGCAGAAGGAGATGCTCGACATCATCTGCGTGCTCTTCGGCGGGCGCGAGGCAGAGCGCGCGCTCCTCGACGACATCTCGGCAGGGGCCGGTCAGGACATCTCCCGCGCCACCGAGCTCGCGCGGCTGTTGGTGGAAGAGCTCGCCATGGGAGGCGAGGCGCTCGCCTCGCGTACCTTCACCTCGGAGAGCCAACACCCGGAGCTCGCCGAGGTGACGCGGGCGCGGCTCGACGACGCGGTGAAGCAGATCCTCGACGAGCAGCGGGCTCGCGCCCAGTCGCTCATCCGCGAGCATCGCGCGGAGGTGGAGGCGCTCCGCGACGCCCTCCGCGACAAGAAGGTGCTCGACGGCGCGGGGCTCGCGGAGGTGTTGAGGGGCGTCGAGGGCGCGCACGCCCCGCGACGCGCGCAGCCTGCGCGTCGCTCCGCGCGGCCCGGCGCGCAGCAGGGGAAGGCGCCCAAGGCCGCCGGCACCGCGACGACGCGCAGAGCGACGACGCAGCGCGCCGCCACGACGAAGAAGAGAGCGGCGAAGCCGCCGAGCGGGGCGCCACCACCGAACCCGGCCGTGAAGAAGGTGCGCTGAGCTGGGGTGGACGGGCTGCGGGATGGCGGCGCCGGCCCACGAGGGCTAAACCGTCCCGATGACGCCGGCGCTCCGCGCGATCGAACCCGACGAGCTCGCGCGACTCGTGGAGCGCACCATCGCGCACTACGACCGCCACGCCGAAGACTTTCGGGAGGGGACCAAGCACCACGACGTGTCGCAGAACATCGACGCGCTCCTCCGGCACATGGCCGGCGACGGGCCGCACGACATCCTCGATCTCGGCTGCGGTCCCGGCCGCGATCTCCGCGCGCTCGCCGAACGCGGCCACGTCCCGGTGGGTCTCGACGCGGCGCACCGCTTCGTCGCGATGGCACGGGCCGCGAGCGGCTGCGAGGTGTGGCACCAGAACCTGCTCGCGCTCGAGCTCCCGCCCGCCCGCTTCGACGGCATCTTCGCCAACGCCTCGCTCTTTCATGTCCCGAGTCAGGAGCTACGCCGCGTTCTCGCCGAGCTGCGTGAGTCGCTGCGCCCCGAGGGGGTGCTCTTCGCTTCCAACCCGAGAGGGCCGGACATCGAGGAGCAGCACGGCGCCCGCTTCGGCTGCTACCTCACCCTCGACACCTGGCGAGCGTACCTCGAGGAGGCCGGCTTCTCGTTGCTCGAGCACTACTACCGCCCGAGCGGCAAGCCGCGAGCCCAGCAGCCGTGGCTGGCGACGGTGTCGCGCCGGCTTGGCTGACGCGCCGCGCGCGCCGCCGAGTCGAGTCGCGCGCCGAGGGGACGCTCGAGGGCGCTGCGCGGCCTCCATGGAGCGATCGCCGGACGTGGTAGCCTCCACGGAGTGAAGACCGCGGGGCCGTATCGGAGCGCGCCACCGCACGTGGCGACGTGCTCGCTCTGGTTCGTGCCGACCTTGCGGTTCTTTTGGCTGCCGGTGCTCTTGCTCGTGGCCTCGGCGGTGTGGGACTCGCTCGCCCCCGCTCGCGTGGAGGAGGAGACCTTCCACTGCTCGAACGAGGCAGACGACCCGCTGGCCGCGCGGGGTCCGCTCGGCGCGCCCGAGGAGGGAACCGCGCGATCCAAGTGTTGGTGCGTCCACAGGGTCGACGAGCCACGCGCCCCCACCTTTGGGCCCACGTTTGCCTACGAATGCGACCGGGCGCCAGCGGCGCTGCGGGAGGCGGTCGCGCCGGTGGAAGGCACGGCGAGCACCCTGACGGACGGGCGCGGTGGACCGACGGTGCCGCTCGAGGTGGCGCTGGCCGAGGTGGAGGCGTGCGCTCGAGCCGCGGGCCGTTGCCGCGTGTTCTTCGTGCTTCAGCGAGCGACCCCGAACCCATGGAACATGGCCCGGCTCGCCTTTCTCGTCGCCACGGTGATCCTCGTCGTGATGCTCTTGCCCACCCGCGTCGTCCGCGTTCGTGTCGACGCCGCTCGTGACGCGGTGTGGGTCGACGACCTGTCGATCGTGCGACGCGCTCGTCGCGACGAGCACGCGCTGAGTGACATTCGTGCCGTCCTCGACGTGGGGGGGGACATCACCTTCCGCCGACACGACGGGGCCGACGTCGTGCTCGTCGCCGACGATGTCCGCCCCGAGCGCCTCAAGCAACGGACGCTCGTGCGCCTGCGCGCGATCCTCGAAGCAGCGGCGCTCACGCGCTGAAGGCCACCGCGGTGGCGGGAGCCGCCCGCAGCTGCGTCTGGGTCGCTGACGATCCATGCCCACCGCTGGATCTTTGTGCTTGCAGTGTCCGTGGGGGCAGGTAGGATGCGTAACCACACAATGCGACACTTCATGATGACGAGCCTCTTGGGCATCCTCTTGGCCGGCTGCGCGGTGACCGGCGAGCCTGGCGATGACGGCGACGGCTTCGTGGATCGCGAGCCGGAGGGGGAGGGCGTCGCCTTCGACGAGGAGCACCCGGGCGCCGATCTCGGCCCGGGAAAGGCCGATCTTCCGCACACCTACGCGGTGCCCACCGAGCTCCCCGAGCTCGAGCGGCCCGAGGTGATCGTGTCGCTCGAGGGACTGAGCGTGCACCTGTTCGACCGCGCCACGGGTGTGTCGAGGGTGTACCCCACGGGCGTCGGCAAGCGGGGCAGCAGCGGCAAGAGCTACACCCCCACCGGCTTCTTCAAGACGATGGATCCGAGCAACAGCTGGTACTTCGTCGCGCGCCGGTACAGCCCCGACTACTTCGGCGGCTTCCCCTTCCTGCGCCTCAACATCGAGAACTCCCAGGGCCACCACACCTACGGCTTCCACGGCCCCATCACCTACTCGTGCCCCGGCGGCGGCGGCAGCTGCGACCTGCTCGAGCGCGACTGGTTCCTCGTGCGCGACTTCGTCTCGCAAGGGTGCATGCGCATGGAGACCGAGGGCATCGTAGAGCTGTTCTGGGCGCTGCGCGACTTCGCCTACGTGCCGGTCTCGATCCAGCGCGAGGTCGAGCGCGACGCGCTCGGCGCCATCGTCGACGTGGACACCACCGCGGCCCTCTTCGCCCCTGGCGAGGACATGTCCTACGGCGAGTGCGGGGTGCGCCCCGATCCCTACGCGGTGCAAGGTCGCTGGACCTCACGCGTGTGCCGTCCCTGAGGGCTTGGGCCGGAGGATCCCTCCGCGCAACCCGATGGCCCGAGCCGGCGCCGTCGACGAGGGCGTCGAGGCCAGGCCCGCGCGCCCAGGCCGAATTCCTCGTCGGTCGCCCTTCGGGCTCCCTCCTGCGGGTTGTTCGCCACTCCTCTCGGCGCTCCGCGCCTCGACGCGTCGCTCGAATTGCTGCGACATCTGGGTACGGGCATAGAATGCTCGCGCGCCATGTGGAGAACGTTGTCGCTGGTGGTGGGTGTCGTGGGTCTCGCTGGCACGCTCGGGTGTGACAAGCCGGAGGTCGGCGCCGGCGAGCCTTCGGCCACCGCGAAGGGCCCCGCGTCGAGCGCGCCGCGGGCGTCGGCCTCGGTGGCCCCCGCGCCGACGCCCGCGCCTGGGGCGGTCCCGGTCGGGGGCACCTTCGCCGCGCTCCCTCGCGACGCGTTCGTCTACGCGCGCGCAGACGCGGGGCTCGCGGACGTGGTGCTCGGCGCCTTGCCCGCGAAGGAGCGGGACGAGGCGCTCGCCATGCTCACCGAGCTCCTGGGCGAGAACGTGACAGACGCCAAGACCCTCACCGCGGCGGTCGGGATCGATGGGACGCGCCCGCTGCTCGTGGGTGCGCTGGCGCCACCAGCGGCCGACCTCGAGAAGCTCGTCGACGAGTACGTCGCGGCGCCGAAGGACGAAGATCGCGCCGCGGTTCAGAAGAAGGTGGTGGCGCTCGACACGCCCCCCACCATCTACCTGCGGCTCGCCGTGCCTGTGGCCCCGGGCCAGAGCGACAAGCTCCTCGCCGCCGTCGCCAAGCTCCTCCGGGGTGAGGCCGCCCGCTGCGACGCGGGCGACGCGTGCAAGGGGCTCGAGCCCAAGCCGCACACGTTGTTCACTGGCGACTTCGGCTTCATCGCCGCCTTCGTGGGCTCGGACGCGGTGACGCTCGAGGTGCTCACCGCGCGGCCGGGGGACGTCGATCGGGAGCGGGGGGCCGCGGCGCTGAGTCGCTTTCACGCCAACGTAGGCGGTCCGGACAACACCGCAACCGGTCGGGAGCGCTGCACCGAGGGAGGCGCGCCGAAGGGAGCCACGGTGTGCCTCGTGCCCGCGCGGGTGGCCGAGGCGGGTGTCTCGAGCGGCCTCATGATGACGCTCGGTGCGTTGAGCGGGGGGTCCCTCGATCACAAGAGCGCGATCGCGATTGCGACGATGGGGCGTACGGAGTCGCTCCGATCCCGCGAGCTTCACGGCGCAAAGCCGCAGCTGTTCGACGACGGCACCTTCAGCGTGAGCGCGGCCACGCCGCCGCGCGTGCAGGCGTCGTGGCTCCTCTTGGGGGACACGAACGAGCGCCTCGCCGAGCCCTTCGGCGCCGAGCGGTGCGCGACCGATGGGGCGGCGATCGCGGCCCTGCTCGACAAGCTCCGAGCCGCGCTGGGCGTGGCTCCGAAGGCCCCCGAGAGCATGCTCGAGCCGCTCCAAGAGGCCGGCTGGGCGGCCTACCCGGTGTTGGCCGGCGGCGCGTTCCCTCCCTATCTGCCGTTCGTCATCGAGGCGCTCGCGGCGTCGCCCGACATGGCGTCGGGCAAGACGTGTGTCCAGGTGAAGGAGGGGCGCCTCGTCGTCGAGACGTCGGTGGACCTGGAGAAGTCGTTCCTCAGGTGAGCCCAACTCCGGAGGTCGCTCCCCGCTGACCGTCGCCGCCCTGGCTCGCGCCAGGGGCGCACCTCCCGTGGTGGACGGTGCGGCGACGGCCAAGCTCGCATCACGCCGTGGTCTGCGCGTGCGGGGGTCTCGGATCGTCGTGGTGCGGGTGGCTCAGTCGTATTCGCAGATGGTGTTGCCGTGCTCGCAGCTCTGGCCTCGGCCGCAGTCTGCGTCCGAGTCGCAGCGGAAGAAGCAGTGGTCGTGCTCGCACAGCATGTTCGAGGGGCAGTCGCGATCGTCGCTGCAGCGGTAGAGGCACATGCCCCCATTGCAGTTGCCGTCGTCGCGGCAGCACACCCCGTCGTCACAGTCGTCGGTGGTGCGGCAGGCCCCGCCGATCTCGCCGGCGCAGTCCTCGGGGTTCTCGCGACAGAACGTGTCGGGGCCGCTGCCGCCTGGATCGTAGCGATCGGAGCGGTCGTCGTTGCACGTCGCGCTGCCGGCGATCAAGAGCCACAGCATCGTGAGCGAGAGGGGGCTTCGGTTCATTCGCGGTTCCTCGTGCGTGTGGGTGGGGTCCGTCGGCCTCGGAGCGTGAGCTCGAGCCGGACGCTGCCCCCAGGATAGGCGAGCATGACCGCGAAGCCCACGCTCCATGGTCGCCCCCCACGATTCTGCGGTCCGCGCAGCCAGCTCCTCGGTTGTCGCGCGCTCGCTCCACCCGCACGATGGAGGCGTGAGGGCTCGGTGCGGTGCATGGTGGTGGGCGGTGGCGTGGATGGGCTGCACCGCGACCGAGGAGCTCAATCCTCGCGTCGAATTCCACCTCCCGCCGAGCGAGGCGCCCCCGATCACCCTCCCCACGCGGATCGCCTTCGGCTCGTGCTCCGACCCCCGCGAGCCCATGCCAGCCCTCGACGTGGCCACCGCGCTCGAGCCGGACGTCTTCTTGTGGCTCGGCGACAACGTCTACGCCGACACCACTCTGCCGCACGTGATGCGCACGCGCTACGCGGAGCTCGCCGCCGCGGACGCGTTCCTCCGCCTGCGCGACCGCGCCCACTTCCTCGCGACCTGGGACGATCACGACTACGGCCAGAACGACGCGGGGAAGGAGTACCCGATGCGCGCCGCGTCGCGCGACATCTTCCTCGAGTTCTGGCAGGAGCCCGCGAGCTCCGAGCGCTGGGACCGCGACGGGATCTACACGTCGTACACCTACGAGGCGGGGGGACGAAGGCTGCAGATCATCCTCCTCGACACGCGCTACCACCGGGACGCCCTCACCCCCAACGATGGCACCGGTCTCAACGACTACCTTCCCAGCACCGACGAGGAGCGGACCCTGCTCGGTGAGGCGCAGTGGGCGTGGCTCGAGACCGAGCTCATGGCCCCCGCCGATCTGCGGCTCATCGCGTCATCGATCCAGCTCGGGCACAGCTACAACGGCTACGAGTCGTGGACGCTGTTTCCTCACGAGCGCCGGCGCTTCGTGGAGCTGATCGCCGCCACCCGCGCGGAGCGAGTGCTCGTGCTCTCCGGCGACGTGCACTGGGGCGAGCTCTCACGCCTCCCCGTCGCCGACGGCTACGA
>CAYOAL010000178.1:0-10452 GCA_964401935.1 uncultured Polyangiaceae bacterium
TGAGGCCGATGTTCGGACCCTCCGGCGTCTCGATGGGGCAGATGCGGCCGTAGTGGGTGGTGTGCACGTCGCGCACCTCGAAGCCCGCTCGTTCGCGCGTGAGGCCGCCCGGCCCGAGCGCCGACAAGCGCCGCTTGTGGGTCACCTCGGAGAGGGGGTTGGTCTGATCCATGAACTGAGAGAGCTGCGAGGAGCCGAAGTACTCCTTCACCACCGCGCTCACCGGCTTGGAGTTGATGAGATCGTGGGGCATCAGCGTGTCGATCTCCTGCGACATGCTCATGCGCTCCTTGATCGCGCGCTCCATGCGCACCAGCCCGACGCGGTACTGGTTCTCCATGAGCTCTCCCACCGCGCGCACCCGGCGGTTGCCGAGATGATCGATGTCGTCCACCGAGCCCCGACCGTTCTTCAGCTCGATGAGGTGACGAACCGTCTCGAGGATGTCCTGAGGCGTGAGCACCTTCACGTCCAGGCTGGGGCGCGCCTCCTCGGGGAGGTCGCGGTAGAACTTGTAGTTGAGCTTCAGCCGGCCGACCGCGGACAGGTCGTAGCGCTCCTCGTTGAAGAAGAGGTTGTGGAAGAGCTGCCGCGCCGTGTCGAGGGTGGGCGGGTCGCCGGGGCGCAGGCGACGGTAGATCTCGAGGATCGAGTCTTCCTGGGTGCGAACCTTGTCCGCCATCAGCGTGTCGCGCAGGTAGCTGCCCACGTTGAGGCCGTCGATGAACAACACCTCGAACGACTCGATACCCGCCTCGCGCAGGCCCTCCACCTTCTCGGCGGTGACCTCCTCGTTGCACTCGATGAGCACCTCGCCCGTCTCCGGATCGATCACGTCGTGGGCGCTCACCTTGCCCACCAGCTCCTCGATGTCGACGGGGAGCTTCTCCACCTTCGCGTCGCGCAGCTTGCGGATCGCGCCGCGGGTGAACTTCTGGTTCTTCTTGACGATGACCTTGCCCTCGAGCTTGATGTCACGCGTCGCGCGCTGCCCGGGCAACAGGTTGACGTCGAGGCTCTTGCTGCACTTGCCACCCTTCTCGAGGTAGATCACCTCGGTGGAGTAGAAGTAGTTGAGCAGGTCTTGCGTGCTGAAGCCGAGGGCGCGAAGCAGCACCGTGGCGTGCATCTTCCGGCGACGGTCGATCCGCACGTAGATGAGGTTCTTCGGATCGAACTCGAAGTCGAGCCAGCTCCCGCGATACGGGATGACGCGGGCGCTGTAGAGCACCTTGCCGCTCGAGTGCGTCTTGCCCTTGTCGTGATCGAAGAAGACGCCGGGGCTGCGATGCAGCTGGCTCACCACCACGCGCTCGGTGCCGTTGATGATGAACGTGCCCGTCTCGGTCATGAGCGGGATCTCGCCGAAGTAAACCTCCTGCTCCTTGATGTCGCGGACCAGGCGCTCGCCACCATCGCCCTGGTCGTAGATCATCAGCTGCGTGGTCACCTTGATCGGGGCGGCGTAGGTCATGCCGCGCTGGCGACACTCGTCGACGTCGTACTTCGGCGCCTCGAGGTTGTACGAGACGAACACCAGCTCGCTGGTGCCGTTGAAGTCTTTGATCGGGAACACGGAGCGGAACACGCCCTGGAGACCGATGTCGGCCCTCTCGTTGGGCGGAACACGCATCTGGAGGAACTTGTCGTAGCTCGACTTCTGAATGTCGATCAGGTTCGGAACGTCGATGATGCGGGCGACGCGTCCGAGGTTCTTACGAATTCGGAAGTTCGTCTGGATCTGGTGAGCCATGTATCGGTTCCTTGGGCAGGGCGGTGGGGCGGCGATTCGGATGCGGCGATGCGGATGCAGGGCCGGCGAGCGGCGAACGCACGAAAGCCAGGACACCGAAACGAGGGTTTCGGCGCCTGGCTAGCTCGCGGACAAGAGAAGTGATCCCGGGTCGTCGACCTGGGTTTCGGGCGTTGTCATATCGGTGAACGACGGGGTGCTCGTGGTGGGCCGCTCGTGGTGGCAAGGGCGGTCCCACCCGGCCTGTCGCTCCACCGCCAACGAGCAGAGGCGGTGGAGCCGAAGCGCGGACGACGGACTACTTGAGCTCGACGGAGGCACCAGCCTCCTCGAGCTTCTTCTTGACGTCTTCCGCCTCTTCCTTGGAGACCTGCTCCTTGATGGGCTTGGGCGTGCTCTCGACGAGCTCCTTCGCCTCCTTGAGGCCGAGACCGGTGATCTCGCGGACGGCCTTGATGACCTGGATCTTCTTCCCGCCGGCGTCGGCGAGGATGACGTCGAACTCCGTCTTCTCCTCGACGGCGGCCGCCTCGGCACCACCGCCGGCGGGGCCAGCGGCCACCGCGACGGCTGCCGGCGCAGCCTTCACGCCCCACTTGCCCTCGAGCTCGGTGATGAGCTCGGCCATCTGCATGACGGGGAGGTTGGAAAGAAAATCGACAACTTGCTCGCGGGTGACTTCAGCCATGACCAGATTCCTCACATTGCGGCCGGGGCCGCGCTTATAGCAAAATCCGTGCTCGGGAGAAGTATTTTCTTGCGATGACTGGCCAAGAACTTGCTACGCAAAGAACGTCTCGTGCCAAAGCACCGAGACTTCCCTGTTCAGCCGCCGACCGGGCTCCGCTCGAAGCTCTCCAAAGCGATAAATCTACTTGGGTTTTCGTTGGGTTGACGTTGGGTGGGGCGGGGCGCGGTCAGGCGCCCTCACCGTCCTGCTTCGCCTTGAGCAGGTACACGAAGTTCTGCGACGGCGCCTGGAGCAACCGCAAGAACTGCTGCGACGGGGCCTGGAGCGTGGCGAGGAGCATGGCCCGAAGCTCGTCGCGGCCGGGCATCGTGGCCAGCTGATTGACGACGGTGTCGCCGTCGATCACCTTGCCGTCGATGAGACCGCCCTTGATCTTGAGCTTCTCGTTGGTCTTCTGAAACGCCTTGAAGACCTTGGCCGCAGCGCCTGGCTCCTCGTAGCTCCACGCGATGGCCGTCATGCCGACCAAGGTGGGCTCGAGCGAGCTCGCCCAGCTCTCGTCTTTGATCGCGAGCCTGGCGAGGGTGTTCTTGACGACCTTGTACTCGACGTCGGCCTTGCGAAGCTCGTCGCGGAGCTCCGTCACCGAGGCCACGTCGAGGCCTTGGTAGTCGACGAAGACCGCGGACACCATGCGGTCGAAGCGCTGCTTGATGAAGTCGATCGCCGCTTGTTTCTCGGTGCGCTGCATCTCAGGCCTCCACCTTTCCGCTGTACTCGGCGGTGTCGACCCGCACGCCGGGCCCCATCGTCGAAGACAGCGTGATGCTCTTCAGATAGGTGCCCTTGGCGGTCGCCGGCTTCTGCCGCACGAGCTGCGCGATGAGCGTGTTGGCGTTGTCGACGAGCTGCTCGGGCTCGAACGACACCTTGCCGACGCGCGCATGCACGATGCCCGCTTTCTCCACGCGGTACTGAATCTTACCCGCCTTGGCCTCCTGCACCGCGGCGCCGACGTTCGGCGTCACGGTACCGACCTTGGGGTTCGGCATCAGACCACGAGGGCCGAGCACCTTGCCCAACTTACCCACCTTCCCCATCATGTCGGGGGTGGCGATGACACGGTCGAAGTCGAGGAATCCCTCTTGGACCTTGGCCACGAGGTCGTCATCACCGACGAAGTCGGCTCCGGCTTCCTCTGCCTCCTTGGCCTTGTCGCCTTTGGCGAACACGGCGACGCGGACTTTTTGCCCGGTGCCGTGCGGCAAGACCACTGCGCCGCGGACCATCTGGTCTGCATGGCGCGGGTTGACGCCCAGTCGGACTGCGAGGTCGACGGTCTCGTCGAACTTCGCACCGGCCGACTCTTTCACGATTTGGACCGCGGTCTCGAGCGTGTGCCGCTCGAGCCGTGAGATCTTCTCGCGATAGGCTCTGACGCGTTTGCTTGGTTTTCTTGCCATATTCCTCCTAGCGGCTTGCGCCTCCCACCCACGGAGGGGTGGTGTGGAGTCGTCGAAGGTTCGGCCTCGTCGCCGGCCACGTGCCGGACGAGCGAGGGCGCGACCGGACGTCTTTCAGCCGTCGACGACGGTGAGTCCCATCGAGCGGGCGGTCCCCTCGACGCTCCTCATCGCCTGATCGACGTTCGTGGTGTTGAGATCGGGCAGCTTCAGCTCGGCGATCTCCCGAACCTGGCTGCGCTTCACCGTTCCGACCTTGATCTTGTTCGGCTCGGGAGAGCCCGCGCCGGGCTTTCCGGTCGTGCGGAGACCGGCCGCCTTCTTCAAGAGCACCGACGCCGGCGGCGTCTTGGTGATGAAGGTGAAGCTCCGATCTGCGTACACCGTGATCACCACCGGGATGATCATGTCGCCGGCCTTGGCCGTGCGCGAGTTGAAGTCTTTGCAGAACGCCATGATGTTGGCGCCATACTGACCGAGAGCAGGGCCCACGGGCGGGGACGGGTTGGCCTTGCCAGCCGGGAGCTGAAGCTTGATGAGACCAGCGATTTTCTTCATGGTCGGCTCCGCCCCTCTTGAAAGGGTCCCCGAGTGCCGGGGAAAAGGGGGGTCGGCTATCTAAGAGCCCACCACATCAAAGTCAAGGAATTTTACAATCCCTGCAATTCTCGGCACATGCCGGCGCGTCTCTCCAGAGCTGCGAGAGCGCCGAGCCGCCAGATGCGGTCAGGGTGCGCTGCGCTCGAGCGCAGCCCGAATCTTCGCGAGCACCACGCCCTGGGTGTCGGCCTTGTTGATGAAGCCGCGCACGCCGAGGCTCTCGGCGAGCCGCGCGAGCTCCTCGTCCTCTCGGCCAGAGTAGAGCAAGAGCGGGACGTCGTGCCCGAACGCGGCGCGGATGGCGGCGCAGGCCTCCTCCACCGTCGCATCCGCGAGGCCCACGTCGGTCACCACCACCTCGGGCACGAAGCTCTCCGCGGCCGCGCGCAGCTCCTCCAGATCGAGGCAGCCGCGAACCTCGAAGCCTTTCCGCTCGAGCATCATCACCTGCACCTCGAGCGCGAGCTCGCTGTCGTCGAGGAGAAGAACGCGGGGTCGGGTCATGGAGCCTCGGAGACGAAAACGGGAGCCACGCCGGGCTCCCGCTCTCGTACCACCGTCGCGCGCGTTCTCAGAGGATCTTCAAGAACTCCAAGAGGTCGCGCCGTTCGCGGGCCGACTCGTGGATCGGGAAACGCTGCCCGTCGACCGAGTTGTTGTAGGCGTCGCTGTTGAAGTACTCGATGACCTCCTCGAGGGTGTCCGCCGAGTTGTCGTGGAAGTAGGGCGCGAGCTCGCTGATTTTCCGCAGCTGGGGCACCTTGAAGCGACCGATGTCGGCGGTGCGGGCGGTGGTCGCCGCCATGCCGATGTCGAACGTCACGGTGTGCTGGGTGACGCCGCCGTCCTCGTCGGCGAGCTCGAGGGTGACGGGCTCGAAGCCGCCCTCACCATCGGGCACGGTGAAGCGCAGCCCGTGCTTGTTGCGCTCGGAGACCCCGATGTTGAACCCACGCCCCACGTTGGGACCGTGGGTGGGGAACCTCGGATCACGATCTGGATCGAGGCCGATGCCCTGCACGTTGGAGATGTTGTTGAAGACGTTGGGCGTGTTGTGACACGACATGCAGTCGCGCATGAACACGAGCTGTCCGCGCAGCTGCTTCACCGTCTTCACCTTCACCGTGAGGAACGGGAACCACTTGAGCAGGTTGTGGAGCGGATCGCTCGGATCGAGCAAGGCGGCGAGGGCCGGATCACTCAGCTGCGAGAAGATGAACGCCTCCATGTCGCGCCCGTCGGCGGGCGTGAACAGGTCGTCGAAGCGGTCGTCGCTCTCTTGCGTGTGGCTGAACACCGCGCCGCGCGCGGTCTCGAACATCGTGCGCATGCGGCCGTCGTTCAAGAAGCCGCGCCCGAAGACGGTGTTCACCAGCGCGTTCGACTTGCGCCAGAAGAACACCTTGCGGAAGGGATCGTCCTGTGAGCGAGCGAGGTTGAAGCGACCGGTGCGATACTTGAACAGCGCGTGGTCGTTCAGGTTGTCGAAGCCGTCGGGGTCCTGCTGAGCGTCGGCGTCGAGACCGGTGAAGAGCGGGTCGCTCGGATCGACGGAGTCGGAGAGCGGCGGGAGCGGCATGCCGAGGTTGAGGCTCACCCCGCGGTGGCAGGTGAAGCAGCTCCGCCCGTTGCTCTGGACCACCCCGCCGATGGGGTAGCCGGGTCCGAACGTGATGGAGAAGCCCTCGAACAGCGCCTCGGTGTCGTCGAGCGTCTCGAGATCCTCGGCGAGGCCGAAGAGGCGCCGTCCCCGGTCCGCGTCCGCGCTCGGGCGGGCGGTGTTGAAGCGGAGGTTCTCCTCGAGGTGGAGGCTGTGGGCGTGGTTGTCCGTGCCGAGCACGAGCTCCTGCTGCACCGTCTGCAGGTAGTCACGCACCTCTGCGTCTTTGTCGTCGGCGCAGGCTGCGGCGCCAGCGGCGATGGTGAGGATCGCCGCCACGTGCATCGATCTCATTGTCCACCTCCCGGCGGGGGCGCGCAGATGTCGAGGTCACGATCGCGCTTTGGTTTGAACCAGTCCTCACAGGTCTCGCCGGGGAACGGCGCGGTGGGGAGCGGCCGAATCGGGGGCGCGATGCTGCCGAAGAACGCCTCGAAGTCGAGCGACCACCCCTTGGGGATGTTGCCGGCGATGCCGGCCTGTCCCTGGTACACGCCGACGTTCGTGGAGGCGGGGGGAAACGTGAAGTACTCGGGCGGCTCCACCGTGAGGTCGAACACGAGCCCGTTCTCGAGGTACTCGCGCCACGTCTTGGCCTCCGAGGCGGGGCGCGCCGACACGTAGGGGCGCGTCGACGAGCGGTCGTAGCGGAACGGGTCCGTCTTGCACAAGGTGTGAGGGAGGAACGTTCCGAGCGCGTGCGCCTGATCCGGCAGATCCGGCCTCACGAGGCCGTCGTAGGCGTACTCCCACACCACGTCGACGTCCCCGTTCTCGTCCGGCTGGAAGAACGGTGTCGGGATCGCGGTGAACACCGGGATCTCGATCGGGATCGACGGGATGGGCGGGCTCTCGAAGTCGTACTCGCTCCCGAGCAGCTCGAGCGTGTTCACGTCGTAGTAGAACGTCGCGAGTTGAGGTGAGCTGATGAACCACAGGAGGTAGCGCCCGTTGTCGAAGTCGATGGGCTCTGGCCACCACGGGTTGTGGAAGTAGTCGACGCCCTCGGTGCGGTCGACGCTCGGGAATCGCTCGAGGGCGCCCTTGGACTGGACGCGGATCCGCACCCAGTTCTCCGCCTCGTCCCAGGCCATCGTCACCTGCACGCTGCGCTGGCAGTCGCCGGGGGTAGCGAGCACCAGGAACTCGTCGGGCACCGAGCCGGCTCGGTAGAGCGGCAGCGTCATGAACCCCTTCTTGGCGTCGCCGAAGGAGAGCTCGAGGTTGTCGATCGACGCGTCCGCCGGCTGGGACGGCCCCATGGCGGTGCTGGCCAGCGCCAGCGCGCCGGCGAGAGCAATAAACCGTAACGGTCGCTTGAACCGTGACCATCGCATTGAGAGCTCCTCCCTCCACCGGGGCCAAGGGCGCCGCCGATGCGTTGAGTTTCGGACGCCGTGTCCGGGTGGAGGGCGATTGCAATCACCGCACCAGCGGGGGCGCACACCAGAGGTCGGCCCAACGACTCGGAATGCCACGCGCGAGCGCTGCGGCGCGGTCGTCCTCTGTCCGAAGCGCAGCGTCTCAAAAGCAGCACTGTCTCAAATGCAGCAGCGCCGCACAGACTCGGCCCCGCAGAGACCGATCGATCGCGAAGCGCGCGTGGGCGTTGGGGCCCCGAGCGCGACACGGCGGCGCAGCGTGGGGGGAGGGTGCGGAGGCACCTCCAGGAACGACCGACTCAGCGCTGGATCGCGTTCCGCACGGCCGCGATCGCGTCCTCGGCGTTCTTCTCGAGCTTGAACGGCACGTGGGTCATGCGCCCGATCAGGAACTGCGACGCGACCCGCGCCACCGGCGAGCCCGTGAACGCCACCGACACGATCTTCAGCCGACCGCCGGCGCGGGCGAAGATCTCGGCGAAGTGCTTGGGGATGAACTTGCGGTACTCGGAGGTGGTCGACCCCTCGGCCTCGCTCAGATCGATCGCGATCCCGAACACGTCGTGGCCGGCGGCGAGGCGCTCGATCTCTTGTGTCATGACGGGGAGCGTCTCGGGGGAGCCGCTGTTGAGCTCGCGCATCACGAACACGCCGGGCTCCACTTCGGAGATGCGCTCGCGGAGGGAGGCCACGCTGCAGGGAGCTCCGGTCGAGTCCAACACCTGGCGGTCGAGATCGTCAGCTTGGTTGCCCATTTCGTCCGTCATCTCCGTCGTTGCCACACGTGCCGCCGTGGCGCAAGCGCTCCTCGCGCGTCGACCGTATCATGTCGAGCCCGACTTGAGGGGGGCCACGTGCTTCGGCCAAGTGAACGCAAACGTCGTCCCTCTTCCCTCGGGCCCGACGATGGCGATGTGCCCGCCGAAGCTCCGCACAACCTTCTGCACGAAGGCGAGCCCCATCCCGCTCCCTTCGACCGAGTCGCGGGGCTTGAGGGTGCTGAACAGCTCGAACACCCGCTCGCGATACCGCTCGGGGATCCCGGGCCCGTCGTCGATGACGCGGAACTCCACCATCGCGCCCTGATCGGTGGCCTCGATGGCCACCACACCGGTGCTCTGATCGTGGTGCTTCACCGCGTTGCCGATCAGGTTGAGGAACACCTGGATCAAGAGGGTCCGCACCGAGGTGATGGTCGGGAGCGGTCCGCGCGCCTCGAGCGCGAACCCGTCGGGGAGCGAGGCGAGCGTGGTGAGCTCGCCCATGAGCGCCTGCACGTCGACCTCTTCGACGTCTTTCTCCACGCGCCCCACCCGCGCATAAGTGAGGAGATCGTTCATCATCCGCTCGAGCCGCTCGATACGACCGCGGAGGGCGCTCATGTGGTTGTGGACGCTCTCGTGGTCGCCGGCCTGGAGATCTTCCACCGCCCACTCCGCGAGGTTGTGGACGCCTCGGAGCGGCGCCCGCATGTCGTGGGACACGGCGTAGAAGAGACGCTCGACCTCGGTGTTGATGCGCTGCAGCTCGATGGTCTTCTCGTGCGCCGCCCGCTCCGCCTCTTGACGGCGCTGGTGCGCGGTGACGTCGGCGACCGTAAAGATCGCGAAGCCCTCGTCCGCGCTCGGGACGGTGACGCCGAGCACGACGTTGAGGGTGGCGCCGTCGAAGGCCCGCAGGTGGCCGGGGAGCTCCACCCGGCGCTCTCCGGCAGCGAGCGCGCGGAAGAGGGCGCGGAACATGGGCAGCGACTCCGCGTCGAGGAGGTCGACCTTGCGCGTGCTCAACGCCTTGACGTTGGCCACCGCGAGCATGCGCAGCCCCTCTCGGTTCACGGCGTTGACGGTGAGCTTCTCGAGCAGAACACCGATCAGCTCGTCGTCGTCCGCCACGCGTCGCACGGCGTCGCTGCCGAGCTCCTTGAGCTGGGCGAGCACGTGCGAGATGTCGCAGTCCCAGATCGCCACCTTGGCGAGATCGAAGAGCGCGGCCTGGCGCTCCTGCCGGCGCCTCAGCTCGAGCTCGGCCTCCGCGCGACGCTCCGCTTGGTAGAGCAGGTCTTCGTGGAGCATCAACAGGCCGGTGTACACCGCGCGCTGGTTGGGATCGTGGTGCTCTTCGATCCCCTCCTCGGTGATCGAGCACTCGCCCGAGCTTATCTCGTGGAGCACGTCGCAGACGCGCTCGCAGAACTCCGCCAGATCCGACATGTGTTGCTATGCGCTTGTGCTGCCGCCAGCGACGGCGAAGGCAGCGCGGTGGGGTCTATGCACTCTGCGCCTCTGCGAGCGCGCTCTTGGCCACCACGAGGGCCTCCTCGAGGGTGGCGTGAACGGAGCACTTCCGCGTGAGGGTGGCCAGGATGAACCGAAGGACCGAACGCATCAAGACCGACCCCGGCTGCACCGCGGCGACGTAGGCCGGCTTCAGCACGTCGCGCCAGGTCGAGCGAATCGTCTCGAGGTGCCTCCCCTTCGGCCTCCCCTTCGCCTCGCTCACGTCGAGCACGACGACGTAAGGCTCGTACAGCGCGCCGAGCTCCGCCGCGACCTCGGCCTGGAAGGCCCAGGTCTCGGCCGAAGCGTGAGGGTAGTCGCGGATGAGAACGATCCCCGGAGCGAGCACGGTGACTCGCTGTCGAAGGTCTCCTCGGGTCGTCGTGGTGCCATCCGCGGTGGGCACCGCCTGTTCATCCCCTACCGCCATCGCGAGCAGAGGAGACTAGCGCAGCCGCCTCGCGCGCGGGAGACAAACCCGCACCGCACCGACCCGCGGTTCGGCGCGCGCCGGACACGGCGCGCGGCCGCTCGGTCCAGGGCCGCTCGTCCAGGGGCGCTCGGTCCAGGGGCGCTCGGTCCAGGGCCGCTCGGTCCAGGGCCGCTCGGTCCAGGGCCGCTCGGTCC
>CAYOAL010000178.1:10552-19171 GCA_964401935.1 uncultured Polyangiaceae bacterium
CGCTCGGTCCAGGGCCGCTCGGTCCAGGGCCGCTCGGTCCAGGGCCGCTCGGTCCAGGGGCGCTCGGTCCAGGGGCGCTCGGTCCAGGGCCGCTCGGTCCAGGGCCGCTCGGTCCAAGGCCGCGCCGGCCCCGAGCGACTGCGCGGGACGGAGCGGCCGGCGAGGGGTCAGGCCTTCTCCCGCTGCGCCTGATCCCGCTGCGCCTCGTCGAGCGCGCTCCGCGCCATCACCAACGCCTCCTCGAGCGACGCGTGAACGGTCGACTTTCGTACGATCGTGTTCGCGATGAAGCGCAAGACGGAACGCAGCAGCATGGAGCCCGGTTGGACGAAGGCGATGTGGGCCGGCTTGAGCACCTCGCTCAGCGTGTGGCGGATCGTCTCGAGGTAGGCACCCTTCGGTCGGACGACCGCCTCGCTCACGTCGAGCACGACCACGTACACGTCGTACGTCTCCCCCACCGCGGCCGCGGTGCGCGCCATGAAGTCCCAGGTGGCCGCGGACGCCTTGGGATACTCGCGGATCAGCACGATCCCGGGCGCGAGCACCGTGACGCGCTGACGGAGCTCACCGCGCGTCGTGGTGCCGTCCGCCGTCACGATGGTCTGCTCGTCGTCCCCCATCCTCGTACCTTACACCCAAGCGTGGCGCGGCGCGGCCGAGGAGTCCAACTTCGCAGCGACCGGCGCCCGCGGCGGCAGCGGCTCGGGGCCGGTCAGCCCGAGCTCGGGATGTCGTGCTTCTTGAGCCGGTACATCAACGTCTGGCGCGAGATGTCGAGGAAGCGTGCCGTGCGCGACACGTTGCCGTCACAGAGCCTGAGCGCTTCTCGGATGATCGAGCGCTCCACCGCCTCGAGCGAGACGCCATCCTTGGGGAGCACGACGTCGAGGCCCCCGTTCTGCGGCTGGAGCTCGAGCCGCGCGCGCTCCTTGCTGACGATATTGAAGTGCTCGGGACGGATCTCGAAGTCGTCGGCCACCAGGATGATCTGCTCGATCTGGTTCTTGAGCTCGCGCACGTTCCCCGGCCAGTCGTACCCGCGGATGAAGGCCTTGGCCTCGGGGGTGAGATCGCGCGCAGGCAGATCGTACTCGGCACACATCTCGGCCACGAAGCGCTCGGCGAGGCGAACCTTGTCGTCGCCGCGCTCACGGAGCGGCGGCAGGTGCACCCGGATCACGTTGAGCCGATGGTAGAGGTCTTCGCGGAACTCCCCTGCCTCGACCATGGCGTGCAAATCACGATGGGTGGCGGCCAGGATCTGCACGTTGACATCCTTCGACTCGCGCCCGCCGATCCGCCGTACGCGTTTCTCCTCCGTCACCGTGAGGAGCTTGGCCTGGAGCTCGAACGGGAGGGCCGCGATCTCGTCGAGGAACAGGCTGCCGCCGTGGGCCGTCTCGAACAGACCGGCCCGCGCGATGCGAGCGTCGGTGAAGGCCCCGCGCTCGTGTCCGAGCAGCTCCGCCTCGATGAGAGCGGCCGGGATCGCGGCGCAGTTGACGTCGACGTAGGGCTCGTGGCGGCGGTGGCTGTTGAAGTGGATGCAGCGGGCCACCATGCCCTTGCCGGTGCCCGTCTCGCCGGTGATGAGGATGGGCGGAGGGGCGCGGTGCGACTTGCGCTCCACGATCTGCCGCACCACTCGGAGCGCGCTCCGCATCGCGTCGCAGCCGCCGACGAGCGCGCTCCAGCCCGTGCTCTGGGCGGCGCGATCCCGAAAATACCGCAGCTCGCTGTCGCGGCGGCTGGTGCTCAAGGTGAGGCCGAGGGCCTCGAAGAGCCGGTCATGGTCGTCGTGGTCGGCCACGCAGTACACCGCCCCCAGCGCGTAGGCGGTGGCCGCGTCCGGCACGGTGGCGTCCGCGCCCACCACGATGATCGGGGGCGCCGAGGCAGCGGCGAGGCGCTCGAGCACCTCGACCCCGCGCGCCGGGCTCGCCGGCAGCAGCACGATCACCGCGTCGTGCGCGGCCAGACCCGACGACGCACCCAGGCCCGCTCCGTCGGAGACGGGCTCGGCGGCGGCGACGCGGTAACGTCTCTTTCGCAAGAGCGCCGCCGTGGCGCTCTGTGAGTCATCGTCTCCCCCCAACAAGAGAATCGATAGCTCGGGCATTGGTTCAGCACGCCTCTCGGCGCGTCGGGTGGGTCGTGGAGAGCGAGTCGTGTGATGTGCGCGACCGGACGTTTCTACCAGAGAAGCTCTCTCCGAGTGAATGACGAGGCGGTGGCGCAGCGGTGGCCCGTCGAGCCGACGACGGCAGGCTGGCGGTCTCTGGCGTCAACCGGGGAGGAGCACCACCTTCCAGTAGTGATCGAGGAGCTCGGTCACCTTCAAGAACCCCTCGCCGACGTCCGACTTCACGATGTAGCCGGCGACGTTCATGTCGTAGGAGGCGGCGCGGTCTTCGTCGGCCTTCGAGGTGGTGAGCACGAACACCACCGCGTCGTGGTGGTTGGGGTCGGCCCGCAGCTCCTGAAGAAACTCAATGCCGTCCATGCGCGGCATGTTGAGATCCAAGATCACGATGTAGGGCTTGTCGATCGGCTCGAAGCCGTCCGTGCCTCGCAACATCGCGAGCCCCTCCACGCCGTCCTTGGCCACCGTGAGGCGGTTGGCGATGCGCGCCTTCTTGAAGGCCCGTCGCACCGCCATCACGTCGAGCGAGTCGTCCTCCAACAGCAACACGTGAACGTCTTTCGGCGTGTGACTCATCGCCCTCTCCGGTTCCAGTTTCGCACGAACCGATGGTGGCACAGGCCGCGCCCCGACTAAACCCCGCTCACGTTCGGACCGTCGCCTGCGCCGACGACCGAGCGACGCGCCGACGGACGGGAGGAGGCGCTGAGATCGATGGCGGCGGCGCGGGCCCGCGGCTAGGGTTGGGGCACGTTGCGGAGCGGGCGAGGACCAGAAGGGGCGACGCGACGCGTGCTCGTCGTCGACCCCGACCCCACCATGGCGCGCGCTCACCGCGACGTGCTCGAGGGAGCCGGCTTCGCCTGTGTGGTCGCGACCGGGATCGAGTCGTCGTTGGCCGCCCTCGACGAGCAGCATTTCGAGTGCGTGTTCGTGAGTCTCCACCGCGACCGCCTCGCCGAAGCGCTGCTCGAGGCGATCATGGAGCGGCCGGTCGAGCGACGTGGCTACGGACGGCTGGTTGGGGTGAGGTTCGACGAAGACCCGTCGCGCCTCATGATCGGCCTCGCGGCCATCGTGGTGAAGCCAACCCCTCCGTCCGCCATGCTCGCGGCGCTCGCTTCGCCGAACGACGCGCCGAGCCTGAGCCTGCCCGACGTTGCGCTGTTGCTCGAGTGCCATGGGTTGGGACGGGGCGGTGAGCCGCTCGAGCGCATGGCCGTCACCCTGCGACAGGCCCTCGGGGCCGACGCGGCGGTGGTGATCGCCGACGCGCCCCACAAGGCGCACGTCGCGTCCGACGCGCCCGCGGAAGACGCGCGCCTCGTCGCCCGCGTGATCGACGCCGCCGAGGCGGGGGTGCCGCTGGTGATGAGCGCGCTCGCCACCGCCGACGGGATCGCGTCGTACGACGAGGCGTTCGAGACCGTGCTCGCGGTGACCACCGAAGGCGGCAGCCACCACCCGCGCATCGTGATCGGCGTCGTCTTCGCGGGCGCGCGCCTCGGGGCGGCCAAGCTCACCCCCATCCTCACCACGATGGCGCGCCGCACCGCCGAGGAGCGAGCGTTTCAGGCGGTGCAAGACCGCATCGGTGCCGAGCTCGACGCGGTGCGCGAAGTTGGCGGCCTCGATCCGCTGCTCGGGGTGTGGAACCGCAGCACGCTCACGCGCCTGCTCGAGATGATGGAGACCGCATGCCGCCGAACGGGCGAGCCGCTGGCCGTCGCCATCATCAACGTGGTGGGGATGACCCGCATCAACGACGTGTACGGCCACCGCGAAGGCGACGCGCTGCTCCGACACGTGGCCGAGGTGGCGGTCTACGTCATCCGCGGCTCGGACATCGTCGCCCGCTACCAGAGCGACGACCTGGCGATCGTGTTTCACGGCGCCACCGCTCACCAGGCGGTGACGGTGCTCGAGCGCATCCGCCAGACCGTCGCCAGCCAACCCTTGCGCACCGACGACGGTCACGAGATAGAGGTGCGCACCACCGCTGGCGTCACCGCGCTCGGCGGCCCCGACGACGACGGCGAGCGAGCGCTCGCTCGGGCCGCCGCGGCCGCCGCCCGCGGCGACGAAGCGAACGCGGTGCTCACGTCGTTCTTCGACGCGGGACAGACCGACGAGCCGATCACGTCGGTGCGACGAGCGCTCGAGGGGGCGACCTTCGGCGGGAGCTACCGCATCCTGCACGAGATCGGGGCTGGCGGCGGGGGGGGCGTGTTCCGCGGTGAAGACCTCGGCTTGCGCCGCCCGGTCGCGATCAAGGTGCTCCGTTCGGAACAGTCGCAGAACGCAGAGCTGGTGGAGCGCTTCCGCGCCGAAGCTGCCACCCTCGCCGCGCTCCGGCACCCCAACCTCGTTCAGGTGTACGCGTTCGGCCTCGAAGACGGGAGCGCCTACTTCGTGATGGAGCTCGTGGAGGGAGAGTCGCTCTTCGACGCCATCGTGCGGTCGCGGCGTGAAGCGGCGCGTATCCCCATGGAGCGGGTGGTCATGGTGCTCGAGCAGATCACGTCCGCCCTGCGCTCACTGCACCACGCGGGGATCATCCATCGCGACGTGAAACCGGCCAACATCCTCCTCGACCCGTTCCGCGACCGCGCCGTGCTGGTCGACGTTGGGATCGCGAGCCGCCAGGGAGAGCGCGCGAGCCTCGCCGGCACGCCGGGCTACATGGCGCCGGAGGCGGCCACCCCCATCGAGCTGGATCCGAGCGCCGACGTGTACGGTCTGGCGGTGACCCTCTACGAGCTCATCACCCTCGAGCTGCCGTGGGTGGTGGAAGACGACCCCTGGAAGACGCTCCAGAACCAGCGCAGCTCCGATCCGAAGCCGCCCTCCAGCTACGTGAGCGAGCTCGCCCCTCTCGACGCCCCACTCCTCAAGGCGATGGATCGAAACCGAGCCGCCCGCTGGCCCAACGTCGACGCCTTCGCGCAGGCGATGAAGCGCGCCTTCGGCGAGCTCGCGCTCGGCGCAGCCAAGGCGGGCCTCGCGCGGCCGGCGGCGGCGCACGACGTGATCATCGCCCATGCCCCGACCGTGACCTGGAAGTCGAACCCCGGTGACGACGAGCCCTGTACCCGAGGGGTGGTGTTCCGGGCCCTGCCCCGGGTCATCGGCGCCCGCGAGACCGCCGCCTGGCGCCTCGAGCTCGGCGCCGACAAGCCGCGCCTCGCCGAGGCGCTGTCGCCGGCCACGCTGCCCCTCGGGTGGCTCCCCACCCGCTTGCTCGTCGAGCTCGTCACGGCCCCACCGCCCAACACGGCGAGCCAGGACGGCCTCGGCCGCGACCTCGGGCGCGCCTCGGTGCGAGCCACGTTTCGGCGCTTCTTCCCCGCCTCCGCGGTGACGTTGGCCCCCGGAGGGACGCTCAGCGCCCTCCCCACGATCTGGCCGCGCTATCACTCGTGGGGGCGGCTGCGCGTGGTGTCCCACGTGGACGATCGCATGACGGTGATCATCCAAGGGACGCCGCGGGAGCGGAGCTTGTGCGACTGGACCCATGGAGCCCTCGAACAGCTGGTGGTGCTCTCCGGAGGCGACGCCGTCTCGGTTTCCCACGACACCTGCGAGGCCCTCGGCGGCCCCGAGTGCGCTTTCGACGTGCGGTGGCGGTGGGACACCACCTCGAATCGCTCGTGGCGCCCCACGTGATCCCCGGAGGCAGTGACGCCCCGACTCACCGAGGCCGGCGCGTCACCACGACATGCTCTCGCACACGGCGCGCAGCTCCGCCGCGAGGTCGTCCATGTCCTCGGTCTTGGAGACGAAGCCGTCGGCCTCGCAGTCGCGCGCGAGCGCGGCGAGCTCGGTCGCGCTCATGCTCGAGCACAAGACGATGGGCACGTGGGCAGTGTCGTAGCGGCGCTTGAGCGCGCGGCAGAGCTCGCTCCCCGTCATGCCGGGCATCTTCACGTCGGTGAGGATCACCTCCGGGAGCCAGTTGCCGAGCACCTCGTCGAAGCTCTCGAGCGACGTGGTCGCCCGCACGTCGAACCCGTTGTCGGCGAGGACCTCGCTCGCCACTTCAAGGCTGATCTCGCTGTCGTCGAGCAACAGCACGCGCCATCGTCGTTGTTCGTTCGAAGTCACGGGGGGGGAAAGAATCCTCGCAATCCGGGGTGCCGGAAGCAAGGCTCGTCGCGCACATTGTTGTCGCCGCGCGCGCCGCCGTCGCGAAGGTCAGGAGGGCGTGCCAGACGGTGGCGTGTCTCTGGCTGCCTCGCTCACGAACGCGTCGGCCGCGGCCTGCCCTTCTGCATCGTCGGGCGCGCGAAGCCGCAAGCGCTCGATGAGCGCGAGGCCCGCGGCCCACCGCTCCCCCTCGGCGCCCGCGGGTACGAACCGCGCCGGTGTCGCGCTCCCGAGCCGACGCTCGAGCGCTTGAGCGACGCGCGCGATCGCGGAGAAGCCCAAGAGGCTCGCCTCGCCCTTGAGGGTGTGGAGCTCCCGCTCCACGCCGTCACGCGCCTCCTCGTCCGACGCGTCGGCCGCGAGCGCCGCGAGCCCTTCGGCGAGCTTGCCCAAGCGGGCTCCGCAGACCACGCGAAACTTCTCGGTGAGCGCTTCCCGCCGCCCCATAGGCGCTCCGAGGCCGCCTGTCGTCAGCGGCGCTCCACCATCGAGAAGTCGAGCTCGACGGAGGTGGGGCGACCGAAGATCGAGACGATGACCTTGAGCTTCTGCTTCTCCGGGCTCACCTCGTCGACGGTGCCCGTGAAGTTGGCGAACGCACCGTCGAGCACGCGCACCTCTTCGCCCACGTTGAAGCTGAGCCTGGGCTTCGGCTTCACCGTGCCCTCGGCGATCCCGCGGCGGACGCTGTCGATCTCCGACATCGAGACCTCGCGCGGGGTCTGGTTGCCGATGAAGCCGATCACGCGAGGGGTGTCCTTCACGAGGTGCCAGGCCTGCTCGCTCATCCGCATCTCGACGAACACGTACCCGGGGTAGCTCACCTTGTTGCGCACCCGCGACTTCCCCGACGAGGTGGTCTCGCTCGTCGTCTCGCTGGGGATGAGGATCTCGCCGAAGTGGTCCTCCAGGCTGAACTGCACCATGCGCTGGCGCAACGAGTCGCGCACCCTGCCCTCGTAGCCAGAGTACGTGTGGACCGCGTACCACTTCATCTCGGTGTTGGGCGTTTCGGTCGTTTCGGAGGTCATGACAGAACTCGGTGGGATCTGAGTCGAGCAGATCGGAGCGGGTGGCGCGCCGGATTCAGGTTCCGGCGGTGTAGATGAGGTTGGTGACGAAGCCCCACAGACGGTCGAGCAGGGTGAGATAGGCCGTGATGATCGCGCTCGCCACCATCACCACCACGGTGTTGTTGCCCACCTCCTTGCGCGTGGGCCACTTCACCTGCATCAGCTGCTCCGCCACCTCGTCCGCCCACTGGCGCACGTCGGGCTTGGTGAAGTACCGGAAGATGATACCACCGCTTACCACCGCGCCGATGCCGAGCGAGATCGAGGCGCGGCTGATGATGTCTCCCTCGTACGGCACCGCGGCGAGCTGAGGGAGCGCCTCGACGAACCAGTCCTTGGCCGCGAGCCGCGCCCACACGAGCTCGAGGCTGCGCCCGAGCACGTAGCCGACGATGAGCCACATCGCGAAGAAGCCGGCGATGACGTAGCGCTGGTGGCCCATCTGGGCCGCGGCCTCGTCCTCCTCGTCGTCGTCCCCGTCCTCGCCGTCGTCGTCCTCGCCGTCGTCCTCGCCGTCGTCGTCGTCGTCGTCGCCGTCGTCGCGGTCGTCGTCGTCGCGGTCGTCGTCTCCGTCGCGGTCGTCGTCGCCGTCGCGGTCGTCGTCGCCGCGGTCGTCGTCGTCGCCGTCACGATCGCGCTCGGCGCGAGCGTCCGTGTCGTCGTCGTCTCCGTCGAACGCAGGCGGTGGCTCGCTCGCGAGCTCGTCCTCACCATCGTCGTCGGCGTCAGCGAGCGCGGCGGCGTCTTCCTCCCTGCGCTTCGCCTCTTTCTCTTCGAGCACCTGCGAGAGCGTCTTGCCCTTCGGCTTGCGCTTCTTGACCGTCTTCTTGTTTTTCTTGGTCACCATGACCGTGATGCTCGAAACCGGATGAACTGTGACGTCGAATCGTCACAGAGGCTCGCAGGGGCAGAGAGACTCGAACTCCCGACCTGCTGATTTGGAATCAGCTGCTCTACCAACTGAGCTATACCCCTTCGGGGAGTCGGCCTCCGCCGCGCGAAGGGCCGACCCTTCATTTGGACTCGCGATGTGGTGTGTGTTCTCCACACGCCTTGCAAAACTTCTTGAGCTCCACCTCTTGGTCGCGCCGCTTCGTGGTCCGGTAGTTCCGCGCCTTGCACACGGTGCAGACGAGGAAGATGGAAATCCGGGACGACGTCTTGTCTTTCACGGTTTGGCGCGAGACCTTCGGGCTGGCTACTCCAGCACCTTGGTGACGACGCCGGCGCCGACGGTGCGGCCACCCTCGCGGA
>CAYOAL010000179.1:0-17802 GCA_964401935.1 uncultured Polyangiaceae bacterium
CAGTGGGTCCGTTTTCATGAGCACAAGTGGGTCAGTTCCAATGAGCGCCTAAGGATCGTGACCATCCGTCTTCGCGCTCAGGTGACGGGGGCAAGATGAGGGACCTGGCACCGAAGGCGCGACGACGCCTCGCAAGTCACGGGGGCGAGATGATCGCCCCCAAGAAATTCGTGGCGAGGCTCCGGCCCGACTCGCCATGTGCGAATTTCAACCTTCCGGGGGGTCTGGTGTTCCGCCGCGACGCCCCCGGTGGTGGCTGGCAATTTGTGCCAGAGCAGCTCGCAACCTATCTCGCCGGTGTGACGAGCAACGCTCTCCGACCGCGAGACACGTCGGCCGGAGTGTTGTTGTTCGACGTTCGCCCGGTCGAGTAGAAAGTTTCGCAAAGCCGTACAACGGCTTTGCGATTGTTCGTGTGTTCCTTGTTGTTTGGTGCTTCATGTGGCCCGGGGGGAATGGTCCCCCCGGGCTTTTTTGATTTGCGCACAGAACAAGAAAAAACCCGAGCGAGGTCTACTCGCCCGGGCACGTGCAAACCAGTGACGAGCCGGCTCGCAGTCCTCAGCCTACCGCCTCATCACCCGAACGCAACCGACTCACCATAATGGGTTAGATTGGCGCGGGCGAGCGCGAGAACAAGTCGCGCTGGCCCCATCCCAAAGTGATAAGACCCTAATGGGTTAGATTGCGGAAAAAAAACTCGGGGAAGGGGAACCCGGGGTTCCTCGTGTGAATTTGTGATCAGTTGCATCCGCCGCGGAAGCAGCTAGGCCAACAACATCCGCTCCGAGCGTCGCCCCACAAAATGGAGGCGCCGCCCAGAAGAGAGAGCGGCGCCGAGCAACCAATGACGTCTAGAGTAGCCGACCGTCCCAGCGAGAGCCACCCCGATGATTCGGGCAGCGACGTTGCGTGTGCGAGGGACTACGTCGACGCGCTCGGGCTGGGCAGCGCCACCGAGTTTTCGACGTGGTCATTCAGACAAGCGCATTGGAATAGGCCGGGCGGGAGCTACCAGTGGCGACACCATCACGTCGCGCCCTTCGCCTCGCTTTTTTCGGCGGCGCTCGCCGGCCAGTACGGCCTAGCGGTGTCCGGACTCTCCGAGACGGCTGTGATCGTTCTGGACGTCGATGTCCACGATCCGGTGACCGTCCCCCCCGTCCCAACGCAGACAACTCTTCAGGAGGCGATAGAGGCGGTCCGCGCTCGCGACGACCAAGTCGCCGAAGCGAGACGCGAGCGCATCGCCAAAACCATGCGCGCTGTTATCGCCAGGCTTGCGTCAGCGCACCCGAAAGCCGAGTGGCTGGTCTCGTCCACCCCGAGAGGGGGTCGCGTGTTCTGTCTTCTCAAGCGTTCGGTGCCGATCGCAGAAGCAGCGACCATCGCCGATCGTGTGTGGCGGTCGATCGGCTCGCCGCGAAACGTGGAAGCGTTCCCTTCTGTCGACGGGCGGTTGCCGCGATTGCCGAGCACCGGCCCGATGTCCCGACTGTTGGGCGACGATTGCAGAACCCCCCGTCATCGTCTTCGCCGTGACGATCTCCGAGACATCGTCACGGCGAAAAGGGTAGCGCCGTCGGTGTTGGCTCGTGGTCGTTTTGGTGAAATTCCGTGCGAAACCAAGGGTCCTTTTGTTGAGGAATCTCAATCACTTCCGCGCCTCTCTAAGGATAAGAAGAAAAGAGGGAAGAAACGACCCCCCCGAGCCGTCCCCGAGCACGTCCAAGGGGAGGACTTCTCCGACGTGATCGCGAGCTACGCACAGCACGGGATCCCGCTCGGAGAATCATGGGAGGCGATCCGAAAAGTGACGTTCGCCCTTCGGGTCTCGGCTGGCATGAGACAGAGCGATTGCCTCACCATCATCGCCAAGTGGATCGACGAACACAAACACACCGCCAACCACTGCACGACGCGATCGGGACGCGCCGAACTGATGAGCACCGCGAGATCATGTCTCCGGTATTACGGATCGGGGATTCGGGCTGGTCGTCTCAAACCCGGGTTGGCCAAGTCGAAACGGCTTCTGAGCGCGATTGCCGTGATCGCCGGACAAACCACCGTCATCGCCCCCCGCTCGGCAAAGAGCAAACGCGAGAAGTTCCGGCGGCTGACCGACGAAGAGATCGCGACGAAAGCTCAGACGAAGAAAAACCGCCGAGAATGTCAACAAAGGCGTCAAGCGCGTGAAATTGAGAAAAGGGAGACCGAAATTGCGAATCAAGAAAGTGGAAGAACCGACAGTTCCGAAGTCTCGCGTGACCAAGACACGAGACGGTTTCCGCCGACTGACCGAAGACGAGATCAAGGCGAAGGAAACAGAGAAGGCAAATCGACGCGCAGCCCAAAAACTGCGTCGCGCTCGCGAGAAGAGAGACCCAACGCCACAACCGCCACAACCGACGCAACCGCCAACGCAACCCCCAGCGCCACCACCACCAACCCCAACACCGCAACCAACGCCACCGCAACCCCCACCGACACCGAGACTCCGCGTCGTGGATGTCGATCCGACGCTTCTTCGCCGACCGAGCGGAGCTGTCCCCCCCATCGTGCGAAAGCGTCGTCCGAAACCGCCACCGGCCCCCCCAAAACCGAAACGCACAAGAACGCAAAAACGCCGCGCCCAACGAAAGAGAGCGGGGACATTGTCGCGAGCTGGCCGACAAGTTCGAGCGGCGAGGGAGGGGAACCCGGGTTCTCCTCGCTCGGATTGATCACGCGATGCGATCACGAATCTTCGTCGACGGGACCCCCGCCAAACCACAACCCCCCGCGAAACCCGAAGAACCGGATCTCCGTGTCATCGACGCCCATCGAATCCGTCACCTCTGCGACGCGATCGACACCTACCTCGACACGAACGACATGAACGCGGCAACCAACATGATCACCGCCATCCGCCGCTACGTCGCGACCGCACCACAGCCGCTCTCGCGCGACGAGACCCACGCCCTGTTGCGCGCGCTGGCCCAAGATCCGGACGACGCGTTTTGATCCACGATGGGGCAACGAAAGCAGGGATCGCCGATGCAGGGCGACGAGCACGACCCCAACATGGCGACCACGACCACGCCACGACATCGAGACATCCGCCCCCCATCACGACCAGATCACGGGATTCCGAGGACCTACCCAAGCAACCCCCACCGCAAGCCCTCCGGCCCCTCGGTGGCCGCGCGCGGACTATCAGGCTAGGACTTACAGATGCGAGCCCGGTGTAATGCAAAACGAAACGATGGTGAGCGGTGCCGAGCGCCGGCAATTCCCGACGATCCGCATGGCCAGTGTTGGGCGCATTCGCCCGCACTGGCCGCAACACGCACGCGGTGGCAACGCGCCGGTGGGCGACAGCGCGCCCTCGCGATGTCGAGGCGACCACTCACCCCCGCCCAGATGGCGAGGTTGTCGTGGTGGCGCCTCGAATCGCTCGATCACGTGATTGACGCCATCCGCTGGGTAGTCCGCGAGACAGCGGCGAGCCGGATCGACGCCCGAACCTCGCACGCGATGCTGGCGTCGCTCGCAGCGTTGCGTGGGACGCTGTCGGACCGCGAACTCGACGCGCGGCTCGAATCACTTGAGCGCCGACTCAACAGGCCGAGGGGGATCGCGTGACGATCGATCGACGCGAGCGCTCCCGTCGCATCGATCGCCTCGTCTCTCGCGCCGAGTCGACGATCGCCGATCGTCTCGCCTCTCGCGAGGAGCTTGCGGACGCGCTTCTCGATGCGGGGTTCCCGGCGTGGCCACGCATGATCGACTGGGCGGACGCACACCAACACGCCGAGGTGGCACGAGGCATCCGTCCCGGCGCCGCTGCGGGCGCCGCGATCGCCATCATCGCCATCGTGGGGGAGATGTCCCCCGATGATCGGCTCGACGCGGCACGCCGCATGCTGGCGATCGGTGGCTCGCCGTGACCGACGTAATGACGTCCCGGCGACCACCGCGACTGGCCGACATCGTCGACGAGGACGACGACGAGCTGGACACCACGGACAGCGACACCGACAGCGACCCCACCGACGACGACGACGCGATCGCCTCGCGCTGCCCCTCTCTCGCGATGACGGATGAGGACGTGATCGCGATCGTGATGGCGTCCGCTGGATACGACCCAGACCGGCCGGAGCGCTCGCCCCGGATCCTCCCGCGGCGATCGCGTCGCCACAACGAGGGTACCGCGGTACGACTGGACCCCGACATCGTGCGAGAGGCGACGACGCTGGCGATCCGGATGAGTCGCGCGACCGGCTCCGCTGGGTGGAGGAATCAGTCCGTGTCGATCGACACGATGTTGCGGACGGCGATCGCGGTCTACACGCGCTTCGCCGACATGCGAGACATCGAAGCACAGCGCACACGCTACGCCGCATCAGCGCGCGACATCGAGCGCGCACGACCGCCCCGATACGCGCCGATGCCGACCGCCAGCGACGCTCAGAGCGCCGACCCCGGCGACGGGTGAGCATCGACGCGTCCCCCGAGCATCGCCTCGTGGTGCGTCTCCTGTGATGACCAGACGAGGGGAACCCGGGTTCCCCCCGTCGCGACAGCGAGAATTCGTGCCGTCGTCGGATCTTTTTTCGTGCGCGCGCGGTCAGTTTCCGACGCTCGCGTGAACTTCAAGGCATGAACAACAGGATCACGCCCAACACGATCGAAACCACCATCGCTGTCGCTGTCGCCGACGAGGTCGCGCTCGCGCTCGACGAGCGGCTCACCGCGATCGAGAGCCAGCTTGCCGAGCTGGCCAAAGGCCCGCGACCCGAGCGACTGCTCACAAAGGCACAGATCGCCGACCACGTGGGATGCAGCACACGCACGATCGACACGCTGGCCGGACAGGGACTGCCGCACATGCGTCTCGGGGGACCGGGGGGAGTCCCCCGGTATCTCGCGTCCGCTGTCACCGCTTGGCTCGCCTCGAGATAATTGCACGAGCACGCGAGAAACGGCCACCGCGACCCTTTCCCCCGCAACCCCAGACCACCGGCTTAGCTATCCGGGGGACTGGCCACTTAACCCCTCGGAATCGCTACAGTTTCGAAAACAATTAGGCACGAAGAATCAGGCACGGCGAAACGTGGCCAATGATTCCGCCGGTTTACCCGTCTCGCTGGACAGTTCGGCGGGACGTGTGGTGTGGTGATCGCTGGCCCGGTCATGTCGACCGGGCCAGCCCGAAAACCAAGTGGCCACCGCGATGCGCAAACATCCGGTGGCCGTGACCCACGAGGAGAGTCCCTCATGAGTGATCGTCACCTAGCGTGCGCCCGGCGACCGGGCCAACAAGTCCACCGCACCCGCAACACCATCACCGTTCGGCTCGACATGGCCGAGCTGAACCCCGCCCAGCGGCGAGCGGTGGAGCTGGCCGACGTGGAGTGGCCGGACGATGTCGAGCTGCCCGAGGGGTGGAGCTTCGGGGCCGTGCTCGTCCCGCCGCTCCGCTGGGTGCTCCACCTCGAGAGCGGAGCGAGAGCCATCATCGCGGAGCGGCGAGACATGGTCGCCGATGACGTCGACGCCAGCGAGGCCGAGCTGGCCGCTCGCGTCGTGGATCATGTGTCCGGTGGCTCCGACCACGAAGACGAGGACGACCCCAGCGGCGATCACGACCCCGACCACGAAGACGAGGACGAGGACATCCGCCGCGCCACGTCCGCCGTCGTCGGGCTGCTTCGCGCCGTCTCCGGAGGGAGGTGGCCGTCATGACCCGAACGAAGTGGGACCGGCTCGACGCCGTCACGCGACAGCTGTCCACGATGGTCGGCTCGTGCGCTCGACTCGCTCGCGACGTCGACGGAGACAACCCGGCCAGCGACGTGGCCACCATCCTGCTCTTCGCCACGCTCGCCGTGGCCATGAGGGATGACGACGCGCTCCACAGGATCGCTCGCACCATCGTCGTGCTGGACCGCGAGAGAGACCGCGAGCGCGCCATGCCCACCACATGCCCGACGGCGGTGTTCCGGCTGGCGTTGGCGAAGCGCGCCAGAGGGTAGGCGATCGGAAATCGACACGGGGAAACGGATCAAACCGTCCGTTTCTCCGAGTTGTTGTGAATTTCACTGTGGGGGGAGCCACGCCACGAGACGGAGACGATGATGACGACGAAGAAGAGAGGACCAGCACGCACCGGCCAACTGACATGGCGCGCCACGAAGGGATGGTGCGCTCGCATCCCCCTCACCATCGACGGCGAACACGTTCGGCGAACGTTCGAACTCGGCACGAGGGACAAGGGCGTCGCGCGACGCAAGATGGCCCGGTTGATCTCCGAGACGGCATCGGGCGACACCACACCGGACGCATCGGCGCCGCTCACCGTTTGGGATGCGGTGACGATGACGGTCGCACGCTGGACCGGCGATGGCGTCCGCACCGTGGACACCCGCATCGCCCAACTTCGTCGACACGCGCTCGGATGCCCCGGCGACTGCCCCGAGCATCACGAGCACATCGCACGCGAGCCACACCACATCGGTCACCTCTCAGTGACCGACGTCACGCGAGAACACATCGAGACGATTCTCCGCACCATGCAAGCGGCGGGGCTGTCGAAGCAAAGCGGCGTCCACCAACGCCGTTATCTCTCCGCTGTGTTCGATGACTTGTGGCGGTCGGATCTCGTCGCAGAGAATCCCGTGGCCAAGGTGCGACCCCCGAAGATGCGTCGCGACCCGCGCAAGCGAGCGGTGCTCACACAGGACGAGCTGGTTCGCTATCTCGCGTGGGTGCATCCCGACGACAAGCACCGGGGAGCGGTGCTCGAACGGCAAACCATGTCCGTCGTCTCGTGGTGCTTCGGTGGCCTTCGGACGGGCGAGCTACACGCGATGCGTTGGGATGACTTCTCCGACGACTTCGCATCGGGCTTCGTCCGCCGTGGCAAAACCGAAGAGCTGCAAGCGCTCCCCGTCCCCGAAGTGATGCGCCCGTACCTGCTTCGGTGGTGGCGCCACGTCGGATCCCCCGAGACCGGTCTCGTGTTCCCGTGTCGTCGGGGTGATGACGTCGGCGCAACGCGAAAGCAGGTGTCCCACGCGAAGGCACTCCGGCGAGACTTGATGCGGGCGTTCGGCGTCGAGACGCGATCGCGTGTCTCGGTTCATCGCGGTGGGGGGCGAGGGGAGATCCGTCCGCTCGCGTGGGTCACCAAACCTTTCGCGAGCTGGTCACGTCGCGAGCGCGAGTTGTTCGTCGACACCGAGACCACGCGGTGCGTGGATTTTCACTCGTGGCGCCGGGCCGCATCGGGCCAGCTGGCCCGAGCCGGCGTGAACGAACAGACCGCGATGGCGTTCACCCACCACACCGACGCGAAGACCCATCGCCGCTACTGGGCAGCTGCCCAGATGGCGACCCTGCCAGCCGAAGCGCTCCCGAACCTTCCCGCACCTTCGGAACCGGGCATTCCCGTGTCCGATTGTTCGACCCCTTCTGAAAAACCTGAATCATTCCGGCGCGCTTGGCAGAATTCGAATCTGCGACCCCTGGCTTCGGAGGCCAGTGCTCTATCCAGCTGAGCTACAAGCGCATGCCGCCTGGGTAGCCGTTTTTTTCGGCGTGCGCAAGCAGAGGGCCCGGTCGCCCGCGAGCGCCGAGGGAGCGCTCGGGCGCGGGAGCCGGGTCGATCGTGGCCAAGCACGGCACAGATGTGGGAACATCCGAGAGATGCGCTGCCCTCCATCGAGATCGACGCGAGCGGGGCGCGATGGCTCGACATGCGCGCTCCCGTGACACCTGTGCCCGTCATCCCGGTGGGGGGCCTCGAGACAGCCTCGCTCTTGTGGCGGTGGCGCGAGGAGTGTCACGTGACGGTGGCCGCGAAGGCCACCTTCTCGCTGCAACACAAGGGGGTGATGTCGCCGGTGATCGCCGAGCCGTTCGAAGATCACGAGCTGGTGCCGTTTCGACCGGCCACCGACGTGGTGGTGGTGGCCGCGCACGCGGTCTCCGAACGCCCGGTCGAGGTGTCCGCGGTGAGGTTGGTGCTGACCGGCAACGAGCCGCTCATCGACAAGTCACTCTTGGTGTATGCGCCCCGTCCGGGGGGCGTGGTGGCCCCCTTCCAGCGAGCGGCGATCGCCACGCGGGAAGGGCGCGCCCAAGCGCTGCTGATCGATCCGCAGAACCCCAAGGAGCGCGGCACCCTCGGTCGGATCGACTCGCTGAGCCCGACGCTGGTCGATGGAGACGACGGGCTCGTCCACCTCGATGACACCGTGGCGTGGGAGCGCTTCCACGCCGCACCGACCGATCAGCGCGTGTCCACGCTGCGCGGCGACGAGTGGCTGATGCTCGAAGGCATGACCCCACAGGCGCGGCGCTTGCAGTCGCGCCTGCCCGGGGCCCTGGTGGAGACGCGCGTGTTCGCCCCCGAGATGTGGTGCGGGCGCAGCCTCGTGTTGCACATGGCGCCGTGCAGCGTGGGCATCAACGCCGACGAGCTCACCTGCTCGCTGGTGTGGCGCGGCGCCTTCACCGTGGAGAGCGCGGAGACCGCGCGGGAGCTCACCGCGGTGAGCGCGATCCACCTCCCGGGCACGTTCACCTCATGGCCCACGGTAGACCAAGTGGCGGCGTTCGCGACGATGCTCATCGAGCGGCGCCGGGCGGCGGGTCGCGCTGCGACGGCACGAGCGAGCGAGCTCTCCGAGGAGCGGCGGTCGGCCATCGGCGCGTCGGACACCCTGCCCCAGCCGGCCCTCCCCTCAGCCCCACACTCGCCGAGCCGTCCCCCCGCGCTCGAGGTGATCGACGCGGCCCCCGGTGGACGCTTCATGACGCCGGCCGAAGAGAGCTCGCCCGGCCGCACGGTGGTGCTGCGAAGCGGGAAGGTGGCCATCCGCGCGTTCGACCGACGGGACGTGGGCGTGAGCGACAACGGCACCCTGGACCTCCCCGCAGATCGTACCGAGCTCGCCCCTCCCGCATCGGTGCCCATCGGCCTCCGACCCATCTCGGGGGCACCGTGGACCACCGGGTTGGGGACGACGCCCCGGGATCCGAGCCAGCTCGCGGCGGGAGGCACCATCATCGCCGATCCCGATCCTCCCGACCTCGACGAGCGCAGCATGGATCTGCTGGAACAGACGCTGAGTGACTCGGTCGACGACGGCACCGATCCGATCTCGGAGCTGTTTCGGGTGCCCGACGGCGATTGAGGGCGCCCTCGACGCGAGCATCACGAGGCCGCGCGAGCCGTGGCGTTCGAACGCCACCCACCCTCTCCGCTCACGCCGCGTGCGAACCCGAGCGCCCCCGACGAGCCGGTAGCGCGCCGCGGGCGGCAACCTGCTAGAAGGGCATGGGAACCGCCATGAGTGCCTTGGAACAGCTCGACCCACACAACATTCCGTCGCGAGAAGAGGAGCGGGCGAAGCTCGCCGAAGCGCTGAAGCAGAAGGCCAGCGCCGCCTTCGCGCGGGGTGAGCTGTTGGTGGCGACCCTCCACGCCAGCGACGCGCTGATGCTCTTCCCCAACGATCGAGCCTATCTCGATCTCTTCGATGAGATCGTGCTGAGCACGCAAGACTCGCTGTCGCTCCTCCCGGTGGCGACCGGCGCCATCCACGTGGCCACCGCGGCGGGACGAGCGCGGGTGTTGATGATGCAGCAGAACCTGCCCGAGGCGCTCGAGCTGGTGTGCGCCGCGGTGAGGGTGGCCCCAGACATCGCCTACCTCGACTGGGTGCGCCGCTGGTTCCTCGTGCCTCACGTGATCCCTTCGCTGTCGTGGGAGCTGATCTTCGACACTGCGGTGAAGACGGCCATCGAGATCACGGTGGACGTGCCGGTGCCGCCCCACCCCGAAGACCCGCGACTCCCCAACCTACGGTCGGCCGCCGACTACCTCGCCAACCTCCGCGGTCGCCACAGCGAGCAGTCGGTGCTCTACGTGGCGGAGGCGATGGCGCGAAGGCGCCTCGGCGACTCCGTCGCTGCGGTGGTGGTGGCCAACCAGGGGGTGGAGCGCTTCCCCGACGACTGGCACCTGCGCAACGCGCTCGCGAACGCGCTCGGAGACGCGGGCCGCGTAGACGAAGCGCTCGAACAGTGTCGTCACGCGCTCGCTCTCCGCCCCGGCGACGTCTCGCCGCTCCACGACGTGGCGGCCGCCTTCGCCAAGGCCGGAAGGTACGCGGAGGCGGCGGGGCTGTTCGAAGAGCTCCTTCAGGCCGAGCCCCACTACCCGGGGGCTCGAGCGTGCCTCCATCACGCCCGGGCGATGGCGTATCAGAGCGCCGAAGACCGGGAGGCGCTGCTCACGCTGCGCGATCGACAGTGGTGGGACGCCACCGTCGCCGCGCTCGCCGACGAGCTCGAGCCTCCCGAGCCCTGCATCAACACGCTCCCCGGCCCGGGGGACGCGAGCGCGAGCGCGGCGCGACACCTGCTCCATGAGATCGAGAGCATCGTGCGGTGCTGCGGATTGCGCGGTCATCTCACGCTCGGCCTCTCTTCGCGTTACCCCGAGTCGCCGAGCGTGAGCGCCGCCTTCGACGCCGGCCTCCGCGCGCTCGGGGCGAGCGGCGAGCTCCAGGTGAGCGCGGACGAGGCGCCGAGCCCCGACCCGCGCAGCGACAAGGCAGAGATCGCGTACCGACTCTGGAGCTTCGAGGGCGACCAGCCCCGTAAGGCCCTGCTCGAGACCGACCCCAACCTGCAACAAGCGATCGCCCACATCGCCTACCAGCGCTTCCACAAGGATCTGTGGGGCCCCGCAGCCTACGACCTCGCCCAACAGCTCGGCCCCGACATGGTGGTGCCGCTCCTCGCGGTGATGACCACACCGCCCCCGCCCCCCGAAGAGCTCGACGGCGTGTATTGGACGTATCGTTGCCAGGTGGCGGCCGCCGCCGTGCTCTCGCACATGGGCAGCTACCCGAACGAACCAGCGCGCACTGCGCTCTGCTCCCTCCTCTACGGGCCGAGCGACTGGGTGACCAGCGCCGCGATCATCGCCATCACGTGGCGAGCCCTCGACGATCCGAGCGCGCGACAAGACGCCGACGCGATCTTCGCGTGGCTGCGGAGCATCATCCCCAGCGAGGGCTTCACCACCTGGGAGATCGTGCTCGCCGACTGCATGTTCCAGCTCGGTCGGCACGATGAGAACCTGCTGCGCGACATCGACGCGTGGCGTGACGCGTACAACGAGAGCCTGCCGGGGAAGAACGTGGTGCGGCCGCCGGTGCGCCGCTACGGCGGGCTCACCCTCGAGCAGTACGCCGAGTTTTGCCTCGAGCGCGACAAGCTCATCGGAACCATCGGCTATGGTGGCTGGCGCGCGACCGTCGACGCGTTCGTGGGCGGCAACGTGCCCCCCGACCTGGTGGCGCTGTGCGAGCGGTTCGGGGTGCCGCTCTACCACCCAGAGAACGGCAACGTCTTCCCGTTCGTCGCCGAGTGGCAAGAGGCCCTCAACGCCAGCCCGGCTCTCCACGAGCGCTTCCTCGACGTTCAGAAGGGCATCGAGCTCGAGCGTCATGGGGTGTCGGGTCAGGAGAAGGCGGCCCTCGACAACATCCTCGACGGCAACATGGACATGCACCACCGCATGGCCCAGGCCCAGATGGCGCAGCGGGAGGTGGCGGAGGGAGACGCCGGCGATCCGGATCCGGAGGTGTTTCCCGGCCAGCCGGTGGCCCGCCTCAGCGACTACGTGCGCATCCTCAAGGGGATGCAAGGCGGAGACATGATGGGCGCGCTCGCTGCCTACGGGCTCGACATGATGACCTATGGTTCGGTCGCCACCGCCTGGGGCGCCAAGATGGCCGCCGACCCCGTGCTGACCGAGAAGTTCACGCGGATGATGAACGGCTGACCAGCGACACGTCGTTGGCGCACCCAGAAGGACTCGAACCTTCAACCCTCAGATTCGAAGTCTGATGCGCTATCCAATTGCGCCATGGGTGCAGGTGCTGGAGGCGTAGCGTCTCCGTCCGTCTGCGTCCATACCCTGGATGGCCGAGCCCGCGCCCACGCTCCCCCACGACGCTCCTCCCCCACGACGCTCCCCCACCACACCAGGGGGGTGGTCGACGTGCGAGCGGGGGGGCGTAGATTGGAGACGGGATGGTCGGTCGAACACGCTCCACTGCGCTCGTGGGCTACAACCACAACATCCGGCACAACGACCAGCTCTTCCACGTGCAGACGGAGGACTCGGGCGTTCCCCGGTGCCATGTGATCACGCACCTGTTCGCCCAAGGCGGCTGGATCATCGGCACCGCGAAGACCTCGTACGCGGAGCTCTTGGAGTCGCCGAGCGCCGAACAAGACCTTCGACTCCTGATGCGACGCCAGCACAAGGCGATGGCGATCGCCCTCCGCGACGGCGAGTTCGACACGTTGATCGCGGCCGGACCGCCGTCCGGAGTGGAGAAGCTCGCCCCCCCGGACGACCCCCCCGAGACCCACACGATGGGCACGCGGCGGCTCGTGTCGACCCTCCCCCCTCCCCCGACGGCGCAACACCACTGGGGTGAGGTCACGGTGATGCTCGAGCGCCTCGCCCCGGAGGTGGGCGCGTCGCTCGTCGATCTGCAGGCCAAGACCGCGCTGTCGCTGCGAGAAGGCACCTGCCCCGCGCGCTGCAGCGAGCTGGTCCAGTCGATGGTGGAGGGCCTCCAGCTCGGGTTCGGGCCTGGCACGACGCTCGTGTTCGCGAGCGGGACGGTGGCGTTTTCCATCATCCCGCTCGAGGAGATGGTGCTGTTCTTGGAGGCGCCGCTCGCGAGCAAGGTGGCCGTTCATCGCTTCCGCGCGGTGGCCCACCAGGTGAGCGACCTCGTGCGGCGCCAGTGACCGCACCGAGCGGACGACATCGGCGTCGGACCCAGCGCGGGCCGGCGCGCGCGTCACCCCGCGGCGCCCGACTCGGTGCCGTCGTTGACCCCCGCCATCGTGCGCACCTTCCACACCACCTCCGAGAGGCTGCTCTGCGACGTCTTCTCGAGCAGCGAGCGCACATACTTCTTCAGCGTGTTCTCGCTGATCCCCAGCACCTCGGCGAGGTGGCCTCGGGGCACACCGTTCATCGCGTGCCCGAGGATGTCGCGCTCACGCTTGGTGAGGCAGAGCTCGCGCTCGGCCAGCGTCACCGCGGCCTGGACGGCGTCCTCGCGCGCTCCCCCCTGCACCAGCGTGTCGAAGAACGTGAGGAGGTTGCGCGAGAAGTCCGGCTTGCACACATACTGGGCCCCAAGGCTCGTCACCTCGTTGACGAGCTGAGGGTTCAGGAGCGCGGTGAGCACCAACACCGGGACACGCGGTCCGTCGTCCGTGCGGAGCAGGTGCAACACGTCGAGCCCCGAGCCATCGGGCAACCCGATGTCCACCACCGCACCCGAGAGCTTCACGGGGGTAGCCAGCACGCCGCGCGCCTCCGCGACCGAGTGGACCACCACCGGCGTCAGCTCGTCCGGCACGATCCGCCCGATCACCCGCGCCACGCCTGGGTCGTCCTCCACGATGAGCACGGCGCTCGCCGTCCTCCGCACGCTGCTCACCCGCCGCCTCTTGAGCATAACGAACCAAAACGTACCACGGCGATCCCCCCTGCCATCCCCCCAAGAGAGGTCATTGACACGAAAGGCTCAACGTGCGTCGCCGAGAACAGCGTTCAGGACGCGGCGTCCGTGCCCTCATCGCGCCCCCCCCAACGCGTGCACTCGCCGGCGCGCCGACACCCCACGGGGGTGATTGTGAGGCATGCGCCCGCCCCGCATCATGGCGGCCTGGGGAACGGGCGTGGGGAAGACACGAACTGCCAGCCACTCGGCCGCACTGCCGAGCTCTTCGCTCGAAGAGGGCGCGCGCGAGCGGAGAGGCGAACCGTGGCTCACCTCGAGCCCCCCTACCCTCTTGTTCTGCTCCAAGCGCGGCGAGGTGGTCAGCGCCACCCCCGAGGCCGTGCGCCTCTTTCGCGGGGGTGGCGTCGAGCTCGACGACGTGGCCACGCTCCCTCCCAACCTCAGCCACCAGCTCGCCACCGCCGCGCAGGGGACCCCCACCGAGTGGTCGGCCCACGACTTCGCGGTTCGCCTCGCCCCGGTGACACTCACGCGCCGCGTCCCGCGGACCAAGATGGCCGACTGCGTGGTGGTGAGCGCGTCTCGGTCGAGGGAGCGCGGCAGCCTCTTTCAGATCCTGCATCGCCAGCGTCTCGACACCCTCAGCAAGCTCGCGCATCGCATCGGGAGCGACTGTCGCAACGCGCTCGCGACGATCATCTACAACTCGGACATCATCGTCGACCAGCAAGACGCGCTGAGCGACGACGAGCGTCGCGCCTGTCGCGACGACATCACCGCCGCGGCGCGCCGGGTCGACCACCAGCTCTTCGCGTGGCTCGCCTTGTCCGCTCACCCCGAGCCCCCTCACCAGGGAGCGGTGGACGTGGCCATGGTGTTCGAGACGGTGGCCGGGCTCCTCCGCAGCGAGCTGCGCTCGCGGGGCCAGACGCTGCGGGTGCGGGTCGCCGCCGACGCGCGCTTCTGCCGCGGCGATGACGTGCTGCTCGCCCACATCGTGCTCAACCTCGCGACCAACGCCATGGAGGCGAGCAGCATGGTGGAGAACATCTCGCTCACCTCCAGCGCGAGCACCGTCGGCGCCGACAAGATGGTGACCCTCAGGGTCGCCGACGATGGACCGGGCATGCCGCCCCAGATCCGCGAGCTGGCGTTCGAACCGTCGTTCACCACCAAACCTGGTGCCCTCGGCATGGGGCTGCCGCTCTTGCGGGAGGCGACCGCCTACCTCGGCGGGGCCATCGAGATCGAGGACGCTCCGACCGGGACCACGGTCGCGGTGACACTCCCTGCGGTCCCTCCCGAGCTCGACGCCGCGGAGGACAGCTCCCCGTGACGCGCATCCTCGTGTTCGACGACGAGCCACGGGTGCAGGCCGCCCTCCGGAGCGACCTCGCGAGGCTCCCCTACGAGCTCTCCTTCACCTCGAGCTTCGACGACGCCCTCTACGAGCTGCACGCCCCCAACCCGCCCGACGTGTTGATCACGAGCACGCTCGTGGCCGGCCGCGAGGCCGCCGAAATTCTCGAGGACGCCGTCGTCGCGGCCCCTCACATCGCCACCATCATCACCGTCGGCGAGGACGTCCCCGCCCCGCCCGACCTGCACGGCATGGCGGTGGCCGTGCTCAAGCGGCCCTTCACCCGTCAGCAGCTCCAGGAGGCGCTCCACTACGCGATCGAGTGCCGCCAAGGCTTTCGCGGACAGATCCACGGCATCGGCTTGATCGATCTCTTGCAGATGCTGCACCTCGCACGCCGAACGACGGCGGTGGTGGTGAACGCCTACTGTTCCGGCCGCATCTTCCTGTTCCAAGGCGAGATCGTGCACGCCGAGTGTGGACCGCAGGCGGGTGAGACCGCGCTCGCCTACCTCCTCACCAACAACACCGGTCACCTCCGCACCGAGCCCATCGCGGAGCCCACCGCCGAGGTGACGATCGTCGTGCCGTTCGACATGCTGATCCTCGAGATCATCCGGCGCCAAGACGAGGCCTACCGCGACCGAGCGCTCCTCAGCGTGGCTCCCCCACCCGGCCGTTACACCGAGGCCCCTCGGCGCCCGAGCACCGTCCCGCCCCGCGACGAGGACGAGACCGCCGAGGACGCCGCGCTCCGGTGGCTCGAGGAGTGCCGGGCCGCGGGCGGAGTGTCCGACACGATGCAGATCGTGGCCATCGACCTCGCCTCGGGCGACGCGCTCCCGCTGCAAGGCGACGCGCTCGAGACCACCAGCGCCGAGCACCTGCGCGACGTCGTCGCGAGCGCCCGTGCGCTCACCGACCAAGAGGGAGACGGTGCGCTCGAGTACCTCACCGACCACATCGGCATGGTGGTCGTGTGGCGCCCACACGATCGACTCGCGTTCATCGCGATCGACGAGGTGCGCCCAGGAAGCCTCACCACGTGGTTCCGGTGGAGAACCTCGATGATCATCCGCTCGTTGGCGGAGGAGCTGAGACCTCACGGTTAAAGGAGAAACGGAACAATGGGAAAGATCGATGACGCATGCAAACAGGTAGTCGACAACGTCGACGGAGCCGTCGCCTGTGGGGTCGTTGACCTCGACACGGGGATGCTCCTCGGAATCTACAACTCGTCGTCCTACACACAGTCGCTCAACGAGATCGTGGCCGCGGCCACGATGGACCTCTTTCGTGGCCCCAACGTAGGCCGCATCGAGCAAATGGTCCGGAAACACCGGGGTCTCCCGGAGAACGGCGACCATTACTTCCAAGAGATCCACGTCACGTCGGCCAACAACTACCACTTCGCCAAGACGATGAAGGGAGGCAAGGCGGTGATGATGCTGGTCACGAAGAAGACGACGAACATTGGGATGGGCTGGGCCCAGCTCAAGTCTGTGCTCCCCATCGTAGAACCTTTGGTGCCCTAACCCGTTCCCCAACCGAACGGCCGCAAGGAGAACTCATGAGTCTAGACAGAGCCATCGAAGAGATGCAGCGCGCCATCCCTGAGTGCGTCGCCATCGGCGTAGTCGATATGAAGACCGGAATGCTGCTGGCGGTGAAGACCGTCGACAGCCACCCGCAAGAGGTGCTCGACCTCGTCGCGGCGGCCACGGGAGACCTCTACCAAGGCCCCAACGTCAGCGCGATCGAGAAGTCGTTCAAGAAGAGCCGCGGACTCCCCGATGACGGGCACCACTACTTTCAGGAGATCCTCGTGCTCTCCGACAATCTGCTCCACGTGTTCCAGCGCTGTAAGCGCAACCAAGACATCGTCGTGGTGACGGTGTGCCGCGGCTCCGTCAACCTCGGCATGGCGCTGAGCAAGTCACGCATGAGTCTGGGCAACGTCGAAGCTCAGCTTTGAGTCGACAATCGAGGGAGGCAGCTCAGTGGCGGTTTTCGACGCCGAGGAAGGGAAGCTGGTCGTTCGCGTCGTTTACGACGGACCCGGCCACGCAGGAAAGACCACCAATCTCCGCGAGCTGTGCAAATTCTTCGGCACGCGCCGCAGAAGCGAGCTCGTCACACCGGAGCACGAAGGGCGAGCGACTCAATACTTCGATTGGCTCCGGCTCGATGCGGGCCTCGTGCTCGGTCACTCCTTGCGCTGCCATATGCTCACCGCGCCGGGCCAGCGGTCGCGCAAGGCCCGGCGAGACGTCTTGATCGATCTCGCCGACGTCGTGGTCTTCGTGTGTGAGAGCACGGCCCCGGGAGTGCGCGCTGCGAAGAGCCGGTTCGTGGAGCTGAGGGCTCGCCTCAGCGAACCGGCCATCGCGCTCCCGAGGCTCGTCGTTCAGGCCAACAAGCAAGATCTGAAGGGGGCGCTCGACCCGGAGGAGGTCGCCGCGCGGCTCGACTGTCCGTCGTCGGTCGCAGTGGTGGGCGCCCAGGCTTCGCAAGGGATGGGGGTGCGGGAGACGGCGGTGCTGGCGATCCGCACCGCCGCGGATCGGGTCCAGCAGACCATCCTGGACCACGGCTTCGACGTGCTCTCGCGCGAGGTGCTCACGGCCGAGGACTTGCACCGAGAGCTGCGACAGCTCGCCGACGATCCCAACGCCACCGAGGAGCTCTCGGATGGAAGCGTATGGGAGCTCGCCGACGACTCACCGCTCGAGCTCTCGGGAGAGGGCGAGGGCGAGGGCGAGGGCGAGGGCGAGGGCGAGGGTGAGGGCGAGGGCGAGGGCGAGGGCGAGGGCGAGGGTGAGGGCGAGGGCGAGGGTGAGGGTGAGGGTGAGGGTGAGGGTGAGGGTGAGGGTGAGGGCGAGGGCG
>CAYOAL010000180.1:0-17112 GCA_964401935.1 uncultured Polyangiaceae bacterium
CTCCGGTGCCGCGGGCCGGTCGCGGGCGCGCGGCGCCTCGCTTTGTGGATCCGCGCCTCGCGGCGCGTCGGGGCGTGGGTCTGAGCCTCGCGACGCCGCGCGCCTGTCGGCGGGCCGGCCGCGGGCCGGGCCGCGTCGCTTGTCGAGGCGCTCGAGCAGGCGGAACAGCTCGAGCTGCGGGCGCACGCGCTTGGGCACCCCGAACGTGCGCTTGAGCTTGCGCAGCTCGTCGACCGTGAGCGGTCGCCACTGTCCTGGTCGAAGGCCCTCGGCGTCGAGCCCTGCGAAGGTCATGCGCACCAGCCGCATCGCCACGAAGCCGGTCGCGGCCGCCATCCGGCGCAGCTGGTGATTGCGACCCTCGCGCAGGGTCACCTCGATCCACGACTTGCCCCCCTCGTTGCGAATGAGGCGCGCTTCGGCGGGCAGCGTGCGCCCGTCCTCGAGCTCGATGCCCGTGCGCCACGCCTCGAGCTCCACCTCGTCGATCACGTTGTCGAGCTTGATCACGTAGGTCTTGGGCGCCTTCGTCCGCGGATGCAACAGGGTGTTGGTGAGCTCGCCGTCATTGGTCATCAGGAGCACGCCGCTCGTAGCGAAGTCGAGGCGCCCCACCGGATGCAGGCGCTCGGGGATGGCCCTCACGAGCTCCGCCACCGTCGGTCGCCCTTCGGGATCGGAGAGGGTGCACACGAAGCCGCGCGGCTTGTGGAGCAACACGTAGATGAGGTTCTCGGCGTCGATGCGCTTGTTGTCGACCTCGATCTTGTCTCGGCGCGGATCGGCCTTGGCGCCGAGCTCGGTGATGATGCGGCCGTTGATGCGCACCCGACCGTTCGCGATGAGCTCCTCGGCGGCGCGGCGCGAGCACAGACCAGCCTGCGCGATGATCTTCTGCAGCCGCTCCACGGGCGCTCCTCGGGCAGTGTCGGGCCGCGCGGCCCTCAGCCCTCTTCCTCGGCTTTGGCGGCTTCTTCCTCGATCTCTTTCCTGCGCTTGTCGGCCTCTTCCTCGCGCTTCTTCTCGTCCTCTTCTTCCTTCTGCTTGCGCTCGGCCTCCATCTGCTTGCGCCACACCTTGTCGTGATCCCAGCGATCCACTCGCTCGTCACCGTCGAGATCGACGCCCATACGCTCGAGGCGGCCCTTCCTGTACATCTCCCAGACGTCCGCCTTCTTGTCGAAGTTCGTGTCGCGGCGGGCGCGCGTGAGCTTCCCGTCGACGTAGATCTTCCACTCGTCGGGGGTGCCGTCGAAGTTCCGATCGAGGTGCACCTCGGCGACGCGCCCTTCCGCAAAGAGGTTCCAGGTGTCCACCTTACCGTCGTGGTTGGTGTCGGCCATCTCCTTCTTCACCTGGCCCTCCTCGTTGTAGAGGCGCACCACGTCCTTGTAGCCGTCGAGGTTGGTGTCGATCTCGCGGCACATCAACACGCGGCGGCGGTCGGCCCCGGTGCCGTACACCTTCCACACCCGGCGAACGTTGGGCTGGATGGCTCCTGGGCCCGCCGTCTCGGCCACCTCGACGTCTTTGCGCCCCTTGTAGTTGCACATCGAGCGGTCGTCGATGATCGTCCCGTCCGGGTTCCGCGGCGCGGTGTCGTTCAGGATCTTCGTGGTGCCGTCCTCTCCGTCGGCGGCGCTGCAGCCGGCGGAGCCGGCCACGGAGAGCGTGAGCGCGAGCCAACAAGGGTGCCGCAACGAGGCCATCATGGCGCCTGCTCCTCACTGGGGCCGTCGGCAGGAGCTCCCTCGGCCGGCGTCGCTTCGGGTTCGACCTTGGGCGCAGGCACCTCGGCCGGCTCGGTCTCACCGCCCGCGCCGTCCGGAGCCGGTGGCGCGGGGGGAGGCGCGGTCCCTCCGGGGGTCTCCTTGGCGCAGGTGTCGAGCTTCGAGCTAGGATCTGGGCGGCCGTCGCCGTCCCCGTCGGTGACCACGATGGCACAGTCGGGCTGATCCGCGCGATCGAACGTCCACCATTGGTCTACGTAGCCGTCGCCGGTGGAGTCACGCTCCTCCTTCACGAGGCGCCCGTCCTGGTAGTAGCTCCAGGTGTCGATCCTTCGGTCGTTGTTGGTCTCGCGCTCCTTGCGCACGAGGACGCCGTTCTCGTAGTAGGCGATCTCGTCCGGCTGCGCGTCGCGGTCGAAGCCGCTCTCGCGCCGACGGACCCGACCTGCGTCGTCGAAGTACACGAACACGTCGATCATGGTGTCCATGTTGATGTCCACCGCACGACACAGCTCGCGCCCGCCGCCGAACACCTTGATGATGTCCGGGCGACCGTCGCCGTTGGCGTCGAGCCGCTTGGTGTCGCTCGACTCCAAGTTGCACTCTTCATGGCGGATCTCGGTGTCGCGCTGCTCGCCGACGGCTCCTTGGGGCCCGTTGGCGGGCTGGCCGTCGGTGCTCGTGCAGCCGGTCGCCAACACCGCGGGCGTGAGCACGACGCCGAGCAGGGTCGAAGCGAGCCAAGGCCTACTCATTTTGCACAGCCGTCATGGGAGGAGCCGGGGGATCCGCACTGGAAGCGTGGAACGAGGGTAGTCTAGCGCGCGCGGAGCAAGCAAGCAGACTCGCGACTCGCTCGGGACGGCCCGGCTCACGCAAGGGGGCGCAGAGCGCGGCTCAGCGACGTGCGCGCGCTGTCAGCGTGGCGAGCACCCGGTCCGTGCCCGCGAGTCCGTCGCGGGCGTCGGCGGCGCAGAGCGTAGTCTCGGCGGGGACGCGGAGCGCGGTGCGATAGCCGGCCCGGGCCAGGCGCAACCACGCCGCAGCCCCTCGGGTGAGCCACTCTCGATTCTCCAGCCCGGCGTCGTTCGCGCGGGCAGCCGCGAAGGCGCGACCGACGGCCAGGTGCAGGGCCGCCGTCTCGGCCACCGCGCAGCGATAGAAGGACGCGACGCCCCAGCCACGCACCTGTTGGTACGCGAGCTGAGCGCGCCCGAGACGGCGCTCGAGCTCGGGGACGAGGCGCTCGGCTGCGGCTCGGTCGAGCGGACGATCGCTCGGAGCATCGAGCAGCGCGAGCAGCGCGGCACCCTCCACCTCACCGCGGAGCAGCGTCACCCGGGCGCCGAGCGACGACACGCTCTCGTTGGGGCGGATGCCCACGTCACGGAGGCGCTGGAGGGCGACGTTTGCGCGTCGTCGAGCCGTCGCGTGGTCTCCGGTGGCGAGCGCGACGCGCGCCTTCTCGAGCTCGTCTTCGATCTGGCGGCGATGCGCGTCGTCGATGAGCCCGCTGTCCGAGAAGCGCGACGGCACCAGGTGCGACGGCGGCGGGGCAGGGGCGGCCTCGCGGGGGGCGACGGGCGGCGCGAAGGGGATCGGCGACTCGGCCTGCGCCTCGCGCGCGAGCTCGACGGCGGGTGCGAGCTGCGTCGTCGGGGTTGGCGGGGCCGGGGTGTCGAGGGCGAGGGCGAAGCAGCCCAGACCGACGAGCGCAGCCACGAGCTGGCGGCGCCGATTCTGGCGCCTCCTCTCGACGCGGGCGGGAGCTGTGGTAACGGCGCCATCCGCGCCGATCGGCTCGCCGTCGGCGGCCTCGGCGAGGGTCACATCGTTCCCGAGCGGGCTCTCGTGAGGCTCCCGCTCGAGCACGACCGGTCGCACCGACGCGAGCGGCGTGTCTTCGGCCAGCTCCTGAGGCGACATGACGAGCGTGTCGACGGGCGGCGCCGGCAGCGATCTCACCGAGCGTGGTCGCTCCGAGACCGACGGTTGCTCACGCACCGCCTCGAGCCGGGCCATGAGCTCTCGCGCCGACGCGATCCGACGTTCGCGGTCCTTCTCGAGACACTGACCGATGATCACATCGAGCTCGAGCGGGGCGTCGATGCGATAGTCGGCGAGCTCCCGCGGAGGATCGCGCATGATCGCGGTGCAAAGCTCGGCGAGGCTGGCCCCTTCGAACGCGTGCTCGAGCGTCAACAGCTCGAACAGCGTGGCGCCCAGCGACCAGAGATCGGCGCGCTCGTCCACATCACGCGAGGACGCGAGCTGCTCGGGCGACATGAACTGCGGCGAGCCGAGCACGGCGTGGGTGCCGGTGAGGGTGCCGCCGAGCTCGCCCCCGTGCTTGGAGATCCCGAAGTCGAGGAGCTTGACCGAGGACGTGCCGTCCTCGCGCCGCGCGACGAACAGATTGGCCGGCTTCACGTCGCGGTGGACGATGCCGAGGTCGTGGGCCGCGGCGAGGGCCCGACAGGCCTGAATGCCGTACTCGACGGCGTCCTCCACGGAGAGCGGACCGTCGTCCATGATGTCCGCGAGATCGCGGCCCTCGAGGTACTCCATGGTGAGGAACGGCGAACCATCGTCGGTCACCCCCACGTCGAACACCCTGGCCACGTGCTCGCTGTCGATTCGCGACGCGGCTTGAGCCTCGCGCATGAAGCGTCGGCGCCACACCGGATCGGCGTCCGCGCGCATGAGCTTGATCGCGACGCGGTGGCCGAGGCCGAGGTGTCTGGCGGCGAGCACCACCCCCATCCCCCCTTCGCCGATCTTGCCCTCGACGCGGTAGCGCCCGTCGAGGACGCGACCCATCAGCGTGACCGCTCGATCCATCGGAAGCCTCGAGCATCGGCTTAGCGAAGCCTCGCCATTCGGACAACTTTCCGGCCGGCGGGGGTCGCGCCGTCGGTGTGCGGGCCACGAAGTCGGCGCTCGACACGCCTCCTCCCCGTGCACATGTTTCACACCGTATGTGGCCGGCCGTTCACACCGAGAGCAGCTGGTTACGCAACTTCAGGGGTTTGGCGCCTCGAATGCGGCACGCCTCTTGCGCATCACAGACACCATGACCTGCCGCCACCTCATCCCCCGCGCCGCCGTGCTCACCCCTGCCGTGTCGCTCACCGCGGCGGTGTCGCTCACCGCCGTGTTGCTCACGGGCGCCGTGTCGCTCACCGGCTGCTCCGGAGCCTCTGCCCAGCCGTCCGACACCCCGCCGATGCCCGCCGACGTGGACGCCGTCGCGGCCCTCCGCGCGACCCCCGAGGCGCAGCGCTACAGCCTCCCCACGGCCAACAGCGACATCGAGACGGGCGGCGCGATCATCCTCGTCGCGGCGCCGATCGAGCGGGTGCTCGAGGAGGTGCAGCGCTACGACAACTACAAGAACATCTTCCCGCGGCTCAAAGACACGCGGATCGTCGAGCGGCGGGGCGACGAGGTCGACGTCTATCTGCGCGCGCCGGTCCTCGACGGCTCGGTCGCGATCTGGGCGGTCACGCGGTTCTCGCCGCCCAAGCCGTGGGGCAACGGCGGACAGCAGATCCGGAGTCGCTACGTGAAGGGCAACCTCGACGCGTGGCAGGGCGTGTGGAAGCTGGAGCCGGTGTCCGAGAACGAGACCGCCCTGCGGATCGAGCTGTACGTGGTGCCCAAGCTCCCCGTGCCCGACGCGTGGATCACGCCCGAGCTCATGTGGGCCGCCGAGAAGGCCGCGCTCGCCATCCGAGACATCGCCGAGAAGGGCGAGTCCAGCGTCAAAGACGACTGATCGCGTGCACCTCTTCGCGCACCTCCGGACGTGAGCGACGACGCGTCGCCGCGAGGCGTGAGAGTGCCCGCGTCGGTCATCCTCCGCCGTCGACCGTCCGCTCCCCCCGCGTCGGTCATCCTCCGCCGTCGACCGTCCGCTCCCCTGCGCTTCGCACCCGCGGCGTCCGCGCGGCGGCGCGGCGGGCGCTGGATTCGTGCCCCGAGGTGGCGGCGGGCAACATCACCAGGCGCGCCACGCCTCACGTTCGTCGGCCGCGTTCGGCACCTGAACCGGGGCGCGAGCAGGCGTCGCGCAAGCGCGGCGAGGCGAGCACGCCGACGAGATGAGCCCGCGAGAGGCGCGTAGACCGGCGCGCCCCCCCGTCGTATCCATGCCCGTGATGGGTTGGGTCTGGAGGGTCTCGGCGCGCGCGCTCACCGCGCCCGAGCGCGCACGTTGGCTTCTCGTGGCTCTCCTCGGTGCGTCGCTCGCGTGCAGCGGCGCGGAGCGAGCCCCCTCGGGAGGCGACGCGCGCGGTCGGGGCGCGGCGCAGCGCGGGTCGCCGCCGGTCGCGACCCAAAACCCATCCAGCGACTCACCGTGTGGCCACCAGGGCGACGCCGAACCGCCGGCGCTCGCGGGCATCACCGCCGCTCACAACGCGCTCCGATGTCGGGTGACCCGACCCACGGGCGGTGTGCTCGCGCCTCTCTCGTGGTCGGCGCACCTCGCCGCTGGCGCGCAGCGCTACGCAGACGCGATCAAGAACGGTGGTTGCAACCTCCAGCACTCGAAGACCGAGCACGGCGAAAACCTCTTCGGCGGCACCGGGAAATACAGCGCACAGGCCGTGGTCGAGCGTTGGGCGGGCGAGGCGCAGTGTTTCCGCTACGCGAGCTTCCCCGCCTGCTGCAGCTGCACCTGCGGACACTACACCCAGCTCGTATGGGCCGACTCCCAGCGCCTCGGATGCGGCATGGCAACCTGCGCCGACGGCAGCGAAGTGTGGGTGTGCCACTACGATCCGGCCGGCAACTTCATGGGAACCCCCCCCTACTGAAGACCGCGTCGTGACGATCCGAGACGACCTCAACACTCGAGGATAGCCTCGACACCGAGGCACAACCCCGGCGCCCGTCGGCTTGAGGTTGCGGGCGGCGGTCCTGTAGTAGGGTGTCCCTCGATGCTCCATGCATCGCTCCCCTCCCTCTCTACGGCGCTCTTGCGTGCCACGATCGTGATGGTCTTTGGTGTGTTCGTGGGCGTGGGCCTCCACACGTTTCGCTATGCCGAGGGGCTCTCCTACTTGACGACCGATCCTGCAGCTTGCGCCAACTGCCACATCATGGAGCCTCAATACGACGGCTGGCAGAAGTCGAGCCATCACACTGTCGCGGTGTGTGTCGACTGTCACTTGCCGGAGTCGTTCGTGCCCAAGTACATCGCCAAGCTCGAGAACGGGTGGCGTCATGGTGAGAGGTTCACCACTCAAAACTTCGCCGAGCCCATTCGCATCCAGGCCACTGGAGCGCGCATCCTCGAGGCCAACTGCCGTCGCTGTCACGGTGAGCTGGTGCACGCGAGCTTCGGAGTCAGGGAGGGGAGCGGGCTCTTGCCACCCTCTGGCCACGAGGCGCTGAAGGACAACCTCCGCTGTGTGCACTGCCACCACGACGTCGGACACGGTCCGCGTGCGTTGATGGGCGGCCCGCTGCGAGAAGAAGAGCAGAGAGCTGCACGATGAGCGACCCCACCGACAAGACATCAGACGTCCCCGCGTCGCAGATCGAGCTGCACTGGTACCAGAAACGATCGATGTTGCTCGTCCTGTTGGGGGTCACCGCGGTGGCCTCTGGGGGCGTCGCCGCGCTGATGGTCAACATCTCCGAGCGGCGCGTGGAGCAGAAGTACGCTCAGCCGCGACTGGTCGACGTCGGAGAAGACGACACCGATCCGGCGAAGTGGGGTCAGAACTGGCCGGCCCAGTACGACAGCTACAAACAGACCGCGCAGCGCACGGCCACGAAGTACGGGGGCCACGGCGGCAGCGAGACGTTGCCGGCGCAAAAGATCGAGCGCGATCCGTGGCTCGAGCGCATGTTTCGCGGCTACGCGTTCAGCATCGACTACCGCGACCGCCGTGGCCACGCGTTCATGCTCTACGATCAGGAGCAGACCAAGCGCCTCACCAAGCCTCAGTCCGGCTCGTGCCTTCACTGCCACGCGTCGGTGATGCCGCTGTATCGCGAGCTCGGGGGTGGAGACGCGCAGAAGGGCTTCGAGGCGAGCTACACCTACTCCTACCAGGAGCTCAACGCGAAGCTCCACGAGCTCGGCCACGGACACCCCGTGAGCTGCGTCGACTGCCACGAGCCCCAGACCATGCAGCTGCGCGTCACGCGACCGGCGTTCTTTCCCGCCATCGCGGCCCTCGCCGCCTCCACCGCCCCCGTGCCCGCCCTGCCGTCGATCGAGAGGTGGCGCGAGGCGGGACGCAAGGGGACCTACGATCCGAACCGTGACGCGACACGCAACGAGATGCGCAGCTTCGTCTGTGGACAGTGCCACGTGGAGTATTACTGCGCGACGCAGATGCCGCTCACCGTTCCTTGGGGCAACGGCTTGAGCGTGGAGGCGATGGAGCAGTTCTGGAACGAAGCCAAGCTGAAGAACGGCGAGCGTTTCTACGACTACGAGCACGCGGAGACCGGCGCGCCGATCTTGAAGGCACAGCATCCAGAGTTCGAGGTGTGGAGCCAGGGCACCCACGCGCGCGCCGGTGTGTCCTGCTCGGATTGTCACATGCCCTACGTGCGGCAGGGCGCCTCGAAGGTGAGCGACCACTGGGTGAGGAGCCCGCTGCTCAACGTCAACCGTGCCTGTCAGTCGTGCCATCGGGCCGACGAGAAAGAGCTCTTGGCTCGAGTGGACACCATCCAAGAGCGGCATCACGAGCTCTTGCAGCGCGGCGGCGTAGCCATCGTGGCGCTCATCGACGCGATCTTGGCCGCGAAGGCTGGCGGCGCCTCCGACGCTCAGCTCGAGCGCGCCCGCGAGCTGCAACGGAAGGCGCAGTGGCACCTCGACTTCATCGCCGCCGAAAACAGCATGGGCTTTCACGCGCCGCAGGAGGCAGCGCGCGTGTTGGCGCTGGCCATCGATTACGCCCGGCAAGGTGAGCTCGCCGCGGTGCGCTGGAGCGCGCCCGCCGCAACACCCAACGAGGCGCCCGACGGGAACGACCCAGCAGCGGACGGGGCGGGCGGCGGCGCACCGAGCCCCTGACAGCCTCGGTCACCCGAGGATGGCCGCCACGAGCCCCCCGACAAGCGAAGTGCTCGCCACTTTTTGGAGCGCGCGCTCTCCGCGCGCGGCTTTCCACGCGCGGCTTCCCACCCGCGGGCTCAGCGCGGTGTCTGCCGGGCGACGTGCTCGCGCAGGGAGGTGAGGAGGCTCGCCCACCACATGCCGAGCGACTGGAGGAACGGCCGCACCGCCTGCCCGTGACGCGCGGGATGATCGTCGCGAATCGACGACCAGCCGTGGTGAGCGACGCGCACCATGGTGCCGTCGCGTTCCCCGCTGAACGTCACCTCCACGAGCGTTTGTTCGTGGGGCGCGAAGTTCACGTTGCGCCACGAGAGGGCCAGACGTTGCGGCGGCTCCCACGCGACCACCGTTCCCACCACAAAGGTGCGCGGCCCCGACGCGAGCTCCACCGTCTCGAACAGGCGGCCGCCGAGCTCGCACTCGAAGTGCAGCTTCCCAGGGCGTTTGCCTGCGATGCGGTAGGCGCGCCCGTGCCGCCACCAGAGATCGATCTCGCGCGTAAACACCTCGAAGGCGTCCTCGGGCGGCACCGCCACGAACACACTCGCGGCCGCGGAGTCGCCTGCGCTCGCGCTCATTTCGCCTTCTTCCTTCGGGTGCGTTCGGCGTGGGCCTTGAAGGCGGCGAGCTGGTCGCCCCAGAACGCCTCTACCTCGTCCACCCAGCTGCGCAGCTCGTCGAACGGTTCGCGCCGCAGGCGGTAGATGCGGACCCGAGCGTCATCATCTTGGATCTCCTCCTCCACGAGACCGCTCTTGCGGAGGATACGGAGGTGGCGGCTCAGCCCGGCGGGGGATGTGCCGAGCGCGCGAGCCAGGTCGCCGGCGCGCCGTGGGGCGACACGAAGCAGGTCGACCACGTTGCGCCGGGTGGGGTCGGACAGCGCCGAGAAGGTGCGATCGAGATCGCTCACACCGAGCGACCCTGAGTGCGCACGCGCTCGTAGAACCACCAGTGGTGGCCGCCGACGTCACGGCACGAGTAGCCGCGGTCCGCCCAGAAGTCGTCGCCGTAGTCGTGCTCCGCGATGGGATCGACGATCACCGCCCCGGCCGCCTCTGCGCGGCGGCAGTGCGCCTTCACGTCGTCCACATACACCATCATGTTCTGCGTGTTGGCGCCGCCCACCTTGGAGGGGGGCTTCGCATAGCCAAACTTCTCCGGCTTCTCGCCGCCGACCATCACGAGACCACCGCCGAACACCAGCTCGGAGTGCTCGATGCGCCCTCCTTCGCCTTCTACCTTGAGCTGCACCTCGAAGCCGAAGGCACGGCACAGCCAGTCGATGGCGGCGGCTGGATCGTCGTAATAGAGCGCGCTCGAGATGCGCGGCCAGTTGGGGGGAGTGGGTCTCATGAGTGTGCTGCGCTCCTGCAGAAGGTTTACTGAGGTGCATATAGTTGACCAATAGGGCAACTAAATCAAGCTCGGAAATCAAGAAACGATCGAGGCGCCGTAGCGGTGTGGGCACGCCGACTACCGCGACGCCCTCGACGCCTGCCGCGCCGGCAACAAGTGCGCTCGGCTTCCCCACGGCACCTGGAAGCTCGCCGTCGGCCCCATCGCCACGAGCCAATGGACACCTGCGTCCACCACCCCAAACCTCCCCGAGCGCCGCCCCTCCAGCGCGACGCCGATCCCCGCCGTCATCGGCGTGAAGCGCGGCGATCGCCGCTGCCACGAACCGCAATCGAGACATCACCCTTGGTGCGGGTTTTGGGTGCCCCTCAGTGCCCAAGGAACGGAGCCAGCGTTCGTCATCGAGGGTACGTCTGCCCGTGCCGTGGACGTCGCCGCGTTGCCCGCGCGCTTGCGCAACCACGCGAGCGGCTGGCCGGCGGCAACGCCCTCACCATCTCCTCCACCGCAGTTTCCAGCTCGCTCTCGTCGAGGCGCGCGAAGCCGAGGCGCACGAAGGGTCGCGGCTCCTGATCGAAGTAGAACGCCTGCCCGGTACGAAAGAACAGCCCGCGCGCTTGGGCGCGGGCGGCCCAGGTCTCGACGTCCACATCGGGAGCGACGCCGGCCCAGATGGCCATCCCGCCGTGGGGCGAGGCGAACTCCAAGACGTCGCCCAAGCGGCGCTGGAGCATGTCGGCCAAAAGGTCGCGCCGTGCGCGGTAGGTCCGTCGCGAGCGGTTGTAGTGGCGTTCGATGATGCCGTCCTCGAACAGCTCGGCGATGGCAGTCTCGAGGGGCTTGTCACCTTCCAGATCGATGAGACGTCGCAGACGCGCGAGCTCCGCGATCAGCTCCGCGGGGCCCACGGCGTAGCCAAGCCGCAGTCCGGGGGCGAGGATCTTCGAGAGAGAGCCCACGTAAACCACGCTCCCGGCGGAGTCTGCGTGCAACAAGGGCGGCACCGGGCGGCCGTCGTAGTGAAACTCGTGGTCGCAGTCGTCTTCGATGATCGCCACACGCTTCTCCTTGGCGAACTGCAGCAGCTCGAGGCGCCGCGTCGCGGCGAGCGTCACGGTGGTCGGGAACTGATGGTGCGGTGTGACGAATACCGCGCGGACCGGTCGCCGTGCGGCGAGCTTGCGCAACGCCGCAACCTCGAGTCCCTCCGCATCGACGGGCAGCGGGACGACGCGTGCACCGGCCAGTTCGAACTGTCGCCAGGCGTCCCAGTAGCCTGGCTCCTCTACGGCGACCACGTCGCCAGGTTCGACGATCACGCGGGCTACCAGATACAGCGCCATCAGACTGCCGCGCGTCGTCAGGACGTTGGCCGCGGGTACGGAGCTGCCTCGGGTCAACGAAAGCATTTTCGCCAACTGCTCTTCCAACGGCGAGCCGTATCGCCGATCGATTCCTTTGTAGTCGAGCGTGAGCGGACTCAGGGCACGACGGTAGGCGCGTCCAAGCTCGGCGATGGGCGCGATGCGAACGTCGGGTACGCCCCAGTCCCAAGCGAGCTTCCAGTCGCGGCGCGCACTTGCTGCGCCTTGGTCCAGCTTCGACTTGAGCTCGAACCCGACCGTGGACCACTGGCGCCCCCTCGGCGTGCTCGCGACGGTGGGCAGGTCGTCGCACACGTACGCGCCACTGCCGCGCGCCATGCGAAGCCAGCCCTGCGCCTCGAGCTCTTCGTAGGCTGTCACGACGGTGTTGCGACTGACCCCAAGCGAGCCCGCGAGGGCGCGCGTGCCAGGTAAACGCTGCGTGGGAGCCAGCCTGCCCGCGCGAATGCTCGCCACGAGGGCGTCGGCGAGCTGAGCCGTGAGCGGAACGCGCGACGCAGGATCGAGGGCGAGCTGCAGGGTCCAGGCCAAAGTGGACCTATTAGTATCTCGAATCTGGACCTTTATCTAGGTCCACTTGGGACCTAGTCTTTGCGTCAAGAGAGGACCCGCCATGTCGTCGTTCACTTTCGCCAAGCCCTCGCCAGCCAACATCCCGCACGTCGTCGCCTGGGCCGTGTTCGCGTCGGCCCTCCTCAGCCTCGGCGGTTGCTCCGACGCGGAGCTTGCTGGCGCCGGCACCGGGGGAAGCTCGGTGGGCACCGGCGGCGCTGCTGTGGCTTCCGAGCTCAGCGTTCGGCTTCTGACCACCAGTCGTCCTCACGACGTTTCCCCCGAGTGGGCCGAGGCGGAAGAGGGACGCTGGGTGGATCCGTTGCGCGTGGTGATCGATGGCCTCGCCGAGGGCGAGTCGGTTCGCCTCGAGACGTCCCTCGGCTCTTGGGCGGAGTTCGAGGGGGATTCGGAGGGTGTCGTGGATCTCGCCAGCGCGGTGCCCACTGCCGGCTCATGGGCAGTGGCCGACGCGGACGCCGTCTTCTGGTCGGCTCCGCCCGCCGACGCGACCGTGTTCGAGGTGCAGTTCCGCGTCAGCTCCCTACACGATCCCACGCGCGAGGCGAACCGCAGCTATCGTCGACTCCCGCTCAACGAGGGCGTGATTGCTACGCCGCTCAACGACGGGACCACCGTCGGAGTGCTCGCGCGTCCGAAGGGCATCGCCCCGAACGAGAAGCGTCCCGGCGTGCTCGTCTTCGGGGGCTCCGAGGGCGGAACGTTCTCAGGCGAAATCCAGGCCTACTACCTCGCCCAACTCGGCTACGTGGCGATGGGCGTGGGCTACTTCGGCGCGCCCGGGCTACCTGCCGATCTGGACCGAGTGCCCCTCGAGATCCTGGAAGCCGCGCTCGTGTCGCTTGGGGCGCAGCCGGACGTCGATCCCGAGCGAATCGCGGTGATGGGCGGCTCTCGAGGTGGCGAGCTTGCTCTGCTCCTGGGCGCGTACTTCCCCGAGCGCGTCTACGCGGTCGTCGCCCAGGTGCCCAGTGGCTACGTGTGGGGATCCCTGGGTGGAGCAGACACGTCGGCCTGGACCTACGCGACGGAAGAGGTCCCCTTCATCCCACGCGGTCAAGGGTTTCCTGACAGCTACCAAAAGGACGGCCAGTTGCACTACGTCCTCACGCCGATGTTCCAACGCTCCCTGAAGAGCGCCAGCGAAGCGGAGCGAGCAGCAGCGACGATCCCCGTCGAGCAAACCTCTGGGCCGATCCTGTTCTTGGGTGCAGAACAAGATGCCCTCTGGCCTTCGTGTGAGCTCTCACAGGTGAGCTGGGACTTGCTGACGACGAGCCAGCACCGGCGCCAACACCCCGATGCCTTCCACTGCTTGAGCGGCGCCGGGCACTCCGCCGTAGGCCTCGTGGGGCTCTCCACCCTGGACAGCGCTGCCTACTACAGCCCTCAGAATCAAGCCTGGATGGACATGGGCGGAACGCCCGAAGCGAACGGTCGCGCTCAACGCGAAGCCAGCACCCTCACCCGCGGGTTCCTGGAGACGGCGTTGTCGTTTCGGGAGACCGTGAACTGACGGCAGTCACCGAGCGTTTCGCCAACTCACCTCATGTGCTCGGCGAGGCGCCGGGCGGGCGCGATTTCCGCGCTCGCGCGGCCTCCGCGCGGCCTCAGGCAGCGAGTTCCTGGTTCGGGTTTCAGGGGTTCTGAGCAGGCTGGGTGAGGTCGTTGAGCATGGCGTCTTCGGCGTAGCAGGCGAACCGCGTGTGGCGGATTCTCTTGAGCGCCACGACGCCGTGCCCAAACCAATCGTAGAACTACGATAACTCGCCGAGCCGTCGACCACCCGACCGTCGATACCGCGAAAGCGGCGCCACGTCGCCCATCTGGGCTCGAAGCGACGCATCGGCGCGGCCATCGAGCTCCGCAAGGTGGTGCGCGGCGAGTGGATGCTCGCCCTCGCTGGGGTGCTCTCGATCGTGTTCGGCGGCTTGCTCATCGCATTCCCCGTCACGGGCGCGCTCGCGCTCGTCGCACTGATCGCGGCCTATGCGGTCCTCTTTGGCGTGTTGCCCTCCCGGGGGAGGTGGCTCGTGGGGAGGACGCTCGGTAAGGTGTCGCCTGCGACATGCTGCGTGGGGTGCTGCTGACCAGTCTCGTCGTCGTCTTCGTGGCGTGCGGCGCCGCAGCGGGAGGCCCGTCGTCGGCACCCACCGAGGCGGACGAAGGCGTCATCACGGCGGGCGCGCCGTGCGACCCTCAGCGTGCCCGTGCGCTGGATCGCGAGCTCGACGCGGATGGGAAGCTCGATCGGCGTGCCCGTGCCCTCCGCGAGCTGCACCGGCGCTGCGAGACGCTGCCCCCGGATTTGGCGCTGCGTCTCGTCGGGGTCGAGATCGAGCTTGGCAACGCGCTGCGAGCACGGTCGCTCCTCCCGCTCCTGCCAATGAGCGCGGTCCCCGCGCTCGAGCGACGTCTGAGCACGGTTGTTCTCGCTTCGCCCTGGGATGACATGATTGCGGCGGACGAAGCGCTCGCGGCGGGGCGTCCGCGCGACGCGCAGCGCCTCCTCGACCGGAGCCTCGCCGGCTATGAGCGCCTCACCGGGCGCACGGTCCGCCCCGAGCTGCTCGCGGAGCGCCCCCACAAGTTTGCGCCGACGGGAGCCTCGGCGGAATTCTCGAGCGTCCGCGTCACGCGTCTCCGCGACGGTGCGAGAGGGCTGCTCGTGAACGCGACCAGCACCGCCTTCGGCCACCTCGTGATGGCGGACGCGCGCTCGATAGGGGAGCTCGAGCTCGCAGGCCAGACCCACGCGCTCCTCACGGGCGCGGCGGGGTTCACCTGGATCCTAGCTCCGGAGCTGCCGGTGAGGCCGCGGCGGGCGGCGGTCGCCGACATGACGGCGCTTGGGGGCGACCTCATCGGCCTGAGCCACGACGGCGGATGGGCGCGCCTCGACCCGGACACTCTCGACGCGATGGAAACGGTGGCACCCGCGTCCAAGTCGACGCTCCTCGCGACCGATGGGGAGCATGTGCTCGCGCTGCTCGAGGCGCCAGCACCGTCGCTCCACCGTGTGACGCTCGTCGATCGAAGGACAAAACAGCCGGTGAGTGTCGAGCTTCCCCGCCCGCCGGCTGCCGCCGCTCCGGTGGTCGCCTTCGACGAGGAGCGGTCGCGCGCGTTGATCGCGTCGAGAGCCGGCGTGGTCTACGCCGTGCCCTACGGCGGCGGTCCGGTGACGAAGCATGGCGCGCCGCGCGGAGGGTTCGAGGACGGCTACCAGGTGCTCGAGATGGCGCTCACCCCCGACGGGCGCTTCGCGTGCGTGAGGCACGGGTGGTCCGGTTCCATCGGCGCGCGCGCCAACACCTGCGAGCGCCACCTCATCGCGCTCACGGCCGACGCGCCGAAGGCGTCTCGGGGGACGTGGTCCACGTGTCTCATGCAGGACGGCCACGCCACGGTCGTGTCCGTCCCTTGGCAGCGGGAGCGCATCGGTGCGCCGCCCGATACGCGAGCTGGCGGAGCGAAACGATCGCTCCTCACCGGAGCGTCGGGAGCATTCACGGAGATTTGCGGCCTCGCCGTCTCCAGCGGCGGCACCTACGTGGGCCTCCTCGAGACGGCGCGGCGCGCCGACGGGGTGTTCGAGGACGTCGACGCCCTCGTCCTCGACGCCGGCGGGCAGCTCCTCCGGCGGGTTCGCCTCCTCGACGGCGAGCACCAGGGGGGCCACGCGCACCTCGCCTTCGAAGGAGACGCGGTGCTGCGGTTCGACGGGTGGGGCAAGTCACTGGCGGTGCGGCTCCCGAGCGGCGGGATCGAGCAGGTCGCCCCGCCGGCGCCCCAGGCAGCGCCCGTGAAAGCGACGCATCGCTTCACGCCCTCGGGTGTGTTCGCGCTCGAACGAACAGCCCTCTTTCCCGGCGGAGCGTGGCTCCTCGCCGGGCGGGAGGCGTCGACGCTCTGGTCCCTCGCGACCGGCACCGTGCTGCGCGACCTCGGCGCGGCCACGCCCGTCGTCGTGTCGCCGAACGGCGAGCTCCTGGCCACGGTAGACGGCTCTGGCATCCACGTGACCGACGTGGGCAAGAACCAAACGTGGTCGTACGCCGGCGGCGGGAGGCTGCTCGCAGTGTCCTCCCAGGGGTGGTTGGCGCTCGAACGTGAGCCGGGGCCGGCGCTCGCCGTGCGTCAACCCTTCCGAGAGGGATATCGCGAGGTGGCCCGGATCGGCGACACCGGGCGTATCGACGCGGCAGTGTTCGCACCCGACGGCGCGCAGCTCGCCACCCTCGCGATGGGCGAGACCGTGGGGTACCGCTGGGATCCGAGGCGTCGTGCGCTCGAGCGTGCGTGGAGCGCCCCCATCGGCTCCCCCACCCTCGCCTACGCCCCCAGCGGTGACTGGCTCCTGGCGGGGACCGCGGTGCTCTCAGCGGTGGACGGCACGCAGAAGGCAGCGCTCGCCGTGAGCACCGGCGAGCGGATCTTGTCCCTGGATGTCGACGGGGCAGGCCGCATCCTCGCCTTGTTCGAACGACCCGACACAAGCCGCGTCCTCGCCCTCTTCGACCACCAGAGCGGCGCCCGCGGCCCCGAGGTGCGCGCACCGAGAGCGACCGAGGCGCGGTTCACCGCCTCCGGCGCCATCGTCGCCGCAGGGGACGCCGGTCGCGCGTGGATGTTCGATCGGCGCTTGCGGCTGCGCCGAGCCGTGGCCGCGCTCGGGCCACGCGCCGCGGTCGCGTTGGCCGAGGGGCGCGTGGAGGCCCTCGGCGAAGCTTCGCTCGCCGCCTCGACGTTCTGCGCGTTCGGGGAGGGCGACGCGTGGCTGCTCGCGCCATGGCGCGTGTGCAGCAGCCGCTTCGAGGAGGGTTGCCCCGGCGACGGCTGCTGAGCCGTGCAGCGACGGGACGCCGGCGGAGCGATCGCGCGCTCCCGCGGCGCGCACCAAGCCAGCGGTGGGGTCGGTCTCGGCTCGATCTCTCGGCTCGATCTCTCGGCTCGATCTCTCGGCTCGATCTCT
>CAYOAL010000181.1:0-16937 GCA_964401935.1 uncultured Polyangiaceae bacterium
GCCGACGAGGACGAGGACGAGGACGAGGACGAGGACGAGGACGAGGACGAGGACGAGGACGCCGACGAGGACGAGGACGAGGACGAGGACGAGGACGAGGACGAGGACGAGGACGCCCCCCCGCCCCCCGACGCCAAGCGTTCGCGACCAGCCCCCACCCGCCGCGCCCCGCGACGCGTGATCAAGAAGCGCGGCTCCGCGACCCGCAACATCATCTTGTTCGTCATCCTCGTCGGCGGCCTCGCGGCGATGTTCGGCATCTTCGGCTCGGCGGGCGGCGGGGGAGGTCCCGCGCCGTCGGTGAAGTGGAAAGTGGGTCAGACCGTGAACGTGGAGGTCACCCTCGTCACCACCGACTACCAGCACCTCGGATGCGCCATGAGCGGCGACATCAACGGCCTTTACTGCGGCTACGAGGCGCAGAACAAACGCAACGCCAAGAGCAAGAACGACACCCGCGCGGAAGAGAACCTCCTGCAGCCCTACACCACCGTCGACCAGACCCAGTTCATGGGCTCGGGGCTGTGGATGACGCCGGCCCTCAAGGCCAAGCTCGACAAGGAGAACTTCGACCGGCCGAGCCCGCGCTTCACCGCCAAGTGCAAGCTCACCGTGGAGGGCCGCACCAAGACCGCGTTCGTGCAGTGGAAGCCGGGCGAAGGCTGGCACAGCGGCAACGGCTGGTACGTGGGCAAGGTCAAAGACTGCACGATCGAATAGGGGTCGAGTGCCAACACGCGCGCGTCGTGCTAACGCTCCACGCATGGCACAGCCCGAGTTCTACTCTGGCAAGACGCTCTACCCCGTGATCGGCGTGTTGATCGCGCTGAGCGTCTTGTTCGGGCTGGTCATCATGCCGCGCCTCGCGCCGGTGGGCGGCAAGCTCACCGACCAGCCCGCCCCCGACTTCTCGCTCCCGGTGGTGGCCAACGGCGATCCCGGAGCGCGTATGCGACTCGGTGATCTCCGCGAGAAGATCGTCATCCTCGATTTTTGGGCGAGCTGGTGCGGCCCGTGCGAGGTGCAGGCGCCCATCCTCGATCGGGTGGCGCGACGTTATCCCCACGACGTGGTCGTGCTGGGAATCAACGTAGACGACACCCCCGAGGTGGCGAAGCAGTACGCGCTGCAGAAGGGCCTGTCGTACCCGATCCTCATGGACGCCGAGGGCGAGGCGCAGGGCGCGTACCGCGCGAACACGCTCCCCACGATCGTGCTCATCGACAAGCAAGGCAACATCGTGACGTTCGTGCAGGGCGTGTTCCGTGAGGCTCAGCTCGAGAAGGTGATCCGCGATCTGCGCGAGGGCTGAGCGTCGCGCGCGTGCTCGCTGCGCCGCGCTGCCACGCGCCCGACGTCGACGTCCCTCGGGTGTCCGTCACCGCGCCTCGGGTGTAGAGTTCCCGAGCGGATGCAGATCTCGGCCAAGGTGGCAGTGGCGATTTCGTTGGTCGTGGTGGCCACCGGCGCGGTCGCCAGCCTCGTCGCGCTCGACCGCTACGAGCACGAGCGGCGTGAAGAGTTCCGCCACACCAACACCGAGGCGCTGCAGCTGCTCGCCCTGGCGGTGGCCCCCGCCCTCGCTCAACAACACCATCACCGCGTGCAGGCGGTGCTCGACAACATCGACAACTTCCGCGAACGCTTCCCCGACCTTCGCGGACTCGAGGTGCTCGACAACGAGGGGCGCGTGGTCGCTGCGCTCGACCCACAGCGCTACAACGAGAAGGTCGACGACCCCGAGGCGCTGCGCGATCTGGTGCTCGACGAGCCCGCTCACCACTACCGCGGTCAGCGCCTCCACATCGCCTTCCCGCTCCGCGTGGCCCACCGGCTCGGCGTGCTCCGCGCAGATCTGAGCCAGGACCGCCTCAACGCGTCGATCACGCGTCAGCAGTACGGAGCCATGGGCCTCGTGCTCTCCACGATGCTCGTGGTCGGGATCGGTCTGCACTACGTGCACCGCCGCCTCGTGGGCGAGCGTCTGCGGCTGCTCGCGCGCGCCGCCGCGGCACTCGGGCAGGGCCAGATGGACGCCCGCGCCGACTCCGCCGGCAAAGACGAGATCGGCGAGCTCGGCGACTCCTTCAACCGCATGGCCAGCGCTCTCAAGCGCTACACCGAAGAGCTCGAGCACCTCATCGACGAGCGCACCCACGAGCTGCAAGAGGCCAACGTGCGCCTCGAGCAGCTCGCCACCACCGATCAGCTCACGGGCGCGTGGAATCGCCGCTACTTCGACGACGCGGCGCGGCGCGCGCTCGAGGTGGCCCGTCGCAACGAGCGCCCGCTGTGCGTGGTGCTCGTCGACACCGATCGGTTCAAGTCGATCAACGACACCTTCGGCCACCCCGTCGGCGACGAGGTGCTCCGCGCGGTGACCCAGGTGCTCCGCGACAGCGCCCGCAAAGCGGACCTGGTCGCCCGCATCGGCGGCGAAGAGTTTGCGATCCTCATGCCCGAGGTTGGCATCGAGCTCGCCGCCCAGGCGGCCGAGCGCATGCGTGCCGCGCTCGAGGAACAGGTCGGGCCCAACGTCGCCGCCCTCGGTGACCGGGTGGTCACCGCGAGCTTCGGGGTGGCCGCGTTCGAGAGCCCCGACGATCGGCTCGAAGACCTGCTCGCAGCCGCCGACCAGGCCATGTACGCGTCCAAGACCACCGGCAAGAATCGCGTCACCGTCGCCCGCCGGCAGGTCGCGACGCCAGGTGAGCGCGGTCCGGAGGAGCGCGAGCGCGGATGAGGCCCGCACCCGTCTCCCGAAGGGCCGCCCTGGGGCTCGGCGGGCTGCTCCTCACCGAGCTCTTCGGCTGCCGCACCGCCGCGCGCGGCGACGCGCAGCGCCACCAGCCGCTCGATGCCCTGAGCCCGACCGGGTCGGCCCCCGAGGTGCTCCACGTCGGGATCACCCCCACCACGGGGAGCGAGACCCACGAGCTCATCCGCCCCATGGCCGAATACCTCAGGGAGCGCCTCGGCCGCCGCGTCGAGGCCAAGACCGCCGCGAGCTACGACGACCTCGCCCCCATGCTCGAGCGCGAAGAGGTGCACGTGGCGATCTTCTCCCCCGCCGCCTTCGTGAAGGCCCGCGCCACGAGACTCGCCGGCGTGCCCATCGCCACCGTCACGCGCAACGGCTCGCCGACCTACCTCGGCTACCTCGTCGCGCGCGGTGCGCCGCCCGCCCCCGCCCTCGACACGTTCCGCGGCACACGCGTGGCCTGGGTGGACCGCTCGAGCACCTCCGGCTACCTCTACCCGCGCGCGCTCATGCGAGCGCGCGACCTCGACCCCACCACGTTCTTCGGCAGCGAGACGTTCATGCGCGACCACGAGTCGAGCATCCGCGCCGTCATCGCGGGCCAGGCCGACATCGGCGCCACCGCGAGCCCGTTCCTCGATCCCGACTCGGACAAGAGCGTCCCCGGCTCGGAAGCGCTCGTCGTGGTGGCCAAGACCCAGCGCATCCCCCTCGACTGCGTCGTGGTCCACGAAGGCCTCGAGCGCGACCTCGCGAAGTCGCTCCAGCGGGCGCTGTTCTCGCTCACCAACGACGCGGTCGCGAGCCGCGAGCTCGCCAAGTCGTGGGGCCTCGGCGGCTTCGTGCGCCCCGTCACACAGCGCTACGATGAGATCGCGCGGGTGCTGGCGCTCGGTGGCTGAGCGCACCGTGACGCCGGCCCGAACCGCGCGTCCGCGCCCCGCGGCGCCGCGTCAGCGATCGATCTCGGGGGCGACCACGTCGAGGCTCGCGATCAGCGCCACCAGATCGGCGACGAACAGACCGGGGCTCTTGGCCTCGATGATCCCCATAGCGGTGAAGCTCCCGGTGCGGAAGCGCGCGCGGTACGGCTCGTCCTTGCCGCGGCCCACCACGTAGCAGCCCATGTCGCCGCGCGCCGACTCGACCCGCGCATAGGCCTCGCCGGTCGGCTTCATCTTGCGGGGGAGCTTGGCGACGATGTCGTCCTCGGGGTGCTCGTCGATCTTCTTCAGCGCCTGCCTCAGGATCTTGCTCGACTCGCGGCACTCCTGACAGCGCAGCCAGAACCGATCCCAGCTGTCGCCCACCGTCCCGTTGAGGCCCTTCCCGACCGGGATGTCGAAGTCGAGCTCGGGGTAGACCGAGTGGGCGTCCTCCCGCCGCAGATCCCACCGCACGCCCGACGCGCGCAGGTTCGGTCCGACGAGCCCGAAGTCGATCGCCTCCTCCGCGCTGATGACGGCCACGTTGCCCAACCGCTTGATGTAGATCTCGTTGTTGGTGATGAGCCGGTCGAACTCCTCCATCGCCGGATCGAACGAGTCGAGGAAGCGGTACACCTTGTCCGTCCAGCCCTTGGGCATGTCGAACGACACGCCACCGATGCGGTGGTAGTTGTAGGTGAGGCGGGCCCCGCAGAGCTCCTCGATGAGGTCGTTGATGTGCTCTCGCTCGCGGAGTGCCCACGGAAACGGCGTGATCGCGCCGACGTCCATCGCCATCGCGCCGAGCGCGATCATGTGGCTCGCGATGCGGTTGAGCTCGCAAGAGATGACGCGCAGGTACTGAGCGCGCTTGGGCACCTCGATGTCGAGGAGCTTCTCGCAGGCGGTCGCCCACGCCTCGTTGGCGAACATCGCCGCCACGTAGTCGACGCGGTCGGTGTAGGGCATGAAGCCGGGGTAGGTGTTCCGCTCCGCGATCTTCTCGATCGAGCGATGGAGATACCCCACGTCGGGGATCGCCTTGCGGATGATCTCGCCGTCGCTCTTGATGATGAAGCGCAACACGCCGTGCGTAGACGGATGGTGCGGACCCATGTTGAGGGTCATCTCTTCGTCCATCTCGTTCGTGAAGACGACCTCGCTCATGCCTCCGCCTCCGACTTCTTCTTCTCGGGAAGCTTGATCGCGAACAGCTCCACGGGGTTCGGTCGCACGGTGGGGATCCCGTGGTAGTCGTCGGGCTCCTCGTAGTCCTTCCGGAGCGGGTGCCCCTCCCAGTCGTCGGGCATCAACAGGCGCCGCAGATCGGGGTGCCCGTCGAAGAGCACGCCGAGCAGGTCGAAGCACTCGCGCTCCTGCCAGTTGGCGGTGCGCCACACCTCAGAGAGCGTCGGCAGCGCCGGATCCTGGCGATCGAGGAAACATTTGAGCACCACGCGGTGCTTCTTGGCGTACGAATACACGTGGTAGACGACCGCGATCTTGTCGTCGTCGGGGAAGTCGATCCCGGTGATGCACTCGAGGTAGTCCATGTGCAGCTCGGCGTCGGTCTTGAGCAGCTTGCACACGTCCTCGATGCTGTAGGGCTCCACCTGGAACCAGGGGTCCTTGTCGCCGTCGGAGCCGTCGTGGAAGTCGAAGACGACCTCTTCGCCGAACTCCTCCCGACATCGCTTGAAGATCTCTTCGGGGGTCATGACGCTGTCTCTGCCGCTGCCTCTCTCTGCGAGTGAAACGCTCAGCCTTCGGTGCGCACCTCGGGCTCCACGCCGACACCGTAGCGGTGCTGCAGGTAGCGCTCGTGTTTGATCTGCTCCTGGATCTTCAGCAACCCCTCGAGCAGCGCCTCGGGGCGCGGCGGACAGCCGGGCACGTAGACGTCGACGGGGATGATCTGATCCACCCCCTTGCACACCGAATACGCATACTGGAACAGGCCGCCGCAGTTCGAGCAGCTACCCATCGAGATCACGTAGCGGGGCTCCGACATCTGGTCGTAGAGCCGCTTCACCCGCAGCGCCATCTTGTAGGTGAGCGTGCCGGCGATGATGAACAGGTCGCTCGAGCGGGGGCTCGGCCGTGGCGCAGAGCCGAACCGCTCGAGGTCGCCGCGCGGCCCACCGGTCTGCATGAGCTCGATCGCGCAGCAGGCCAGGCCGAACAGCATGTACCAGACGCTGTTCGCGCGCCCCCAGTTGAGCAGCCAGTTGATGGCCTGATCGACCCGAGTGGTGATGACGCCGCCGCCGTCGTCGGCGTAGCGCGCGTCGTAGCCCTTGGAGGGCGCCATCAGATTCAGGTTGCTGAGCTCGTCGGCCATGTTTTCCTCTGCTGTCGAACGCGAGCGCTCGCTGCGTTCACCAGTCTCTTAACGTTCGGGCGGGCCCGCGCCTAGGCGGCCTCGCGGTCCACGTCGGACGGGACGCTCGGGGCCTTGGTGGGGCTCGCCAGGCCTTGTGCCCCGCGCGGATCACCCTTGATGGCGCGGATCCAGTTCAGGTCGCCTTTGACCCACACGTAGACGAGGCCCAAAAGGAGGATGGCGACGAACAGGAAGATCTCGGCGAACGCAAACCAGCCGTTGCCCTGCTCCACCCAACGCTTGAACACGGTGGTGACCGGGTAGATGAACGCGATCTCGACGTCGAAGATGATGAAGATCAACGCCACGATGTAAAACCGCGGGTTGAAGTTGAACCACGCCGGCCCGACCGGTGCCTCGCCGCACTCGTAGGTCTCGCGCTTCTCGGCGTACATGTTGTCGGGCCGAATCAGCTTACCGGCGAGCAGGGAGACGAGCACGAAGCCACCCGCCACGGCGAAGAAGGCCAAGATGCTCGCGTATGCCATCAACATGTTTGAATCGTCCTCTGGGGTGGAGCTCTCGGCTGGGGCGCTCGAGCCGGAGCCGCTCGCTCGACCGGCCGCCGCAGTGGGTTCCTAACCGCTTCGGAGCCCGTCGTAAACCACGAGGAACGTAGGCGAAAGGTTACAACCGGTCAACGTCGCCGCGGCGGCCTCGCAGAACGCCCCCCACCCTCGGTGAGGCCCGCTCGGCACCGACGCGGCCCCCTGCCGAGGAGCGCGCGAGGGCGGCCCCTCCGGCCCGAGCCCGCGGTATGCTGTCGGCCATGGAAGCGGACGAGTCGACGCCGCCGGGGAGCGAGCCGGAGCCCGCGCCGCCGAGATCCGCGTCGACGCCGCCGCCGAGCGACACCGAGCTCGGCGCGGCGGCGACGGCCCCCTCGGTCTCCCCACGCCGCCCCTCGGCGCCCCCCGGCCTGCGCGCGGCTTCTGTGTCCGGCCGGGTGCGAAACCCGCTGTGGAGCCTCGCCGCCTTCGTGGTGGTGATCTACGGGCTCAAGGAGGGCCAGGCGGTGCTCGTCCCGGTGGTGAGCGCGGCGCTCCTCGCCATCATCGTGTCCCCAGGGGTGACCTGGCTCGAGGCGCGCCGCGTCCCGAAGGTCGCGGCGGTGCTCGCCGTCGCGCTCGGGATGGTGCTCGGCCTCGTGGGCATGGCGGCGATGGTGCTCGGCTCGCTCGGCGGGCTCCGCGCCGCGTCGCGCGAGTACGGGGCCAAGCTCTCGGTGCACCTCCAAGCGGTCCGGGCCTGGTTTCAGTCGCTCGGGATCCCAGCGGATCTGGACACGGTGCTGAGCGGGATCGAGCCGGGGGCCGCCGCCGAGAAGGCGGCCACGGTGATCATCGACTCGCTCGGAAGCCTGCTCGCGGCGGTCTCGAACCTCGTGTTCGTGGCGATCACGATGGTGCTCATCCTCATGGAGAGCAGCAGCGTGCCGGCGAGGCTGCGCGCCCTCTCGGACGAGCCGGATGCCGACATCAGCTACTTCCGCGACATCGCAGCCCAGGTGCAGAGCTACCTCGCGATCAAGACCGTGGTCAGCGTCGCCACCGGCGTCATCATCGGGCTGTGGGCGGCGCTGCTCGGCGTCGACTTCGCGATGTTGTGGGGCTTGCTCGCGTTCCTCCTCAACTACATCCCCAACATCGGCTCGATCATCGCGGCGGTGCCGGCGATGATGCTCGCTCTCATCCAACATGGCGTCGGCACCTCCCTCGGTCTCGGCGCAGGCTACGTGGTGGTCAACATGATCCTCGGCAACGTGGTGGAGCCGATGTGGATGGGCCGCAAGATGGGGCTGTCCACTACGGTGGTCTTCGTATCCCTCGCGGTGTGGTACGAGATCTGGGGTCCGGTGGGCATGCTCCTCAGCGTACCGCTCACGATGGTGATCAAGATCATGCTCGAACACACCCGCGACTTCGCGTTCGTCGCGGCGCTGCTCGACGGGGGCGAGCCGGCGAGCGCTCCTCTCGACAACCGCCCGAGTCTCTCGGAGCCGCCGAGGAGCGACGCATGACCGACCGCGCCCCAAAGAGCGCTCGAGCGCGTCCCCTCGCGCTCCTCACCTTGGGTCTGTGGCTTGGCTGCGGCTCCCCTCCCCCTCCGGTGCCTCCCCCAGCGGCGCCAGACGCCATCGAGCCGAGCGGCGGGCTCGAGGCCGAGACGCTGTTCGGTGCGGGGAACACCGACGCCGAGCGCTGCTTCGAACGCGCCGCCGCCGTCGAGGCCAAGACGCCAGCCTGTGCTCCTTCCGATGAGTGTGTGTCGCGTTGTCGGACGCACGACTTCGACGCCTGCGCCGAGCTCGCGAGCGCGCTCGAACAGGCGCAGCCGGCCTGCGCAGAGACCCTCGGCGCCCTCACCTGCGGGGCCGAGCACCCGCGCTCGTGCGCCCAGCTCGCCCTGTTGCTGTTGTCGCGCAAGGTGCGCGACGAGACCCGGATCCGCAAGCTGCTCGACCAGGGCTGCGCGGGCGGCGTGCCCCGCGCCTGTTCGCGCCTCGCGGCGCTCCGGCTCGAGCGCGAGGGAGCCTACGACGCGGAGGCCCTCCAGCTGTTCGAGCGCGCCTGCGAGCTCGGGGAAGGAGGCGCGTGCTTCGAGGCCGCGGCGCACCGCCAGCGCACCCACGGGTGGTACGACGCCGAGAGCGACAAGCTGCTCGAGCGAGGCTGCGATCTCGGCCACGAAGGGGCGTGTATGCAGCTCGGCCAGCGCCTCTGGCAGCGGAGCATCACCGGTTCCCCCGAGCGCGCCCGCGCCGAGCAGCTCCTCGGCGGGGTGTGTGACGGCGTGAGCCCCGACGCGGGTGAGGCCTGCTTCACGATGGCCCAGTCGATGGCCGCGGTCGATCCGAAGGCGAGTGAAGCGTTCAACGAGAAGGCTTGTCAGAAGGGCCACTTCAACGCCTGCGCGTCCACCGTGAGCGACCACTACAGCGACGGCCGCTACGCCGAGGCGATCGCGCTGTCATCGAAGCTCATCCAAGAGAGCCCCGATCATTGGCTCCCCCGCTACACGCGCGGGATGTCGCTCTTCGACACGGGCAAACACGCCGAGGCGGCGGCGGATCTCGCCCTTTTGTGCAGCGCGCGAGCCGACTGGCCGCACTGCGAGCTGTGGCTCTACGCAGCCCGCGAGCGCTCCCAGCAAGACGGCGTCACGGGCCTCGCCGAGGCCTCGAAGAAGGTCGACCTCAAGGCGTGGCCAGGCCCGGTGTTCCGGTTCTTCCTCGGCAAGCTGTCGGCCCAGGCGCTCCTCGCCCTCGCCAAAGACAAAGACCCCCAGAAACAGCTCGAGCAAGAGTGCGAGGCCTACTACTACGTGGGCCAGCAGCTCCTGATCCAGGGCAAGGCGAAGCAGGCGAAGCCGATGTTCGAGAAGGCGGTGGCCACCCAGGTGACCAACTTCGTCGAGTATGGGAGCGCCAAGGCGGAGCTCGCGCTCCTTTCGCCGTGACGCGACCTCGCGCCTTGCCCCGCTCCCCTCGATGCGATCCGGTGTGTCCAGGCGGGCCCATGGAATCAGAATGATCCACCGAAGACGTACCACATTGTGGGATATCGCGTCCGTGGTCAACTAAATTCAGACACTTGGACGCATGAACGATGTGGTACGATGTGTGCTTAGTGGACGCATGAAATGACGGCACCTCGATTCCTCACCAAGCTTCTCTTCGGCGCGCTGCTCGCGGCGACCGCAGCGGCGACCTTCGCGGCGTGCGACGACGGCACCGGCCAGAACGATGGAGGCTATGCGACCGAGACCGAGGCGTGCCTCGAGTGTCAGGCGATCCTCGTCGAGTGCACCTCCACCTCGCGCGACGAGGTTCAGTTCGTGGAGTGTCGCGATCAGTGGCAGACCTGCCAGAACGGTCGCGGCTTGAACCGTGAGCTCTGCGGCAACCCCGGGGACAACGAGGCGTGCTCGCTGTGTCGCGCGCGCATGACCGAGTGCAAGGCCGAAGATGGCGCCAACGCCACGAAGTGCGAGGAAGAGTTCGGGATCTGCAAGGCCTACCTCATCACCCGCGGCGACATCCAGCAGCAGTGCACCGCCACCGCCGAGGTCCCGCCCGAGGTGGCGTGTGGCGTCTGCCAGAAAGACATGGCGGTGTGCGTCTCGGACACCTCGCTCGACAACGCGGCGGCCGTCTGCGCCTCGAAGTTCGAGCAGTGTGCGGGCGCCAACGGGCTCGCCGCCGGTCAGTGCGCGGTGCCCGCCGCCGAGCGCGGCTGCACCCTCTGCACCGAGCATCACGCCGAGTGTCAGGCGAGCGCGGGCCCGCAGTGCGCCGCGGGCTTCGACGCCTGCGCCACCGCCATCGCGTCGACCGTGACGTGCACCCTCGACACGACGGGCCCCGGCGGCGCGGGCGGCGAGGGCGGCGGCGGCGGCGCCGGCGGAGGCACCACCGGGTGCAGCCACGACGTGTGCGTGGAGGGCGACGCCCTGCCCATCGGTTGTGATGGCGGCTCGTGCGTGGCCGACGTGTGCGCCACCGACAACTGGTGCTGCGACAACGAGTGGGACGAGTTCTGCGTGCAGACCGCTCAGGCGACGGCGAGCTGCAGCTGCGGTTGACGCCGCCCACGGCACCGGCTCCTCGGCGGCCGTGACCCGAGCGTGGCAGACGACGCGCCGCGGATCGACACGCTTGCGATCCGGGCTATGCTGAGGCCCATCGATGTCTTACCAGCGTTGGCAGAAGCAGGTTGCGCGGTGGCTCCCAGGGGTGGCGCTCGCCGCGTGGTTCGCCGTGACCACCCTCCCCACCACGTCCGGCTGCGACGGCGAGTCGCTCCCTGCCGATCAGCTCTGCGCGGCTGGGGAGAACATCTTCTGCCGCTGCCCTGGCGGGGCCCCTGGCACCAAGACCTGCGTCGAGTCGGGGGACGCGTTCGGCGAGTGCGCCCCCTGCACCGACCGCCCCTCGTCGGGCCCCGGGCAACAGGGGGCGGGCGGCTTCGGCCTCGGGCCGGGGGCGGGTGGCTTCGGCGCGGTGGGAGGAGGCTCCGAGGTGGGCGGGGGCGGGGGCGGCACCGGCACGCTCGCGCTCCTCTCGCCGTGCATGGCCGACAACGAGTGTCAGAGCGGGGTCTGCCGCTTCAACTTCTGCACGATGCCTTGCTCCACGGTGTCGGAGTGTCCCTACCCGCAGTCGGAGTGTGTGCCCTTCGACAGCTCGACGACGATCTGTATGCCCACCTGCCGCACCGCGGTCGACTGCGTGCTCTTCGAGGCGCCGCCGAGCCGCTGCGGCTTCACCCGGGCGGTCGACAACTGGGACGTCACGGTGTGCGCCGAGTGGGGCGCCGCCCACCAGCTCATGCCCCCCGGCACCGACTGCTTGCCGTTCGATCACCCGGCCTGCAACCTCGGCTACCAGCAGATGGAGGCGGTGTGTACCGAGCAGGGCGTGTGCGCCAAGGGCTGCTACGTCAACGCCGACTGCCCCGCGGGCAAGACCTGCAGCGCCCAGGGTGCGCTCGGCAACTGTCAGTGAGCGGCAGCCTTCACTGCTGCGGATAGCCGCCCGGTCCGCCCGGACCCGGGGGCCGGTAGGCGCCGGGCTGGGCCACCACCGGCCGCGGCGTGGACCCTCCCCGACGACGGCGCGACCCACCGCTGCGGAAGATGGCGATCAACAGGAGCAGGAGCACCACCCCGCCGAACACCAGCCCGCCGATGAGCATGACGTTGAGCGGCTTCTTCTGCGCCTTCAGCTCGAGGATGCTGTCGGCCGTGATCGCGCTCGTGCGCTGGGTCCGCGAGTCGACCACCACCATCTGGGCCGACATGTCCTTCTCCTTGCCGCGGAGGAACTTGTCGGTGTCGGGGATCTCGAACTCGACGTAGCTGTCGGTGGCGGTGACGGCTTTGCCCACCAGGTTGGAGGCGATGAGCGTCTTCTGGGCCTTCTTCGCCTCTTCCACGCTGCGGCCCTTGAGCGACTGGGGCGGCGGCTGGTTTTTCGGCGTGAGGTAGAGCTGGGCTCGTTTGTGGTCGGAGCCCCAGCAGAAGTTGCCGAAGATCTTCACCGTGCCGCCCGGGTAGATCGGCTCTTTCTTCGCGGCCTTGACGGTGGCATCGACGTCGATGTCGAGCGGCCAGGTGGTGGGATCGATCCCCACCGGGACGTTCTTGAACGTGCCGTCCCCCCCGACCGGCGCCTCCATGTCCTTGAAGACGAGGTTGAAGGTCTGGCTCACCTTCGGGGCGATGCAGGGGACCCGCCACTTCACGATGTGGAGCTCGTCGAAGCGCTGCGTCACCGCCTTGACGATGTTGGTGGCGCGCGCCCCGTCGCCCTCGAGCACGATGTTGAAGTACCCGCCGATCGAGGGGTTGGCGAGGTTCTCCATGAACTGCCGGGCGTTCTGGTGAAACTCCTCCTGCTCGCGCACCGGGAACCAGATCGAGATGACGGGCACCGGCGACTTGGGGAGGGTGGTGTTGTCCTCGGGGAAGCGCCCCTTCGTCATGTAGTCGCTGAGGAGGCTCGCCGTCTGGGCGGCCGAGCCGACGTCGGAGCCGGACGAGCCGTTGGAGAGCACCACCATGGCCTGGTGCAAGGGGACCTCGACGTCGCTGCCGACGTTGCCGAGCTCCTGGAAGCCGTCGGTGGCCCCCTTCTGGATGATCTTGAAGAGCGGGCGGCTCCGCCCCGACTGCCGCGGGTAGGTGCCGGCCACGGAGTCGACGAAGGACAGCGCGTTGGCCTTCTTGTTTTGCCACTTACTGTGCTTCACAACGTCGAGATCATTGAAGAACATGACCTTGACGATGTCGTGGGGCCCCATCTTGTTGACGAACGCCCGCGCGATGGCCTTCGACTCGTCGAAGCGCTCGCGCATGCTGTCGGCGGCGTCCACGAGGAGGAGCCACGCGGTCCCTACACCCTCCTGCTCCTTGCTCTCACTCCAGCGGCTGTGGGACACGAACTCCGTCGGCACGTCGCGCTCATCCACCTGGATGGTGAACAGCGCGTTGTCGTCGGGGAACTTGAAGGGGTTGTAGAGCGCCCGCGGCTTGTCGAGCTCGGCGGCCACACACGCGTGGTTGGCGTTCTTCGTGAGGTGGGCGCACTTGGCCGAGATGTCGCTAAAGGCGGTGTGCTCCACCAGATCGATCACCGTCGTGAGGACCGGTGTGCCGTCGTCCAGCGCGGCGCGCGGATCGATCCGCAAGATCTTCGCCTGAGGTGCCGCCGACGCGACACCGGCCAGGAGGAGGCCGAGCAGGACGAGCCCGCCCACCAGCACCGCACGAGCCGAGCACGCGGATCGGGGCGCGCCAAACGGAACGAGCGGTCGACCCGCCCGTTGTTCAACACAGCTACGCATGACGTTCGGGGTACCGTATACCGGCTTTGAACCGGCTGCGAGTATTGCGACCGGCGCGCCCCCCCGGCCCGAGACCCCCGGCCCGCCCCGCCGAAACCGGCCGAGACCGAGACGGCGGCCTCAGACCCTGGCCGAGAACCGGAGGAGCCGCTCCACGAGCTCGTCGGCGCGGTGGAGAAACGGCGCGTGGCCGAAGTGCAGGGGCCGCTCGATCACCGCTGATTTCGGCAAATTACGCTCGAAGAACGTGAAGTGCGAGGCGGGGAGGATGCGATCCGCGGCGCCCCAGATGAGGTGCACGGGCATGGAGAGGGCCTGGAGCTCGGCGGGCTTGAGGAAGAGCTCCTCGCGCACGCGCTCGAGCATCATGACCAGGTGCGGCCGGTTGAACTGCTGGCGGACCCCCCACGCGTACAGGTGGCGCAGCGGGTGAGGCCGCGGAAACAGGCGGTCGACGAACGCGAGGGCGTCCTCGTGAGCGGTGATCCGGAACAGGTGCATCAGCGCCTCGCGCTCGCCGTTGTGGAGCGGTGCGCCCCCCGGCGAGCACAACATGAGGCCGCGCACGCGGTCGGGGTGGGCGCCGGCGAATCGCACCGCGAGCCCTCCCGAGAGCGAGCTCGCGAAGATGACGGTCGGCGCCTCGAGCAGCTGCTCGAGGGCTTGGTGCAGCCCGCGCTGCAAGAGCTCGCCGTCGAGCCCGGTCGGCACCGACGACAGCCCGTGCCCAGGGAGATCGGGGATGACGATGCGCGAGACCTGGGTCTTGAGCGCGCTGACCATCGTCCAGTACTGGCTGGCCCCCGAGGCGCTGAAGCCATGGAGCAGCGCCACCGGCGGAAGGCGGCCCGAGCCTTCGATGACGAGCGCGTGCACCACGCCGCCCTCGACGGGCACCCACGCCGGCCGGCCGCCGAGCACCATCAGGAGGCGACGCATCAGCCGCTCGTAGACGACGGTGCTGTCCAGCATCCTCGGGGATATACACGCGCCATCCCCCGAGGACCCAAAAAGGGACGGTCGGTCGGCGCGCGCTCACGATTTGAGCACGAAATCGAGGAAGCTCCAGAGCGCCTCCACGCTGTGGAACCTCTGCTCGCGGTCGATGGCGAGCGCGCGCTTCACCCACTCGTCGATGCTCGGGTGCAGATCCGGCCGCAGCGCGTGGAGGCTCGGCCGGTCGGCGCGCGTCACGTCGATGAGCAGCCGATCGATCGGCTGCTTGGGCTCGAACGGGAGCCGCCGCCCGAGCACACGGAACAGGAGCACCCCGAAGCCGTACACGTCCACGCGGTGGTCGATGGGCTTGGGACGACCCTTCCACGACTCTGGTGCGATGTAGGCCGGAGAGCCGGCGACCATGCCCGTCTTGGTGAGCGGGTCGAGGCTGATGTCCTTGGCCAGACCAAAATCGAGCAGGCGCGAGCGTCCTCGGGCGCGGCTCTCGAGGACGAACACGTTCGCCGCCTTCACGTCGCGGTGAATGATGCCGCGCTCGTGCGCCGCCTGCAGGGTGTGCGCGACCGGCTCGAGGATCTCGTACACCTCGGAGAGCGGCAGCGGGCGCCCGCTCTTCTCCACCTCGGTGAGGTAATCGCCGAGGTCGTGGCCCTGCAAAAACTCCATCACCAGGTACAGCGCGCCCCACTCGGTGGCGTTGAACGCCATCACCTGCACCGCGTTGGTGCCGGCGAGGGCGCCCATGGCCCTCGCCTCCCGCTGCATGCGCACGCGAAACTCGCGCTCGGCCGCCACCTCGCCGTACAGCACCTTGATGGCGACCGGCTGCGAGAGCTCGCGATCGAGCGCCCGGTAGACCTTGCCGTGGCCGCCCTTGCCGATCAGCTCGCGGATCTCGTACCGATCGTCGAGGACGTAGCCGACCTCCATGGGTCGGTGCTACTTGGGCGGGCCGGCGCCGTAAAGCGCGCGGGCACGCTCCCCCTCAACAGCCGCAGAAGTCGCCGGCCTCCGACACGCAGAGGCCGTCCCAGGCGGTCTCGCAGCAATACGGGTCGTAGTCGCAGACGGCGGCCGCGCACGTCGAACAGTCGGCGTCGAGCGCCACCCCTTTCGCGCACGTGTCGTGCGCACAGGTGGGGGCGGGAGCCGCGCACTGCTCGCAGAGCTCGCCCGCCTCTTGCACGCAGAGCGCGTCCCAGGAGTTGTTGCAGCAGAACGAGTCGGTGGCGCAGACGGCGGCCGCGCAGCTCGAGCACGCGCTCTCGAGCGCGCTGCCCGCCTCGCACTCGTCGTGGGCACAGACCGGCGGCGGCGGGGCCTCGCACACGTCGCACAGCTCCTTGGCCTGCGCCACGCAGAGCCCATCCCAGCTCTCGTCGCAGCAGAACGGATCCGCGTCGCACACCGCCCCTGCGCAGCTCGAGCACTCCGGCGTGAGCGCGCCGCCCTGGGTGCACTCGCTGTGCGCGCAGGGGTCTTCGCAAGCGAGCTGGATGCATGCCCCACCGGGAGCCACACAGAGCCCGCAGCTCGCGTTGCAGCACTCGGTGCCCGGCGCACAGACGGTGTTGCCGCAGGCCTCGCCGAGGGGCGCCCCCACCGCGAGATAGATCTCGGCCGCGGCGAGCCCCTGGGCCTGGCCGCCCGGTCCCTCCACCACGGTCTCGGTGCCCGCCACCATCAGGCCGCTCCCGAAGAGCGCGTTCGACGCGACGGTGAGCACGTCGTCGCTCGCACCCGCGGTGGTGAGATCGAGCCCTCCGAGGTTCGTCATCGCGCCCGTGTTGAGGGTGAGCTGCGACACGCTCGCGCACGGGTAGGTGATGCACACGATGCCGTTGTCCTTCACCTGGAACACCCCACCGGTGGGTGGGTTGCCGGTGGCCCCCCGCCACGCCTCCTTGACCACGAGCTTGCCGATGGCGTGGCTGCCGTACGGGTGGATGGCGCCACGGAGGAGCACGTGACCGTTCCTGGCCTCGCTGAGGACCTCGTCGTAGAGCCCGGGCTCGAGGTCGAGCGCAGTCAGATCGAGCTCTGCCACGTAGCAGTCGGGCTCCGGATGGTCTCCGAAGCAGGTGCTCTCGGCCTGGTTCACTTCGGCCACGTACATCCCGCCACAGAGCGGGTGGATGCACTTGCGGTAGTCGAGGCGGGTCACGAGGTAAAAGCGCTCCGACTCCGCACGGTGTCGGACCTGCTCCGTGTTCTCTCGCTCCTCGCTCGGCTCGTAGGCGCGGCCCGCCGGACACGCAAACGCGCTCGCGGCGAGCATGAGGATCATCAGTCGCTTCATGGGGGGGTACCTCCGTTCGTAAGTGATTCGGCGCCCCTATAGGACAGACGCCTACACTCGTCCACCCCAACGTGACGCCCGCGGAGGCCAGGAAGCTCAAGAGCTGACCGGAAAAGACCGACGCTCTCGCGAAGCGCGCTTGGGTACGATCGATGCGCGCGCGGGCCTCGCGTTCGCGGAAGCCCATGTGGATGAGGGCAGTCCTTACACGCTGCGCTCGTGAGCAACCTCGAGCTCGGAGCCCCCGCCGGAGGCACCCCTC
>CAYOAL010000182.1:0-16704 GCA_964401935.1 uncultured Polyangiaceae bacterium
TCTGCCTTTCTGCCTTTCTGCCTTTCTGCCTTTCTGCCTTTCTGCCTTTCTGCCTTTCTGCCTGCGATGTCGTGCCTGTCTGCCTGTCTGCCTGTCTGCCTGTCTGCCTGTCTGACTGTCTGACTGTCTGACTGTCTGACTGTCTGACTGTGGGCGCGGCGCACTTTGCCTCCTCGGGTTGGCTTCGCCTCTTCAGGCTCGCTTGCTTCGGGACTATTCTCAGGCGGATGCGAAGATTCCTCGTGGGGGCCGCTACGCTGACCGTGTTCGTGGCGTGCGACGCGCTCCGGCGCGACGAGACCGTCGACGCCGAGCCGACCGTAGCGCGGCAGGAGCCCTCGTCGACCACACCGCTCGCGCCGGCGGTGCTCGGGGCGACCGACTTCTGCAAGCTCGTGTTCGAGGCACCCAAGCGGCTCTTGGAGAAGCGCTGCTCCGCTGCCGAGGTCACCACCCCACGCTTCGGGTTGGTGACCGCGAGAGTGCGGGACAACGTGGAGATGTGCTGGTCGATGCTGCACCACGGGGTAGAGAGCAAGCGGCTCACCCTCCCTGCGGTGTCGGCCAAGCGCTGCGCGGAGGCCCTCGAGAAACTCCCCTGGGAGGAGGCCCTCGACCGCCCGCTGGCGGCGACGCCGGAGTGTCGCAATCTCACCATCGGCCTCTCCACCGTGGGGAAGCCTTGCCGCTCGAGTCCCGAGTGCAGCCATGGCCTGTTCTGCTCCGGGGCGCAGACCGACGCCGACGGCATCTGTTCGAAGCAAGCGGCAGACTCCAACACCTGCGCGTTGCCCCCGTGGAGGCTCTTCGGAGAGCTCGAGGCGGCTTGCGAGGGGGGCCTGTTCTGTGATCACGGCGGGGGTGAGCGTGCGTCGCTGGTGCCGCCCGCTCCGGTGGAGGTGCCGTCCGCGGCGCCGTGGGGCGAGATCGTTCCCTTCGGTCCAGAGGGGTTCGGCGAGCCTCGCAAGAGGGTGACCGTGAAGCCTGGGCCGAGCACCGTGTCCGGTCGCCTGCCCCCTGAGGTGATCCAGCGCATCGTGCGGGCCAACCTCGGCCGCATCCGCGTCTGCTACGAAGCGGGGCTGAAGAAGAACCCCAGCCTGGCCGGTCGGGTCACGGTTCGCTTCGTGATCGGCGCCGACGGCAGCGTGAGCACGGCCTCGGCCAAGAGCGACCTGTCCGAGCCGCTGGTCGAGAGCTGCGTCACGCGCGCGTTCCAAACGCTCACGTTCCCGAAGCCGGAGGGGGGAATCGTCAGCGTCTCGTACCCGTTGGTGTTCTCGCCCGACGGCGCGACGCCATCGCCGTGGGGAGGTGAGCGCGACGACGCGGAGCCGGCACCTCCGCCCACCCCAGCCCTCGGCGCACCGACCGAGACGTGTCTGGCGCTGCGCAAGGAGGGGGAGGCGTGCCGCGCGGCGCGGGAGTGCGGCAGCAAGCTCGCCTGTGTGATGGGCAGCTGCGGCAAGGCGCTGGCAGCGGGGGCGACCTGCCGCCGCGATCGCGACTGCGACGCTGGTCTCCGCTGCCTCGCACCGACGCCGAGCGCCGAGGTGCCCGAGGACGGCGCTGGAGAGAACGAGCGCCCGGCTCCCACCACCACCGCAACCTGCGCCGCGCCGCGGTCGGCCGGAGAGGCCTGCTCGAGCGATCACGAATGCCTCGGCAGCTGCGTCGCCGGCAAGTGCGCGGCGTTCTGCGGCGCCGGTTAACTCCGCCGAGCGCCTCTCCGCGCGTGCGTCGAGGCGCCGACCCACGCGCCGCCGACCCACGCACAAACGCGCCGCCGACAACGTGCCCGCCCACCCACGCGCAAACGCGCAGCCGACAAACGCGCAGAGGCGCGCCTCGCGACGCGCCTCTGGGCTACGGAAGCAGGAGCGCTACTTCTTCTTCTTCTGCTTGCCGCTGCAGCGCATGTGGCACATCAGGTCGTCGGACGCGCAGCCGCAGGGGCCCTTCGTGCCGCCGCCGGTGGTGCCGCCCGTCGTCGTCTTGGGCGTCGGTGCGGGGGCTGGAGCCGGGCCTCCCGGGGTGGGCGGCGTGGGCGGGCGCGGGCCGGTCACCGGCCGCGGACCGACGGCCACCTTGCTGCTGTCCTCAGGGGCCGCGCTCGAGTCGGCCACCGGCTCGCTCGAGGGCTGCGAGGAAGGCTGCGGGCCGGCCATCGGCTCCGGCGCCGGCGGCGGCGGCGCGGGGGCGCCCGTGTCGGCGGACTTGGTGGTGTCGGCGCTGTTGTCGGTCTTGGCGGACGGGTCTTCCCCGCTGTCCTTCACGATGAAGAAGATGAGCGCCGCCGCGAGCACCGCGACCGCGGCGCCGAGGCCGATGACGATGCCGCGGTTCGAGCTCTGCTGCGGCGCAGGGATCGAGGGGGACGCCATCGCGGACGCGATGGGCGGGGGAGCGCCGAGCGGGAACACGCCGTCGGCGGCGGGGCCCGACGCGACCGCAGCCACGCCCTCCGAGTCGCCGCCCATGCCGGCCGCGAGCGCTTTGAGATCGATCAACCCGGAGTCTTCGGTGTTGGAACGACCTCCGCTCGTGGAGGGCGCGTCGTCGCCCCCAACCTTCGCGGTGAGCATGTTGAGCGAGAAGATCGCGGAGTTTTCCTCCGTGCCGGTCGGTGCGCTGGCGCCGAGAGACGGCGACGACGACATCGAGAAGAAGCCGCCGTCGTTGCTCGAGCCTCCCCCGTACGAGGAGCTGCCGCTCACGTCGAACGGCGAGGACGTCTGCGCCGCAGGGGCCGCCGCCACGGGCATCGGCGCGCGGCCACCGGTCGCCGGCGCGCGGTAGTCGGCCCCGCCCGTCGAGGGCGAGCCGTAGTCGCCGTAGCCGCCTGCCGCTGGTGAGCCGTAGTCACCGTAGTCGGCGCCGGCCGCGGCCGGTGGCTGCGAATACGCAGGCGGCGGCTGTGAGTAGGCCGCAGGCGGCTGCGAGTAGGGACTGGGCGCCTGATCCATGGCCACCGTCGAGCCGAGATCGGTGCTGCCAGGGGCTGGCTCTGCTTCGGCGGCGTCGTGGAGCGCGTCCACGATCATGTCCACGTCTTTGAGCGGCTGCCAGTCGTCCATGCCCTCGGACCAGACGTAGGTCTCGGCGTCGATCAGGCCTTCGTTGTACGCGGCGACGACTTCCGCCATCGTCATGTTGCGCTGATCGGTGTCGCTCACGCTCACGGTGAAGGTCATGTCGCCTCCAGCGACCGCGCCAGCACCAGCGGTGCCTCCGGTCGTCTGCACCTCGCCGGTGCTCGACACGACGATGACGGCGCTGCATTTGCGGCACTTGACCTTGACGGTCTTGCCGTGAACCTTCTCGTCAGAAACCGTGTACTTGGCACCGCAGGATCCGCAGGTGATCTTCATCGCTTCCGTTTCGCTTCAGGTCGAGAGCCACCCTGTCGCTTGACCCTGGTGTGTGCACGAGCCACGAGCAGAGTGTTGAGCGCAACCGTGGGGGGGTCCCAGGAAGAGCGCCTGCCCAAGTCTAGATCGACTCGGCCCCGAGCGCCTCATTCCATGACGGTCGAGACCACGAATGGTTTTCACGATACCGCATTTTTCCGGCACGTGCTTTTGCAGCATTGTATGCGCTGCGAGCAGCGTCAAGGCAGCTGCACGGTTGCGCCGCCATCGGTCGCTGCCGCGCGGCCGCGCGGAGCCGCACCCCTCGCGCTGACCCCAGATCCGTTTTCGCCTCGGCGCCGTGCGCGGCTTGGCTGCCGGATGATGCTCGACACGTCGGCCGGCGTTGGCAGATCCGCTTTGGCCTCGGCGCCGTGCGACGGCTTGGGGGTCGTCACGCGGGCCGCGTGCGCTGGCTGCCACGCGGGTCGCGTCGGCGGGCCCACTCGCAGAGCACCATCCCGGCCGCGATGGCCACCGGATAGGAGTGGTTCACCCCGTACATCGGGATGGCGACGACCGCGTGGGACGCGTCGAGCAACACGTCCGGGATGCCGTCGTTCTCGCTCCCGAACAGGAGGACCACGTCTCTCGGATAGTCGATCTGCCAGAGGGTCGTCGAGGCGCGGTCGCGCTCCACGCTGACGATCGGCCGCCCCGCCACCGCCTCGAGGAACGACCCCTCGTCGGGGCACTCGACGATCGTCTCGTAGCGATGCATGCCCATGCTCGCGCGCTCGTAGTGGGGCTCGGTGCCGATCAGGAAGATCTCGCGCACGAGAAACGAGTGAGCCACGCGGATGATGGCGCCGATGTTGAAGGGGTTCTTGGCGCGCATGACCGCCACCGACATGTCCGCCCGCAGCGGCGCGAGGAGCGCTCGCTGCTCCTCGATGCTCATCTCGAAGGGTTCGACGTAGGCCATGATGGTGTGCTCTGGGCGACGGTGGCGTCGCTTCGGGGTGGCGGTGGTTCTAGCGGGGATGGGACGCCAACAGAAGGCTTGCCGGCGCCGCGCGGCCGAGGCCCTTCGCTACGCACACCGCGCATGCTAAGCCCGGCTCCATGACCAAGGTGGTGTTGACCTCTGAGCTCGCGGGCCACGTCGACGAGACGGTGACGCTCAAGGGATGGCTCTACAACATGCGCAGCTCGAAGAAGCTCCACTTCCTCGAGGTGCGTGACGGCGTCGGCATCGTCCAGTGCATCGTGTCGAAGGCCGACGTGGGGGACGCTGCGTTCGAGAAGGCCGGAGAGCTCACGCAGGAGGCGTCGCTCAGCGTGACGGGCAAAGTGTGCGCGCACCCGAAGCGCCCCGGTGTGTTCGAGCTCCAGGTGACGTCCCTCGAGCTGCTCGCGGCTCCCACCGATCCCTACCCGATCACCCCGAAGGAGCACGGGACCGAGTTCTTGATGGACCACCGGCACCTGTGGATCCGCAGCAAGAAGCAGCACGCCATCCTCCGGGTGCGGCACGCGATCATCCGCGCGGTGCGCGACTTCTTCGACGACAGAGACTTCACCCTCGTCGACGCGCCCATCTTCACCCCCAACGCCTGTGAAGGCACGAGCACCCTGTTCGAGACCGACTACCACGGCCAACCCGCCTTCTTGACCCAGTCGGGGCAGCTCTACATGGAGGCGGCAGCCGCCGCCTTTGGTCGGGCCTATTGCTTCGGCCCCACCTTCCGCGCCGAGAAGTCGAAGACGCGGCGACACCTCGCCGAGTTCTGGATGGTGGAGCCCGAGATCGCGTTCATCGATCTCGATGGCATCATGGACCTCTGCGAAGACTTCGTGTGCCACATCGTGGGGCGCGTGCTCGAGACGCGCCGCCCCGAGCTCGAGATCCTCGAGCGCGATCTCGCTCCGCTCGAGGCGGTGCAGAAGCCCTTCCCCCGGCTGTCGTACACCGACGCGGTGGCCATCATCCAAGAAGAGCGCGACAAGCTCGTCGACAAGAGCGACGCTCCGCCCCTCGAGTGGGGCAGTGACTTCGGTGGCGAGGACGAGACGCTCCTCTCGAAGCGCTTCGATCGACCGGTGATGGTGCATCGCTACCCGGCGGCGGTGAAGGCGTTCTACATGAAACGCGATCCCGCAGACGACCGCCTCGCGCTCGGCGTGGACGTCATCGCCCCCGAGGGCTACGGCGAGATCATCGGCGGCGGCGAGCGCGAGAGCGACCTCGACGTGCTCGACAACGCGATCCGCGCCCACCAGCTGCCGATGGAGGCGTTCTCGTGGTACCGAGATCTCCGACGGTTCGGCACGTTTCCTCATGGCGGGTTCGGCCTCGGCATCGAGCGAACGGTGGCGTGGACGTGCGGGCTCACCCACGTCCGCGAGACGATTCCGTTCCCGCGCATGCTCAACCGCCTCCACCCCTAGAGCGCCGCGCTCCACTCCCGAAGCGGCGGCAGAGATCGGCGCGTGAGATCGTCGCGGCGGCGCGCTCTTAGGATGCGGAGAGCCGCGTCTTCGGTGGCACTTTGCACTTGCGTCGACTCGCGATCGCACGAACTCTTAACGCATGACGCGGGCGCGTGTCGTCGTGACTGCGCGCGCCGCCGACCCCCCCCGTGCCACCGAAGAGAGCGAAGGCTAGGAGAAGGAACAGGGCAGGCAGATCGTATGGCTCGACTCCTGGGAATCATCGCGAATCGTCCAGACCTCTGTAACCGCTTTGCGGAGTACGAGCGCCACGCGCTGATGGCGCGCCGGGGAGCGGAGGAGCAGTGGGGATGGGGGGTCGGGTTCTTCCAGTCGGGCGAGGTGCTCCTCAAGCGCCGCCCCCTCGACGACCGCGCCGCGCTCGATCTGGCGCAGATGCTCGACGACGTGCGCAGCGACATCATCATCGCGCACATTCGCCGAGGCACCGTGGGCTCGCACCGGACGGACAACACTCACCCCTTCCGTTATCGGCACTGGTTGTTCGCCGACACCGGCACCGTCGAGCACTACGGCGAAGTGCGGACGCGCATGTTCGAGACGCTGCCCAAGTTCCTGCAACGGGGCCTCCGCGGCGACACCGACAGCGAGCTCTTGTTCCACCTGTTCCTCTCGTTCTTGCACGACGGGGGCAAGCTCGACCGACCCATGGTCGACGCGAGCGACGCCGTGTCGGCGCTGAAGTCGAGCCTCGGGCTGCTCGACCGCATCGGCAAGGAGGCGGGGCTGAGCGCCTCGCGCCTCAACATCCTGTTGTCCACGCCCGACTACCTGATCGCGGCCCATCGCGGGGCACCCATGGCCTACCGCGTGCTCAAGGGCCGAGACGACTTCGAGGCGCTGTTCGACGAGGAAGGCCCGAGCAAGCTGCGCATGCCCGATCTCGAGCCCTGCCGGCTCTCGGCGGTCGCCTCCGATTTCGAGGCCGACAAGATCCCGCCAGAGTGGACCGCGGTGCCCGACGGGGCCATGATCGCGTTCACTCGAACGGATGATCCGACGCACGTGGAAAGCTGAGCGGCGCCCTCGCCGCCTGGGGTGGCTGGGCGCCAAGGGGTGGCTGGGCGCCAAGGGGTGGCTGGGCGCCAAGGGGTGGTTGGGCGCCAAGGGGTGGTTGGGCGCCAAGGGGTGGTTGGGAGCGAACAGGCTCGCGACCGCCGTGGGGGCCGCGTCGCTCGTCGGCTGTGTGGGCTCGGCGCCGCTCACGTTTCCGTCGGCGGCCCAGCACCCCGAAGCGGAGCGTCGCCCCGACGGGGTCGCCGTCGATCTGACCAGCGAGCCTCCGCCGGCCACCGACGCGGCGCACAGCGGGGACTCGGTGATCGCGCTGCGCGCTCCGCTCGCGCGCGAGGTGGCGTTCGACACGGTTCGCCGCTTCTTCAACGCCGTGCTCCAGGAGGACGTCAGCGGCCTCACGGCGACGGTCGACTCGAGCGCGTTGCTCTTCGACATCACCGTCGGCGGCACGCGCCCGATCCACAACGTGAGCTCGTTGTGGCGTCAGCGTTTCAACACGCACGAGCACCGCGAGCTCGCGCTGCGCCTCGTGTATCGCGAGGGTGACATCACCACCTACCGGGCCGAGCCGAGCGACGACCTCCCACTCTCCGTGCGCGATCTTTCCCCGCCCGCGGTGACGAGCCCCACCGATTTGGTGCTGCGCGTGCCGATCGTCACCCACACCATCGATCAGCAGCGGCTGCTCGGAGACGAGATGTTCTTCTGGGTGCGGCGCGACGGGGACACGTTCACCATCTATCGGATCGCGGAGGACGTGCCGCAGTGAGCTTCGACCCTCCCCCGTGGCGGGTGCTGGACGAGAGCGTGGTGCTGTCCCGACCGTGGCTGACGGTGCGCGAGCAGCGGGTGCTCACCTCGTCGGGCGCCTCGCTCGATCCCTTTCACCTGATCGAGTCGCCCGACTGGGTGGCGGTGCTCGCGCGCACGGCGAACGACGAGATCCTGGTGGTGGATCAGTATCGCCACGGCGCCGCTCGCGTGAGCTGCGAGCTGCCAGCGGGGGTGATCGACGCCGGCGAGACGCCGCTCGCGGCGGCCCAGCGCGAGCTGCGCGAGGAGACGGGCTTCGTCGCCGAGGGCTGGCGACTGCTCAGCACCGTGGCGGTGGAGCCGGCGCGCAACCGAAACCGCGCCCACTTCTTCTTCGCGACCGGCGCGAGCCGTGCCGGTGAGCCGCACACCGAGGCGTGCGAGCACATCGCCCACCGCCTCGTCGGCATCGACGCGCTGCTCGAGGCCGTCGACGCGGGCGTGATCATCCACGGGGTCCACGTGGGTGCCATCCTCCTCGCGCGCCATCGCGGCTGGCTGTGACGGCGGGCTCGGCGCCGGCCGCGCTCAGCGCTGGTGGCGCTCGATGTCGGCGGTGACGATCGTGAGTCGATCCGTCCATCGCCCCTCGAGGGTGCGGACGCCGCCGAGCCAGTTGGCGTCGCGCGCGAAGTCGGCGGTGAAGCGCACGACGAGCTTGCCGCTGGCCAGGCTGAGATCGGCGCACTCGACGTGTTCCCACGACACGACCACGTCGGCGCTCTCCGGCATGGACAGCACCAGCCCCTCCACGGTGCGATAGCGGAAGATCGCGACGGCGGCGGCGGGGCCATCGGGGTTCGACAAGGTCACGCCGTCGAGATCGATTCGCTGACGCTTCTCCATCGCGCGTAACGTAACGCAACTCTCGGGCGGACCAAAGCGGTCAGGGCGCGCTCACCGGGGCCTCTCCTCCGGAGCACGCTCGAGCGCGCCTCAGGGGCAGCTCTCTGCGTGGGCCACGCCATCCACCAGCAGCGTGTGGCCGGCGAGACCAACTTCCCCCGAGACGGCCACGTCGATCGCCCCCGCTTCGGCCGGCGTGTCGATGCGCAGCGACAGCGCGGCGTCGGCGTCTTGCACCGAGAGCGGCCGCGGCACGGCGAAGCCGCTCACTCGCACCCGCGAGGCTCGATCGCGACCGTCGGGGAGCATGAGCTCGATCCCCACGTCGGAGCCGGCGAGGCCCTTGTCGCAGGCGTGCGGCTCGCTGGTCAGCCGCAGCTCGCGGCCGCCCTTCTGGACGACGAGGCTCGCGCCGTTCATCGTGAGGCGCTTGCCGTCGAGCTCGACGACGAGATCGCGTTGGGGGCGGACCGTGGCGCGCTCGGTGACGGGGAGGATGCCGCAGCCGGTGGCCGAGAGCTCCCCGTCGAGCAGCACCGTCTTGGGCGGGAACGCGAGGGGCACGCGGTCGAGCTTTACCTTCACCGTCCGCCGCGGATCGAACGCCGACACCTCCGCTCGCCCGAGCTCACCCTGGCGCGACACGTCGCCGAGGCGCGAGCCGGTGATCATCCACCGCTCGCCCTCGCCCGGAACGTTCACGGGGGCGAGGGTGAAGTCGAACAGCGTCTCCCCCGGCTCGAGGCGAAATCCGGCCCCCGCGATCTTGTCACACTCGAGGTCGTGAGTGCTGAGCGTGACGTGGAGCGCCGCCCCGCCGCGGGAGAAGGCGAGCGCTGCGGCGAGGGGCAATATCTCCCCGTCGACCGTGGCGGTGAAGCCAGGGAGGCGGTGTTGGGGCGCGGCCGCCGACGCGCTCGCGCTCGGGGCAGAAGCGCTCGCGCCCACCGGCGCCCCGCGCGGTTCGTCGTCGCAGCCGCCGGCGAGGAGCAGCGCCGCGAGCGCTGCGCGCCGAAGCCAGCGACGCGTCAACCGGCGAGGCCGGTGCGGCGGTTGAACTCGATGATGTGCTCGTCCAGCGTCTCGACACATGCCGGGACGGACGTCCAATAGGTGGGGTCGTACCATTGTGCCTGCAGCTCGTCGGACGTCTTACCCTGCTGTTCCACCCAGGTGTAGTACTTGAGGTTGTGAACCCGCTTGCGGGTGGGATAGGTGAGCTCCTCCACGTGGTCGGTGCTCGCGCCCACCAAGAAGCGGTGGAAGGTGGCAGCGGCGTCCTTGTCGGTGAGCTCGCCGCGCGCCTCGCGGAGCTCCTCGAGGCGGCTCCCGTAGAGCGCGGAGGAGTCGGTGAACACGGTGAGCACCACGTCCTCGGGGCCGAGCTCGTACCACTTGGCGAGCTTGATGGCGGCGAGCATGTTGGCCACGCAGGAGATGCCCATGAGATCGAGTTTCTCGATCACCGTGTCGGCCACGCCCATCTCCGACAGATAGGCGCGCCCCACCGGCTCGTTGAAGAGACGGAAGAGGGCCACCGACGCCTCGTCGTCGACGCCTACCACCAGATCCGTGTTGCGCACGTTGTGAACCCACGGGATGTGCTTGTCGCCGATGCCTTCGATGCGGTGGGCACCGAAGCCGTTGTCGAGCATGGTCGGGCACTGCAGCGCCTCGGCGGCGGCGAGCTTGGCGTGGGGGAACCGCTTCTTGAGGTAGTCGCCGCTCGCGATGGTGCCGGCCGAGCCGGTGGCGAGGGCCAGCCCTGCGAAGCGACCGTGGTCGCCGAGCGTGCGCTCGAGCACCTCCTCCATGGCGCGCCCGGTGATCTCGTGATGCCAGAGGTAGTTCCCGAGCTCGTCGAACTGGTTGAAGATCACCAGATCCTGGCCGGAGCGCCGGAGCTCCCAGCACTTGTCGAAGATCTCTTTGACGTTGCTCTCGCTGCCTGGCGTCTTGATGACCTCGCCGGCGATGTTCTCGAGCCAGTCGAAGCGCTCCTTGCTCATGCCTTCGGGGAGGATGGCGATCGACTCGCAGCCGAGCAGGGCGGAGTCGTAGGCGCCGCCCCGGCAGTAGTTGCCGGTCGAGGGCCACACCGCCTTCTGGCGGGTGGGGTCGAACTGCCCGGTCACGAGGCGCGGCACCAGGCAGCCGAACGCGGCGCCTACCTTGTGGGCGCCGGTTGGGAACCACTTGCCCACCAGCGCGATCACCCGGGCCGGGGTGCCGGTCAGCGCGCTCGGGAGCTCGAGGTAGTTCACCGGGCCGAAGCCGCCGCCCTTCTCGATGGGGTCATTGTGCCAGGTGATGCGGAACAGGTTGGCCGGGTTCAGATCCCAGAGCCCGATCTGTCCGAGCTTTGCCCGAATCCCGGAGGGGATGCGCGACGGGTCGGCCATCTGCGCGAAGGTGGGGATGACGATGCCTCGCTCCTTGGCCCGCGCGACCGCGTGTTCGAGGCCTTCGCGGTGGACGGTGAGATCGATCATGGGGCACCTCTACGCGGGATCGAGCGCCGCGAGAAGCGCGTCCAGCGTCGGCGCGATGATGGGCGCTGAGCCGACCGCTCTCACCGCCGCCCCGACGTCCTTCAGCCCGTTGCCGGTGACGAGGAGCACGACGTGCTCTTGGGGGCCCACCCGCCCCGCTGCCGCGTCCGCGAGGAGGCCGGCATAAGCGGCCGCCGCGGCAGGCTCGGCGAACACCGCGGCGTCGCGGCCGAGCACCCCGATGGCCTCGAGGAGCTCGCGGTCGCTGACGACCGTGACGTGGCCGCCGCTCTGCCGCAGCGCGCGCAGCGCCCGAAGCCCGTCCGCCGGGCGATCGGCGGCGATGCTGTCGGCCACGGTGTTGGCCCGCACCGGCTCGATCGTGTCGGTGCCCGCAGCGAAGGCGTGGGCGATGGCGGCCGAGCCCTCCGCCTGCACTCCGCAGAGACGCGGCAGCCGCTCGATGAAGCCCAGCTCGAGCAGCTCGACCAACCCCTTGTGAACCCCGGCGATGATGTTGCCATCGCCCATCGACACGTAGATCACGTCGGGAGCGAGGAAGCCGGCCCGTCCCTCGGCCTCCGCGAGCTGCTCGCAGAGCTCGAACGAGACCGTCTTTTTGCCCTCCACCGTGAACGGGTTGAACGCGGTGTTGCGGCAATACCACCCGAGCTCGGCCGCGGCCGTTCGCGAGAGCGCGAAGGCGTCGTCGTAGCTGCCGTCGACGAGGGCGAGCTTGGCGCCGAACACCAAGAGCTGCGCGATCTTCGCCGGCGGCGCGGTCGCCGGGACGAGCACCACCGCCTCGAGCCCCGCCGCGCGAGCCATGGCCGCCATCGCCACCCCCGCGTTGCCGGTGGAGGCGGCGATCACCCGCGTGACGCCGAGCTCGCGCGCTCGCATCGCGACCACCGCGCTCGCCCGATCTTTCAACGAGCCGGTGGGGAGGGCGCCGTCGTCCTTCACCCAGACCGCGCCGGCCCCGACGCGCTCGCGTGCGCGCGGCGCGGGGTGCAGCGGCGTCATGCCGAGCGCGCGCAGCGGCCCCGTGGAGGGAGGGGGCGTGCTCACCGGGAGCAGCCGTGCGTAGCGCCACAGCGAGCGCTCGGCGGGAGGCTCCCATGGCCCCGCTTCGAGCTTCATGCGGATGTCGAGCGCCTCGAACCCGCAGCCGTCGCACGCGTACCGTGGGCGCGCGCCGGCGCCCGTCGCGGGAGCATGAACGGTCTCGCAACGCAAGCACACATACCCGGTCCACAGGCTCATCGGGGAGCCTCATGACGCGCATGACGCGGTGCGTCGCGATGCTGCCTGGACATCGACGAAATGGGTTTCATCTTCGCTGTTTGAACGACCTCTGGGCCCGCTTGCACCTGATGCAATGTACCCTCATGCACGGCTCCTGAGGGTCGAAAAAGGGCTCCTGTCGCGCCCACGAGGCGCGCCGTCGCGCGCTATGATCATCGGGTCATGACTCTCACGAGCGTACCCATTTCGACGCGGCGCGAGCTGGGCAGTTTGCTGCGGTCGGTCGTGAAGGTGCACTGTGTCTCCGACGCGCCCGACTACGAGCAACCCTGGCAGTCGCAGGGCCCCCAGTCGAACAGCGGCTCGGGGGTGATCATCGACACCGCGCGCGGGCCGCGCGTGCTGACCAACGCGCACTGCGTCGCGAACCACAAGTTCGTCGAGGTGCGCCGTTACGGCAAGGCGCGCAAGTTCGAGGCGGAGGTGGAGGCCATCGGCCACGAGTGCGATCTCGCCCTGTTGCGGGTGGACGACGACGACATCACGGTCAACCTCGCCCCCATCACCATCGGGCGGCTGCCGAGACTCCGCGATCGGGTGTCGGTGTGCGGCTATCCGGTCGGCGGTGAGCGGCTCTCCATCACCGAGGGGATCGTGTCGCGCATCGAGCTGGTGTCGTACGCGCAGAGCAACCGCAGCCTGCTCGCGGTGCAGATCGACGCGGCCATCAACTCCGGCAACAGCGGGGGCCCGGTCTTGATGGATGGCGAGCTGGTGGGCGTTGCGTTTCAGGCTTTGGACGACGCCGAGTCGGTGGGCTACATGATCGCGCCGCCGGTGGTGGAGCACTTCCTCTCCGACGTCGAAGATGGAGTGTACGACGGCTTCCCTGGTCTCGGCGCGCGCACGCAGACCCTCGAGAGCCCGGCCCATCGGGCCTCCTTGAACCTCCCCGACCACTGCGAAGGGGGGGTGCTCGTGACCCGTGTGAGCCACGGCGGCTCGGCGTGGGGAGTGCTCGAGGCCGGCGACGTCTTGCTCGCGATCGATGGTGTTCCGGTGGCCGCAGACGGGGCCGTCGTGTTGCGCGAGGGGGAGCTCATCCACTTCCGCTACGTCATCTCCAAGCGCCACGTCGGCGAGCGGATGCCGGTGACCGTGTGGCGCCGTGGTCAGGAGGTCACCTGCGTGGTGGAGCTGCGCAAGCCGGTGCGCTTGGTGGCCGAAGATCGCTACGACGTGCGCCCGTCCTACTTCGTGTACGGTGGGCTCCTGTTCGTGCCGCTCACCCGCGATTTTCTACGCACGTGGGGCGAGGCGTGGTGGCAGACGGCGCCGCGCGATCTCGTGTCGCTCTACGAGAACGGCATCCCCACCGACGACCGGCGGGAGGTGGTGGTGCTGCAGAAGGTGCTCGCGGACCGGGTCAACCAGGGCTACCACGAGTTCGAGAACCTCGTGGTCGACACGGTAGACGGCGTCCCCGTCGGCTCGCTCAAACACCTGGTGTCGCTCGTCAACGCCAACTGCGGCGCGCGCTTCATCACCTTCGTCAGCGCCGATGGGCAACGCATCGTGCTCGATCGAGCCGAGGTGCAAGCGCGCCACGACACCGTGTTGCGGAAATTTGGCGTACCCGCCGAGCGCTCCCCAGACTTGATGCCGTGAGGGGCAACAGACCGCGTCGCCGACGGTGGCTCGGTTCCGGCGGCGCGGGCTCCGAGCGCCGCGCGCTACTTCTTGGGGCGGAACTCGATCGAGAACGAGACCATGCGGGGCGCGCCCTTGGGCTGGCGCGGAAACTCGACGCTCTCGAACGCCTTGACGAGGCACTCTTTCACGCCTGCCCCCTTGAGACCGGTGCGCGGGTTTTCGATCTTGGGATGGCCGCCCTCACCGAGGATGCGCATGTCGACGCCGAAGGTCACACCCTTGCCGGGGGCCTCGGCCTTCGCATAGCAGCGCTTCATCGCGTCGTACTGCTTGGCGACCTCGGCGCGGATGGGCCGCTTCGACTCGGCGGAGTTGTCTTCACCGCCGATGTGCATGCCCACGTTCTTCACCTCCACGTCGGGGAGCGGAGCCGAGTCGTCGGCGGCCGCCGCCGCGCTCGCGTCGGCGGCTGCGTCGCCGCTCTCGCTGTCGTCCCCGTCGCCGTCGGCTTCGCTCGGCGCTGCGTCCGCCGACGCCTCCGCGGCCGGTGGCTCGGTCCGAGCGGGCTCGGCCGGTGCGCCGGTGCGAGCGAAGGCGGGCACGGTGGCCGAACCTTGCGGGACCGCCGCGCTGAGCGGGGTCTTGGTGTCACCGCCATCGCGACAACCGAGCGCGAGGAGGCTGAGGATGCTGGCCACGAACGTGACGGAGACCGGACGCATGGGCTCTCGCATACGCCATCTCCGGCGACCGGTCCAAGTTTCGAGGCGGCGTTGCGGGGTGGATTTTTCCACTCTGCCTGTTTCTTGGTCGCCCGGTTCTGATAGCTTCGAGCTCTCGGAGACGTCCATGCCCATGACCACCTTGCCTCGCGTCGCGGCCGTGCTGGTCGCGGGCGCCGTCGCCATCGCCGCCTGCAGCAGCACCACCGACACACCCCTCGAGCCTACCGGCGCGGGTGGCGCCGGCAACGCGGGAGGGAGCGGTGGCGCGGGTGCGGGCTTCACCGGCTCCGGGGGCAACAGCGGGTGCGTCACCGACGCGGACTGCGACGGCGGCGTGTGCAACGACGGGGTGTGCTGCGGGAGCGCGGCGCTGGTGTGTGGTGCGGGCTGCTGCGCCGACGCGAGTGAGGTGTGCCTCTTCGAGGCGTGCGTGGTCCCCGGCGACGACTGTTACACCAGCGCCGACTGTCCTCCGGATCACTTCTGCGAACCTGCTCTCGGCGACGACGACGGCGGGGGAGGGGCCGGCGGCAACTGCACCCAGCCCCTCACCCCGGGCAAGTGCCTCCCGTTGCCTCCCACCTGTGACGAGGAGCCCAACAACCCCGACTGCGTGCCCACGTGCGAGTACATCCCGACTCCGGGGCTGCTCAACGCCGTGACCAAGTGGCAGTGGGGCTACGATCCGGTGCCGACCGAGTTCGCGAACAAGGCCGACGTGTGGGCGACCCCCGCGGTGGGCCGCGTGTTCGACGCCAACTGCGACGGGAGCGTCGATCTGGGGGACCCGCCCAACATCGTGTTCGTGTCTGGCGACTCCCAGGGCACGTTTTGCAGCAACAACGCGGTGACCAACTTCGCGTGCCGCAAGGGCGTGTTGCGGCTGCTCGACGGGCGCAGCGGCGCCGAGATCTGGTCGCTCGAGAAGGCCGAGGAGACGAGCCAAGGCTTCGCGGGGACGAGCGTCGCGCTCGGCGACGTGGACGCCGACGGCGCGGTCGACGTGGTCGCGCTCACCGGCGAGGGGAAGGTGGCGGTGATCGACGCGAGCGGCACCGTGACCCACCTGAGCACCGAGACCGTCGCGTTCAACAGCGTGGCGGGCTTCGGCTGGGGTGGGGCGATCTCCCTCGGCGACATGAACAACGACGGCTGGCCGGAGATCGCCTACGGGCCGACCGTGTTCACGATGGAGGGCGGCTCGCTCGCGCTGCTCTTCACCGGCACCCTCGGTCGTGGCGCCACCGCGGCCACGTCGGTGATGTCGCACTTCGCCGATCTGAATGGCGACGGCGACCTCGAGCTGATCGCTGGGAACACCGCCTATCAGTATCCCGACGGGGACGCGCTGTGGACGAGCAGCGCCCCCGATGGCTTCACCGGCATCGCGAACTTCGGCGGCGCGGCGGATCCGGATCCGGAGATCGTGCTGGTGAGCGGCGGCAACCTCTACATCCTCGATGCGGCGACGGGTGACATCGAGCTCGGCCCCCACGACATCCCCGGGACGGGGAGCGGTGGGCCCCCGACGATCGCCGACTTCAACGGCGACGGCGAGCCGGAGATCGGCGTCGCCATGCAGAACTTCTACTCCATGATGAAGCCCGACTACGCGAACGACGAGATCGACGATCTGTGGTCGACGCAGAACCACGACAACTCCTCGTCGGTCACCGGCTCGAGCGTGTTCGACTTCGAGGGGGACGGTAAGGCCGAGGTCGTCTACATGGACGAGTGTTACCTCTGGGTTTACGACGGCACCACCGGCGACATCCTCTACACCCAGAACTCCCAGTCGTTCACCGCCACCGAGGCGGCCATCGTGGCCGACGTCGACGGGGACGGGCACGCCGAGATCGTGGTGGTTCACAACGGCGCGAACCCCAACACCTGGACGTGCGCGCATCACACCAACCCCGCGGCCGACGGCTATCCGGTGTGGTCGCCGCCGGCGGGCGGCGCGTATCGCGGCATCACCGTGGTGGGCGACGCGGCCAACGCGTGGGTAGGGACGCGCACCCTGTGGAACCAGCACGCCTACAGCGT
>CAYOAL010000183.1:0-16591 GCA_964401935.1 uncultured Polyangiaceae bacterium
ACCAGAAGAGCTCACCGGAGGCGAGGGCGCCATCGAGCGAAGGCAAGCCGGCGAGCGGACCTTCAGTTGCCGCCTACGCCGGCACCGCCGACGCCGCCGCCGCCGCCAGGCCCCACGGGGCTGCCGCCGCTGCCGCCCACGCCCGGGCCGCTGCCGCCCACGCCCGGGCCGCTGCCGCCCACGCCCGGACCGCTGCCCCCGACGCCCGGTCCGCCGCTCCCCTTGACGCAGTGACCGACGTTGAGCTGGCCCGAGATCGCGCAGATCCCGCCGCTCCCGCAGTCGCCGTCGTTGCAGCAGAACTTCGCGCACACACCGTCCTCGGTGCAGGTGAAGCCAGGGCCGCAGTGGGGCCCGCTGGCGCTGCACGCCCAGCACAGCTCCGCCTCGTTCGGTCCGGGGTAACAAGAGAAGCCACCGGGTCCGTAGTCGCAGGCCTCGCCCGCCGGCGTGTTGCAGCCCGCGTTGCTCACCGGGTTGCACTGGATGGGGCCGCCGACGAGCACGCAGCTCCCATCCGACGGAGTGACGAGGCTCGCGTCGCACTGCGCGGAGCAGTCTGCGCCGCAAGCGCCGTTGTCGCCACCGTCGCCGCCGTTGCCCCCGTTGGACACCGTACCGCCCGTGCCTCCGCCCGTTCCGCCGACGGTCGTGACCGGGTCCGGATCGCTAGAACATGCAAAAGGCAGTAGAAAGACGCTAAGAACTGGTGCAACGACGAATGCGATACGCTTCATTTCGACCCTCATCCCGTCCCTCATGTTTCCCCAAAGTGGTCACGTTGCGCAAGCTCCACGGCGAACGGACGCAGAACGGGGCCTCTGCCCACATCGTCGCCGTCGCTCTCGTCGCCGCCGCCTCGGCCCTCGGCTGCAACGAGAAAGTGCCGCAGTATCGAGAAGACGCGACGACCGCGAGCGTCACCGCGAGCGCCTCCGTCGCGGCGTCGTCGAGCGCCGAGGCGCCCGACGAGCTGGGGGCACGCCGCGGCCAAGGCAACCGCTCCGACGCGCCCGTGTTCGTCGACGGTGAGCTGCGTGCGGTGCTGCGTTACGGCGAGCTCCCGCCGAGCTTCGAGCCCACCGTGGTCGACCGGCGCGGCGACTACCGCATCTGCAACGTCGCGCGCTACCTCGAAGCGCTCGGCGTGAAGCTCGACGACGTGGACGCGCTCCACCTCGAGGGCTCGGGGCGCACCGCCGCCATCACCGGCGACGAGCTGCGTCGCATGAAGGACAAGCTCCATTTCACGTTCTCGAAGCTTCGAGGCACCCTCGGCAAGCCGATGGCCGACTGGCCGAGCGAGAAGGTGATCTCCACCACCCGCATCGACAAGATCGCCGGGATCCACGTCTTCGTGAACAAACCCGCGCCCACGTGGAACGCCACCAAGAAGGCCTTCTTCTGGGAGGACGGCAAGGAGGTGGAGGGCGTGCCACACCTCGGCGAGTTCGAGCCCATCAAGGCGCCGCGCCTCTACGTCGACGGCAAGCTCTTCGGCTTCGTCGAGAGCGACGAAACACCGAAGGAGCTCGTGAAGACCGGCGACGGTCGCGGCACCGGCAAGACCACCGACATCGAGGTCGAAGAGGAGCACCGCGGCAAACGCGCTGGCGGGGGTCGCAAGACGGGCGGCACCGGCGGCGGCCAACGCATCTTGCTCGCGAAGTACCTCGCGCATCGCGGCGTCGATCTCGGCGCCGTCACCGCCGTCGAGATCATCGGCGAAGACCGCGTGCTCGGTCGCTTCGACGCCAAGGCGTGGAACGCCCAGCTCGACCAGCTCACGTTCGGCATCCCCAAGCGCAGCTCCAAGGCGCTGCGCCTCGAGCTGCCGGAGACGGCCACGCCCTACCCGGGGCCGGTCACCGCACAAGCCATCGCGATCTACACCACGAGCAAGCCCCCGGCGCGCGAGATCACCCAGCCGAAACGACGGCCAAGGCGCAACTAGCTCGCGGCGTCAACAAAATTCGTCAACGACACGCGGATTCGCAGAGCACGCCCTCCGAGGGGCGCGCACGACCGCGCACTCGTCAGTTTTGCAGGTAATCCGAAAACCTACATGTAGGATGATGTCGTTACACCACATTTCTACTCCTGCAGGAAAAGTTCACTGTGACTCGCCACAGGTAGTGTGTGCAGGTGCACACATATACGTACAGGTGTCACCTAATTTCCGATACATGCGCTTTCCATGTTGTCAGAAAGCCGTCTTGGGGTTCGATTAGACCCAGGTCGCGGGAAGCACCGCACGGGCAAACAAGGCAAACAAGGTTTCACACTCGGTCAACACAACGAGTCTTCGGAGGTCATCGAGCAATGAGTAAGAGGCGATTGGGATTCATCTTGGCAGCAGGTTCTCTGGCACTTATCGCGAGCGACGTGGGCGCCGCAAAGAACGACGCTGCGACGCTGCGCGCGCCGGCTTCGTTCTACGCGCACTCGGGTTACTCGAACGCGATGGGCAAGGAGACCGGCACCAACGAGCAGGGTGTCATGACCTACGTCGAGGCCGCCAACGGCAAGAAGTACCTCATGCAGGTGTACATGACGTCCGACGTCCCCACGAGCATGGGCTACTGGCAGTGCGGCTGCAGCTCCTGGGAGCTCACCGAGCAGGGTCCCAAGGCCGTGGCCTCGAGCGTCCTCGTCTCCGACTACACCGGTGGTGAGCGCAACTGCAACCGCCCGGGTCTCGCCTCCACCGGCATGAAGACCAACCAGGGCGAGGCCGCCGTGGCGATGTACTTCGGCAACGACGACGTCGACCCCAACACGACCTACGAGTACGTGCAGGTCCTCAACGAGAAGTGCGAAGTCATCCACCCGCGCGTCAAGCTCTCCATCTCGGATGACAACGACACCGGTGGCACCGCGCCGCCCGTCGTCCTCCAGACCACCACCAACCCCACCGACGACAAGGACATCGAAGAGTTCATCACCTTCGGCACCTCCTTCGAGAACGGCGGCGGCGGTCGGCTCTGGGGCCTCGCGGCGCGCATCTGGCGCGACGCCGAGACCGGCGACATCCGCGCCGCGCGTCACTTCGCCGACGTGGTCTACACCAACCTCAACATCGCTCGCCAGAGCGTCACCCCGATCAGCAAGGATCGCGTCGTGGTGGCCGGGCCGGTCGGCAACGATCGTCCCCCGTCCGTCGGCGTCGGTGTCTACATCTACAACTGGGTCACGCAGAACACCGTCGGTGAGCACATCATCGCCGAGACGAACGACCTGGTCGACTACTACCCGAACGACCCGGTGGTCGCGGCCGGCAACTACAACACCGACTTCGTCATGAAGTTCAACGTGTCGAGCGGCTACGGCGACAAGACCAACGACAAGGGCACCAGCAAGATGGCGCTCCGCAGCTACCGCGTCACCGACGACAACGAGCTGATCATGCAGGACAGCATGGACAGCGTCGACATGCCGTTCCAAACCCACGGCAGCCTCTGCTCGGGTTACCACGGCGCCCCCGACGCCGCCAACCGCAGCCTCGCGCTCGTCACCGGCTCCCCCACCGGCGCCGGCCAGGGCCAGATGCACTATTACAACTTCGGCACCGAGACGAAGCTCGCCAAGGCCCAGGAGCTCGTGCTCAGCGCCTACTCCGACGCCGGTGAGCAGTCGAACCTCTACGGCGCCAACCCGAACAACCAGGGCCGTAACTTCTTCCACTGCATCGGCGACGTCCCCAACCCGGGCTACGGCGTCGAAGGCGGCTACAAGTCGCACGTCAAGACGTTCTGGGCCGTCTCGATGAGCGGCAAGGAGCCCGCGCACACCAAGAACAGCCAGTTCATGATCCTCGCGCCGGCCACCGGTGAGTTCGATGGCAGCGTGGTCGATCCCACCTACTGCGAGCAGAACCCGGACGATCCGGCCTGCGAGTCGGCTGGTGGCGGAACGGGCAAGAGCGGCAGCGGCTCCAACGAGCAGGCCGGCGCGTGCGCCTACAACGGCTCCAGCAACGCTCCTGCCGGCGCAGGCTTGCTCCTGCTCGGCCTCGGTCTGGCCGCCGCCGCGCGTCGCCGCCGCGAGGAGGTCTGACATGAACGCTGGGCTGAAAGCAGTCGCTGCCAGCCTGGTCCTGGCTCTCGCCGCCGCCTGCGGCGGCGAGACCGCCCCCGGTGGGCCGAAGATCAACACCAACCCACCGGTGCCAGACGACGAGGACCAGCTTTCGGCGGACATCCCGCTCACGCTGCAAGAAGCGCTGGCCGACTTCGGCGACTGCATGGACCTCGAGATCTGGATGAGGACGGGGCTGTACGATCTGCCTTACGTCGAGACCGATCAGAACATCGAGTGCCAGGCGTGCCACGCCGACAAGAGCGGCGGGTCACTCCTCAGCGACGACCTGGTGGCCACCTTCGACTATCACACGCAGCTTCCAGCGGTGATGCGTCTGGTCACTGGGACGGTCGACCAGCGAGGAAATTTCAAAGACCTCGTCCCGTCGAACCGCTACATTGAAAAGGGTGTCGATTCCTGCCTCGAAGAAGAGGGCATCGTGTGTCACCCGTCTTACACCTTGCCTATCAACATGCAGGAAGCTGTCGCCGGTTTCGTCAACGAGACGCTCGATCGGTGGAAGAATAACACCTGCAATGCACCCTACACGCCTCCTCAGAACTGACGCACGCGCTGTGACTCGTGCACGCTCCGCGACCAGCGGCCACGGCTTTGCCGCCGTGGCCGCGCTGATGCTCGCCGCCGCTGGCCTCGCGGCGGCGGGCGGATGCAAAAAGTCGGAGACCACGCCCATCGATCCCGGCACCGGGGGCGAGGGCGGTGGCACGGGCGACACGCTGAGCGCGCGCGACTACTACATCGAGTTCGTGCACCCCGAGATCGGCCCCACCTGCGGCATCTGCCACCAGTCGGCCGACGGTTGCGTGCCACGCTTCATGGCCACCGGCGCGGAGGCCTCGTACCTCGAGTTCAAGGGCTACGAGGGCATGGTGACCCACGCCGACAACAGCAACCTCATCTACCACGGAGCCCACACGGGGCCCGCCCTCACCGAGTTCCAGGAGAGCCTCATTCGCACCTGGCTCGGCAAGGAGTTCGCCGGACAAGCCGAGCCCGCGCTCACCCTGAGCGACGCGCTCGTGGAGGTCGGCGACTGCATGCTGGAGGAAGACTTCAACGCGCAGAAGGTGTACCTGCTCGCGTACCAACAGTCGGAGCACGGCCCCTGCGGTTCCTGCCACCGCACCGGCGAGGCCGGCACCTGGATTGGCTACAACGAGCAAGAGATGTGGGACAAGAACACCCGCATCCCCTGGATCAAGCGGCTGGTGACGCCGGTCTACGACGACAACAACGTCTTCGTGGATCTCGCGCCCTCGAACCGCTTCGTCGACAAAGTCGAGTCGGCCGACGCGTGCGGCTCGCCGCACCCCAGCGCCATCGTGGAGGTGGAAATGCAGGCACGCCTCGAGACCTACGTCGATCTTTCGCTCACCCGCTGGCGCAACGACGCCTGCGACATGTGAGCTCGCTCGAGAAAATTGAACCGCTTGTTGGACACGTGAGGAGTTGACGGATGAAGGCGCGCACCTTGTTGATCGGAAGCATTCTGACCGCAGGCCTCATGTTCGGAGCCGCATGCGAAGACGACCCCCCCGGCCTCGGCTCCGGGGGTAGCACCAGCAACTCGGGTTCCGGTGCCTCGTCGTCGACCAACAACGGCAGCGGCGCGAGCACCGGCAACGGCGAGATCGACAACGACTGCGACTCGTACTGCGGCGCGATCCAGGAGTTGTGCACCGACGAGAACCTGCAGTATCCCGATCGCGACGACTGCCTGAAGATGTGCAACTTCCTGCCCCGCGGCTCGAAGGGGAGCTCCTCGGGCAACAGCGTCTCGTGCCGCGCCTACTACCTCGGCTTCGCGGACGACTCGCCCGACGACGCCTACACCAACTGCCGCTTCGCGGGTCCCTTCACCGAGGGGCAGTGCACGGCGCGCTGCGTGGCCTTCTGCGCCTACGCCCAGGAGTTCTGCGACACCGACGACACGCGCCAGTGGCCGAGCGAGCAGGCCTGTCGCAACGACTGCGAAGACTGGAAGAACGACGTGCCCTACTACGCCGCCGCCGAGGGCGACAACTTCGCCTGTCGCGCGAAGTACCTCGTGATGGCGAGCGACGCCCCGCTCCAGAACTGCATGCACATCAAGAACACCGAGCTCTGTGTCGATCCCATCAACGTGGGTGGCATGGGCGGGCTCGGCGGGCTCGGCGGCCTCGGCGGCCTCGGCGGCCTCGGGGGCCTCGGGGGCGACGGTGGTGTGGGCGGCGTTGGCGGCTCCGGCGGCAACTGACCTCTCGGTCGACGGCGAGCCGCGGCAGCGGGGAGTGGTTTCTTTCCCCCTTCCCCTGCTAACATCGGGTCGAACCCTTCGATCATGAGCCTGTCCCCTATGAACACGACGCGCCTCGAGAGGAGCGCCCTCACCGCCTCGACGCGAGCTTGGGTCGGTGTCCTCGCCCCGTTGCTGCTGACCACGAGCGGCTGTTTCCTCGACAACGACGTGATGGACGCATCCTGCACGCCGAGCGATCCGGACATCACACTCAACGACGACTGTCCGTTCCAGCAGAGCCGTGGCCCCCAGATCAAGAAGGGCACGTGCAAGCCCCAGTTCGACTCGGCCCAGTCGGCGACCACCTGGCAGGACGTGTTCACCATCTTCGTGGCGCCCGACAAGGGCAACTGCAGCGCCGCGGCCTGTCATGGGGTGGAGGCCTCGGCCGCGTTCGGCGTGTTCCTCCCTCAGAACAGCGAGCAGATCTTCTACGACACGCTGATCAACACCACCGGCACCATCGGCAAGCCCTACGTCAACCGTGACAACCCGCTCGACTCGTGGATCCACTGCAACGTGGCGGGGACCGAGGGCGGGGGCCTGATCATGCCCAAGCCGGCCGGCATGCCGTCCGACTCCGACGCGCAGAAGGTGGAAGATTGGCTCCACAACGGCGCCGCCGGGCCGTGACGCGCCCCCAACGCGGGCGGAGAATCCACGCGCGTCGCAAGCCCTGGTGACCAAGCCTTGGTGACCGTTTACGTCGTCGGATCGGACGCTCCGTAACGGCCACCACGGAACCACGAAATCGATCGACAACGGTTGCCCCAAGAGGGCCGGACACGACTAGACTACCACCGTGCTTCGAGGCTTCAGGATTGGGGCAGCTGGCGTGATGCTCGCCATGGCGTTGGCGAGCGTTCCCGGGTGGGCGGCAGAGAACGACGAGGCCGCACGCAGCCTCGTCGACCGCGCCTTCAAGGCCGACCCGAAGTCGACCGCGGGAAACAAGAAGGCCGGCGCCATGCTCAACATCGCCCGGAGCGTGTGCGGCACCGACGACTGCTCGAAGGAGGTGCAGGCCGAGCTGAAGATCGCCCAAGGGACGATCTACGCCTACTCGGGGAGCAACGAGCTCGCGAAGAAGGAGTTCAAGGACGCGCTCGCCCTCGATCCCAAAGCGACCCTTCGCAAGGGCTTCGACGACGCCAAGGTGAAGACGATCTTCGACGAGGCCAAGGCGGGCGACGCGCCGCCGCCCGATCCCGCGACCCCCCAGCCCGCCGCTTCCCCCAAGCCCGCCGCCAAACCACGCAAGGATGTCCGCAAGAAGGTGGACGAGTGCGAGACGGGCAGTGGAAAAACCCCCAGCGGCTGGGGCAACTACAAGGCCTTCTGTTACTTCTCGGAGGCGGTCAGCGCGGAAGCAGCGCAAGAGTGGGTGAACTGCGCCGACTTCGCCTCGCGGTCGTTCGAGGCGGACGACAACGCCACCACCCGTTACCTCGGCGCCCAGTGCTCCGAGCGCGCCGGCCGCTGGGTGGAGGCGCTCGCGGGCTACCAGGGCGTGGTCACGCGCGGGCTTCAGGAGGGTAAGAAGAAGACCGCGAACGAAGCGAACGCCCGCTCGAAGTTCCTCCGTGAGCGCATCCCGAAGTTGGTGTTGCAGCTCCCCCCCAACGCGACCGACGTGGAAGTCTTCATCGACGGCGAGCCCGCCAACCCCGATCAGGTGGCCGGCGAGATGTGGCTCAACCCGGGCAAGCGCCTCATCGAGGTGAAGGGGAAGCTCCCCAACGACAAGCTCGACTGGCGCCAGACCATCACGATCGGCGAAGGGCAGAAGCGCACCCTCGAGGTCGCGAAGGGGAGCCTCGATCCGGTGGTGCAGCGCTGCATCGAGAAGGCCACCTCCCCCGACGAGATCCAGCGCTGCCTCAGCAGCAAGGGCGGGAGCGACGTCACGCTCACCGTCAACACCGAGGTGAGCGGCTACCTCGACTCGGACAACGTGGAGGTGTTCTCGCCGTCGATCTCGCTCCAGGCCGAGAACGCGGTCGACGGCTGGGGCGTCGGCGCCGCGTTCCTCGTCGACGTCGTCACCGCCGCCTCGGCGGACATCGTGGCCACCGCCTCACCGCGCTGGGTGGAGGTGCGCTACGTCCCCGCCCTCAACGCCCACGTCAAATTCGACGACGTGGACATCGGCGTGAACGGCGTGGTGTCGGTAGAGCCCGACTACCTCGCCATCGGCGCGGGCGCGAGCATCGCCGTCGACCTCATGCAGAAGAACGTGACGCCCTCGCTGCGCTACGACTTCGGCTACGACATCCAGGGGCGCGCCGGCACCCCCTTCGACGTGTTCTCCACCAAGATCCACCGCCACGGCATCACCGGGGCGGTCACCTTCGTGGTCAACAAGAGCACCATCTTCATCCCGTCCGCGACGGCGGTGCTCGAGTTCGGCGACACCAGCAAGCCCTACCGCTACCTGCCCACGTTCAACCCCGGCACCACGCTCCTCAAGGGCGAGACGGCCAACAGCGTGAACGTGCTGCGCACGCCGGTGCGCCTCTCGGATCAGCTCCCCGACTCCCGCCAGCGCTACGCGGTCGCGGGCATGCTCGCCACGCGCTGGACGGACGTGACCCTGCGCCTCTCCGAGCGGCTCTACGCCGACAGCTGGGGCCTCTTCGCGACGACGACCGACTTCGTGCTCCCCATCGACATCGTGAAGAGCTTCCGCCTGTGGCCGCACCTCCGCTTCCACGCCCAGACCGGGGTGCAGTTCTGGCAGCTCGGCTACGTGGTGGAGCGGGGTGAGGGCGACGGCCTCATCGTGCCGCTCCTGCGCACGGGCGACCGCGAGCTCGGTCCTTTGCTTCAGGGCATGGCGGGGCTCGGCAGCGCGATCAACCTCACCGGCGACGACAAGATCGTCATGGGGCTGAAGGCAGACGTGATCTACACGCGCTTCTTGGAGCACCTGTTCCAGGTGGGACGCTTCGGCGGCTTCGGAGCGGTCGATTTCGAGTTCGTGTTCGACTGATGGTGGAGCGGATGGACGAACAGCACAAAGCTACGAGCGCGTCACGTGGACGCCTTCCCCGCTCGGCCCTCGTCGCGCTCCTCGGAGGCCTGCTCACGGGCTGCCCAAACCCGGTCCAAGACAAAGCGATCGAGGAGCTCGGCGGCGAGTGCTCCGACGTCCCGGCGAGCGAGTTTCACCGCGCCGGCCAGCCGTGCGTGCTCTGCCACGGCGAGTACCAGCGCGACAGCCCGATCATGAGCTTCGGCGGCACCGTCTTCGCCACCAAGGCGCAGGCGACGCCGGTAGAGGGCGTGGAGATCCTGCTCACCGACGCCTCCGGCAGCTCACCGCCCAACCCGGTGGTGACCAACTGCATCGGCAACTTCTTCATCGAGTCGGACGACTGGCAGCCCGCGTTTCCGGTGCACGCGGAGATCATCTGCCCCAACCCCGACAACCCCGACAAGCCGCGGCGGCTCGTGATGGGTACCCGCATCACCCGCGACGGGAGCTGCGCGGGGTGCCACCTCGATCGGGCCGGCACCCGCACGGACAAGACCGGCTGGATCTACTGCGCGGTCACCAGCCCGATGAACCCCTACACCGTGAGCGACACGTGTCAGGGTCGCTCGAAGGATCCTGCCTGCCCGACGTCGGGTCTGTGAAGCTCGCTCTCTCAACGCAAACGGCATCACGATGATCACTGTGTCCACCCACGCTCGAGCTCTTGGCAGGCCTTCGCCCCTCCGCTGGCTCCTCGTGCGCGCGCTCGCCGCGACCGGGCTCGTGGCAACGATGGGTTGCCTCAGCGAAGCCGAGCGCGGTGTGGCGCAGCCGTTCTGTCCTCCGTTCCAGCCGGTCGACGAGTTCCGGCTCCTGAACAACGTGCTCGAGCGCCGCTGCGGCGAGCTCGACTGCCACGGCGCCGCGGCGCGGCTCGGGGACGGACGCACGGGCCCGGTGCGTCCCCTCGTCGTCTACGGCCAGAGCGGGCTGCGGCGCGAGGGCGCCCAGGCCTTCCCTCCCCCCGAAGGCCCCACCGATCGGGGCGAGTACTACCCCGGCGGCCTCGAGCCCACCAACGAGTACGAGCTGCGCGGCACCTATGAGTCGATGTGCGGCCTCGAGCCCGAGGAGATGGACGCCGTGGTGAAGGGAGCGTCGCCTCCCGAAGCGCTGACGCTCATCCGGAAGCCGCGCCTCGAGGAGAAACACAAGGGCGGACGCATCTGGGGCACGGGCACCCTCCAGGGCGACGCGTGCCTCGTCTCGTGGCTTCGCTCCGAAGGGGCAGAGGTCAACAACCGCCGAGAAATCGACCGTGAGGCGTGCATCAAAGAGCTGGAAGCGCTGTGAGCGACGGCGTAACCTAGTCTTGGAGTGAGCGCGACCTTCAACGATCCGATAGGCCAGTGGCGACGGCAACCCACCGCGAGCGGTGCGGTCGCCGCGTGTGACTCTCTCGCTCTGCAAGCGGAGACCGGTGGCGCGAAGCAGCCGAGCCTTGCCCGCACGATGGCGGAGGAAGCCTCGCGCGCCTATCCCCACGACCTCGAGGTGCTCCTCTCCGTGGGGCGCATGCTCCTCGCGCATGGCCAGCTCCAGATGGCGAAACGCCACCTGCTCGGAGCGGCCAAGCTGTCCGCGGAGCCGCGCGCCCCGCGGCTGCTCGGCGAGGTGCTGTTGCGCCAAGGCGACGCCAAACGCGCGGTGCGTGCCCTCCAGCGCGCGATCGAGCTCGGCGCCAACGACGAGGAGACGCTGGGCTGGTACGAGAGCGCCAACGCGTACTGCACGGTCCAAGCCGAGCAGGGCCGCGAGGCGGTCGCCCGCGCCGTGGACGACGGCTTCCGCGCCTACGATCAAGACGAGATTCAGGACGACGACTCCGAGGACGACGCGCCGACGATGGTCGCGTCGGCCCAACAGGAAGCGGCGATGGCCATGGTCGCCCAGGCCGACGCGGCGCGGCGCGCCGCGTCGGGCAGCCCCGGCGTGGAGCCTCGGGTGGGCAAGTACGACCGGCGGCCCGAGCGACCCCCCGTCCCGCGCGACGACGAGGCGACCGACTTCGTGCAGCTCCAGCCGGAGGCCCAAGACGGTGCGCCCACCCGGGTGGCGACCGACGCGCCCGCTGCCGCCGCGGCCCCCGCCATGGAGATCGAAGACGAGTCGACCGCGGTGATGAGCCAGCGCGACATCGACAAGCTCAACAGCCTCGAGGCGCGACGGTCGAAGGCGTCGCTCAAGCGCGAGAGCTCGGCCGCGGTGGCTGCACCGACGCCGGCGGCCGCCAGCCCGAAGGAGCCCCCCAAGCCGAAGGCGAAGATCTCCGAGGAAGACAGCGACGACGCTTGGCACCTCGCCGTCAACAACAAGCCCAGCGACGGCGCCTCCCACGGCGCACCCAACAAGCCGCCGGTGGTACGCGCTCGGCCCTCGCAGACGCGGGGGGGGAAGAAGGGCCGCACCGGGGCCTACGTGGGGGTGGCGACGGGCGCGATCGTGGTCACGCTCCTCGCCGGCGTTCGCACCGGTCGGTTGCCCGAGCTCGCCGAGCACCTGCCGCCCTGGCTGAGCGGTCAGGGCGCGACCGAGGAGTCCGTCGACGCCAGCGCCGCCTCCGACGTCACCCCCCAGGAACCCGTCGCGGCCAAAGAGCCGGTGGCGCCGACGCCCACGCCAGAGCCCGCCACGCAGGACGCGAACGCGCCCGCCCCCGAGCCCGTCGACGACCCCAAGACCAGTGAAGGGGAAGCCGAGCCCGAGCCGAAGCCGGCGCCCAAGCCCGCGTCCGGGGTCACGCCGCGGCCGGTCCCCCGACCTCGGCCCGCTCCCGAGCCGGTCGCCGCAAAGCCGGATCCTGCGCCCCAGCCTGCTCCCGCGCCGAAGCCCACGCCCAAGCCCGGCGATCCCGAGGTGCCGCTGTGGCTCGGCGATCCCGAGCGCGAGTAGCGCCCGTCGAGCGCGCCGCGCGCGCCCTCAATAGCCCACCGCCATCAGCCACAATCCCTCGGCGGGCGCGGGGGGAGCCGTCGCGCCGCGGTCGCCGCTCTCGCAGAGCGACAGCAGCGCGTCGAGGGGCGCGCCCTCTGCCATGGCACGCACCGCCGTCGCCACGATGACGCGCACCTGTCGTCGCAAGAATCCATCGGCGGTGAGCTCGAAGCGCGCCGCCCCTTCGCCCTCGCTCAGCACCCGCGCCCGCATGAGCCGCCGCACCGTGCTCTGCTCACGGGGGGTGTCGCGCGCGAAGGCCGAGAAGCAGCGCCTCCCCACGAGCGCGCCCACCAGCGCGTCGAGCCGCGACACGTCGAGCCCCGGTGCCCGCAGGCGATACGCATAGCTCCGCGACACCGCCGAGAACGAGGCGTGAAACGAGCTCGGCACCGGTCGCATCTCGAGCACCAAGAGCTCGCCCTCCGCGCTCGTCTCGAGGCGCTCGCGCAGCGCCTCGAGCTCGATGGGCGCGCGCGACCAGAACGACACCACCTGGCCAAGGGCGTGCACCCCGCGATCGGTGCGGCCGCCCACCGCCACCCGTCGCAGCTCGGGCACCCACCCACCGATCCCCGCGAGCAACACCGACTCCACGGTGCGCTGGCCGCGCTGCGCTTGGAAGCCGGCGAAGCGCGACCCGTCGTAGGCCAGCTCGAGCCGGTACGTGAAGCGCGCCGCCATCGCCACCGCATACCACGGGCCCACGCCTCCCACGCAAGCCGCGATCCTGGTCGCGCCGCCGCTGTTCCGACGACAGCTCCGACGACAGCTCCACTGGAAGCGACGGCGTCGACCACCGCGTGAGGGCGCCGTTGGATCCACGCTATACTGCGGGAGCGATGACCTCCGCGCACCCCGTGTCGTACGCTTACGACGACTACCTCGCGCACGAAGAGGCGTGCAACACGAAGAACGAGTTTCTCGACGGTCAGATCTACGCGATGGCGGGGGCGTCGCCGCTGCACAACCGCCTGGCGCTGGCTTTCGGCGGGCTGCTCGTCGCCCAGCTCGCCGCCGGCCGCTGCCGCGCCCACAGCTCCGACCAGCGCATCCGCGTTCTCGACACCGGCCTCGCCACCTACCCGGATGTGAGCGTCATCTGCGGCCCCATCGAGCTCGACCCCGACGATCATCGCCAGCACACGGCGACCAACCCGACCCTTCTCGTCGAGGTGCTGAGCCCGAGCACAGAGGCCTACGATCGCGGTGAGAAGTTCGAGCACTACAAGCGCATCGGGTCGCTCTGCCAGTATGTCCTCGTGCCGCAGGACGAGCGCTCCGTGGAGGTGTGGACACGGCGCGGAGACGAGTGGGTGCGGCACGTGTTCGGGGAGGGAGAGCGCGCCGTGCTCGATGCGATCGGGGCGACGGTGGAGGTGAACACCCTGTTCGAGGCCGCGAGACAGCCAGCGTGATCGCTGAGCCGGCGATTGGGAGCGCGGTCGGCACCGCTCTGCGGCACGTTTTCGGGCGCGCGGTGAGGGCTCCGAGGTAGCATGTCTCCATGTCTTGGTTTCGCGTCCTCGTCACCTGTCTGACCGTCGGTGCCCTCGTGGCCTGCGCCGACGCCGAGAGCATCGTCCCCCCTCCCCCCGCTCCCCCCGTGGGTCACACCGTCTCGTTCGTGGGCTACGTCTACGATGGCGCCACCGGGGCGCGCCTGGACGGCTACACGCTCGATCTGTTGATCGCCGACGGCACCGTGGCGGGCGCCGTGGATGGCGAGGGCCGCTTCCTCGCCGGTCCGCTCAGCGTGTGGGACGACTTCACCGTGGTCATCGGCGGCGACGGTTACCGCGCCTTCCGCTCGCACAACGCGCGGGTGGGCCTGCCTCCCGAGCTCGCGCAGAGTGACGACATCGCCGAGATCGCCACCCACCAGACGCTGCACTTCGACGCCTACCTGTTCCCGTCGTCGCTCCAGGCCCCCGCCGTCACCTTCTCGATCACCACGCCCACCGGCACCGCGCCGTCAGGCACCCTCCGGCTCCGTCCGGTGAGCAAGAGCCTGCTCGAAGACAGCGCCGACGAGACGCCGAGCGGCGTGCCCGGCCAGCTCTGGGAGAACGACGAAGATCTCCAGAGCCAGACCCTCTCGCGCAGCTTCTCCGACGGCCAGCTGGCGCTGAACGCGGGCGACCTGGTGTACGGCGTCACCTATCAGGTGAGCATCTTCGACGTGCAAGGCTTCCAGCCCTTCGAAGGCACCTACACCGCCGGCGTGGAGACCAACAAGACCTTCCAGCTCGAAGAGGAGCTGGCCGAGCCGCTCGTGGTGGTCTCGAGCTCCGCCAACGCTTGCACGCCACCCGCCCAACCCACCGCGATGAGCGGCGCCATCATCACCATCGAGCTCAACCACAACATCGAAGAGGCCAGCACCGGCTATCCCGGCGGCGCGGCCGAGGCCCTCGACGACGGTCTCGTGATTTCGAGCCCCGACCTGGACGGCGACCTCGTCGAGAACCTCCTCAAGCCCGACCTCTCGAACGCGGTGCAAGAGCGCGCGGTGAGCCTCGACATCACCGGCGACACCCTCACCATCTCGTGGAACCCGAGCCTCGGCCTCGAGTCTCCCATCGATCCCGACGACCCGATCGTCAGCGTCACCTACACCGGCCTCGGCAACGTGCAGATCCAGCGCGCCGGCTCCCCGTCCTCGGCGGTGGCCCTCTCCACGCTCCTCGGCGTGAGCTCGCTCACCTGCCCGCCCTGACCCCACCCCAGCGCTCGCGCGCAACCGAGCGCTCGCGCGCAGTCGAGGCCGAGCGCCTTGCGCGCGGCCGAGGCCGAGGGTTAACTCCCCTGCCATGAAGGTCAAAGCCGCCGTCGCCTACGCCGCCGACAAACCGCTCACCATCGAACAGATCGAGCTCGAGGGCCCTCGCGCCGGCGAGGTCCTCATCGAGGTGAAGGCGACCGGCGTGTGCCACACCGACGCGTACACGCTGTCCGGCCGCGATCCCGAGGGGCTGTTCCCCGCGGTGCTCGGGCACGAGGGGGCCGGCGTGGTGGTCGACGTCGGGGCCGGCGTCACCTCGGTGCACAAGGGCGACCACGTGATCCCGCTGTACATCCCCGAGTGTCGCCAGTGCGAATATTGCCTCTCCGGCAAGACCAACCTGTGCCAGGCGGTGCGCGCCACCCAGGGCCGCGGCGTGATGCCCGACGGCACCAGCCGCTTCTCGGCCGGGGGCAAGGAGATCCTCCACTACATGGGCACCTCCACCTTCGCCAACTACACCGTCGTCCCCGAGATCGCGGTGGCCAAGATCCGCCCCGACGCGCCGTTCGACAAGGTGTGTTACATCGGCTGCGGGGTCACCACCGGGATCGGCGCCGTGATCAACACCGCCAAGGTCGAGCCCGGCGCCAACTGCGTCGTCTTCGGGCTCGGCGGCATCGGGCTCAACGTCATCCAAGGCCTGCGGATGGTGGGGGCCGACATGATCGTCGGCGTCGACACCAACCCGAACAAGCGGGCCATCGCCGAGAAGTTTGGCATGACCCACTTCGTCAACCCGAGCGAGGTCGAGGGCGACCTCGTCGCCTACCTCGTCGAGCTCACCAAGGGCGGGGCCGACTACTCGTTCGAGTGTATCGGCAACGTGGGCGTGATGCGCAACGCGCTCGAGTGCTGCCACAAGGGCTGGGGCGAGTCGGTCATCGTGGGCGTGGCGGGGGCCGGCGAGGAGATCGCCACCCGCCCCTTCCAGCTCGTCACCGGCCGCGTCTGGCGGGGCACCGCCTTCGGCGGTGCGAAGGGGCGCACCGACGTCCCCAAGATCGTCGACTGGTACATGAACGGCAAGATCAACATCGACGACCTCATCACCCACACCATGCCGATCGAAGAGATCAACCACGCCTTCGAGCTCATGCACGACGGCGAGGGGATCCGCAGCGTCTGCCTCTTCGACTGACGCGCCCGCTCTTCCCGGCCTACTCGGGGCGGCGCGCGGGCGACCACTCGGGCGTGCGCTCGCCGCGAGTCTCGAGGAAGCGGGCGAGGCGGTGAAAATCGCTCCCCTGCTCGATGAAGCGCACCTCGGTCTTGAGCGTCTCGGGATTGACGAGCTCGTTGAACGGCACGTACTGGAGATCGAGCTGCCCGGTCACGCTCACCATGTGGCCGTCGAGACCCTCCTCCACCAGCGCCCGGTAACCGCCGATGCCGAGCTGACTGCCGAGCATCACGTCGAACGCGTGGGGCGGCGCGCAGCGCGACTCGTAGCCCA
>CAYOAL010000184.1:0-16515 GCA_964401935.1 uncultured Polyangiaceae bacterium
GAGGGGTGGCTCGAGGCCCTCGCCGTCGTCGAGCGCTCGCTGGCGGCACAGCCGCACCTCGCCGCGTGGGTGCCGCCCGCCGCGATCGCCACCATGTTCGACAAGGCGGCCACGAGTCGGGTCCTGGCCCAGGCCGGGCTCCCCGTGCCTCCCTCGATCCCGGCGCCGTCGTCGGTGCCCGCCTTGTGGGACGCCCTCGCCGACCGCGGCTCGAGGCGTGCCTACGTGAAGCTCGCCACCGGCTCCTGCGCGGCGGGGATCGTGCTGCTCGATCGCGGCGCCGGGCCCAGCGGCCGCAGCACCGTGCTCCCGCGCGGGGAGCGGATGTTCAACACGCGCCGTCTCCGGGAGCTCCGCGGCGAGGCGCTCGAGAGCGTGCTCGACTTCTTGCTGCGCGAGGGCGCGGTGGTCGAGCGCGCGATCCCGCTCGCGGAGATCGACGGCCAGCCCTTCGATCTGCGGGTGATCGTCTTCGATGGGGAGCCGGCCTTCACCATCGCGCGGCAGAGCCCCTACCCCATCACCAACCTCCACCTCGGCGGCCGTCGGGTCGCGCTGTCGCGCGTTCGCGCGCTCGTTCCTCCCCGGCGCTGGCTCGCGGCGCTCGACGACTGTGTGCGCGCCGCCTCCCGCTTCGACGTGCGGGCGGTGGGCATCGACGTTCTGTTCGAGCGGGGGTACGGGCGCCACTACCTCCTCGAGCTCAACCCCTTCGGCGACTTCTTTCCCGGGTGGGAGGAGGCGGGGCGGGCGATCTACCCGACCCTGCTCCATCACCTCAGCGCTTTCGCCCTTGGGCGATCCACGTCACCAGCAGCTGAATGTCCTCGAGGGGCAGCGGAGGCAAGCCGAGCGGCATCCCGCGGATCTCGGGGTTGACCGTGCCCGCCTCCTCCGCGTGGCGTGCCATGAGGGAGGCGATGAGGCGCGGCGTCCCGTCCTTCATCTTCGAGAACACGCTCTGCCGCTCGCCTTGATCGTCGAGGTATCCGGCCATCACCCGCTTGTACGAGGTGAGCTCGAGGCCTCGGGCCTTGAAACCGAAGCCTCCGGTGTTGCCGGGGCCGCCGTCGCCGATGGCCTCGTCGGGGTTGCCGTGGCAGTGCCGGCAGATCTTCGCGAACACCACCTCGTCCACCTCCTGAAACTTCACCTCGCGGTCGAGGGGCTTCGGCACGTCGGGCACCTTCGGCGGCGGGGCGGGCGCGAGGGGGGCCTGCATGAGGTAGGCGACGATGTTCTTGGCCTCCTCGGCGCTCATCGGCGTTTGGGGCATCAGCGTGCCCGGCTTCATCGCGAGCGGGTCGCGCAGCCACGCGAGGATCGCGTCCGGGCGGAGGCGCTCGCGCGCGTGGCGCAGATCCGGGGCCAGCATCACCGCTACCCGCAGCTCGCTCGTGTCCTGCTTCGGTGCCGCCGCGAACGTGTCGGTGCGGCTCATCGTGTGGCAGCTACCGCAGCCCTTGTCGGTGAGGAGCCTCTTGCCGGCGGCGAGATCCGCCCCCGAGAGCTCCAGCGCTTCGCTCGGGGGGTCGTCGAGGCTCGTGAGGTAGCTCGCGATGTCGCGCGCCGCTTGTCGATCGAGCGCGAGGCGCGGCATGTTGTACACGAGGTTGGGGCGCAGATCGTGGGGGTTCTGGAGGTACTCGACCAGCCACGGATAGCGGAGCCTTCGTCCGGCGGCGGCCAGCGATGGCACCGCGGCGAGGTGCGCCACGTTCTGTTTCCACCGCGCGTGGTCGGGCTTGTGGTCGTACTTCCCGTCGAGCACATCTTGGTGGCACTTGCTGCAGTGGCTCGTGTTCGCGATCTGCGGCACCTCGTCGAGGCCGTCGTGGCAGCGCGCGCACTCGTGCTCGGCCACCAGCGCCTTGCCGCGCTCCACGTCACCGCGAGGCTCGGTGGCTTCCGGTTCGCTGCTCGTGGTGGCGGCGGGGAGGGGGCGGGCGCTCGCGGCTTGGCTCACGCTCGGAGGGGACGCGACGCTCGAGGGCTCGCCGCGCGCCGCGTCCGAGGACGCCTCACCGGAGGAGCAACCGAGCGCCTGACCGAGCACCAACACCGCGGCCCACACCGAGGTGGGACGCCATGACATCTGCATGGGACCGAGGGTAGCGCAGCTTGGGCTCAGCTGTGCGCGCGGGAAGCGTCGCTGCAGACCGCCGCGTCGGTGGCGACCTGTTTGCAGCGCTCGAGCGCGGCCGCCTCACCCTTCGGGTCGCCGTCGGCCTTGCGCAGCGCTGCGAGCGTCTTGAGCGCCTCGGGGCTCGCGAGGAGATCCTTGTCGGCGAGCTTCTCGAGCATCGCCTTTCCTGCTGCGCGGTGGCTGTCCACCTTGGCCATCACCTCGCCGAGCTCGCCTTCCACCACCGCGTCGTCGGTCTTCACCTTCGAGACGACCTCGAGCATGTTCACGGCCATCGCCAGGTTCGCCTGGGCCTCCGCCGCGTCGGCGCCGACCCAGCTCGAGAGCTCGCTCGGGATCTCCCGCTTGATGTCGAGCTGGCCGTTCTTGCGCGCCGTGGCCAGCGCGAGCACGCGCAGACCGCGGTGCACGATTGGATCGGTGGTGGCCACCTGGGTGTAGCCGCTGATGTGGGGAATCATCCGCAGCACCGCCCCCGCGGCGGCGTCGTACTTCCCTGACTCGAGATCTCGTTCGGCCTGTGCCATGCCCGCGACGCGATGATCGATGAGCTCCTGCTCGGGCCACCATTCGCCGCCGCAAGCCGCGGCGTCCGGCATGGCGGAGAAGCCCACGCCGATGGCGAAGGCGGCGGCGAGGGTGGTGCGGATGAAGGTGCGCGTGGTGGTCTTGGTCATGGCGTTCTCCCGGGCTGGCTTGAAAGAGCTGGAGGGTTTGGACGGAGCGTCGTCCGATTGGTTCCAATCGTGACAACGCCGATCCGACGTTTTTTTCTTCCACCTCTCAACGTCGTGAAATTGCGCGGGAGTGCTTCCCGCCCAGCAAGATTCTGACGCGTCTTTTCCGCGCTTACGGGGGCACCGCGGCGGCGTGCTTGGGGCCGCTCACCGGAGCACGTCGCGGAGCGAGACCCGGTACACTGGGCCATCGGCGCCGGTGGTGCCCGAGCTGCTCGTCAGGCCGGTGACAAAAAGCGTCCCGTCGTCGAGGACCACCGGATGGCGGTAGGACACCCGCACCTCCTCGTCGATCGGTACGAGCAGCACCGGCATGACCCGGTCCTCGTCGAGGTGGTAGCCGAACACCCCCACGCCGCCGATGTACACCACCCAGCGGCCCCAGCGCGCCACGTCGTACGACCACAGGTGGGCACGCTCGAAGGACGCGTTCAGCGCGTAGCCGCTCGCGGCGATGGCCCCCGCGAGATCGACGGTGCGGCCGGCGAGCGCGTCGTAGAAGAACGGCCCCTCGTAGGCCTCGTAGAGCGCCCCGTCGGCGCGAAAGTCGACCCTCCCGGTGATCTCGGTGGTGTTGCCGAGGAAGGCGCAGGTCTGGGTCGCGAGATCGAGCCGCCACAGGCGCCCGCTCTCCACGAACACCATGACGTCGTCCTCGATCCCGAAGTCCCAGAAGATCCCCACCTCGCAGCCCGCCGCCTCGAGGCCCACGAGCGCGGTCGTCTCGTCGGTCTGTGGATCGTAGCGGTGGAGCGTGGTCTCGGCCCCGGTGGTCACCACATGGAGGTGCGCGCCGTCGAGCGCATAGGCGAAGTGTCGCTGCTCGTCGCTGGGGCGCGGGAAGACGGCCTCGCCGAGCGGGGCGCGGGGGGCCGCGCGATCGTAGAGCTCGTACACCACCGTGTCTCCGAGCGGCTTGGCGGTGGCCACCGCTGTCGCTGACCCCCGGAAGTTGTAGCGGTCCCCGGTCCCAATCCCGAAGTCGTAGGCCACCGTTCCCTCCACGGTGAGGCTGTGGAGGGTGGGCGTAAAGTTTGAAAAATCGAGCCAGAACAGCACGTTGCCGGCCGCGCTGAGCTCGTCGGCGCGCTCCCCGAGCGCCTCGCTGCGGTGCTCGTCGAGCGATCTCCGGAGCGCGTTGTAGTGTTCACGATCCCGATCGCTCACTGGGCGGAGTCCCGCCCCGCCGCCGCCGTCGAAGGACGGATCGGCGCCCACGAAGCAGCCGGTGCTCGCGCCCCCGGCGAGGAGGGCGAGGCCAACGAGAGCGTTCCTTCTGCGCATGTCCGTTCGGACGCGCGCGCGCCCTTGCGGTCGCGCTCGTCGGTGGTCTTTTTCGCCAGCGTGGCGCGGAGGAGTCCCGTTGAGCTACAATCCACCGAGGGTGTGGCCAGGTCGAAACTCGTGCATCGCCCTTTGGCCCTTTTGATCGCAGTCGTCGCTGTCGTCACCGCGTGCAACGCGGTGCTCGGGCTCGAAGAGCGTCCCGAGCGCGCCTCCGCCGTGTCCACGGCGGCGTCCGGTGGTGGCGGAGGGGTGGCGTGCGCCGCGTGCGAGCGAGACGTGCCCGCCGGATGGAGCGGGCCGACGGCGGTGCGCACCGCCGACGAGCCGCTCGGCTGTGATCAGCCCGAGCGACCGAACGTGGAGCTCAGCCTCTTCGACGAGCTCGTAGCCCCCGCCGCGCTGTGCGAGTGCGCTTGTGAGGACGCTGTCGGCGTCAACTGCGACGCGGCGCCGGTGCAGGTCACCACGTACTTCAACGACAACTGCACCAACCCCGACGAGAGTGGCTCGGGCGTCGTGGGCCAGTGCATCTCGCTGTGTTGCTCGGCGCGGTCGGCGCGGTACGTGAAGGCCACGCCCGACACCAGCGGCGCGAGCTGCGCGCCGGTCGTCGTGTCCGACGCGGTGCCCCCCGTCGGCTGGGACCGCCACCTCATGGGTTGCGGCCCGGTCGCGGCCTCGAGCTGCGGTGGCGAGCGCTGCTTCGACGAGCCAGCCGGTCATGCGCTCTGCATCTACCGCTCCGGCGAGCACCCCTGTCCAGCCGGTCCGTTCTCCGGGCGCTCGGTCTGGTATGCGGATCACGCGGACGAGCGCGGGTGTGAGCCTTGCGCCTGCGGACCCGTCGACACCGCCGACTGCAACGAACAGGTCGTGGGCTACGCGATCGTCGACTGCACGCTCGGTGGCACCCCCATCCCCGCCGATCCGAGCTGCATGGAGCCGAATCTCGACTTCGACTCGGCGCGCGTCGAGTCGGTCAGCCCCACCGGGAGCTGCACCCCAACCGGAGGGGCGCCCACCGGCGCCGCGATCCCCGCCGAGGCCACCACCGTGTGCTGCTCATCATGAAGGCCCCCTCGAACGCAGCGCTCTTCTGCCTCGGGTGGCTCACGGCCTGCAACGCGGTGCTCGGCCTCGACGAGCGTCCCCGTCGCGAGACGGCGGGGGCGGGCGCGACCTCCGCCCAGAGCTCGGGACCCGGCGCGGGAGGCGAGCCGTGCCAGGGCGCCTGCCTCGACTCCATCCCCGCCGGCTGGAGCGGTCCGACCGCGGTGCGCGCCGGCGCCGAGCTCGCGCGCTGCGAGGGAGCGGTGCCGAACGTCGAGCTCAGCCTCCACGACGGCCTCACCGCAGAGGCCGCCCAGTGCGACTGCGCCTGCGAGCCAGCGCAAGGCGTCGACTGCAGCGGCACCGTCACCCTCCGCGGCTACGACGACAACAACTGCACCCAGCCCGAAGACACCAAGAGCGGGGCGCTCGGCGTGTGCGTCGGACTCTGTTGCGGTGTCGACTCCGGCAACATCGAGCCCATCGTGCCCGACGTCGCCGCCGCCTCCTGCGCCCCCACGGTGGTGCTCGACGTCGTCCCCAGCGCGCTGTGGGCGACGGAGGTGCTCGGCTGCGGCCCGGTGGTCGCCGAGCGCTGCGGCGCCGACAGCTGCTACGCCGCGCCGGAGGGCCACGCGCTCTGCATCTATCGGGCGGGCGACGAAGCCTGTCCCGACGGCCCCTTCAGCGAGCGCAGCGTGGCCTTCGGGAGCTACGACGACACGCGCGCCTGTGCGCCGTGCGGCTGCGGCCCGGTGGAGGACGCCGGCTGCAACGAGCAGGTGGTGGGCTACAGCGACGGTGGCTGCTCCCAGAACCCCGCGAGCCTCGTTGTCGCACCCGCGTGCACCACCGCGCCCGTCGACTTCAGCTCGGCGCGCCTCACTGCGGTCACCCCCTCGGGGTCGTGTGCTCCGAGCGCCGGCACCCCGTTGGGAGCGGCCACGGCGGCCGAGCCCACCACGCTCTGTTGCCGCCCCGACACGTAGTCACCGTTGTCACGGCAGCGCCGAGCGACGCGGCCACGGCAGCGGCTCGAGCCCGGCTCACGCCCCGCCGCAGGCGCGCATCACCTTCGGGGTCGGCTTCTCGAGCTTGAACGTGTCGCGTCGACCCCGGAGCCACTTCAGCCAGTACGTGCACGCCGCACCTTTCGACCACTCGGTGCTCGGCGGAGCGTGCTTGGTGAGGCGCATCAGCACGCGCTGGGCGTTGAACGAGATGTAGTCGGACCCGCTGCCTACCGCCCGCACCAGCTCCCACGCTTGGCTCTGGTTGATGTCGCGCACCTGAAAGCCGGCGGCCTGGAAGCCGAGCGCGAGCCAGGCGTTGCGAGGGGCCCCGCGCGTTCGCTCGAAGGCCTGCTTCCAGCGCGCGCGCCCGCGCTCGAGCACCGCCGCGTCGCCGTCCTTCCAGGGGATGTGATAGCTCAGGTTGGTGATCATGTGCAGCGCGTTGGCCGCGCGCTCGCGCACCAGCGGTCGCGGGTCGGACAAGAGCGCGATGAGGCGCGGCACCGGCTCGAGCCGCTCGCTCTTGGCAGCGGCCTCGATCGCCACGAGCTGGGTCATGAGCGCGTCGGCCTCGCGCTCGGAGGGAGGCAGCGGCTGCCCGAACAGCTCGGGCACGAGCGTCGTCTCCGACAGCTCGAGCGCCTGGGGCAACACCGAAACGAGGACCGGCCCACCGAGCTCGACGGCGGCCCCCATCGCCGAGAGCACGTGGGTCGGCGCTTGCTGCGGCTCGCCGATCGCGCGCGCGAGGAATCTCCCCGCCTCGCGCCCGCCGATGTCGCCCACCGCCTGGATGATGGCGATGCGCACCAGCGGATCGCGCTCGCGCCGGAAGTGCTTGGTGAGGATCGGTACCTCGGTCGGTCCGCCGAGGCGCGCGAGGGCCCGGGCGGCGGCCTCTCGCACGTCGGTCTCCCCCGTCTCCGCCGCCAGCATCGCCGCGATGTCGTTGGCCGCTTCCTTCGCGTCGAGGAGCGCGAGCCGCTGGATCGCGCGCTTCCGCTCGTCGGCCGCTGCGCTACCGAGGCGGGCAGCGGTGTTCTTCACGAACTGGCGTCGCTCGGCCTCGTAGAGCTTGGTCGTGGGGTGCACGCTGCCTGTGTTCACGCAGCCCCCGAGCACGTCGGTCTCGGTGCAGAAGATGCGGAGGTGGAGGTGATCGTTGTGGGGGGCCGAGCCCACTGGCTGGCGGATGACGGTGCCGGCGCGCAGCAACAGCTCGGCCGACTCTCCGCTCTGGGCGGCGTGCATGAGCACCTGCGTCTTGAGCCCCTCGGCCATGAACAGGTACTGCACCTCGGCTTTGGGGTAGGCGAGCAGCCCCTTGATCACGAGCCACGTGCGCTTGGGATCGAGCCGCAGGTCTTGCCCCTTGGCGAGGCCCTCACCGTTGAGCGGCACCAGATCCGGAGGATCCACCGGCTCGCCCTTGTGGTTCATGTAGCAAAACGCGAGATCGGCATCGCGGCCCGAGTTGTGGCTCACCGACCAGGTGATGTCGCCGCCGTGCTGCTTGCCGATGTTTCCAACCCACAGGCGCGTCTTGGTCTCGGCGAAGAGCGCCCTCCCGGCGGCCTGGATCATCTCGATGATGGGCTCGGTGCCGTAGCGGAGGCCGCGGTCGCGCTGCTTGGGCAATATCGCGACCGCGTCGTTCTCCAAGAGCTCGCGGCCCCCCACGAGGAAGCCGTGGGAGGTGTCGCCCACCGAGACCGAAGCGGTGCTGTCTTCGCCAGGCAACCAAGGGAACTCACGTCCCAGGTCGTCGGGCGCGCCCGCGAGGGGGGGCTCCGGCGCGGCGAACGCGGAGGGGGCCGACACCTGGGCGCTCGCCGGCGTGGTGATGGGCAGACGCGAGCTCAGCTCCGAGCCGGCGTAGGAGCCGCCCAGCACGAGCCCGGAGCCGAGGACGAGAGCGACGGCTGCGAGCCAACGGCGCTGCCGCGTGGCCTTCACGCTGCATACCTATCGCTCCTGACGTTCGAAACCAAGCGCGTCAGGCACGAGCGCCAGCAAGGAGCGAGGTCGGCGCGACAAAATAGGAAGGGCCCACTCACACTCGCTTTCCGCTACCGTTGCTCCCTCCCGGGCCTGGCGGAGTTCACGGCGCGCTGTCGAGCAGGCCATATCAGACGAAGGAGTCTTAGCAGCCGCGCCGACAAAAACCAATCCTTGAGCTCGCAGGCGAAGAACTTAGAGTGTAACCATGCTCCCGCGCGAGCCGCCCACCCGCCCCCCGCCCCCGCTCTTCCCCAAGGTCGCGTTCGTGATCTCTGCGGCGGTGGCGGCGCTGGTGCTCCGCCTCTCGTGGGAGGAGCCGCTGGCGGGCGTCGTGGCCCTCGCGGCGGTGGGCGTCCTGGTCGCCACGCGCTACGTCGCGAGGCGTCGCACGCGGCGGCTGCTCCACTCGGGCGACGTGGAGACGATCCTCTCGCGCTGGGCGCCGTCGATGCAGAACCTCCCCCACGCCGGAACGATGGGGCCTCTGATGGCGGCGACCGCCTTCGCCGCGTACGGCTGGGTCGATCGCGCCCGCGAGGCGCTCGCTCGCGCCGAGCGCGGGCCCGCATGGGAGGCCGCGCTCGAGCATCGTCTCTTCGTCGACACGCTCCTCTGCACCTTCGAGGGCGACAACGACGAGGCGTTGGCCCGGGCCGAGGCCTTGGCCAACCTGCCGCTCCCGGAGGCCGGGCCCATGCTCGTCGATCGGGTGCGCACCCTGCGTGGGGCGGTGGGGGCGCTCGTGCGCGCGTTCTCGCATCAGAGCCGGACGGGCGACCGGCGCCTCCTGCTCGAGGCGAGCAACTCGAGCCCGCTGGTGCACTGGGCCATGCGCTACGCGGCCGCCATCTCGTCCGTCGACGCGGGGGAGCCGGGGATGGCCTTGGCGCTCCTCCAGGGGGCGCCGGAGTGGCCGCACGAGTCGCGCTTCAACCGGTTCCACCACGAGATCGCCGAAGAGGTCTCACGCCGAGCAACCGAGGGCAGCGCCCCCGCCGCCGCGCCCGCCGCGCCGACCGCGCCCGACGAGTCGTCGGGCGACGGCTGACGCCGCAGGCCGACGGGGGCAGCAGCACCTCGGAGCGCCACCGTCACCGGCGGCTCACCAGGTGACGGTGAGGTGGCGCAGGCGGGCACCTCCGCCCGCGGTGTCCTGAACGAAGAACAGCGAGTCCTTCGCGCTCGCCGGGCTGGTCATGAGCAGATCTTGCTTGGTGCCGTTGCCGAGCACGGTCGTCACGGCGGCGGCGACGGGCGCGCCGCTCTCGCGTGGGCTCTCGAACAGCGCGAGCTGCAGCAAGGTGCCGTCGCTCGCGCTCACGAGCCCGCGGCAGGTGGTGACGTCACAGCTCAGCCAGCGCGAGGTGACCGCGGTGTTGGTGGTGGTGCGAACGCGCTTGGCGGCGGTCAGTCCGTTCCCGCGGTTGTCTACCGCCATGAGCCGCAACGCGCTGGGCGTCTCCCCGTCGGCTTCGTCGAGCCAGCTGAGCGTCAACGCGCCGCGGCTCCCGTCCCAGCGTGGTGAGCGCGAGTGCCCGTCCGACGCGTCGACCCGCTGCGGGGAGCGCGCGAGCAGCGTCGTCCCGTCGAGCTCGGTCACGAAGATGTCTGCCGCACCGCCGTCCTTGTCGGCGTCGGACCACGCGAGCAACACCCCGTCTTGGGTCACCCACAGCTGCGGCTCGATGGAGGGGCCCGCGCTCGTGGTCACCCGCTGATCGCGTTTGTTCTTCTGCAGGTTGTAGTTCACGCGAGCGACGTAGATCTCCGGGTTGTCGTCCCGAGAGTCGGACCACGCGAAGAGAAGGTTGTCGTGGCCGTCGAGCGCGACGTCCACGTCGTACACCTCGTTCGGCGCGCCGCTCTTGCCCTTCGCCCTCACGATCTGGGTCACCGTCTTCTGGCGCACCTTCCCCCCCTGGTGGTCGATGACGGTGGCGAAGACCTGGGAGCCGTTGTTGGGGCCGGACCAGCCGATGACCGCCGCCGCCTTGCCGGGCGCGCCCGCCGGCAGCGCCACCACATCGACACCGCCCGAGGCGATCGCGCGGTTCGAGAGCGTGTGGATGGGGCCGGGCTTTCCCCCGTCGAGGAACCGGTAGGCGAGCGTTGCACCGTCCCCGTCCGGACCCCCGCCGAGGGTCGCCGTCACCCACGCGAGGAGCACACGCCCATCGGCGAGGGTGGCCACCGCGACGTCGGCGATGGGCTCGTTCACTTCGGCGACGGTGGTGAGCGCCGTCACCATCGGCGGTTTGCTCGCGGCGCGAGTGCGGGTCGGCGCCCGCCAGCTCGAGCTCCGGATCGGGAGCGACACCACGGCCAAGAGGGCGGGCTTCCCCTCCCCTCGAGCGAGCACCGTGCACACCCCCGCGTTGCAGTGGAGGCCATACACGAGGCGAGGTACCCCCTCCATGCCCACCGACTGGTGTTTGAGCTCGGCGACGCGGATGGGCTCCGCGGCGCGCGCTCCCAGCGTCGCAAACAAGCGCACGAAGACCGGCCCGAGCAGCGGCGGATCGGCGCTCTTTTCGTCGCTGAGGGCCATGGGGCCGAGGGTGAGCGCGGCGAAGCCAGCGCCGTCTCCTACGATGTCCGGCATCGCTTCGTCGCTGAAGATGTCGATCTCGGCGCCCTCGGGGAGGAGCTTGCCGGCCGCGTCGAGCAACGACAGCTGGATCCTGCGCGGACTCATCGCGACCCCCAGGTCGCGTTCCCAGGCCACGAGCACCCGCTTCATGTCTTCCGACGCCGTCAAGGAGACCAACGCCTGCCCCCCGACCGGGGTGAGGACGGGGTGTGCCGGCGCCATCGCCTTGCCGGCGGCGCCGACCTGCGCCACGTGAACGTGGTGGTCACCGAGCGCGGTGTCCGTCCACCCGACCACGAAGCGGTCCTCGAGCCCGACCACGTGGACGTCCGCGAGCGCGGTGGGGCCCCCCGTGAGCACCATCGGGCTCGTGCGCTTGCCGTCGGCCCCTTCGATCACCACCCGCACCTGGCCCGGCTCGCCGTCGACCCAGGCGATGGCGGTGCCGAGGGGACCGGTCGCGGCCTGCCAGCCGCGGGCCTCGCGGGTGAGCTCCCCCACCTGGTGGAGCTTGGTCGACGCGTCGCCGGCGCGCGGCATGGTGCCAAGATGGATCGCTTGACGGCCGCTGTTTTCGGTCTCCCACAGCACGACGGTGGGTGAGCGCGGAGGCGACAGTGCGCTCACCCAGGTGACGTTCTCATAGGCGTGGCCGGCGCTCCGCGGTTTGCCGGTGGGGACGCCGCGGGCGTCGAGCGCGACGGTCCAGATCTCCTGGCCGGTGCTCACCGCCGCGGTCCAGACGAACACGAAGCCGCCCCCATGCGGCCGGAGGGCGGCGGGGCCGCTCTGGGCCGGGGCCGCGGCGATCTCCACGAGCTGGGGGTCGTCGTCGACGGCGCCCCCGTCGCCGTTCGTGACGCGGAGGGTGCCGCTCGCCCACTTCCCCGCGGCGCGGGCCACGATGAGCCCCTTGTCGCCGTTGCGGGCAAAATGCACCTCGCTGTCCCCGCTGCCGAGCTCGGCCACCACCACCGAGGGCAACCCCGGGGGGCCGCCCAGGGTGAGCTGTCGGGTGCCCGGAGCCGCCTTCTTCTGGAGGTCGAAGCGTGGGTTCTTGGCTGGCTCGTGAGGTCCGCACGCCACGCAAAGACCCAGGAGCACCGCGATGATGCCGACACTCTCGATTCTCATTCCGTCATCTCTCCGGTGGTGTACGGCGCCTTCTCCAGGAGGGGAGGGCCAGCCACGGGCAACACGACCACGAATCGTGCGCCACCCGCGGGGCCGTCACCACAGCTCAGCTCACCCCCGTGCTCATGCACGATCGTTTGCACGATGGCCAGTCCCAACCCGGTTCCGTGGGTCTTCGTGCTCACATAGGGCTCGAAGAGGCGCTCGCGCACCGCCGGATCGATCCCCGGGCCGTTGTCGGTCACCGTCACCCGCACGTCGCGGCCCACCCCCTCGAGCTTCACCGCCACCTGAGGACGGCTGCCCGCCTCTTGGGCCGCCTCGATCCCGTTTTGCACGAGGTTGGTGAGCACCTGGACGAGCTGATCCTTGTCGAACAAGGCCCGCGTCGGCCCCTGCACCTCGAGCGTCACCTTGGGGGCCTCGTCGGTGTCGGGGGCGTCGTGGAGGGCGACCACACCGCGGGCGACATCGGCGAGATCCGCGCGCTCGAACTTCGGAGGCGGCATGCGGGCATACTTGGTGAACTCGCTCACGATGTTCTTGATGCGATGCACCTCCTCGAGCACGGTCTTGGTGGCCTCGTCGAAGTAGCCCTCGAATTGGTCGCTCCCCCGGTCGTGCAGGCGCCGCAGCGTCTCCACCGCGGCGCGGATGGGGGCGAGGGGGTTTTTGATCTCGTGCGCGATCTGCCGCGCCACCTCGCGACGGGCGGCGATGCGCTCGGTGCGGGCGAGGCGCTTGCGCATCGCGGTGAGCTCACCGATGGCACGGTTGAACGTGTTGGCGAGCTCGACCAGCTCTCGGCCGCCGCGGGCTCGCACTGGCTTCGGCGTGCCTCGCACCACCTCACGGGTCTCGCGCGCGAGCTCGACCAGGGGCTGCGAGAGGCTCCGCGCGATGAACACCGCGATGGCCACGCTGATCAACACCGCGATGGAACCGATCAGGAACATGGCCGAGTCGATCTGAGCGAGCGTCTCGAAGAGCGGCTGGCGCGAGATCGCCGCGTTCACCTCGAGCCCCACGATTTCGTCGATACGGAGCTTGCGCTCCAGCACTGCGGGACCCGCCGGAGGGAGCGCCGTGCGGTCGAGCGCCAGCTGCACGCCGTAGGCCCGCCCGACCCGGTCGAGGATCGGCTCGACCTTCCGTGACCCCACGAGGCCGACGGTGACGCCAGCCTGGCTCGCCGGCTTGGTGCAGTGCACCTGAACGCTCGCCTCGCCACCCTCCCAGACCAGGCGTGGGCGCCCGGCGACCTCGTGCATCCGCTCCGCCAGCGACCGATTGCGTTGGCCGATGTCTGCGGGGTCGTCGGCGCCGATGATCAGACCCTCGCCGTCGACGATGACCAGATCGTCGAGTCGGAGCGCCTTGCGCTGCTCGGGCACGAACCTCCGGAGCGCGATCCCGCGCCCAGGGGGCAGCTTGTCGGCGCGGCCCCCGGCGCGGTCGAGCTCGATGAGCAGCTGGTCGACGAAGCTGTCGTGGTTGCAGAGCGGACTCATCAGCTCGGACAGGGTCGTGGCCTCCCACACCAGCTCGCCGCGGGCGCCGTTCATGGCGGCGTTGATGCGCTGCTCGAAATCTCGCTCCACCTGCGAGCGCGAGACGTCGCGCGCGAGAAATCCCACCAGCGAGGTGACGAAGATGGCCACCAGACCGAGGGCGAGGAGGAGCCGGATCGCGAGGGACATGGGGAGTTTCGAACAGTTGTAGGCCGAGCGGCCTCCCACTCCAACCATCCGTTGCGCCCAGTTGAATGTGCTCCCGCCCATGACCGTCCAAACCCTGGAACACCGACCTGGGACGCACGCTTCCCAGTGAGTCGTTTCACCACACCACAACGACGCCTCGCGACTGGCCACGGCAAGTCGGCGAAGTGAGGGAGAACAGGACGATGATGCTCAGGGTCACGAAGGGTTGGTGGGGCAAGATGCTGACGATCGCCGTGGTGACGGCGGCGACGACCTCGATCACCGGCTGCGCGATCCACTCCCAGTCTCCCATCAAAGAGGTCGCGTACGACTTCTCCGACGCCGACTTCTACGACAAGGACTACGCCCCGTCGCCCAGCTACCAGGGTGAGTACGAGGAGCACGAGGTCCTGGTGCCGGCGGCCGACGACGACGAGCGACCCGTGTTCATGCTGCGTCAGCCGGCGCGCTAGCGCAGCCCTGAGAGCAGCGAGGCGTCAAAGCGGCGAGCGGCACGAGGCGCTTCGGCACGAGCAGCCCCGCCGCACAAGGACGCGCCGCGTTGTGCTCGCGGGTGTTGTCGAGCACCTCGCGGAGGGCCCCGCGCACCGGCCGTCGCGCCGTGCCCCACCGCAACGGCAGGCCTCGGGGGAGCAACCGCGCGTTGCGCCGGGTGGCGGGCAAAGGATAGGCTCACCCCATGTCGCTCTCGCGGCGCTTGGCCTTTCTCTCTTGCGTTGCTCTGTTCGCGCTCGGCTCGCTCGGCTGTGACGTGGCGGGGGAGACGGACGCTTCCACCACCGCACCCACCACCGGCCCCGGCGGCTCGCCGGGGGTGGGGGGCCACGGGGTGGGCGGTGGCGCCGGTGGGGACGACGTGCCCACGCCCCAGGGAGGCCATGGGCCCGTGCACCTGGGCTTGACCGCCAACCCCGTCGCGCTCGGGGGTGTGGCGCCAACCCCCGACGACGTGCTCAACGCCGAGCTGACGGTCTACGCGGCGGGGGTGGGCGCCATCCTGCTCGACGTTCGGTTCGACGCGCTCGACGAGCAGGCCTTCGCTCAGCTCGAGCAGCGCGTGGCCGCCTACGCGGAGCGTGGCCTCGAGGTGATCCTCACGGTGACCGTCGTCGACGGTCTGGTCGCGCAGCGTCCGGCGGCGGCGGAGGGCCTCGACTGGGACGACCCCGACACCGTGAGCGCGCTCGAGGGGCTCTTGTCGGAGATCCTCTCGCGGTCGGGTGCCAAGGTGTCGGTGCTCGTGCTCGGGCGCCGCGTGGATGCTTACCTCGAGGCCCACCCGGCGGAGGCGACCGCGCTCCGCACGCTGCTCGAGGCCGGCCTCTCCCACGTGAAGTCGCTTCGCGAGGAGGTGGTCACGGGGGTGGGCCTCTCCTATCTGGCGGTGCCGCGGGCCGCCTTCGCCCCGCTCGCCGCCCTCGGCGACGCCTTGGTGCTCTCCTACTTGCCGGGCCTCGGCGACGCGTCGTACCCCACCGACACGGCCCCCGCCAAAGACCTCGATGCGATGGTGGCGCTGGCCGCGGGAGAGCAAGACGACGCGCCGCGGCCGATCGTGCTCCACGCGGTGGCTCACCCGAGCGCGGAGGTGCTCGCGGTGACGCCCGAGGGGCAACGCCAGCAGCTCGACGCGTTCTTCGCCGCCTTCACGCCGCGGCGGAGTTGGTTCTCCCACGTCAACGTGCATCAGCTCCACGATCTCGACGACGCGGCGTGCGAGGCGCTCGTCGAAGCCCAAGGGCTCGATGGAGGAGACCCGTGGGGGAGCTACATGTGCAGCACGGGCCTGCGCGGGGTCGACGGCGTGGCGAAGCCGGCTTGGACGCGTTTCCTTCAAGCGGCGGCGGCCCTCGCCGAGTGAGGCGCCGGTGACGAGCCGGCGTGGCGGATGGCTTTGGTCCTTTCCCCTGCGTCGACGCGCCGCTAGGGTCCGAGCTTCAGGAGAAGCATGGCATGAGCGCAACTAGCTCGATGGTCGGTCGCATTGGTTCACTGCAAGACTACGCGCTCTATCGGGAGCTCACGTGGGACGGCAGCTTCGAGGACTACCTGCAGATCGTGCGGGAGAGGCCTCAGGTCACGCGTAACGCGTACCAGCGCGTCTACGACATGATCATCCGCTACGGCACGGAAGAATACACCGACTCGAAGAAGAAGCTCGTGCGGTACAACTTCTTCCGCGACGAGATCGAGAACGGGAAGGACGGGGTGTTCGGTCTCGACATCCCGCTGATGCGCCTGGTCAATGTCCTCAAGGCGGCGGCGCAGGGGTACGGTCCGGAGAAGCGCATCATCCTCCTCCACGGGCCGGTGGGGTCGTCGAAGTCGACCATCGTGCGCCTCATGAAGAAGGGGCTCGAGCACTACTCGAGGAGCCCTGACGGCGCGCTCTACACCTACGACTGGGCCAACCTCGAGGCCATCGGGATGAGCGGCCTCGAGGCCGCGCGCTACCCGAGCCCGATGAACGAGGAGCCGCTGCGCCTCATCCCCTCCGAGTGGCGTGAGCGCGCGATCGAGGATCTGGGCCTCGGCAACGAGCGGTTCAAGGTGAAGGTGGGCGGCGACCTCAACCCCGCCTGTCGGTTCATCTTCTCCAAGCTCATGGAGAAGTACGGCGGCGACTGGACGAAGGTGGTGCAGGACCACATCCGCGTGCGACGCCTGCTGCTCAGCGAGCAGAACCGCGTGGGCATCGGGACCTTTCAGCCGAAAGACGAGAAGAACCAAGACTCGACCGAGCTCACCGGCGACATCAACTACCGCAAGATCGCGATCTATGGCTCCGACTCGGATCCGCGCGCGTTCAACTTCGACGGCGAGTTCAACATCGCCA
>CAYOAL010000185.1:0-16337 GCA_964401935.1 uncultured Polyangiaceae bacterium
CGAAGCGACGCCACGGAACTAGTATGGGCATATAAATTCGAGACGCAACCCGAAGTGCCACCCGACCTGGTGTGTTGGGTCGTTTTGTCGTTCGCGCCCTCCGTGTCCTTGGCGGGGTGCCGGCGACGTTTGTGCGAGCTGGCGGGCGGGGATGTCTACCGGGGGAAGCGCATGGCGGACAGGTGGTCGGCGATGTGCATGGCGTGGAGGCGCTCGTAGGCGGCCTTGTCGAGCTTCCCGAACACAAAGTGAGGCGCTAGCTCACCGGTGTGGGCCTCGAAGCGCTCGATGCTCGCCACGAGGAGCGCGCGCGCCGCGTCGGCGTCTCCCTCGTCCGCGAGCTCGGGTGCTCCGGGGATGGGTGAGCGAAGATCGTGGCGCATCTCACCCTTCTGCAGGAACCGGCGCGCCACCAGACGACCGATGGTGGCCCGCACGAACGCCGGCTTGAGCTTGGGGTATCCGTCGATCGACGCGTCGATGCTCTGCTTGCAATGCAACAACACGCGTGGGAGCGACCACCCCTCCCCTACGTCGACGTCACGCCCTGCGAGTCGACCGAGCTCGTCCTTTGCCTCCGCGAGGCTGTGCAATCGGAGCGCCATGGGCGCCATCCTAGTCCGAGTCGGCTCGCGGCCAACGGAAAGCCCACGCAGTCCAGACACGCCCGATGAAGCGGGTGTGCCGTTCTGCAGCTCCTCGGGCCCGAGTCCCGTCGCCACGCGTCGCCACGACCACGACTTCCCCTCGAGCAGACTTGTCTAGATACATTGACCTGCCTGCTCCGTATGCTCCCGAGGTCATGACCAAGAGCCAGAATCGGGTCGCTCGCGCCCTCGCCCTAGGTTTCTCCGGCGCGCTGTTCGTGCTCGCCATCGCCAACGCGCAGACCGGGTGCTCGACGCCGAGCCCAACCGTGAGCGCGGAGGATCGCCCCTCCCCACCAGCAGCCCGACCGCTCCCCTCCGACAACGGCGCCCCGGACGGCGCCCCCGACGACGCCGCCGCGCCGGCGAGCGGCACGCCCGCAAACGCCGCCCCCAGCGCCTCGGCGCCTGACGCGGCGGAGTCGGCCGACCCGGAGACCTGGTTCCCGGCGTCAAAATCGGGCGCTTTCGTACCGCCACGAAAGAAGGACCAGGCCCAGAACACGGACGGAGAGCCTCAGCGCCAGAAGTGATGCAAGAGCGCTTCTTCGTCGCGGCCACGAGCCTCCTGTGGCTCGCCGCAATCTTCTATCCGCTCGAGTGGGCGCTCCCCGCGCGACGCGAACAGCGCCACCTGCGACCAGGGTGGCTCGCGGATCTCGCCTTCTTCGCGGGGCAGCACCTGCTCTTCGGCGCGCTCGTGGTGAGCGTGATCTCGGCGCTGGCGCGGTGGGTGCCGAACGAGGGCGCGCTCGAGAGCCTGCGCGTCTCCATCGCGACCCAGCCCCTGTGGGCCCGCGCCGGGTTGGCGGTGATCGCGGGCGACTTCACGATGTACTGGGGGCACCGACTCCAGCACCGCGTCGAGCTGCTCTGGCGCTTCCACGCGGTGCACCACACCACCACCCACCTGGACTGGCTCGCGGCCCATCGCGAACACCCCCTCGACGGTGTGTACACCCAGACGCTGATGAACGTGCCCGCGGTCGCGCTCGGCCTGAACGTGGACGAGGTGCTCGGCCTGGTCGCGTTTCGCTCGCTGTGGGCCATCTTTATTCACGCCAACGTGAGGCTGCCACTCGGCCCGCTACGCCTGTTGCTCGGGAGCCCCGATCTCCACCACGCGCACCACAGCAAGGCTCGTGACGCCGGCAACTACGCCAACCTCGCACCCTACCTCGACCGATTGTTTGGTACCTATCGCGTCCCCTCGGGAGCGCCCGAGGAGCTCGGCATCGACGAGGCCCACCCCGACGGCTACCTCGGCCTGCTCGTGTACCCCTTCGTGCGCGGCCGCGCGCGGGCAGCGCAGCCCGGCGCGGCGACAGCGGCCTCGTCCACCAAGGTCTAAACGCCTGCCCCCCCCACGGGTTGCGGCGCGTGCCCCCCTGGGGTCGAGGGTCCCCGGGGCGAGCGGAGTCGAGCGGCTCAGAGTGACACAACTGCCAGACAACTCTGTCGAGCTGGCCCATGTCGATGGCACATCGGCGAGGAAACCGCTCGAATTCATGAGTAGTGCCGCTTGGCACGCGGCCTGCACAATGTCGTCATCGAACCTGCTCCCGGCGACCCTGTGAGAACCGAGGTACGAAATATGACGACCCGAAATTGGCACATCCTTCCACTCCTCGCGGCCGCGACCACCCTGGTGACCGGCTGCGAGGGTGAGGTTGAGGCTCCCCATGAGAACGTCCAGGTGGCGCTCCAGCGCGCCCAGAGCTGTGAGGATCTCGAGTCGAAGCTCAAGGACGACGCCATCGCCAAGATGAACCGGCAGATCGACGCAGAGATCCGCTACATCGAAGAGGGCGACCACTGGGGTGGCACGCCCGGCTTCGGGGGCGAAGAGTTTGGCGCGTCGACTGGCTCCGGCATGGGTGAGCCGGCGGACGGGGGCGGTGGTGGCGGCAACGCGGCGCCCCCTCGTCACTCCGAGACCAACACCCAGGTGGACGGCGTCGACGAGGCCGACATCGTCAAGACCGATGGCAACCATCTCTACGTCCTGCACGGCAACCAGCTCGCGGTGCTGAACGCGTTCCCGGCTTCGGAGCTGGGGATCGGCTCCAGCACCGCCGTCGAGGGGTACCCGAGCGAGATGTTCCTCACCGGTGACCGCGTGGTGGTGTTCTCCAGCGTCGACGGGGCGAGCGTCTTCCAAGAGGCGGGCGTCGAGCCGCCCACCTCGGAGTCGTACCACGGCGACTGCTGGGACTGCGGCGGCGCCTACTACCCGAGCTTGACCAAGGTGACGGTGATGACCCTCGACGGCAACGTGCCGTCGGTGGAGCGCGAGCTCTACTTCGAGGGCTGGTATCAGTCGTCGCGCCGCGTCGGCGACAAGGTGCGGGCGGTGCTCAACGGCGGGTACCACCCGCCGATGGTGCAGTACTACCCCGACGTCCACGACTTCTGGGAGCTCAGCGAGGACGCCAAGATCGCCGCGTTCGAGCAGCTCCGGCTCACGAACCTGGCCCGGATCCACGCTGCGACGCTGCAGGATCTCCTGCCCCATCGCTTCGAGCGGGTGAACGGCGAGCTCAGCGTGCTTCAGCCGAGCTGCAGCGACTACTATGTGCCCACCGCCGGCTCGACCGAGTACGGCATGACGCAGATTCAGTCGTTCGACCTCGCCGACAAGACGGCTGGTGTCGCCGAGACCCAGATCGTGGGGCAAGCGCAGACGGTCTATGCGAACGCCGGAGCCATGTACCTCGTGGGCCAGAGCTGGAACGATCCCTGGCTGGCGCTGCCCACCTGGACCGAGCTGATGAGCACGACGTGGAGCCACGTGCACAAGTTCGACATCGAAGGTCACGCCCCCGTCTACGAGGGGACGGGGACCATCCCCGGATGGGTGAACAACCAGTTCTCCCTCGACGAGAAGGACGGCAAGCTCCGCATCGCGACCACCGATCAGCGGAGCAGCGCGGAGGTGTGGCGCACCGAGAACAACCTCTACGTGCTCGCCGATGCGGGCACCACCCTCGAGGTGGTGGGCTCGGTGACGGGCCTCGCCCCCGACGAGAGCATCCAGTCCGCGCGCTTCATCGGCGACATGGCCTACCTCGTCACGTTCCGACAGGTCGACCCCCTCTTCGCCATCGACGTCTCGGATCCGACGGCGCCCAGGGTGCTCGGTGAGCTCAAGATCCCCGGCTTCAGCGAGTACATGCACCCCCTCGAGGGCGGCACGCACCTCTTGACCATCGGCCGCGACGGAACCGACGACGGCCAGGTGCTCGGAGTGGCGATCTCGATCTTCGACGTGCAGAACCCGCTCGAGCCGAAGCTCACGCACAAGCTCGCCATCGGCGACGGTCACTCGGAGGCCGAGCTCAACCACAAGGCGTTCACTTTGTACGAGGGCACGCTCGCCATCCCGATGGTGCGCTACGACGACACCACCTACGCGGCATCGTCCACGCTCGAGCTGTTCCAGATCGACGCGACCACCGGCATCACGAAGACGGGCAGCGTGGATCACTCGGTGCTGTTCGAGCACCCCGCCCCCGACTCCTGTTACTACTACGGCTACGGCGTGCGGCGCGGCGTGTTCATCGACAACCTCGTCTACTCGATCAGCGAGGCTGGTGTGTTGGCCAGCGACGCGCAGAACCCCGCGCAGACGGTGGCGAGTCTGAAGCTCCCCGCCCTCGACATGGGCTGCGGCGGCTACTAGCCCGCGCGGCGCTCTCCGCTCCGGCGACGACGCGATCCCCTCGGGGATCGCGTTCGTCGTTTGTCAACCGACGAGGTCACCCGAAGCTCCCCGGTCGCGCTCCCAAGCGACCCCGGCGACGGCGCGCTCCCCGCGGCCCCTCGGCTGGGGGTGCGGCCCGTGGTAACAGACGGAGAGGTCGAACCGTGCGTTACGAGGGCAAGCTCTACCGGCCGCCGAGCGAGGCGGGGTCGTACATCTTGCAGGCGAGCATCGGCTGCTCGTGGAACAAGTGCACCTACTGCGACATGTATCGCGACAAGGAGTTTCGCGTGCGGCCGCTCGAGGAGGTACTGTTCGACATCGAGCTGGCCCGGCGAGCGCTGAGCGAGCGCAGCCTCACTCGGCGAGGGCTCCCCGAGCGCGTGGAGAAGGTGTTCGTGGCGGACGGCGACGCGCTGGTGATGGAGATGGACCACTGGGAGCCGATCCTGATGGCCCTCCGGGCGGCGTTTCCGCGGCTCCGCCAGGTGAGCTGTTATGCGATGGCCAACAACGTCCTGGCCAAGACCCCAGCCGAGCTGGCGCGTCTCCGAGAGCTTGGGCTCTCGCTCCTCTACATCGGTCCGGAGACCGGCGACCCGGTCACGTTCAAGCGCATCGCCAAGGGACAGGGGTGGGACGAGCACGTGGAGGCGTCCCGCCAAGCCCGAGCGGCCGGGATGCGTCAGAGCGTGATCTTCTTGCTCGGGGCGGGGGGCGTCGAGCGGAGCGACGAGCACGCGCGGGGCTCCGCCGCCCTCGCCACCGCGATGGACCCCGAGTACCTCGCGGCCTTGACGCTCACGGTGGTGCCGTCGACCCCCATCGCGACGCTCGCGCAGCGAGGGCGCTTCGAGCTCCCCGACGTGCGCGGCCTCTTGCGCGAGCTCGCCACGTTCGTCGCCGAGGCCCGCCCCAAGAACGCGCTCTTCCGCACCAACCACGCGTCGAACTACCTGCCCATCGGAGGGCGTCTCCCCGCCGACCGCGACGCCATCCTCGCGCTCATCGAGCGCGCGCTCGGCGGCGACGTTCCCCTCCGCCCCGAGCACCACCGCGGCTTGTAGCCGAGCGCCCCCGTTGGCAACGCGCGCGGCGCGCCCTACGCTGAGCGCGATGAAGCTCCGTCGCCTGGTGTTGGCCGCCGTCGCCGTAACGCTGTCGGGTTGCCCGGAAGACAGCCCGCCGGTCACGACCGGGGGGGTGACGTCCTCGCCCCTTCCGAGCCCGTCCGCGAGCGCGACCGGCGCCGCCACCGCGGCGAGCAGCGCCGCCCCGAGCGCGAGCGCGGCGCTGTCGGAAGACGCGCCGGCGCGGCCCCTCTACTACGACGAGCTGATCATCGGGGACAAGGAGCTCGCCCACCGCACGCTGCGCGAGCTGTCGCTGATGCGCAACACGATCTACGCGCGCGCTGGCAACAGCTTTCGGCGCCCGTGGCTTCACGCGCACTTCTCGGCGCAGCCTTGGTACCAGCCCAAGGAGCAGATGGACGAGTCGAAGATCACCGTCGTCGACCGCGAGAACGCCAGGCGGATCGCCGAGCACGACGCGTCGCTCACCCGCGAGGCGCTCGAGGCGATGCGCGACACGGTGCTGGCGCGCCGCAAAGCGGGACGAGCGCTACCCGAGGACGACGTGGAGCTGTCGCTGTTGTCGCAGCGGCTCGGGACGCCCCTCGGGGGGAGCGAGGACGCGGCCCCGACCCCGCTCGAAGATCCAAGCCAGCTCGATCGCGTGCTCAAGCTCGAGGAGCTCTCCACCCTCTCCCGACGCGACCTCCGGATCCTTCGGAACACGATCTACGCCCGCAAGGGCCGCACGTTCGACTCTGCGGTGGTCCGCTCCTATTTCGAAGGCGCGAGCTGGTACAAGCCGAAGGCCGACTACGACGACAGCGTGCTCACCGCGGTCGACCACAAGAACGTCGCCATCATCCGGAGCGTGGAGGACTCGCTCGGCGGACCGCTGCACGAGAACCCCAACTTCGGCAAGGATGGCTGGTTCATCCTGGCTTGATAGAGCCGCCGGCGCCCGGTCGGGTGCCCCTCAGCGCGAAGCCGGTGCGCGACGCCACGGCCCCCGTTCTCAGAACAGCGCGGCCTCACCACGGCGCTCGAGCTTGGGCGAGCCGATCGCCTCGAGGACGTCGAAGGCGAGGCCCGGATCCGCGGCGAGTCGCGCCGGCTCGCCCATCAGGCCGGCGTCGAGCGCGAGCACCGACACCACCACGCGCTCACCCTCGACGCGGGCGCGCAGGATCGCGCCTTCGCGCGACGTGGTGCATGAGCACGAGAACAACAGGTTGCCGAGGCCCCACGCGATCACGACCTCGCCGCGCGGTCCACGACGTCGCTCGACAGGGCCGAGCACGTGTGTGCCGTGGGCCACGATCACCCTCGCGCCTGCCGCCACCGCGAGCGCGACCGCCTCTCGTAACGCAGGCTGCGGGATATACGACGGGGGACCGGTGACGTGGAACGACACCGCGAGTGGGTCTTGGGAGGGCGCGCTCCCCGCCACGAGACGCTCGGTGAGGTCGCTCGGGGCTCGCGCGCGCGACGGGAGCTCGACAGCCGCGATGTGCCAACCGTGGAGCTCGAGGGGCGCGGCGAGAGGGCTGTGCATACCCGCCGCCTCGAGGATCGCGCGCGTGCGCTGTTCGCCGTCGTCGCCGCGGTCGGCGCGGTGGTTGTTGGCGAGGCCCACCACCTCGACGCCGAGGGCGGCGAGCGCGGCCACCGCCTTCGGGTCGCTGGCGAGGCGCACACGCTCACCTTTTACCTCGGAGAACGGCGCCTCCCCCGCCGGTCCCTCGAGGTTCACGATCCCCACCGCTCCCTCGAGCGCGCGGCCGAGCGTTCTCGCGAAGCGAGGTGGCGTGCCGGCGAGATGCACATCACCGCCCAACCACAACGTCGTCGGGGACGAGGCCTCGGTGGTCGGTGAGGGGGAGGGCTCGCGGCGCTCTTTCGATCGACACGCGAGGAGGCAGGCGAGCGTGCTCCCGAGCACACTCCGACGGCTGAAGCGACGGGCTCGGCTCACGGCGGCGACGCGATGCACTTGCCCCGCTGTGCGGTGCACTGCCCATGCGCGCTGCAGAGCGCGCTCTTCTTGCAGTCGGCGTCGCTGGCCACGACACAGCTCCCGCGCGCCACGCTGCAGTGCCCCGAGGTGAGGCAGCGCTTGGAGCGAGCACAGTCGTCGCTGCTGGTGATCGCGCACGCACCGTCGCGCGGGGTGCACAGGCCCGTCTCGACACACACCGACGCGCTCGTGCAGTCGTCGGGGGTGGCGGCCACGCAGCGCCCTCCTTGCAAGGAGCACGCGCCCGCGCTCTTGCACATGCGGCTCTCGGTGCAGCCGAGCTCGGTCGCGGTGCACACGCCGTCCACGGCCCGACAGAGGCCCTCGTGGGCACAAGGGACGTAGCCCTCCGTGCCGGCCTTCGTCGCGCAGGTCGCGTCGTCGGTCGCGGGCACCGCGCAGCGCCCATCCTTCGCCACGCACTGACCACGCAGCTTGCACGCGTCGCTCGCTTCACAACGCGCGCAGCGGTCGCCGAGACAGGCCAACCCGTCACGGCAGCGCGCGGTCTCGGCGCAGGGGTCGCCTTCGCCCCCCGCACAGCCCGAGCAGCCCACCGTCGGCATCAGCCCCAGCAGCGCCAGGCCCCCCAAGCGCGCGGCGACCCACCAGCTTCGTTTCACCCGCCCATCATTCACCATGTGTCAGCTTGCGCCAATTCTGCGTCACTCCCGCGACGGTGGATCCGTCGTTGGCGCTAGCTCGCCTGCCAAGTGACCGAACACAGGGACGCGCGGCGTGGCGTGAACATTGCTGGATTGCCGCTCGGTGAGCTCTGTGAAGTCTGCTGCAGCGATTCTCCCGCTCCTGTTGGTGGGTTTGACCACGAGTCTGCCGGCGGCAGCGCAGGGATACATGCCCGGATCCCCGCCGGTGCCCGCGGCCCCGCGGCCGGCGCCGCCTCCCGGTCCCGTCACGGCGCAGGGGCCGTGGGTGGCCACCCCTCCCACCCAGGGCGCGCCCCACGCGGGGGCGCCGCACGCCGGCGGGTACGTCTCGCCGAGCCCGGGCTACGCACCGACGGGCTACGGACCGCCGGCTCCCTACGGCCACCCTTACGGCCCCTACGCCGATGGTGGGCTCCCGCCGGGCGGCCTCGCTCCCGACGTCGCGGGGGAGCCCTCGAGCGGCACCGGTCTGCTCATCGGCGGCACGCTCACCCTCGGCTCGTTCTACCTCGCCTCGGTGCTCACCGGCGCCGGCCTCGGCGAGGCGTGTGCAGCCGGTGCGCCCGAGGAGCTCGAGGGCACCGGCGTCGAGCTCTCGCTCTGTGGCGACGCCGACGTGGCCATGGCCTACGTCCCTGTCGTCGGTCCGTTCATCGCCATGAGCGAGCTCGCCGACGCGGAGATCTCGGTGTGGCCCCTCGACGTGGCGCTCGTCGGGGTAGGGATCGGCCAGCTCACGGGTCTTGGTTTGCTGCTCGCGGGCGCCATCGTGGGCGCCGGGAGCGACGACGGGCCGGCGACCATCACCGTAGCCCCGGCGGTGGGCCCCACCGCCGCCGCCTTGACGCTGCGCTCGCGCTTCTGAGGCGCCTCTCTCGGCGAGTCCGAAAGCGAGAGGTCACCACCGCGGGCTGGGCGCCGTGTGCTCGCGCAGCCACGCCGTCAGCTCGCGGAGCACCCGCGGATCGAGCGTGTGGGGGATGCCGGCATACTCCTGCACCAACCCCGTGTTCGCGACCTGCAACAGGTGATTGAGCTCGGGGTAGCGCCGCGTGACCACGCGCCGGTTGCCGCCCGCGGCCACCGCCGCGGCGAGCACCTCGAGGTTGGGCGTGGCTGGCACCTGGGTGTCACGCGCGCCGGCCACGGCGAGGACCGGGCACCGCACCCGGCGCCACAGCGGCCGCGGATCGGTAGCGACGAAGTCGCGGTACCAGGGCGACGCGACGAGGCGCCCGTCGCGTTCGGCGCGGGCCGTAAGCGCGGCGTCCGACTCGCGATGCGCGGCAGGCTGGAGCGCGTCGAGGGTGGCGATGCCGGTACGGACCGCGGCGGTGATCGCCGCGCGATCGCCGCCGGCCACCACCACCTCGAGGATCTGCCGCTGCGCCGCGACCAGGCGCTCGACGACGGGCTGCGGGTAGTCGCCGGTGGCGCGGAGCACGCTCCGAACCTGCAGCGGCGAGAGCTCCGCGCCAGGCAGCCCGGGCCCCGCGAGCGACACCACGAACGCCACCTCATGCTCGCCCGCGACCTTCGCCGCCACCGTGCTCCCCTCACTGTGACCCACGAGTCCAACCGCGTCGGCGCGCACGTCCGCGCGCGCGCGCAGGCGCGTGAAGGCAGCCGCGATGTCGCCGGCGCGAACCCGCACCGTCGCCTCCTCACCATGGCCGCCCGACGCGCCGACGCCCCGATCGTCGAGGCGGAGCACCGCGAAGCCGGCGCGGCCGAGGTGATCGGCGAGCACGAGAAACGGCTTGTGGCCAGCGATGGTCCCGTCGCGATCCTGATCGCCAGCGCCGCTCACGAGCACCACCGCAGGATGTGGACCGGCGTCGCGCGGGCGCGTGAGAGAACCTGCGAGCGAGACGCCGTCGGGCGCGGTGAGGGCGAACGGCTCGACGACGTAAGGGAACGGCGGTTGAGGCGTCTGGGAGCGGGGGACGATGGCGGCGACGTGTTCGACCGACGCGACGCGCGTGGGCTCGAAGCGCTCGACCGACGAGCCGCCGGCGGCGACGAGAGCGCCGAGGGACACTGCCCCCAACACGAGCTGCCACCCCAGCTGCCAAGACACCACGCGCTTCATGCGAAGGAGCGATTGTATTCGCGTGGCAGGGCGATGCGATCCTTTTGCTCCACGATCCTGCGATTCGCCTCGTCACCGCAGGCGGCGCGGCCAACCCGAGCGGCGCGGGTTACAAGAGCAGCCACACCGTCAGCAAGATGGCGAGCGCGACCCCCGCGATGGCGGCGACCAGGAGCCAGCGCCGCTCATCGGCCGGCATGCCGGAGAGCACCTCTCTGAGCGCGGCCTGGCTCGGGGCCTCGGGGCGGGGGGGCGACAGCGACCGGGGCGCGTAGCTCGAAGGCCGCGGCGGGTGGGCGCTGCTCGGGAGGCTCGGCGGCGGCGGGGGCGCGCTCGCGGGGGCCGAAGAGCGCGGCGGCGGGGGCGCGCTCGCGGGGGCCGAGGAGCGCGGCGGCGGGGGCGCGCTCGCGGGGGCCGAGGAGCGCGGGGGTGGGGGCGGAGGGCTCCGCGGGGCCGGTGGGCGCGAGGGCGGTCGGGTCGCGGGCAGGCGCACCGCGCGCATCGCGTCGGCCACATCCTCGAGATCTTCCTCGCGAATCCGCTCGATCTTCTGCGTGGCCGCCCAGTCCGCCATGTCGTGCAAGCGGGTCGGCCCGTCGGAGCCAGGCGCAAACATCGACTGCACGGGGATGGTGCGCTCGAGCTCGTGCTCGTCGCTTCCCTGGCTCGGCGCCGGCTCACGCAGCGGGGTATCGCTCGGTGACGCGCCCTCGTGCGCCGCGGGGGACGGGGCGCCGGAGCTCCTGTGGGCGGGGATCGTCACCTCCATCTCCGAGAGATCGGGGAGCCGGGGATGGAGCTTGGTCGCCTCGCCGTCCGCTGCGACGACCCGCACCTTCGGGGGCGCCGGCGCGGGCAGCGAGATGGGCGCGAGCCTTGGCGTCGGCTCGCTCGGCGCGGCCCGCGCCGTCCGCGCCGTGGTGTGCTCCACGTCCTCGGCCGTGTCGCGCACGTTCGTCGCGGTGTCGGCGCGCGGGCGCTTCGACTTGGCGCCGCGCTTGGGGGGAGGTGGTGGCTTCGAGCGGGGAGACGGGGGTGCCAACTTCTTCTGCGGGCTCCGCCGCTTCGGCAGGCTGGGGGCGGGCAGCACCGCGCGCACCGGCACCGGCCGGAGCGCGGTGGAGGTGTCTTCGCGATCCTGCATGAGCGCGGGCTCGCGCACGAAGGTAGAGGTCGCGTCCGCGATCGGCTCGAGGGCGAGGCCGCCGAGCGCGCCGCGGAGCTCGGCGGCGGTCTGGAAGCGCTCCGCTGGGTCCTTGCCGAGGCAGCGCATGATGATGGCCGCGAGGCGGCGATCGAGCTCGGGCACCACCTCCAGGATCGGTCGCGGTGGATCGGTCGCTTGCTTCAGCATGGTGTCGATGGCCGTCTCGCCGAGGATCGGTAGCTCCCCCGACACGAGCTCGTAGAGCACCACTCCACACGCGTAGACGTCGGCGCGCCCGTCCACCTGGGAGCCGCGCACCTGCTCGGGCGCCATGTAGCTCGGAGTGCCGAGCGTCGAGCCGGGTCGGGTGAGCTCCTTGGGCTGCGTCTCGTCGGCGCCCCGCGGGGGCATCAGGCGGGCGAGGCCGAAGTCGAGCACCTTCACCTGAGGGCCGTCCTCCGCGTGCAGGAGCATGATGTTGCCCGGCTTCAGATCGCGATGCACCACCCCCACCGCGTGGGCCGCCTCGAGCACCTCGCACACGTCGATGAGGATCGACACCGCCCGCGCCGGCGCGAACACGGGGTCGCGCTTCATCGCGTCGGCGAGCGACTCCCCCTCCATCAGCTCGAGCACCACGAACGGGCGCCCATCCTCCACGCCCCAGTCGAGGAGCCGCACGCAGCCCGGGTGGTCGAACCGGGAGATGACACGCGCTTCGCGAAACAGTCGCTCCGTCGCCGACTGCTGATGGCTGATGCGCGTCTTGAGGAGCTTGACCGCGACGTCGGGGCCGTCGTCTTGGGTGGCCCGATACACGCTCGACATCGACCCCGTCCCGAGCACCGCGACGACGTGATAACGCCCCGCGATCACGCGTCCCATGGCGTCGATTCCCATTGAGCGCCGACAGCGTACTCTCGAAACGGCTCCGTCCCAACCTCCGGGCGGGCAGGCCCCACCAGCGAGCGCAGCGGTAGGCGCAACGCGGTCGGTCTGGGGTAGGATGGGCGCCATGCCTCGACGCGAGCTCGCCCGCGCTTTCGTGCTCACCGTGTCGACGTCGCTGTCGCTCGGATGTTCGTCGTCCCCGCCTCACGCACACCCCGGCAACCCGCCGACGCCGCACCCGCCGAGCCCCACCCCCCAAGGCACCGGGGAGACACCGCTCTCCGTGCCTCCCGCGCAGCGCGCGGGCGACGCCAACCCGAAGGACGCGAGCGGGCGCCACATCCGTCGCGCCTACAACGGCGAGGGGTGCTTCGTGTACCTCGACTTCCCTCCCCTTCGGCCGGGGGAGATGCGACCGCCGGGGAGTGCGCCGCCCACGGAGAGCGTGCCGTGCCCCCCCGAGATGAGCGACCCGGCCTACGACGCCTGTCGGGGGGGCGTGGTGTCGTTCAAGGACGCAGCGTGCGAGTGCTTCGAACCAGGCAACCCCCCGCGCGTGCAACCCAACCCCTGTCCGGAGCGCTGACGTGACGCCGCGCCGATTCGGTTGGCTCGCGCTGGTGGTGGCGCTCCTCCTCCCGCGGTCGGCCGCGGCGGACGAGCTCGAGGTCGCGGCGTTGTTCTTCCTGCTCGCCGGGCCCCCGCTCACCGCATCCACCGCGCTCACCATCTACGACGCGGTGAAGGCCGCACAGGACGAGCCTCCGGCGGAGGCCGCCGGCTGGGTCCAAGCCATCGGCGCGACGCCTCAAGCGCTGGTCCTCACCGGCTTCGCCACCGCCGGCGCGGTCGACGACGACGACGACATGGCCAACGTGGGGCTGATCTTCGCGCCCTTCGCGATGATGACCACCGCGCTCGGGACCCACGGAATCTGGACCCTCGCCGCCGACGATCCCGATCCGTCGCGGATGTTCTTCACCGCCAGCGCGATCGGCATCAACGCGCCGCTCACCGTGTGGGCGCTGGGAGCGGGCTTCGCCGGCGGCTTCTCGCGGCCGCACTACGCGATCATGCAGCTCGTCGCCACCGCCCCCGTCATCGGCGGCTCGGCGTACCACCTCGGCATCGGCGGCGAGTACACGCTCGACGCGGTGGTGATGACCACCTGGTCGTCTGCGCTCTTCCTGCACGGGGCGATGTCGCTGATGCTGCCAGACCTCGCCGTGGGGCGCGAGCTCGCCGAAGACATCGCCGTCGGCCCCACCGTGCTCCGCGACGCGAGCCCCGACGGCCTCGCCCCAGGCCTGGTCTTGAGCGGCACCCTCTAGGGTCCTTGTCCGGCGTCAGCGCTCCTCGAGCGCAGGCGGCGCGTCCCGCTCGCACGTGCACACCCGGCAGCCATCGTCGTCGGTCTCGCACGTCTCCTCGCCATCGAGACACGAGGCCGGCGAGTACTCGTCGTTGCAGCTCGGCACCATCGGCGCCACCGGATCGCGACAGCCCATCCCGAGCGTGGCCACCGTCACGATCCCCACCATCGCCGCCGAGCGCATCACCGTCCCGCGCGTCATCATCGTCGCCGCCCTTCCGTTCGTCCCTTGGGTTGTGGTTTTGGCTTGGGCTTGGGCTTGGGTGGCGGCTTCGGCGTCGGCTTCCGCGTCTCCTTGCCGCCGTCGCCCTTGGCCTTGCCTACCTTCCCCTTCTCGCCGTCACCCGCTCGACCCTTCTCCTCGTCGCGACCGCCCTCGTCGGGGAAGGGGTGCTCGCGCAGCCAGCGCCGCATCAGCGCGATGCGTTGCTTCACCGGCTCCTTGGCCCGGTCGCAGTGGCCCGAGGCGTAGTGGTTGACGAACGACGTGCCGCCCGCCTTCTTGCACACGCGTTTGCCCCGCTGCAGGATGTGGAGCGCCCGTCGAAAGCAACGCTCGCGGTCGGCCACGAGATCGCGGCCCGTCCACCCCTCGGGCGTCTCTCCCTTCGGCACCGCGATCTGCATCAAGCACCAGTAGCGCCCGCCCCCACCGCGGGCGCGCGAGCCGAGCCCGAGATCGACGTCGCGCCGCCACGTCGACTCGAAGCGCGACATCGCGAGCATGAGGGTAGCGGTCTCGAGGCGGGCGTCCTCGCCCTCGAACAGCGGCGCCTCCGCCTCATCGAGGCTCACCTTCGCGATGGCCTGCGCGATGGCAGCGTAGCGAGCCTTGCCGTCCTCGGCCGTCTCGCGCGCCTCCTTCGGGTGGCGCGACTTGCCGGGCGGGACGCTCGTCAACATGATGGCCAGCATCCACGCTGCGAGCGCGTCGACGGACATGGTGCCCGTATAACGCACCCCCTCCGCTCTGGCAAAGCGGCCCCTCGCCGGCGGCGTCAGCGAGGCGGCCGGGTGCGCGTCGCGAACCAGCTCCGGTACTGCTCCATGAGCGCCACCTGTCCTCGCGGCGCGTGCTGCGTGCAGGTGCTCAGCTCGTCGCTGCCTGCCGGCGCAGCCCAGCGCTTCTCGGGGCAGTCGTTCGGGTTGTAGGCCACCTCGAACCCCTTGGCGCGGGCGAGCACGTCGGCGAGCGACAGCTCCCAGCTGCTCCCGTCGCTGCGCGTGTAGGAGAACCTTCGCTTCTTCGTCTCGGCAGCGAGCACGGCGTCGAGCTCGGTCTTCACCGCATCCATCGCCTGTCCCTCGGGGAGCTTCCAGCGCGCGGGACGGGCTGCGATGCGCTCGCTGAGGGTGCGCACCACGTGCATCGCGATGAGCAGGCGCATGTCGCGTGACGGCGTGGAGAAGTCTTCCCAAGCCCCCGTCGTCTCGAAGACCTCCGTCCCCTGCGGCATCTCGATGATCCCGGGGTGGGTCTTGCGGTACGCCACCGCGTTGTCGACGCTGAGCACCCGGCGACGCACCTGCTCGTCGAGCGCGACGATGGTCTCGACGAACGCTTGCCGCGGGTCCATCGGTGCCGGAGAGAGCACCTCGTCGACGCGATCGTAGAAACCGTCGACCCCGACGCCAAACTGCTCGAGCGAGAAGTCGCCCCAGCTCGGGTGCGCGCTCACCTCGGCGTTGGTGAAGGGCCGCGCCTTGTTGCCCTCCACCACCACCGGACGGAAGCGCTTGAACCCCGGGCCGCCGTAGACCGGATCGTCGTGGAACAAGAAGTTGCCGCGCCAGAACCGACGGCGCGACACCGTCCCGTCGGGCTGACCATCCACCGCGTAGAGGACACCGCCGGCGGTGGCCGTCTGGGGCACGCGCCGCACCACCACCAAGATGTGGCCATACGGATCGGCGTACACCGTCCCCGGGCGCAAGCTCTCGCGGGTGAGGGCCACCGGGTAGAAGTCGCCGAGATCGTCTTCGCCCTTCACCCGCACCGTGCCGGAGTGCACCGCGTTGGCGAGCTTGACACGGAGGAAGTTGCCGAGCTTCTTCACCGGGTCCTGGTGCTCGGCGTTGGCGGTGAGGCTCGACGACCAACGGGCGCAGGCCGGTGGCGCCTTGGCGGTGCCGCGCGTGCAGCGTGAGTAGCCGAAAGGCAGTCCGAGCTTGAACGCGAAGTACGCCCGCAACGTATATGGCAAGTCGGCGCAGTCGGGCTCGATGGCCGGGGCCTTTCCATCGTCGTCCTCGCCGAGGCCGAGGTGCCCGTGGAGGAGGTTCCGCGCCGGATCGCGCAGGGCCACGCTCAGCACCGTCCAGGTGGGCTGCTCATCGAGCGGCGCGTCGAAGAGGTGCTCAATCCAGGCGCTGAAGAGGTTCTCGGTGTTGGTGTCCCAAGCCTCCTCGATCGGCCACACGCTGGCCCAGCCACCGGGCGGGCGCGGGGTGGGCTCCTCGGTCACCCTCGCGCTCGCGCACACGTGCACCCCCGCTCCCCGGAGGTGCGCGCGCACCGCGCCAGAGGGGGCCGCGGCGTGCGACGCGATCCAAAAGGACGGCGGGCCCCCGCGCGCGTCCACGGCCTCCGCGAGCACCACCCCGCTCTCGTCCTCGAGCGTGAGGCGCGCGCCGGTCACCGGCTGCTCCGACACCGCGAGCGCGCGCACCACGGCGCCGGGGCGTGGGAAGCGGGGGGAGATCAACACCCGCGCGTGGGCGGCCGGC
>CAYOAL010000186.1:0-16296 GCA_964401935.1 uncultured Polyangiaceae bacterium
GAGTCTTTCTGGTGCCCGACGGGTTGGTCGACACGTGGCGGAACGACGGGCACGAGGTCTTGAGTTGCTGCAGGGTGCTGCCGCACCCTCCCCCAACGCTGCGCGTGGGGAGTCCCTCCCACCGCGTTGCGCTTGGGGGCCCAACACCCAAGCGCGCTTCGCGAGAGCGTCGGTCTTTTCCGGTCGGCTCTTGAGTTTCTTGGAGGGTGCTGCCGCACCCACGTCGCGCGTGTGGGCGTCGCCAAGTGCCCAAGCTTCCATGCCGCGATGGTGCTTTCGGGCGGCACGGGCGCCCCTTTTGGTGCAGGGGGCCATGGTTTACGCTATTTGACCAAGCGATGGAGACCGATCAGGCCACCCCGCGCGTCGTGCCGCCGCCGGAAGTGCCCGCCGACGGCGCCGCTCCGCCCGATCTCGGTCTCTTTCGCATCCTCGACGACGCCGGGCACGCCCGCGAGGTGGGCGCGCCGAAGATCCCCGATCACGTCGCGGTGCGGGCCTATCGGTTCATGAAGCTGATGCGCCAGCTCGATGCCCGCATGATCCTGCTCCAGCGGCAGGGGCGGGTGGGCTTCTACGGCGCCTGCACCGGCCAGGAGGCCACTCCCATCGGCACCGCCCTCGCGCTCCAGCCCGACGACTGGGTGTTTCAGGCGCTGCGCGAGAGCTCGATGATGCTCGTGCGAGGCCTGCCGCTCGCCACGTACATCAGCCAGATCTTCGGCAACGCGGGCGACCTCTTGAAGGGGCGCATGCAGCCGTCGCACATGTCGGCGCGGCAGGTGCACCAGGTGTCGTGGTCGAGCTGCATCGGAACGCAGCTCCCGCAGGCGGTGGGCGCGGCGTGGGCGAGCAAGCTCCGGGGCGACAAGAACGTCGTCGTCGGCTTCATCGGCGACGGCGGAACGAGCGAGCCCGACTTCCACTACGCGATGAACTTCGCCGGGATCTACCAGGTGCCCTGCGTGCTGATCTGCCAGAACAACCAGTTCGCGATCAGCGTGCGGCCGTGGCACCAAACCGCCTCCAAGACCTACGCGGTCAAGGGCCGCGCGTATGGGGTGCCGAGCGAGCGAATCGACGGCAACGACGTGCTGGCGGTGTACCACGCCGTCTCTCGGGCGGTGGCGCGCGCGCGCGACGGCGGCGGGCCCACCTTCATCGAGGCGGTCACCTACCGCGTCGGCGCCCACTCCACCAGCGACGACCCGAGCCGCTACCGCGCCCAGGAGGAGGTCGACGCGTGGCTCCAGCGCGATCCGGTACAGATCCTTCGGCGCTTTCTGCTCGGCCGCGGGCTCATCGACGAAGCGCGCGACCGAGAGCTCGAGCAAGAGCTCAACGCCGACATCGCGGCCGCGGTCACCGAAGCGGAGGCGCATCCCCCGCCGCCACGCGCGTCGATCTTCGACGACGTGTACGCCGAGCTCCCGTGGCATCTGCGCGAGCAGCGTGAGTATCTCATGGGCTTCCCCGAGGCCCCCAGCCACGGAGGGAGCTCGTGATCCAGAACGAGTGGCTGTTCCTGGCCGGCGCCACGCTGCTGCACGTGGTGGGGGTGCCCGTCGCGCGCGCGATCGCTCCCGAGCCGCCACGCGTCGAGCGGGTCGCCGTGCAGCGCGGTCAGTCCGAGGTCGACGTCGACGTCGACGATGCCTTCGTGCGCCCCGACCCGCTGCCACGCGACCACGACGACACCCCGCTCGGCATGCGCGACGGCACCGGCCCCCACAACCCCGATTTCGATCCCGACAAACCGGCCACGCTCACCCGCGGGGGCCGGCGCGGCGAGGGGCCCAAGGGTCCCGGCGACCCCGTGTTGAGCGCGCCCGAGGGCACCTCGAGCGACAACGACACCTTCAACCCCGACGGCGACTGGAGCAACGCCCCCGGCCCGGGCGAGGTGTGGGGCACCCCCGGCGTGGATCACGATCTCCCGTACTGGGCGCTGCCTGGTGCCCCCGGCATCGAGACCGAGGGCGGCGGCGACGGCCCGGCCGCACCCACGCGCACCAAGAAGCGCAAGCACGATCCCGACGCGGCCACCAAGGCGGTGTCGGACGGCGTGCGCGCGAAGGACGGCAAGCTCGGTCTCGACTTCCCCGGCCGTGGCCCCATTCGAGCGGCCTTCAGCAGCGCCACCTACAGCGCCGACACGCCCTACGAGAGCCAGGCCATGTTCGGCCTCGCCGTCGACCCCAAAGGCAACGTCACGCAGGTGCGCTACGTGAGCCACACCGGCGGCACCGCCGGCACCTGGAAGAAGGTCGCCGCCGCCGCCGCCGCCCAGCTCAAGGGTACCAAGCTCGTGATGAAGAGCGCCTTCAAGAAGGGCGCGACGGTGTCGGTGGTGGTCGTCTCCAAGAAGAAGACCCCCGGCGGCGGCGCGAGCCGCGACGGCGCCACCATCAACTTCGACGTGACCGACGTGGGCGCCAAAGCCACCCGCATCGTGAACGTCTCGGTGGCGCCCAGCCCCGTGAAGTGACCCAGCCCAACCGGCGAGGGTCACCTCAGCTCGGCCCGTTGTGCGCTTCCTCGCGCAGCATCGCGACCAGATCGGTGACGCCAGGGTCGCAGCGCTGCTGCGTGAGCAGGGTGGTGACCTGGCCGCGATGATGGGTTTGATGGTTGAAGACGTGGGCGACCGCCCACCACAGGGGTGACTGCTGCCGCTGGCCGCGGCGTAGGAAGACGAGCGGGGCGGCGAGCCGCTCGGGGGTGAGCCCACAGACCCAGGCCGAGAGCTCGTCGTCGGTGCGCGCTCGCTCCCGACGGAGCTCGTCGAAATCTTCGTAGAGCTCCTGATCGAGGGAGCGGATGCCTCCCGGTCCCATGAAGCCGTCCGGGACGGTCACGCCCGTGAAGCGCGCGAGCCAGACCCTGTCGGCGAGCAAGAGGTGGTTGAACGTGCCGTGGATCGACTTGAAGAACGCGCCCGCGTCGCGCTTGCGCGCCTCGTCGCTCAGCGTGGCAGCCGCTCCGTAGAGCTTGTCGTTCATCCAGCGGTTGTAGCGCGAGAGCGCGCTCACCCACTCGAGACTCATCATCGTCACGACGGTAGGCCGAGCCCTCGGCGTTGCCAAGCGCCGTCCGCAGCAGCGTCGGTGGCGCTGATCTCGCTAGGCTGGGGAGCACCCCATCAGGCTTGGGTGCGGAGGCGGGCGGCGAGGTGGGGGCGCTCGCGGCGGTCGGCGACATCGGCGGGGGCGAGGCCACCGCGATGGACCGCCGTCGGATCGGCGCCGCTCTGCAGGAGCAGCTCGACGAGGGCGTCGTAGCCCTCCGCGGCGGCCCAATGCAGCGGGGTCCAGCCGTTGGTGTCCGAGCCCGATGGGGCGGCGCCGGCTTCGAGCAGGAGGCGCGTCGCGTCGACGTCGCCGGTGCGGACCGCCCAGTGGAGGGCGGTCTGGCCGAACGCGTTCGCGGAGTCGTGGCGGGCGCCCGCGTGCAGGAGCAGCGCCGCGCAATCACGGTGTCGGGCCTTGAGCGCCTGAAGGAGCGGCGTGTCGCCGACCGGGGTGTACTCGTACTGCTCATCGACGGTGCGCGCCTCGAGATCGAGCCCGGCGTCGATGCACGCGCGCAAGGTCTCGAGGTCGCCAGCCCGGGCGGCGTCGAGGATTCGGCGGTGCTCGGGTGGTAGCGCCGCGCGGATCCGTGCCCGTCGTTCGGCGGCGGCGGCGGCGACGATGGCGTCGATCGTGGCCACCGGGAGCTCCCAGGCGATGCCCAGCTGGGCGAGCGTGTCGCGGGCGCCCGCGGCCCACTCGAGGGTGAGCGTTGGGGGCTCATCGGGCTCCGGCGACGCGACGATGAGCTCTGCGGCGGCAGCGTCGAGCGTCACCGGACCGCGCTCGCTCTGCTCGGCGAGGCGGCAGGCGAGCTCCGCTTGCGCGCGGGAGAGGCTCGAGAGCTCGAGCCAGCTCTGCCCCACCGCGCCGAACACCGCGTCGTGAGCCTCCATGCCAAACCGGACGAACATCTCCGCTCCGTGGGCCCACCTCGTGGTGCTCTCGATCGGATCGGACAGGTGCGCGGGTCCGTCGCCTTCGATCCACAGGCCCGCGGTCGCGCCGTCGAGCGACGAGGCGGCGGTCTCGGCCAGGTGATCGAGCGACGCGGGCAGCCCTGGGAGCCGCGTGCGCGGGTCGTTCGCCTCGGGCTCGCGTCGTTGGCTGCGTTCGCTCTCGTGCGCGAACGCGAGACCGACCAGCCCCGACCGATCCCACGCGAGCGCGAGCCGATCGCCGCTGCCGTTGTCGAAGACGTACCAGCCCTCGTGGGCGTCGCCCCCCCAGCCTTGACCGGGTTCACCGAAATGGACCTCGGACAGGCCGCTCAGCACCACCTGCAGGCGGGCGCGGGCGAGGATGCGGGTTCGCGTGAGCTCGAGCCGGGGAGTCGACATCGACGACAGGATACCAAGGCGACGCGCGACGCGACGCGCAAACGGGTGGGGCCGCGCTCGCGGTCCAGAGTGTGGGGTGAGGTTTGAGGAAGTTGGAGGGGGAGCGGAGTGTGGTGCCTCCCGGGCCGTGCTACGTGCTCGAGATGCAGAGCTGGCGCTGGGTCTGGATCGCCGTGGCCACGACCACGTTCGTGCTCGCGAGCTGTCGCGAGGTGCATGGGGCGACCACCCTCCACGTGGACACGCGCAACGCGGGGAGCGAGGACGGAACGCCGAGCAGGCCCCACCGAACGCTCCAAGCGGCCATCGACGCGGCGTCGAGCGGCGACACCATCAAGGTCGCTGCGGGCACCTACGCGCCCATCAAGATCCGCAACAAGGCGGTGGTGCTGCTCGGGGGCTTCGCGGGCACCTCGAGCGAGTCGTACGCGGCAGGCACCGCAGGCGACTTCTCCACCGCCAGCCGCGACACGCACGTCACCCGCATCGCGGGCGACCAGAAAGGCGTGGTGGTCGATCTCGACATCGCGGGCAACACGCGCATCGAGGGCTTCTACATCTCCGGAGGGGGTCAGGGCCTCAAGTCGGACGGCTGGCCCTTCGACAAACAAGAGCCGGTGATCGTGAACAACGTCATCGAGGACAACCTCGCCGGAGACTCCGTCGAAGGCGGCGCGATCTGGTGCAAGACGAACATCCTCATCCAGAACAACATCATCCGTCGCAACCAAGCCGGTCGCGGCGCAGGCATCACCTGCTGGGGCAAGAAGGTCCACATCCAAGACAACACCATCGAGGGCAACGTGGGGTTCGGCGATCACGGCGGCGGCATCTACGCCGGATCCCAAGACCTGCTCATCGCGCGCAACCTCTTTCGCAACAACGAGACGGGGCACAAGAAGCGAGACGGGGTGGGGGGAGCCATGGTGGTGCTCGGCAAGGGCACCCGCGCCCAGATCGTGGAGAACGTCATCACCGCCAACAAGGCTCCGGGCCGCGCCTCCGGCATCTTCATCGATGACGAAGCCCACGCGAGCATCCGCCACAACCTCATCTACGCCAACGCCTGTGGCTACCGCGGCGGGGCCGCGGTCGCGGTCGACGGCCTCGACACCGAGAAGCTCTCCACGGCCGAGCTCATCCACAACACCATCGTGAACCACGACTGCAAAGGCCCCGGCGAGAGCCTTCAGGTGCAGAACGCGAAGGTGACGGTGTCGAGCACCATCTTCTGGAACAACGGCGACGACTTTCACCTGCTCGAGAACGCCTCGCTCGAGGTGAGCTACTCGGTGGCCCGTGAGTCGGTGAAGGGCACCGGCAACATCGCGGAGGATCCGCGCTTCGCCGATCCTTCCCAGGGCGACTTCCACCTCGCCTCGAAGGTGGGCCGCTTCGCTGCCGGCCAGTGGGTGCAGGACGACGCCGACAGCCCGGGGATCGACGCCGGTGATCCCGCGCTCGACGCGGGGGCCGAGCCCGCCCCCAACGGTGGCCGCGTGAACATGGGGGCCTTCGGCGGCACGCCTCAGGCGAGCAAGAGCGGCAAGCCAGGAGGCTCGCCCAGCGACGCACCGCCCGCCACGTCGGCGTCCGCCGGCGGCGAGGGGCCGGGCCTCCTCGGCTCGACGCCGCCGCCACCTCCTACCGCCGCTGCCAAGGGCTCGAACGGATGTCAGGGCTGCAGCGTGGGCGCCGCCACCCCCGGCCGGGCCGGGCCGCTCGCCGTCGTGCTCGCAGCGCTCGCCCTCTCGCGGCGCCGGTGGGTGCGCTCGCGCCGCTCGGGGCGCTGAGCGGCGCGGCGGCCCGCGCCCAGCGCCCCGGCGGGCCCACGCCCAGATCCCTACGAGGGGCGCGCAGATCCCCACCGAGGCGGCGCCCAAGATCCCGGACAGAACGGTGGGTCCGCTCGCGGGTTCGCCATGCTACGCTCGCCGCGAGCCGCAGTGGCGCTGCAAGTAGGCGACATCATCCACTCCCGGTACCGGTTGCTCCGACTCATCGGAACTGGAACCAGCGGCTCGGTGTGGGCTGCGCGCAACGAGCTCATCGACCGTGACGTGGCGCTCAAGATCATGGAGCCCGAGGTCATGAGCGACAAGGTGCTCCTGCATCGCTTCTTCAACGAGGCCAAGGCCATCGGTCGCGTGAAGCATCCGAGCATCGTCGGCATCTTCGATCTGGGCCAGGCCGAGGACGGGTCGCCCTTCTTGGTCCTCGAGCTGCTCGACGGGGAGCCGCTCTCCACGCGCATCCAGCGCGAGAGCGGGATCGAGCCGGAGACCCTCCTCGACGTCGCCGCCGGCGTGTCGCGAGCGCTCGATCTCGCGCACCAGCAGGGGATCGTCCACCGCGATCTCAAGCCGGCCAACATCTTCCTGCATCGCACCTCCACCGGCGGCCTCATCGGCAAGATCCTCGACTTCGGGATCAGCAAGGTGTTGAGCGGCGGCTCCACCAACTTCTCGCTCACCAAGACCGGCACGGTGGTGGGCTCTCCGGCCTACATGAGCCCAGAGCAGGCCGCGGGCCGCGACGATCTCGACGGACGGGCCGACGTGTGGTCGCTCGGGGTGGTGCTCTTCGAGGGGCTCACCGGCGTGCTCCCCCACGAGGCCCCCAACTACAACGCCCTCATGGTGCGCATCCTCACTCAGGACGTGCCCAAGATCGCCACGCGCAAGCCGGATCTCCCGGTGATGGTGCAGGAGATCGTCGACGCCTGTCTGAGCCGAGACCGCGACAAGCGCCCCACCGCCGGCCAGCTCTCGTCGCTGCTCGAGAACGCGGTGCGTGAGCTCCGCGCCGACCGCTTTCGACGCAGCGGCGGTCGGCGACGCGAGGACATGCCCCCCGACTACTACCCCCCGCGCAGCGGGGTCGACGCAGACGACGTGAAGCTCAAGCTGCTGCTCTCGGCAGCGGCCGGCTTCGTGGGGGGGGGCGTGTTCGGGAGCGCGCTCACCTACCTCGTGTTCAAGGTGTTCTGAGCGCCCGCCAGCCACGCTCGCCCGCACTGAACACACTGCTGAACGCCGCCCCCCGGGTGAAAGCTCGGGCCGCCTGCGTCGTTGTTCGAGCATGACCCACCGAGCCTCGATCATGCTGTTCGTCGCCGCGCTCAGCGCAACCCTCATGGGTTGTGGCACCACGTTCGTCCCCTTCACGCACGAGCTCCGCGCCCGCCACAACCTGTCCAACGACGATCTCGCGCAGCTGCAGTACTACGTGTCGCATGACGTGACGCTGCGGCGCGAGGTGCAGACGGTGGGGCGTGACATCTCGGGCGGCACCCTGAAGCTGCTCGAAGGCAAGACGGTGGAGGAGGTGGTGATCACCCAACACACCCCCGGCGTCGCGGTGAGCATCCACGAGGGCACCGTCACGGTGAGCTTCGAGGAGGGCTCCGAGCTCCGCTTCTCGCTCCGCACCGGGGAGGCGATGCCGCTCCGGGTGGAGCGCTCGCACGGTGGCTTCGCCGAGCCCCCCAACCCCTTCCCCGGCGGGTCCCACGAAGAAGAGCGCACGACGCCACTCGAGGAGCTCCTCGGCAACTACTGGCTCGACGCGGACAGCGACGCGATGATCGCCTTCCGCGGGCGCCTCTGGAACGGGATGGCCGACACCTACCGCGCGCACCTGGTGATCGACGCCGAGTCGCTCGAGGAGGTGGTGGAGACGCGGAGCGTGCTCAAGGGCCGCACCCTCGGCCAGGCGCGCCCCCGGGTGCTGCGTGTGAACTGACCGCCAACGACGCCAACCGCCACGCGACCCGAGCGCCTCTCCAGCTCGAGCTCCTCCCTCCAGCACGCCAGCACGCCCATCGACCGAGCGGGGCCCTGGGCGTCAGAGCAGGATGGCGGCCGCGTAGGCGCTGACCGCTCCGAAGGCGCCGCGCACCCTCGGCCGCCGCCGAGACCAGAGGCGCACCACGCCGGTGTCGTCGGGTCGGAGCCGCCACCCACCCCCAGGGCGTCGATAGCTCGAAGGTCCGTCACCGTTGGCGACGGGCTCGACGATGCCGGCGATGACCACCTGATCGCCGTGGGCCACCGAGCGGAACACGCCGAAGCGGGGGATGTTGGCCGTCTCGACGGTGCACGTCTTCTCCGAGGCGAGCAGGCGCTCGGTGACCCGCCCGCGCAGCTTCTCGTAGGCGCAGGCCGGGTAGAGCTCGTCGGCCCCCACCACCACCTGCACCGGCCCGTCCACGAAGATGCTCACCCCGCCCACCTCCACCCGCAGGTGGCGCGCGCGATCGCACCACAAAACGGCGCGGGTGGGCGCGTGGTCGCGCTCTCGCTGCTCGAACGTGGTCACCGCGACCGGCATGGCGTCTTCGAGGCGCGCACAGCACGACCCCTTCACCTTGAGCGTTCCGGCCACGAGCACGCGCTTGCCCCCCGCGAGCGCCTCGACCGGCGTGGTCTCCGACGGGGCCTCGCGCAGCTTCAGCGCCCGGCGGCGCGACCGCGACTGCGCAAAGACGCCGCCGACCACCATACAACCGGCAGTCACGAACGCAGCCAGTCCAACCGACTGAGCGCTCAGGAACAGATCCATGGCCGATCTACTACGCACGCCGACGGGCTCGGATCTGCACGTCGTGCAATTCCGCGTCGGACTCGTCGAGCGTAGCGCTCCGTCTCCCCTCGGTCGAGCTGCTCGAGCCGAGTTTCGGTGACATCACAGAGAGCTGCACGCTTGCGGCTGGACATTTCGGACGCCGTCACCCAGGATCCGCAGCCCTTCGATGTCACGCAGCGTAACCAAAGCATCCGACCCCATGCGTCGGTGGACCATCAAAGAAGCCCAAGAGACGTATGGGGTCTCGCTCTGGGGGCGCGATCACTTCTCGATCAACGATCAGGGGCACCTCACGGTGGGCGCCGCCGAGGCCACCGTCGATCTGAAGCTGCTCGTGGACGACCTCTCCAAACGAGGGATTCAGCTCCCGCTCCTCATCCGGTTCAGTGGGCTCCTCGAGAGCCGCATCCGACTCCTGCACCAAGCCTTCCACAACGCGATCGCCGAGTACGGCTACGGTGGCGACTACCGGGGCGTGTATCCGATCAAGGTGAACCAGAGCCGCAAGGTGGTGGAAGGCATCACCGCGTACGGGCGCGAGTTTCACTACGGCCTCGAGGCGGGGTCGAAACCAGAGCTGCTGGCGGTGATGGCGCTGCTCGACGATCGCGACGCGCTGGTGGTGTGCAACGGCTACAAGGATCGCCAATACATCGAGACCGCGCTGCTCGCGTCCAAGCTCCGCAACAGCGTGGTGATCGTGATCGAGAAGCCGAGCGAGCTCGCGCTGGTGCGGGAGGTCGCAGAGGAGCTCGAGATCGCGCCGCAGATCGGGATCCGCATCAAGCTCTCCGCGCGCGGCTCCGGCAAGTGGGAGCAGTCTGGCGGCGATCACGCCAAGTTTGGGCTGAACGCCTCCGAGATCCTCGCCGCCCTCGAGCAGCTGCGCGAGTGGAACATGCTCGACTGCCTGCGGCTGCTCCACTTCCACCTCGGCTCGCAGATCACGGCCATCCGCTCGATCAAGGACGCGCTGCGGGAAGCCACGCGCATGTACACCGAGCTGGTGAAGCTCGGCTGCAACAAGCTCCAGTACTTCGACGTGGGAGGCGGGCTCGGGGTCGACTACGACGGCTCGCAGACCAACTTCGACTCCTCGATGAACTACACCGTCCAGGAGTACGCCAACGACGTGGTCTGGGCCGTGCAGGAGGCCTGCGACGACGTGGACATCCCCCATCCGACGCTGGTGTCGGAGAGCGGACGCGCCGTCGTGGCCCACCACTCGGTGTTGGTGATCAACGTGATCGGGGTGAACAACGCCGCGCCGCCAGGCACGCCGAAGCAGCCCGCCGACGACGCCCCCGACGTGATCCACAACCTCTGGCACGCCTACGAGGACGTGAATCGCAAGAACGTGCGCGAGCACTTCCACGACGCGCTCGAGCTCAAGGATCAGATGCTCTCGCTGTTCAACCTCGGGCACCTCAGCCTGAAAGAACGCGCCGACTGCGAGCTCTTGTTCTGGGCCGCGTGCCGCAAGATGGCAGGGATCGCGGCCGGGATGTCGCGGGTACCGAAGGAGCTCGACGCGCTCGAGCGCATCCTCGGCGACACCTACTTCTGCAACTTCTCCATGTTTCAGTCGGTGCCCGACATGTGGGCTGTCGATCAGCTCTTTCCGATCATGCCGATCCATCGGTTGAACGAGCAGCCGACGCGGCGGGGGATCCTCGCCGACATCACCTGCGACTCGGACGGCACGATCGATCAGTTCATCGATGCCCGTGACGTGAAGAACACGCTGCCCCTGCACGAACCGGATGGGAGCGAGTACTACCTCGCGGTGATGCTCACCGGTGCCTACCAGGAGATCCTCGGGGACATGCACAACCTCTTCGGTGACACGCACGTGGTGAACGTGTCGTTCGCCGAGAAGGGGGGCTACATCGTCGACGAGGTGATCTACGGCGACACGGTGAGCGACGTGCTCCAGTACGTCGACTACCAGCCCAAGGTGCTCACCAACAACCTGCGGGCCCAAGTGGAAGCGGCCGTGCGCCTCGAGCTGATGACGCTCGAAGAGTCGCGCTACCTCATGCAGCGGTATCGTGAGTCGCTCTCGGCCTACACGTACCTCGAGTGACGTCGCGCCCTCATCTCGCCCCCTGACGTGGGCTCAGCCGGCGTAGCGCCGCCTGAAGGCGGTGAGGTCCATCACTTCGCCCGCGATGTCGTCCGTGAGATCGACGAAGCGGAGCTGGTTGGCCGGCCCCGCGAGCGCGGCGCCCGGAGGCTCCCACGACGGAGGCGCCTGCAACCACGTGCCGTCGGGGCGACGCATGTGGCCCCGATCGGTGCGGAACGAACGCAAGAGCTCGGCCGCTTCGACCACGCGAAACTGCGGCGCCAGGTGACTGAGGTGCGGTGGCCAGCCCGGGAAGGTGGCGTCGAGGTAGTCGAGAACCGCCACCGGCATACCGAGGCGCGAGTCGAGATCCCACACGCTCTGCTCGGCGACGACCACCACGTGGTAGTCCCACGTGACCGGCTCCCCCGGCGGCACCGCCCGCTGATGGAGGAGGACGCACTGCCGGTCGGGGTTGGTGATGAACACCACCTCACGGTCGGCCGCGCCGAGCGCCGGGTGTTGGCACAACCACCAGGCGTTCTCCTCGCAGAAGAACGGCTGGTACCGAAAATCGCCGCCGTTCACCCTTGTCCTTCTCCCCGCTCATCCCCGCGCGTCGCCCGCTGCGCACGCTTTGCACGCTTGACCTTAGCAGGTTTGGCGCGCGCCCTGTCCGACCGCGGCGCCGGGCCCGACGGCTCGGGCGCGTCGGTGGGGAAGTCGCTCGCCGCTTCGACGGGGAGTTTGTTGCCGAGCACCAGCAGCGCGGCCACGCCGAACGCGGCGGCGGCGCCGAGCGCCACCGCGCCCTGGGCTCCCGGCTGCGCGGTGAGGCGCCCTCCCTCACGACCGAGATCGAAGAGCTCTCCCGAGAGCGCCGCGTCCGTGAGCCACACCCACGCGATGTGGGCCGCGATCGGGCCATAGCCGTCGCCGCCCCGAAGCCACAACGCACCGAAGGCCGCGCTCGCGGCGGCGGTGAGGACGATGCCCAGCGGCCGCGCGCTCGACTCGAGGGCCACCGCGGCCGGGCCCGCGAGCACGACGAAGGCGAGAGCCCAGCGCTCGGGCACACCGGCTCGGCGGGCGAACGTGAGCGGGATACCTCGCAGCCACATCTCGCGCGCGTAGCCAATCGCGACCGCTTCGGCCACGCCGAAGAGCGACGCCGCCCCCAAGCCCACCACCGCGAGCGACGCTCCGCTCGCCAGCGCGACCGCCACCCCCACCGTCACCGCGAGCGCTGCGATAGCCACCCCGAGGAGCGCACGTCGCCGCGCGCGCGGGCCGAACCGCTCGGTACGGACGTCGGCGCGTGCTGCGATCAGGCTCACCGCCGCCGCCCCGAGCACGGTGGCCGCCATGGGGTTGTCGAGGAAGAGCGGGATCGCGCGGAGGAGCGCCGCGGTGCTCACCACGTAGAGCCCACCGGTGATCAGCAACCGCAGCTGCTCTCGCCCCTTGGCCCGCTCGGCCTCCGCCTCGGTGGTCAATGTAGCGTGTGCCAGCGCCCGTTGTGGGCCACTTTGGGGACGTCGGGTTCGGGGATGGCGGTGATGGACGCCCTGCGCCGCTTGGCCTTGTCGACCCGAACGACCGTCGGTTCGGGCTCGGGTTTGTCGCGACGCGGGCGCGGCTCGGTGCCTCGCTCCTCGCGGGCGCGCAGTCGACGCCGCAGATGGACGCCGGCGGCGAGCAACACCCACAACCCGGTGCCTCCCGCCAAGATGGGGACGAACGCCTTGTGCTTCGCCACGTCTTCGCGCCAGCGCGCCTCGAGGCGCTCGGGGTGCTCTTGATACGCCTCGAGCACCGCGTCCGAGAAGGCGTGATCGCGCGACGCGTGAACCAAGCTCGACCAGCCCGCCTCACGCTCCGGTTCGAGGAGGAAGCCCACGAAGTCGGCGGCCTCCGCCGCGGCGACCGACTCGTGATCGCTGCGGTCCACGAGGTGGTGATCGAGATCCGCGAGGGGCAACAGTCGTCGCTCCATCGACGCCCACCACAGCGCGCGTGAGCGCGGGAGCGTCCCCGTACCGGCAAAGTGGAGCGCGAAGCCCACCCGCACCCAGCGCGGGAGGTGGTCGAAGCCGGCCACCTCGTCCAGCGCGAGATACGCCAGACCGCGTCGAAACGCGGCGCGCACCTCGCTGGCCGCCGTCGGTCCCGCCCTCAACGCCATCACCATCAGACGCGCCTGGCTGATGGCCACCGGTCCTGCGCCCCGCGGAGTGCCCACTGGCACCACGCGATCGAAGTCGCCGCTGCCCACCGCGATGCGGATGTCGATCGACGACAACACCGCCGCGCCCAGCAGCATGGAGAGCTCGCTCCGTGCCTCATCGCTCTCTCCGATGAGCGACCTCACCCGCTCCCGCGCGGACGGGTGATAGGCGAAGCGGATCCCCTTCTGATCGTGCTGGAGGTACTCGGCGGGGAGGGGCGGCACGACGGGGGTCGTGTCGAACAGGGGCGCCTCGAACGGTCGCTGCACCACTTCGCGCGCGGCGACGCGCCGAGGGTAGAAGGTAGTGAGGAGCGAAACCAGCAGCGTGGCGAGCGTGACGGGGGCGAGGCGAAGCCTCGCCGTCACGGAGCGACCCTTCCGCCGATGCTGACCATGTCCGGCTCGTTCAAAGCAGTCTGAGACAATATCAACACAGTCGCGCCCACCGTCACAACCAATCCCAGACCACCCCAGAACCATGGAGAGGTTAGCAGACTGGTCTCCTCCTCGCCCTCGTCGGGTTTGGGCGACGGGAGCGCGGTGCCGCCCCCGTCCTTCTGCGGCTTTCGGGGCCCCGGAGGCGGCGCTCCGATGGCTAGCTCCCGGAGCATCGCCGTCGCGTCCGTCCAGTCCCAGGTCGGCGGCTCGGTCACCGGCTTCTTCTTCGTGGCGGTGAGCTTCACGGCGAGGAGCTGCTCGTCGGGCATGCGCACCACCCGCGCCGTGGGCTCCTCCCCACGCTTGCTCACCAGCACCACCAGTCTCACGTTCAGGTCGCGCGCGAGGGACCCCGCGAGCCGCCGCTGCACCTCTTCGTCGGTGGCCGCCATCAGCGCCTTCACCACCGACGCGTGCTGCGCCAGCTCGTCTCTGCCCTCGGGGGGCTCCGCGCCGGAGAGCACCTGGGCCGTGCCCTCGTCGATGTCCGGTCGCAGCGCGGCGTCGCGGTACACGGCGCGGGCGAGCGCGCGTCCGTGCACCCGAGCCGAGGTGGTGAGGGAGACCACGATCGCGCCTCGAGGGCCGCTGCCCTTGCCGCGCTTGTCGCCCTTGGGCTTGCCTCGCCGCGCGTCGGCCTTGCCCGACTTCTTGGAGCGCTTCGAGCGCTTCTTGCCCTTTGGCGTCGGCGCGCCCGCGCCGTCCTTCGGCGCCGCGGCGGGCCGCTTCGGCGCGGCCGAGGGAGACCCCGTGGAGTCGCCCGGTGGAGGCTCGGGTTCGGGCGTCTCGTCCTCGGCGGCGTCGCCCGCCCCCTCGGCGTCGGCGCCTTCCTCGCGCTTCGGCTTCGCGTCGGGCTTGGCACCGTCGGGCTTGTCACCCTCGGGCTTCGACTCCGCGGCGTCGCCGGGCTCGGGCTTGTTGCCGTCGCCACTCTGCGCCCACACCGTGCTGGTGAGCAGCATCGCGAGGGCGAGGAGGAGGAGGCTCAGCGCGCGAGACATGACGTCCTTGTAGCCCCTCACACGAGGGGTCGCTCGTAGATCCGATAGGTCTTGTAGATGCGGGCCCCCATCATCTTGATGCCGACGTTGATGGGCGCGTTGTTCTCGAGCGTCCACGACAGCTCGCCGCGCCGCACTCCCAAGAGGTGCCCCGACTGGTTCATCGACACGTAGAGGAACGCGCTGAGCCCCGCGTACTTGCGCACGTTGCGCCACTTCTGCTTGATGCCGAGGATCACGAGCCGGCCGCTCTTCGGGCCGCGCACACGGAGCCGCCACAGGAGCTTGGCGGCGCCGAAGGGGATGAGCTTGCCCTTCGCGTCGTGGATGAGCTCGTTGACGTTGGGCAAGGCCAACGCCACCGCCGCGATCTCGCCGGAGATGAACACCAGTCGGCTGAGCTCGGGCACGGCGATGAGCTTCAGATCCTCGGCGGTCTTCATGATCTCCCGCTCGGTGACGGGGACCGCCCCCCAGTTGTCCTGCCAGGCGTCGTTGAACACCTCCATGATGAGGGAGATGTCGCTCGCGAGGTTCTTCATGTCGACGTAGCGCCACGTCACCTCCGGCAGCGCCTCGATCCCGTCGTGAGCCTTCTGCGCCCGCACCGGCACTCGGCCGACGTCGTAGTCCCAGGCGTAGAGGTCCATGCACTTCTCGAGTCCGGCGCGCTCGATGAGCCGTCCCTGATAGTTGCGGTGGTGGCCCATCATGATCATCGGCGGCGTGTCGAACCCGTCCACGAGGCAGCCCGACTCCTCGTTGATGTTGAGCGAGAACGGGCCGCGGATCACCTCGAGGTCTTGACCTCGGAGCCACTCGGCCGCGCGCTCGAGGAGCGCCGTGGCCACCTCTTCGTCGTCGATGGTGTCGAAGAAGCCGAAGAAGCCCACCCTGTCCTTGAATTTATCCAGGTGGAGCTGGTCGTAGGAGGCGCTGATCCGACCGACCGGCGCGCCGTCGCGGTAGGCCACGAAGGCGGCCGCGTCGCCGTGATCGAAGAAGGGGTTCTTCTTCTTGTTCAGGCGATCGGTCACGTCCATGTCGAGCGCGCGCACGAAGTTCGGATCGTCGGCGTAGATCTTGTCGACCACGTTCAAGAAATCCGCCAGCACGGCCTTGTTGCCATCCACCTCTCGGATCTCGACTTGGGACGCCATGTCGCGCGAAGACAGACACTGAGCCGAGGAGGCGTCAAGGCACAGTTGGGACGTGGCCCCGAGCGCAGCGCGCACGCGGTCACGGGATCGGGCTGGGGAATTCCTCGTCGGTCGCCCTTCGGGCTCCCTCCTGCGGGTTGTTCGCCACGCCTCGGCGCTCCGCGCCTCCACGCCTGCCTCGAATTCCTCGTCGGTCGCCCTTCGGGCTCCCTCCTGCGGGTTGTTCGCCACGCCTCGGCGCTCCGCGCCTCCACGCCTGCCTCGAATTCCTCGTCGGTCGCCCTTCGGGCTCCCTCCTGCGGGTTGTTCGCCACGCCTCGGCGCTCCGCGCCTCCACGCCTGCCTCGAATTCCTCGTCGGTCGCCCTTCGGGCTCCCTCCTGCGGGTTGTTCGCCACGCCT
>CAYOAL010000187.1:0-15909 GCA_964401935.1 uncultured Polyangiaceae bacterium
GGCGGTGGTCTGCCCCACGATGTGAACGCGCTCCACCCACTGGTTGGGCACGTCCGACTCGGCGCTGGTGGGTGTCACGGCCCGAGCGCCCGTGGCGCCCGGAGCACACCCCATGGTCGCGCCGATCCAAGCGAAGCCGGCCGCCGCGAGGGCGATCTGGCGGAGGCCCGGCACAAACTTTCCAGCTCGGCGAAACAAATTCATGAGGAGGGTACGCCCGCGGCGCTCATCTTCGATCTATCACGTCTCGCCGCGACCCGCGCGACACCCACCTCCGCGGAATCGTGCTCCAATGTGGTTTCTGTGGTTGCACAGGCGACCAATTCCCCGTAGTAGTCCATGACACGTGGGGCATACTGTGGGACGCGTTTGTGCAAACGACGCTGTTTGAGCAAACGACGCTTCTGCAAGCGCCCCCACCCACGGGCCAGGGAAACGCCAGCGCTTCATCGGACGACGCCGCCGAGGGAGCCTGGACTCAGCAGGGAGCTGTCGAGCGACTCGGTGGAGGACCGACTCTCGCAGCCACTCAAGGAGTTCTTGCAGATGCGACGCAGTGGAATTGCTCTTTTCGCTTGTGCTTCGGTGCTTACGCTGGCGTTCGCGCCAACGAGCTGTGGGGTGGGGGGTGGCTCACAGTTTGGCGACGACGACGACTCGGGCAGCGGCAGCGGCACCGGCGGTGCCGGCGGCGGCCTCACGATCTCGTCGAGCAACGCCGGGGGCTCCGGCAACTTCTGCACCGAGCCGGGCTGCGTCGGCAATGAGCCCCAAGGCGACTGCGACACCGGCATCGCCATCGATCCGAGCGAGGGCATGGACGGCGCGCGCGCGATGGGCCTCTGCAAGCAAGCCTCCGGCGACAGCTGGGGCGTGGTGAGCGCGGAGTGGCTGCGGGCCGACGGGCAGCCGCTCGCCGGCGGTTCCCCCGGCTCCATCGAGTCGACCGATCTGTCCAAGGGCAAGGGGGTGTTGCCGAGCTTCGGCAACGCGGTGACGCCGCGTGAAGGCGCGGCCATGCTGGCGTTGAGCTCGGGCTCGGCGCGCGCCCCCGGCAACCCCGACTACGTGGATCCCGGCGGCAACTGGAAAGACACCACCCCCCACGGCGCCCCCCCCGGCTACCCGAAGGAGTCGCCCGCGTGTCCCGGCGTGACCACCGGCTCGCCCTACGACTCGGCGGGCCTGAAGCTGGTGATCAAGACGCCGCTCGACGCGAAGTCGTTCACGTTCGACTTCAACTTCTACACCTACGAGTATCCCGACTACATCTGCGACCAGTACAACGACTACTTCGTCGCGATGCTCAGCCCCACCCCGATGGGTCTGCCGGATGGCAACATCTCGTTCGACGAGCAGGGCAACACCATCAGCGTGAACGCGGGCTTTCTCCAGGCGTGTCAGCCGTGCAACACCGGCGGCAAGAACTTCACCTGTCCTCTCGGCTACGGCGAGATCTTGGGCACCGGGTTCGACTCGAACTCCTTCACGCTCAACTGCGGCATCCAGGGCAGCGCGGGCACGAGCTGGCTCACCACCACCGCGCCCGTCGAGAACCCGGGCGAAAACATCGAGCTGTTCTTCGCCATCTGGGACTCGGGCGATGGCGTGCTCGACTCGACCGTGCTCATCGACAACTTCCGCTTCGAGCTCACCGAGGGCGAGGTGGGCACCATCCCCACCCCGAAGTGAGCACGAGCTGACGAGCGCGCTCCGAGCCTCGCGCTCGAGAGCCGACGCGGGCGCCCCCTCGGGCGCCCGCGGCGCTTTGTCGGTCCACGACCGCGGGCTCGGGGGCGCGGAACATCACCGCGCCGGAATTTCCGTATCGGCCCCGCGCCCTCGGACCTACCGTTCCGAGCAGCTCGCGCTCACGAAGAAGGACGACATGCAGTATCGATTTCTGGGTCACACGGGTCTCCGCGTCTCCGAGCTCTGTTTCGGGTGCATGACATTCGGGCAGGGCTTCTACGGGATCGGCGAGGTGGTCGAAGAGGGGGCCACGGCGCTCGTGAAGCGCGCCCTCGACGGGGGTATCAACTTCTTCGACACCGCCGACATCTACAGCCATGGGCAGTCGGAGACGCTCCTCGGTGGCGCGCTGAAGGAGCTCGGCGTGGACCGGGACTCGCTGGTCATCGCCACGAAGGTCCGGGGCGCCATGAGCGAAGCCGCCGGCACGGGGAGCGGCGACGTCAACAACGTCGGCCTGTCGCGCAAACACATCATCGCCGGCTGCGAGGCGAGCCTGCGGCGCCTCGGCACGGATCACATCGATCTGTACCAGATCCACGGGCCCGATCCGCGGACACCCCTCGAGGAGACCATGCGCGCCCTCGAGGATCTCGTCCGCCAGGGCAAGGTCCGCTACGTAGGCTGCTCCAACCTCACCGGCTGGCAGATCGTGAAGGCCAACGGCTTCGCGGGCCCCGGCGCCCGCTTCGTCTCCCTTCAGGCCTACTACTCCCTGCTCGGCCGGGAGCTCGAGCTCGACCTCATCCCGATGTGCGAAGATCAGGGCCTCGGCGTTATGGTCTGGTCGCCCCTCGCCGGCGGCTTCATCACTGGCAAGTTCCGGCGCGCTCAGAAAGACCCCGAGGGTTCGCGACGCACGAACTTCGACTTCCCACCGGTCGACAAGGAGAAGGGCTACGACGTCGTCGAGAAGCTCGACGCGCTCGCCAAGGCGAAGCACTCGACCATTCCGCGCCTCGCGCTGTCGTGGGTGCTCCGCCAGCGAGGCATCACGTCGGTCATCATCGGCGCCAAGCGGATAGAGCAGCTCGAAGACAACCTAGCCGCCGTGGACGTCGCTTGGACCGACGAGGAGCTCGCCGAGCTCGCCGCGCTCACCACACCGCCGAACCTCTACCCCTACTGGATGCAGGCGAACTTCGTGCGCCGCTGACCGCGTCGGCGCGGGCCGGCTCCCGTAGACTTCGATGGTATCTTCGCGTCGTGGAGCTCTCCCACCCTCTCGAGACGAGCGCACCCCTGGCTCACGCGGCGGCGCGGCCCCGCGTCACATGGCGAAGGCAGGTCGCGGAGTTTCTGCTGGTGGGGGGGGCGACGCCGCTGTGCTTTCTCCTGTCGTGGTGGCTGCGCGGGAGCCTCGGCCTCGATGCTGCCGAGCTGGCGGTGGGCTTCACGATGTTCCATGCCGCGCACCTCATCAACGATCCCCACTTCTCGGTGACGTACCTCCTGTTTTACGAAGACTTCAAGGCTCGCGCCTTCGGCTCCGCGTTCTCGAGGTCGCTGCGCGCGCGCTACCTGCTCGCGGCCCTGGTCGTCCCCGCAGCGCTCACCCTGTGGGCGGTCGCAGCCCTCGTGAGCGACGCGGCCGAGCAGCTCGGGCTCCTCATCGAGCTGATGTTTTGGTTGGTTGGCTGGCACTACGTGAAGCAGGGCTTCGGCGTCATGATCGTGCTGTCGTCGCGGCGCGGCGTGCGCTTCAGCACCACCGAGCGGCGGATCATCCTCTCGCATTGCTTCGCTGGGTGGGCCTACGCGTGGCTCAACCCTCACCAACCCGCACGCCTCCAGCAGGAGAAGGGCGTCATCTATTGGGCCATCGAGCGGCCCCACCTCCTCGAGATGGTGGCGCTCGCTGTGCTCGTCGTGACGAGCGTCGCCCTGGTCGCGGTGTTGGTAGAGAAGCGCCGCCGCGAAGGCCCGCTCCCGCTCATGACGCCGCTCACCGCGCTCTTGTGCAGCGTCTGGTGTTGGCTCATCTTCTCGAGCGCCGATCCCCTCGTGCGCTACGTGGTGCCGGCGCTGCACTCGCTCCAGTACCTCTATTTCGTAGGTCTCCTGAAGCACAACGAGGCCGAGGCGCGCACCCGCGATCCGCACTTCGAGCCGCCGCCCCGCGAGCGGCTCGCGGTGCTCGCCTTCTTCGCGCTCGGCCTCGGCTGGGTGCTCTTCCACGCCGCTCCTCAGACGCTCGACGCGATGTTCGCGGCGCCGCCTCTCATCGGCCACGGCGTGGAGCTCGGGCCCACGCCCTACTTCGCGGCCCTCTACGCCATCGTCAACATCCACCACTATTTCATGGACAACGTGATCTGGCGTCGCGACAACCCGCGCACCCACTTCCTCACCGCGCGGTGACGACGATGACGTTTGGCGAGGATGGCAGCGCCAAGGTCATCGGTCGGGGCCCGGAGGTTGTGAACAACATCCTGAGCGCCGCGTGGTGATGACGGCTCACGCCATCGACCGTGATATCTTGATCCACACCATGCCTCGCCTCGATCCGGACGATCTACGACGCTACGCCGAGCGGGATTGGGGCGCGCCGGAGCGGCTCGCCCGACTGAGCCGCGCACGCCTGTCCGTCGAGGAGAAGGTTCGCCTCGCGATCGCGCTCTACGAGGCGGCCAAAGCGACGCGACCGGGCTGGCCGGACGAAGCGACGCGCCGCGCCGACTTCGAGGCTCACCTCAGGCTCAAGGCGTTGCTCGATCGGGCGAGACGTGTCGGCATTAGGTGACGCGCTACGATCGCTCGTGGTCGTGCTTGATGGCCACGGGCTCGAGTGGTTCGTCTTTGGTGCACAGGCCGTCGCGGTGCGAGGCGCTCCGCGCGCCAGCCAGGACGTCGACATCACGGTGAACGTAAAGCGGACCGAGGTCGCCGATCTGATCGCGGCGCTCGAGAGAGAGGGGATTCGTCACCGGCATCCCGAGATCGCGAGCTTACTGCTCACGTCCGGCTCGGTGTTGCCCTTGGTGCACGAGTCGGGGATGGAGATCGATCTCGTGATCGCAAGCTCGGGGCTCGAGGCCATCGCGCTCGAGCGCGCCACGAGGCTGTCCATCGATGGGGTCGCAGTCCCCGTGGCCCACGCCACCGATCTGGTGGTGATGAGGTGCTCGCAGGACGAGGGAAAGACCTAGACGACGTGCGGGCCTTGCTCGCGGCGGGAGAGGTCGACGTGGAGGAGGCGCGCGACCTCCTGGGGCAGCTGGAGGCTGCGCTCGGTCAGTCGGATCTCGTACCGCAGCTCGAGACGGCCCTCGAAGCCACGCGAGCTCGCTGACGGAGCCGACCTCGCGCTCGCGGGTCGTCTCAACGCGGGCTCTCCCTCTCCCCCCTCCCGAACGAAGACGGCCGCTTGGACGCGTTGTCGTTGGGGTGGCGAAGGAGAGCCCAGCCCCCCGCTCAGGGGGTGACGATCATGAGGCCGAGGGAGGTGGTCTCGAAGTGGAGCGTGGGGAGGTTCGAGCCGGCGCCGTCGATGTCGCAGTAGGTCCAGCTCGAGCCGTTGTCGAGGCTGACGCGGAACACGTAGCTGTAGTCGCCCTCGGCGAGGCCGGTGAAGTCGGCCTGGTACTCGTCGTCGTTGCCAACCTGCACGTTGAAGGTGGCGGGGACGTAGGTCCACGCGCCCTCGTGCTGGGGGTTCTCGTCGCGTGGGCCGTAGCCGAGCTCGGCGAGGATGAGCCCCGAGTCGCCTGCCGCCTCGGTGACGCCAGTCTCGAAGACGCGGCCGTACACGGTGGTGGTGTCGGTCGTGCCCATGTTGATGGTGGCGGGGAACTGCAGCACGCAGTAGTCGGCCTCGTTGGGGTCGTCGGTCTCGTTGAGGGCCACGTCGTCGCTGCAGCAGGTGAGCGCGCTCGACGCCGAGTTGCGGGGGGCGGGGAGGGCCGCCGTGAAGTCGGCGCTGTTGTCGTCGCCGTCGAGGCAGCCGCCGCCGGCGCGGTGGGCTGCGAGGGTGCTGCTGAGGCTGCCGGTGGGCCCGCTCCCCTCGAAACAGTTGGTGCTCGTGCCGAAGCCCACGAAGTCGACCAGGGCGCCGCCGGTGGGGCAGCTGCCGCTGAGCGTGGTGGTGTTCGACACCAGCGCCACCTTGCCGCTGCTGCCCGCCATGTTGATGGTCCCCGTGAGATCGGGCGCGGGCAGCGCGACACCGTTCATGCCGCCCGTGGCGAGCTGGACGAGGAAGTAGCCCCCGGCCGGGATGTCTCCCGTGAGCGCGTTCACGCTCCACGAGGAGCCGGTGCTGTTGGCGTACTGCAGCGACCAGCCGGCGAGGCTCACCGCCGTCTCGCCCCGGTTGTGGAGCTCGACGAAGTCGTGGGTGAAGGTGGCGCCGCTGTTGCCGCCGCCGCCGTACACCTGGCTCACCACCACCGAGTCGGTGCAGAGGCCCCCGTCGGCCCCGGTCACGAAGCCGTTCGGTTGGGTGAAGGTGGCCTCGAGGGGGAGGGCCGCCTGCGACTCGGCGGCGGGGGTGACGCGGACTTTGTAGAAGGTGTTGAAGGTGAGCCCCGGGGCCGGCGTGAAGGTAGCCACCGTGTCCCCGCCCGACATCACCGGCGTGGCCGACGCGAACGGCACGCAGGTGACGAAGTCGTCCGTCGAGAGCTGCACCGAGCCGGTGCAGTTGCCGTCGAGCACCGTCGAGGCGGTGAGGGTGGCAGCGTTCATGGGCTGGGTGAACTCGATGGCGATGTCGCTCGTCACCGACACGTCGATCGCGCCGTCGGCGGGGACGGTGTCGACGACGCTCACGTTGGTGGTGCAGTCGGCGCTGCAGCCGTCGCCGGGATCGGTGTTGCCGTCGTCGCACACCTCGCCGGCGTCCACGTCGATGATGTTGTTGCCGCACGTCTCATCCGAAAGGCAGTCGCTGCTGCAGCCGTCGCCCCCGGTGGTGTTGCCGTCGTCGCACACCTCGCCGACCGTTGTGTCGACGACGTCGTTGCCGCATGTCTCATCCGACAGGCAGTTCGCGCTGCAGCCGTCGCCGTCGGTGGTGTTGCCGTCGTCGCACACCTCGCCGGCGTCCACGTCGACGATGCTGTTGCCGCACGTCTCATCCGACAGGCAGTCGCTGCTGCAGCCGTCGCCGCCGGTGGTGTTGCCGTCGTCGCACACCTCACCGGCGTCCAAGTCGAGGATGTTGTTGCCGCACGTCTCGTCGGACAAGCAGTCGCCGCTGCAGCCGTCGCCGCCAGTCGTGTTGCCGTCGTCGCACACCTCCCCCACCGCGGTGTCGATCACGTTGTTGCCGCACGTCTCGTCCGACAGGCAGTTGCCGCTGCAGCCGTCGCCGTCGGTGGTGTTGCCGTCGTCGCACACCTCGCCGGCGGCCACGTCGATGATGTTGTTGCCGCACGTCTCGTCCGACAGGCAGTTACCGCTGCAGCCGTCGCCGTCGGTGGTGTTGCCGTCGTCGCACACCTCTCCCACCGTGGTGTCGATGACGTTGTTGCCGCACGTCTCGTCCGACAGGCAGTTGGCGCTGCAGCCGTCGCCGTCGGTGGTGTTGCCGTCGTCGCACACCTCGCCCACCGCGGTGTCGATGATGTCGTTGCCGCACGTCTCGTCCGACAGGCAGTTGGCGCTGCAGCCGTCGCCGTCGACGTTGTTGCCGTCGTCGCACACCTCCCCGAGGGCCACGTGCTGCACGTTGTCGCCGCAGATCGGGGTCTGGCAGGTGACGTCGCACACCAGGCTGGTGCAGTCGGCGCCGTTGTTGCAGTCGTCACCGTCGGCGCAGGTGGGGCAGGTGCCGCCGCCGCAGTCGATGTCCGACTCGTTGAAGTTGACGATGCCGTCGTCGCAGCTGCACTCGGTGTCGGGAGCGGCGAGGCCGTTGCAGGAGTCGGACGCGCCGCACTCCGTCTCGGGATCGGTGCCGGCCGGGTGCGGGGTGCAGGTCCCCTCGGTGCCGACGAGATCGCAGGCCTCGCAGGTGCCGTCGCACGCAGTGTCGCAACACACGCCGTCGGCGCACTCATCGCTGAGACACTCGTTGGGAGCGCCGCAGCTGTCGCCGGGGTCGCCCTTGGCCACGCAGTTGTCGGCGCTGTCGCAGAAGTCGGTGCTCTGGCAGTCGCCGTCGTCGCCGCAGGGGGCGCACAAGAAGTTGTCGCAGAACTGGCTCACGCAGTCGCCGAAGTCGACACAGGCGTCGCCGTTCTCGCAGCCGGGGCAGTCGGGGCCACCGCAGTCGACGTCGCTCTCGCTCCCGTTCTCGACCCCGTCGAAGCACTGCTCGGGGAAACAGGTGTTGCTGGGGACGTCGCAGACCTCGTTGGCGTCGCAGTCTTCCGTGTTGAGGCACTCGACGCACTCGCCGGCCCCGTCGCACACGTTGCCGCCGTCGTCGTCGCAGCTCGCGCCCGCCGCGACCACCACCTGATCGCAGGTGCGATCCTCGCAGGTGATGACGAGGCAGTCGGAGGCGGTGCCAGGGCAGTCGTCGGGGGAAGTGCACTCGCCGGGGTCGCCACCTTCGCCGCCTCCCCCGGTGGGCTCACCACCGACGCCGCCGGTGCCCCCCGAAGGACCGGGGATGCGGCTCCGATCGGCGGTCGCGATGAGCTCACAACCCGCGGCGGTGCTCAAGAGCGCCGCACCGATCAACAACCAACCCCCGAGCTCACGCACGCTTGCCATCATCTCTCCCTCGAGCAGCTCCGCGAGCTCCTCGCTCGCAGACTCCGGGAGTGTACACGTTGACGCACGTGACGTCAGGTGAGCTCGCGGGCGAGCTCCTCGGGCGCGGCCAAGAGGCCGGGGAGGCCCCCCGTGTGCACGAAGAGCACCCGCTTGGCGGCCAGGGTGGGGGCGAGCTCTTCGAGGGCGAAGAACGCCTTGCCGGTGTACACCGGATCGAGGACGAGGCCCTCCTCGCGCCCGAGACGCACCATGCTCTCGCGTTGGGGCGCGGTGGAGACCGCGTAGGCGGGGCCCTTGAAGCGCGCCTCCACCCGACACGCCACCGGCTCGGGGAGCGCCGGCTCGAGGGCCCGCGCCTCGGCCACGATCGCGGCGATGCGGCGCTCGAAGTAAGGCTGGTCGTTGCAGACCGCGACCGCGAGCACCTCGCGCGCGACGCCGTGGGCTCCCGCCCCGAGCGCGAGCCCGGCTGCCGTCCCTCCCGACCCGCAGGCGACGGCCACCACGTCGAACGGCGCCCCGCCGTGACCGCGGTCGAGCTGTTCTCGCACCTCCTCCATCGCCGCCACGTAGCCGAGCGAGCCGAGCCCGTTCGAGCCACCTTCGGGGATGACGTAAGGGCAGAGGCCACGAGCGGTGAGCTCGGCCGCCACGCGCGCCATCACCTCAGCCCGCGCGGCGTAGCTCGCGGCGGTGATGAAGCGCACCTCCGCTCCGGCCAGGCGATCCAACAAGAGGTTGCCTGCGCTCGCGGTCGAGCTCGCCGCGCGAGGGCCATCGTCGTCGCGCGCGAGCGAAGGGTCGCGCAGGAGGAGCACCGCGCGGAGTCCTAGTCGAGCGGCGGTGAGGGCGGTCGCGCGCGCGTGGTTCGACTGGATGCCGCCGCAGGTGAGCACGCAGTCTGCGCCGCGATCGAGCGCGTCGGCGAGCAGGAGCTCGAGCTTCCGCAGCTTGTTGCCGGCCTCGGCCCCGCCGGTCGCGTCGTCGCGCTTCACCCACAGCTCGAAGCCAAGGCGTTCGCTCGCTCGCGGCAGCGGCACGAGGGGCGTGGGCAGGTGAGCGAGCTCGAGGCGCCGCGCCTTCACGGCGGCGTATCCTCGGGGACCGGCCCGAGCTCCACCAGCACCGCGCCGCCCTCCACGGTGTCGCCTACCGCGACGAGGAGCCGGCTCACCACCCCGGGTTTGTCGGCGGTGAGCTCGTTCTCCATCTTCATGGCCTCCACCACCACGACGGGCGCGCCAGCCTGCACCACCTCGCCCGCCGCGACGAGGAGCTTCACCACCCGCCCCGGCATCGGCGCGACGACCTGCCCCCCACCGGGGCTGCGCGAGCGCGACGCCTGAGCCGCCATCCGCGTCCGATCCGTCTCCACCCTTGCGCGCGCCCGGTGGCCGCTGCCCACGTAGCCGACGGTCTCGCCGTCGTGCTCGAGCCACAGATCGTACACGCGGCCGCGCACCCGTACGTTGGTGGCCCCGTCCACGTCGACGGCGTCGATCTCGACCGGCTCGCCCTCGAGGAAGGCCGTGGTGTGGCCGTCCGGATCCACCCGAACGTCGACGGCGACCTCGTCGCCCCCGGGAAGCGTTACGAAATAGCGCATCAAAAGTAGACCCCGAGCTTGGTGTTGAGCAAAAACTGGTTGGGCATGGCGCGCCCTTCGGCGTCGTCGAACGCTCCCCCCGGAAACAAGACGCCCCCCTCGGCGCCGGCGTTGATCACGAACCTCTCGGTGACCGGCACGCGGAAGTCGAAGCCGGCGTCGAGCTCCAGGCCGAGGTCGAGCGCCTTCTCGTCGCCACCGTCGTAGTTGGCAAGGTTGCCGAGGGCGCCGGCATGATACGGATCGACGAAATCGGCGGTGGTGTGGGCGATCACCACGCCCGCCTTGAGATCGATCCACGGCTCTGGCCGCACCACGACGGTCGGGTTGAGGTAGCGCGCGCCGAACACGCCCCCCTCGGAGGGCAGGAACGAGAGGCCGGGGGCCGGGCGGTTCACGATCGAGGGATCCTGCGCGATGGTGGCCGCCCGCGCCGTCTTCCACGCGAGCACGTGGTCGAACAGCACGAGGCCCACGTTGTGGTTCTGATCGAAGGTGAAGCGACGGGTCACGCCGTCGTAGGGGTCGGCGTCGCCCGAGGCGTAGCCATACTCCACCGCGAGGGCGAGGTTGCCATAGCGGCGGCCGTCGTCGGTGGTGGCGACGGTGACCACGCCCAGCCGCGCCGCGCCCCCGAACGCGACGACGTCTTCTGTCTCCCCGGCCGCAGTGAGGTCGATGTTGCGCACCATGGTGGTGTCGCCCGCGATGAAGGCGGCCTCGAGCGCGCCGGTCAAGAACGCGTCGTAGCCCGGCACCGGCACGTTGAACCCGGCGGCCACATCGACCACCCCCACCGTGAGGGCCTCGGTGAAGGGGGTGCGAGCGTCGACCGACTCGCGATCGCGCTCCTGGTGGCGCACCACGCCGTAGACGCCGACGTGAAACGCGGGGGTCTCCCAGCGAACCGCGGCGATCCCTTGAAAGGCGCGATCGCCGTCGAGGAGCCTGGCGTTGGGGTCTTCGAAGATCACGTCGCCGGCGAAGGCGAGCACGAGCGGCGTACCCTCCCCCATCGGTCGGGTGGCGAAGAGGAGCCGCTCGGTGAGCGAGCCGCGCCGGTAGTCGCCGAACAGTGTGGGGTGGTCGCCGTCGTTGGCCAGCAACCCCATCCCCCAGTGCGACGTCTGCTGCCCGATCCGGATGAGCCCGATGGGGGTGCGGTACGCGAGATAGAGCTGCCGCGGGTGAATGTCGTAAAAGCGCCGCTCCGCGAAGGAGTCGCGGGCAGCGGTGGTGAGCTCGGTGGTCTCGCCGAGCGCGAGCCCTCGCGGCACGTCGATCTCGCCCACGACCGCCAGCCGGTCTTCGTACTGGAACACCGGCCGCAAACGGAACCAGTGGTACACGTAGGCGTTCTGCCCGAGCGTGTCGGCGGTGCCCGGCGGAGCGCCGATGGGGGGCTCGAGGGGCAGGTCGTTGTTGGCGCGGAACCGCACCTGATACTCACCACGCACCAAGAACCTCACCTCGGTGGCCACCGGCTCGGTCACGGGCACGCGGCCCGCGTCGAGCAGAAAGCGTGGGTCGAAGTCGGCGGCCTCGAGCGCGGGCTCCCCGGGCTCGGGGCTCGCGGGCTCGCCCTCGGACGGCCCCACCGGCGCGGGGGTCGACGCCTTGGGAGCCTGGCCTCGCGCGTCGCCCGGGGCACCCGCCATCGCGGCGACTCCGAGCGCACACGACAGGAGCCAGGGACGCCACCTCACAGCCTCCCGCATACGTCATGTCTGGTCGCATCGCAAACCGCTCCGCGGGGCCCTCGGTCACGCGCGGCGCGACCTACGCTCCCCACGTTGCAGACGCACAAACGCGGGCGTATGGCCATCGCATGTCCGATCGTCCCGTCGTGCTCGGTGAGCCCCTCAGCATCGCGGATCTCGTCGCCGCCGCGCATGGTCGCCCGGTGCGCCTCTCCGACGGCGCACGGGAGCGCATTCGCGCCGCCCGTCGTGCGGTGGACGCGATCGAGGCCGCCGGTGACGCCGCTCCCCCCGTGTACGGGGTGAACACCGGCTTCGGCGCGCTGGCCGAGACGCGGATCCCGGCTGGAGACATCAAGAAGCTGCAGAAGAACCTGATCCGCAGCCACGCCTCGGGGGTGGGCCCCGAGCTGTCGCGAGCCGAAGCGCGGGCCATGCTCCTGTTGCGCGGTCAGGTGGTGGCCCGAGGGCACTCCGGGGTGCGCGAGGCGGTCGTCGATCTCATCGTGGCCATGCTCAACGCCGAGGTGTGGCCGTGCATCCCTGCCCAGGGCTCGGTCGGGGCCTCCGGCGACCTCGCCCCCCTCGCCCACCTCGCCCTCACGTTGATGGGCGAAGGCGAAGCGCGCCACCGCGGTGAGAAGCTACCCTCGCACGAGGCCCTCCACCGCGCCGGCCTGCACCCCATCGAGCTCGCCGCCAAGGAGGGCATCGCGCTCATCAACGGGACCCAGTACATGACCGGCCTCGGCGCCCTGGCCACCCACACCGCCCTCGAGCTCTGTGTCGTCGCCGACATCGCCGGCGCCGTCTGCGTGGAGGCTCACATGGCCTCGCGGCGTCCGTTCGATCCAAGGCTGATGGATGTGCGGCCCCACCCTGGTCAGGCCGAGACGGCAGCCAACCTGCGGCGGCTCCTCGGCGACAGCGAGATCGCAGCCAGCCACGCCCACTGCGGCAAGGTGCAAGACCCCTACTCGCTGCGCTGCATGCCGCAAGTGCACGGGGCCAGCCGCGACGCGCTGCGGTGGGTGGCGGAGGTGGTCGACCGCGAGCTCGACAGCGTGACCGACAACCCCACTATCTTCCTCGACGGCGACGAGGCCGAGTTCATCAGCGGAGGGAACTTCCACGGGCAGCCGATGGCGATCGCCCTCGATATGGCCGCGATCGCGGTGGCCGAGCTCGCCAACATGAGCGAGCGCCGCGTGGAGCAGCTGCTCAACCCGTCGCTCTCCACCGGCCTCACCCCGTTCCTCGCCCCCGACAGCGGCCTGTGCAGCGGCTTCATGATCGCTCAGGTGGCGAGCGCCTCGCTGGTGAGCGAAAACAAGGTGCTCTGCCACCCGGCCAGCGTCGACTCCATCCCGTCGAGCGCCAACCGTGAGGATCACGTGAGCATGGGCAGCATCTCGGCCCGCAAGCTCACGCAGGTGGTGGAGAACGTGAAGCAGTGCCTCGCCATCGAGCTGCTCGCGGCGGCCCAAGGCGTGGATCAACGCGCGCCGCTCGCACCGAGCGCCGGCGTCGCAGCCGCTTGCGCGCTCATCCGGAGCCGCGTTCCCACGCTCGAAGATGATCGCCCGCTCTACACCGACATCCGCGCCGTGGCCGAGCTCATCGACGACGGGAGCCTCCGCGCCGCAGTCGAGGACGTCGTGGGTCCGCTCGCTTGAGGCGGAGCCGCGCGCCACGCGCTCGCTCGGGCTGGTCAACCCAGCCAGATGGTGACACGCTGGGGTCTCCGCCGCCTGCTTTGCCCCATCTTGGAGGACGGATGCGACCCTTCTTGCTCTTCGCCAGCGCGCTGGCCCTCAGCGTGGTGCCCATGGTGGGCTGCAGCACCGAGCGCGGCCCCGCCGAGCGCCTGGCGCGTGGCGATGCACCCATCATCGGCGGCACCGTCGACAACGGTCACGGCTACGTGGTGGCGGTGGGCGACGAGTTCATCGGGCCGTGGTGCAGCGCCACCCTCATCTCGCGGCAGACGGTGCTCACCGCCGCCCACTGCGCGCTCGGGATCACGCGCGTGTTCTTCGGCACCACGCTCTCGAGCGGCGTGGCCGAGGTCGATCAGGAGATCATCCACCCACTCTACGAGGAAGGCGACTACGACACCCCCGACATCGCGCTGGTCCGGCTCGCGACCCCGGTCACCCTCCAGGCCGCGCCGCTCCTCCGCCAGACGCTCCAGAACACGATCGAGTTCGTGGGGCCCGACTGGACCTGGGTGGGCTTCGGCATCAACGACGCCATGAGCCAGTCGGGGTTCGGCACACGCCGCGTCACCACCCTCCCCCTCGCCGGGGTCGGCCCGCAGCTGAGCCCCGTGCCCATCTCGGAGCACTACGTGTCGTACGTCGTCGGGGCCAGCAGCCCTTGCTTCGGCGACTCCGGGGGGCCCGCGTTTCACATCAGCGCCGGCGTGGAGCACGTGGGGGCGGTGGCGAGCTGGGTCGGCGACGACTTCTGCTCGACGTTCGGCGCCCACACCCGCGCCGATGAGACGACGCTCACGACCTGGCTTCAGGCCGTGATCGATGCGTTCGAGCCGGGGGGCGCGTGCCGCAACGACGGCGCGTGCAACGAGGCCTGCAACGTCGATGGTCAGATCGGCGACCCGGACTGTCACCGCGATCACTGCGGCGACGACGACATGTGCGCGCTAGCCTGCGTGGCGCCCGTCGATCCCAACTGCGCGGGCATCGGCGTGGATCACTGCTTGGCGGACGGCGTGTGTGACCCGAGCTGCAACCCACCGGATCCCGACTGCAACATGTCGTCGGTGGTGGCGACCACCACCCAGACGACGAGCACCGGGATGATGAACACGAGCAGCCTCACGTCCGTCACCGTGGGACCCGGTCCGGGTCCAGGCCCTGGCCCGGGGGTCGGCGGGGGCTCGAGCGTGGCCGTCACCGGGGGGGGAGGCACCGCCAACCCCGGGCGCTTCGACCGCGACAACCTGCTCTACGGGCGCGGCTGCGCCGTCGTGGCCGCCCCGCGCCCGAGCCACGGGCCGATGCTCGCCGTGCTCACGGCGCTGGCCATCGCGGCCCGGCGCCGCTCACGTCGCGCTTGCCAAGGGGGGGAGAGATGACGTACGCCGTGACAATGAGCTGGGGGCCCTACATCAAGGCGGCGACGATCACGGCAGCGACCCTCGTGCTCGCCGCGGCGGCCTGTTCGAGTGACGACACCAACGTGGATCCGAGCACCGCCGCCACGTCGGGGACGGGCGGAGCCGGCACCGGGGGCAGCACGAGCGACGGTGGCACCACGAGCGCCGGTGGCAGTGAGCCCGTGTGCCCCCACGTGGGCGACCCCGTGCTCGATCCCTCGAGCCTCCCCTCCTGCGAGGGCTTCGACACCTGTCGCTGCCTCCCAAGCAGCCTCATCCCTCCCGACAACCTCGACGATCTCGCCGACTGCGACGCCAACAACAAGTGTGTCCCGGATCTGTTGATCGAGACCGGCGGCAACTTCATCCCCGAGACCTGCGAGTCGATCGCAGGCGCCGAGGGGCGGTGCCTCGCCACGTGCCTCCCTGCGGTGGCCGATCAGGCCGACCTCTTGCCGCAGAGCACCTGCGCCGCCGGCGAACGCTGCGCTCCTTGCTACGACCCGTTCGACGCCACCGAGACCGGAGCCTGTCGGCAGTCGTGCGATCCGGGTCCCACCGAGGACCCGGTCACGTTCACGCGCTGCTGCGGCGACCGCGGAAGCTGCATCCCGGCCGGAGCGATCCCGCCAGATGACGCAGAGAACCTCGACGCGGACACCTGCGGCGCCAATCTGCTGTGTGTGCCCGACGGCCTCGCCGACGGCACCTTCATGGCGCTCTCCTGCAGCACGAGCCTCATCTCCTCCATCTTCGGCTCCGCCTACGAGCCCGGCGCCTGCCTCCCCGACTGCCTCCCCGCCACCGACAACTTCTCGATCCGCCAGGACGGCTGCCCCGACGGCTTCAAGTGCGCTCCGTGCCTCGATCCGCTGAACGGCGGCGACCCCACCGGCGCCTGCGACTTCCTCTAGCAGGGTCCCGTTCCCGTTCCCGAAGTTCGGGATGCCGGGAGACGCGCTGGCTGGACGCGCCCTCGCGCGCGTCCTCGTGTCGCATTCGTGCTCCGTGGGGCGAAGGCGGCAACATCCGCGCCGCTTGTGCCGATAGGGCGCATGGCTCGC